>NZ_JBKIYI010000002.1:879631-1024947 GCF_047084945.1 Halobacteriovorax sp. YZS-3-1 | reverse complement strand
AAAACTTTTTTTGGATTTCTTCTCATCTTGATTGCTACCGAAGCAGCAAATCTTTATTACTTTAT
Source organism: Halobacteriovorax sp. YZS-3-1 (assembly GCF_047084945.1). Lineage (NCBI taxonomy): Bacteria > Pseudomonadati > Bdellovibrionota > Bacteriovoracia > Bacteriovoracales > Halobacteriovoraceae > Halobacteriovorax > Halobacteriovorax sp. YZS-3-1. The sequence goes on along the minus strand of NZ_JBKIYI010000002.1, from coordinate 1,024,882 downwards.
TTGAATGTTAAAGAGCTGTCCGAGACTACATGTTCATGTTCAACATGTAAAGCCTTTTTTTAACAATGTGAAAAAAAGTTATCAGCGTTGTTTTCCAACGTTTGTTTTTTTTCGTTTGTTGTTTGGAACGAGATGCATATTATGAAACCGTACCTGGTCCGTCAATACTTTTTTTAAGTTTTTTTCATTTTTTTTTATCTTAATTTCAATAACAATATTAATTACTTACGATTATTAGAGTGTACTTAACTTGAATAGTAGCTTAACCTACTGACAAACCTGTAACATACTGAAAATTCGAAAAGTCGAGATATGTAAAAAATGCATAAAAAAAGGCCACTCAGTGAGTGGCCTTTTATAATCGGTAGAAATCTAAAATCTTTAACTATTTTTTTAGTGGAAAACCATTTTTTTCGAGAGTTTCAACGATCTTATTACTTGCTTCAGTAATAAATTCTCCAGATAAAGTGCTATTTGGATCCAAGAACTCACTTCTTAATGTTACTGACTTCATATTATCGTGCTTATAAATGTCTGCAATAGTTGTAGAAGTTAATTCTTTAATCTTAAGCTTAGATAAACTCTTTAAGATATCACCTACAGCGACTTCTTCACTTACTTCAACTGTACAGTCAAAAGTAGAACCAGGGAATTTTGCTAGCGGTTGATACTTTACTTTATCTTTTTGTGGGCGCGATTCAAAAGCACTCATATTAACAAGAGCAATAGAAACATTACCTTTAATCTTAAATTGTTTTAGTACTAGAGGATGTACAGAGAAGATTACACCATCCATCTTTCCTTGAATTCTTAAGTTATAAAACTCGTAAGGATGAATACCATTCCAATCTTCATCAACTGCATTACTTTTAAACTTAGGGTTACGATCATTTAATTGATAATTAATATTAACACTATCAAGTAAGCGAGTTGTATCGTTTAAGAGATCCATGAACGGAGTTGCTTCTTTATCAAAATAAAGTGCTCCATACACACTCTCTTCTTTAACAAAGTCTTTATCATTTGCATGATACGTACGACCAATCTCAAAGAATTTGAATGCACTAGAGTTCTTAGCATTGGCCGCAGCTGCTTCTAAGAAACTTGGGACTAATGACTCTCGCATAAGTGCAGCGTCTTTAGAAAGGGCATTAATGAGCTCTAAACCACCTTTGTGATCATACATTGCTTTCTTTAAAAGTTTTGCTCCAATCATAGGATATGTCATGACTTCAAAAGCACTTGCATGGTTAACCATAAAGTTTTTCATGCTACGATGAAGTTTCTGTGCTGGTGAGAGCTTTACTGGAGAGATATCAAGTTTTGGAGAAGTCGGAGCTATATTATCAAATCCGATAACACGTCCAATTTCTTCCACAAGACATGATCCTGTTTCAATATCTTTCGTAGCTCGATAACTTGGAATATGTGCAATAAACTTGTCTGCACTTCCCTCAATTTGAATATCTAAGCTTGTAAAGATTCTCTTCATTTCATCAAAAGAAACTTCTTTACCAAGTGCCTTATTAATTTTTGCAGCACTTGATTCAATTGATACTGGTTTAATCTCTGAAAGATTAGGGCCATCATATTGAATATCACCAATAACTTTAGCTTCAGGGTTTTCTTTTAGGATATATTCTAGAGTTCTTAGTAGTGTTCTCTCTAGCATTAAAGAATCAAGAGTTTTTTCATAACGAGATGAAGAGTCTGTACGAAGACCTAAACGTGTTGATGTTTTTCTAACTTCAGCAGCTTTCCAATTAGCGACTTCAATGAAAATTTTAGAAGTGTTTTCATCAACTCCACTATTAAGCCCGCCCATAATACCTGCAAGAACAAGAGGCTTATCACTATCACCAATTACAGTATCTCCTGCAACAAGCTTGCGTTTTTCTTCATCAAGAGTTGTAAATTCAGTTTCATCTTTTAGAGAACTGATTACAACAGTATCACCACTAATCTTTTCACGATCAAAGATATGTAGAGGAATCCCTAGCTCAAGCATAACGTAATTAGAGATATCAACGATATTATTAATAGGACGAAGGCCAACAGCTTGAAGGCGTTTCTTCATCCATAGAGGAGACTCTCCTACTTTTACGTTATCGACACTAAGGCCAAAGTAACCAAGACAACTTGTCCCTTCTTCAACTTTAATTTTCATTGGAGCTGCATCACTAGAGAATTTAGACTTTAAATCCTTTGACCAAGATTCATTAAATGGGTTTTGTAACTCATTTTCAAAAATCGTTGCAAATTCACGAGCAATACCAAAATGCCCCCAAAGATCTGGTCTGTGAGTTAAAGACTTATTATCTACATCTAAAAGAACATCTTTCTTTTCGTTATAAAGCTCAAGCATATTCTTACCAAGCTCTGGGTTATCAAAAACCTTATCAAGTTCAATGATCCCTGCAGAGTCTTCAGCGAAACCAAGCTCTTCTTCAGAACAAAGCATTCCTTCAGATAAAACGCCACGAATCTTCTTTGGCTCAAGAGTTAATCCATTTGGTAATGTAATTCCCAATGGAGCATATGCAGTACGCATTCCAATGCGAACGTTTGCAGCACCACAAACAACTTGAAACTTATCCTTTCCATTTGTGAATGTAACAAGATTAAGCTTATCAGCTTCAGGGTGCTTTTCTTTTTCTAATACTTCAACAACAGTAATAGCTTCTAAGTGATCTCCAACAGAGAGAACATCTTCTACTTCTGCTGTGGCCAGAGTAAATTTTGATCCAATTTCATTTGCATCTAAGTCTGGAACTTTTACGAAGTCTTTAATCCAATCGATACTAATTAACATATATATTCCTTAAACCTTTCTAATATTCTTTAAATTGTGAATTAAATCTTAGATCACCTGATTGTAGGTGGCGGATATCATCAATCCCATACTTCATCATTACAAGTCGATCTAAACCAAGACCAAATGCAAATCCATTATATTCTTCAGGATCAATGCCACCTGCTCTTAGAACATTTGGATGAACCATTCCACACGGAAGTAGCTCGACCCAACCAACTTGTTTACAAACAGAGCATCCCTTACCGCTACAAACTTGGCATTTAATATCAAGCTCAAATCCAGGCTCAACAAATGGGAAGTATCCAGGGCGAAGTCTAACTTCGACGTCTTTTTTGAAGATCTCCGTTAGGATTTCTTTCATGAAGTAGATTAGGTTTGAAACAGAAATATCTTTTCCAACCATCATTCCTTCTAATTGTTGGAAGACCATCTCATGCGAAGCATCTGTTCTTTCACAACGAAATACAGTTCCAGGAGCAATAAAGCGGAATGGAGGCTTGCGAGACTGCATCCCTCTGACCTGAATTGTTGACGTGTGAGTTCTAAGAAGGTGCTTATTACCTTCAGGAGATTTCTCATCTTTAAACCAGAAAGTATCTTGCATATCTCGTGCAGGGTGATCTCCTGGGATATTTAGTGCCTCAAAGTTATAGAATTCTGTTTCAATATGTGGGCCATCAAGGACCTCAAAGCCCATTGATAAGAAAATATCTTCTACTTCTTGCTGAACTAGAGTTCTTGGGTGAAATCCACCATGATTATTATTTTTGGCCTTTACAGCATCTGTAAAAGTAATATCGATCTTATTTTTACTAAGTTTTTCATTTATTTGAGCTAATTCAATATCTGAAAGCTTCTTAGCAACTAATTTCTCAATTTCTTGTTTAATTTCATTTGCTTTTGGTCCAATCTCTTTTCTCTCTTCTGGAGTTGCATCCTTTAGTGATTTAAGGATCTCAGAAACGGCACCTTTTTTCCCAAGGTAACTCGACTTAAGAGATAAAACATCTGCTTGTGCACTAAGAGCTTCAATTTCAGCTTGAAACTTTTCATAAGCCTCATTTAGCTTATCAATCATAATTCCCACCTATTCGACTATTTATAAACATTCAATAATAACCTTGGGAGTTTTTCATGCGGTGTGCGAAAAGGCAAGACGTGGGGTGTTTAAAGTGCCAATAAAAATGAGCGAAACCAGTTAAATTGCTGGATGATTTCGGGATGCTGGTAATCAGGATATGTCCACTCTAATTGATGGTAGCTATTTGCTTTAAACTGATAAGTTAGTTCTGCGTAAACGCCGTCTTTTAGATAGATTCGATGAGAGTATGGTTTACCACTACTTAATAGAACTTGATCAAGAGTTATAAGACCAGGATCAAGATTGAACGATCGGCCACTTGTTTGCTGATGGCCTTTTTCAAGCTCATCACAATACACCTTAATGCTAACAAGCTCTTCACGAGAAATAGGCTTAGGATAGAAAATAAAAGAGCGTGAAAGCTCCTCACCCATCTCCTTACTATAATACTCTTTCATTGGAAAAAAATCGTGCTTAAAAATAATAGGTCGTTCATAACCACTTCCCAAAGTGGCAATGATATCTTCTAAATTACACTTCTTATGATTATAGAGAACGCTAATAAATAGCAATGCATCTGTAGCTGGCCTTAAATCACTCAAGAAATACCTATTTCATCTTTTCTTTAAGAACTTCGTAGTAATTTCTTAGCTCATCTTGAGAAACAGTTGCCGTTCCTACTTTTCCAACAACAACACCAGCACCACAATTGGCAACCCATGCTGCTTCCTCAAGACTGCCTCCTGCTTCTAAACAGGCAACAAGAAGTGAGATCGTCGTATCTCCTGCACCAGAAACATCATAAACTTCGTTTGCAACAGTTGGGATCATATGTAGCTTACCATCACCTTTAGTATCAAGCATTGCCATACCACGTGCTCCAAGAGTGATGATGATTTTTTCTAGCTGTAACTTATCGACTAGAATATCGGCAATTTCTTCAACCTGCATATCCTGCGAGTAACCTAATTGATTTACCATTAACTTGGCCTCAACATGATTTGGTTTAAGAAGAGAAACCCCTTTGTAAAATAATGGAGGTGTAGTGCGACTTGGGTCAACAGCGATTAAACTCTTTGACTCTTTAAATTCATTAACAAGTCTTGAAATAAGACTTTCAGTGAGAACCCCTTTAGAGTAATCCTCTAAGATAAGGGCACCATGGTTTTCTTTTAACTCGTTAATTCGCCCAATTAGTCTCTTTTCAACATCTTCACTAATTGGCTTCTTTGATTCGTAGTCGATACGACATATTTGTTGGTGATCAGTGACAATTCTTTCTTTAAAAACAGTTGGCCTTTCTTCGCAACGAACAACTCCCCATGTAGAAAGCCCTGCTTCCTCTAGAAGATCCTCAAGAACATTAGCGTTAAGATCATCCCCCATTACTCCACAGAGAGTAGACTCTACTCCCAAGGTCTTTAAGTTTTCTGATACGTTTGCTGAAAGACCAAGCTTTTGCCATTCCTTTTGTACTTCAACTAAAGGAACAGGTGCCTCTGGGGAAATTCGATTAACGACTCCAGATGTATACTTATCGATCCCGACATCTCCAACCACTAAGATCGGTTTGATATTACTAAGGTTAGATACAATTGCATCAAAGCGTTGAGGTGAAATTAATTTTGTCATAGTTATTCCATTATTTATTTAAAACTGATTTTGCTATTTCAATTACTCTATCTTCTTCTAATTTTGCCATACAATCATAATAAGGACACTCTATTCCTAGGCAAGTATCAGGCTCGCCACATACAACATTTGGGGTAATATTTTTAATAAAGCCCTTACCTTTTGCTCCCCAGCGTAAAGAAGATTGGCTCTTGATGGGAGAAAAAATTGCAATTAACGCCACTTCAAGAGCTGCGGCCATCTGAATTGCTCCAGAGCTTGGCCCGATAAATAGTTTAGCGTGTTTTAAGATATTTAGAAAGTTAACAATTCCACCTTTCTTTCCATCAAAGTAAAATATGTTTTTTTCTTCATGATCCACCAGCTCATTCTTTATTGGCGCCACATACTTCATATCTGAAGGTATATGAGAAATAATGAAATTAAATCGGTTAGGATAGATGTTGTTAATTCTTTTGATAAAAGTTGCAAAATTCTTCGCAGGCCAACTTAAAATTCCCTCAGATGCACCCGGATGTATGAAGATAAGCTCTTTACTAGAATCAAGTCCTTGTGCCTCTAATTCTTTATTAAAGTCACCTATATCTGAATCACTTTCTTTAAAATTAAAAAATGGCAGATATTCTTTATCTTGAATTTTTGAATAATTTTCAAGCTCACCAAGTAAGGCCAGATTATAGAAAACTTCATGTCCTTCAACCTCAGAGCGTACTTGTCGAATCGCTCGATTTAAAGTGAAGTTTGATTGCCATCTCTTTAAATGACCTCCGCGAAAAGGTATCTTTTTGAGCCAGGCAACAAAGTTTGGCGTTTGAGAGCCTCCTGTATACAGATAGACATCTGGCTTATATTCATTAAATATTTGCAGAGACTTTTTTACTTTCTTTGGATAGGAGCTTGCTCGATCTAAAATAAAAACCTTATCAACATAAGGATGGTTCTTAAAAAGCACAGCAGAAGTTTTTGACGTTATAAAGGCAACAGTCGCATTTGGGTCCATTTCTTTTATGGCCTGTGCCATTGGCATTGTAAGTATATTTGATCCAATGGCGTCAGTACGACTGATGAGATATTTCACAGATCTATTCCAACCTCTTTTGCACGAGCATGAACGTCTTGTTTTAGAGTTGAGATAACTTTTGAGATATCCATCTCACTAGTATCAACAAGTGTTGCATCATCTGCTTTAACAAGAGGAGCAACTTCTCGACCCATATCTTTTTCATCTCGTTTTTTAACATCTTTTATAAGTTGTTCTAGATCGATATCGCTTTGACCTTTCTCTATTAGTTGGTCGTATCTTCTTTGTGCTCTAATATCTATTGAAGCTGTAACAAAGAACTTAATAAAAGCATCTGGAAACACAATTGTACCGATATCTCGGCCTTCCATGACACACACTTTTTCCTTAGCTATTGATCTTTGGAAATCAAGAAGCATAGTTCTAACGACAGGAATTTGTGAAATAATAGAGGCAAGCTTTGATACGTGGTGCTCACGTATTCTTTGACTTAAGTCCTTACCATCGACTTTTACAAGAGCATCAGCTTGTCCGTACTCGAGTTTGATTTCTTTTAAGAATTTTTCTACTGCTTGGTGATCATGAAGATCAACATCGGCATCATGGGCAGCTAAGCCTAACGCTCTAAACATCGCTCCAGTGTCGATATAGAGAATCCCCAATTCCTTGGCCAATAGTTTTGCAACAGTTGATTTACCACTTCCACTTGGGCCATCAATGGCAATAACTGATGAATATGTCATACAACTTCCTTATCCTGTGAATTATAAGGAATGAATATAACAATTTTTGAAAACTATTTGAAGTTGAAAAGATGACTCGATGCAGTCGTTAGTTTTTCGCAAGGCGTGAGTTTTTCATATCTTTACTAGCTAGCTTTAGTTCTTCCTTAGTTGGAACAATATCAAGACCTAAATAGTAATTAATGTCAAAAGTATGATTTTTTACGTGAATTATACTCTCGTGACCGTATTCACGTGATTTTTCTCTTAGCGAGTCAACAGCTGCTAGCAATTTCTTGTAATTCTTCTTTACCTTGTCGTAATAGACATTCTTGATTCCTACTGGACGATTATAACGAAGACTACGACGAACAAAGCCTGGTCCCATGTTATATGCAACAGTTGCATAACGATAAAGACCAAATCTCTTATAAAGACGACTTAAATAATATACGCCTAGTTCCATATTCACATGAGGAACACGTAAGATTTGAATAATATCTTCTTTATTTAGTGATCTTTTAAGAAGCTTATGAAGAAATACTCCTGTCTTTGGCATAATCTGCATTAAACCTTGTGCCTTTACATAACTTTGGGCCTTCGGATTAAAATGACTTTCTGTCCATGCAATTGAAATTACCCAAAGAGGATCAAGTTGTCTTTGTTCAGCAAAGTGTAGAAGCGAAGAAATATATTTCTTAGCTCTTTTATCTATTGGATGTTCCATATGATCGATAAGAGCGTCTTCAAGAGTCTTTTTATCGATTGAAGAAAGGTATCCTAAATGAAGTCTTTTAAAGAATGGGTTTGTATCCTTAAAATTATAAGTATTATAAGGAGTGAAGGCTTTCCCCTCAGAAGAGATTCCTGCAAGTAGACCTAGATCACGAAAATTTTTCGTTGCTGGCGTCCAAAAGAAGTCAAAAGAAATCACGGCCGTCACTGCACACAGACCTAAAATAAACAAAGATCTTACGTTCATGCAGTAAGCACTAAAATGTTCAAGATGTGAGTTATATCGCTCACTCGAAGCTTTCATAACGGGCTTTTTACCCCCGTTGAACGCTCTCGTCTAGTTAAAATAAACTTATAACGCACTACTATAGTAGTATTTACAAAAAATATTCATTTAATTACAGGATATTAAGAGGTTATCCTTTAAATTTCATATATTTCACGCATAATAGATATATAAATTTTTAGGAGTTGAAATGACAGATATTGGATTTAATCGATTAAAGGATGAAGAATCAACATATTTAAAACAGCATAAGGACAACCCTGTCCACTGGTATGCTTGGGGACCAGAGGCCCTAACAAAAGCAAAGGAAGATAATAAACCAATCTTTCTATCAATTGGTTATAGCTCATGTCATTGGTGTCATGTCATGGCAGAAGAGTCATTTTGTGATGAGGAAACAGCAAAGTATCTAAATGAGCATTTCATCAATATTAAAGTTGATCGTGAAGAGCATCCAGATATCGACAATTATTATCAACAAGCATGTCAATTGTTTACAAACGGTGGTGGCTGGCCATTAAGCGCGTTTCTTATGCCTAACTTAAGGCCATACTTTGTTGGAACATACTTTCCTAAAGAAGCAAAAGGAAAATCAACTGCATTTAAAGATGTTCTAAAAGAACTTGTTAGGGCCTATAACGAAGAGGTTGAAACAGTTACTGAGAATTCGAATAAAGCTTTTGAGGCAATTGAAAAAGGCTTCATCTCACCAGAGAAGGTAGACTTCCAGGGGCACTTCCCTCACCCAAATTCAGTAATGGATGTTCTTGAGCAATTTAAAGATAATGAAAACGGCGGTTTTGGAGAGGCTCCAAAGTTTCCACAACTAGCATTCTATGAATGGGCCATCGAGCAAATGCTTGAGGGTGTCGTTAAGAAAGAACATGGTGAGCATATAATAAAATCCATTGAAAGAATGCTTATGGGTGGTATCTACGACCAAGTTCGAGGTGGAATGCATCGCTATAGTACAGATAATAACTGGACTGTACCTCACTTTGAAAAGATGCTCTATGACCAAGCTGGTCTTTTAAAGCTTCTTGCAAAAACAAGTATGCTCTACCCATCACCTTTAATCTTTGATGGTATCTTTAATACGCTTGAGTACTTAAAAGCAGAAATGCTTAATGAAGAAGAAAACTTTTTCTTCTCTGCCCAAGATGCTGACAGTGAAGGAGTCGAAGGACTATATTTCACATATACTCAACAAGAGTTTGAAGATGCACTAGGACGATTCGATACAGAAGATGAAGCCCTTACTAAGAATATGGAAAAATTAAAAGAATGGTTTGGCGTAACAGAAAAAGGAAACTTTGATTCTGGCTTAAATGTTTTAACTATTAATAACCAAAAGGCCCAAGAAATTTTCACACCTGAGTCTTGGGACTTAATTAGAAATGCTAAAAAAGCATTATTAAATGAAAGAAAACTACGTATTCCTCCTATGACAGATAATAAAGGGATCGCAAGTTGGAACTTTCATATGATCTCTGCACTTTCAGATGTAATGCAATTTACTCAAATTCCAGCAATAAGAAGTGCAGCAAGTACTCTATTTAATCGTATCGTAGAAGGAACATATAAGAAGTTTCTTGAAACAACACCAAAAGGAATGCGACTAAGACATACAACAACACGTCCAGTTGGAGTTTCACTACTAGAAGACTACGTATTCTTTGCTGAAGCACAATTAAGAATTTATGAGCTTAGTGGGAATACTGTATTTAAAGAAAACCTAAAAGATACTTTAGGTTTTATTATAAAAGACTTCTTAGTAGATGGACGTCTAAAGTCACGAGCAATAAGAGATCAAGATGCGGAACTTTATCCAAATCAAGACTTCACAAGTTTTGATCAATCATTCCGCTCACCTGTTAGCACACTTATTCAACTTGTAAGAAGATCAAGTGTACTATTTGGTGAAGTCGATATGCTTGAAGATATCAAAGAGCTTATGGAAAATGTAACTCACGATGTACTAAAAAACCCAGCGGGATCAGGAGAAGGTCTAAGAGCGCTTTCATATCCAGCAAATGCTTATAAGGTAATTAAATGTCCAAAAACATGGCTCACAAATCAAGAGTTTGCAGGTTTTATCTGCTACTTCCTTCCACGTTTTGTTTTCGACTTCCACGAAGACAAAGGTGAAAGATGGGAAATTTGTGGAACAAATGAATGTGAGATGACTGGTGAAGGACTAGATCACTTCATTGAAACTTTAAAGCCAAACCAACCACAGGCAACAAATGAGTAGTACACACGAAAGGCCATTGGCCGGAAAAACGATTATAGACTTTTCACATCGCCTACCAGGGCCACTTGCAGGGAAATTACTTGCAGGCCTTGGAGCTGATGTAATCAAGATAGAAGATGCTAAGTTTAAGGACCCATTTATCTATGGCCTATTTGCAGAAATGGATAATTCTTTTCCTAAGTGGTACGAAGAATTGAATGCAAATAAAACGATTCTAAGACTAGACTTCAATAATGAGGCTGCACAAGAGCAAATTAGAGAAACAATCTTTAAGGCCGATGCCATAATTATGGGGATTCCAAAAAAGATTCAACAAAAACTTGGTATCACAATTGAAGACATACAAAAGAATGTAAAACAAAGTTTTGCAGCAGTGATTCCACTTGCCTCAAAAGAGGCCATGAGTCACATGCATGACCTTAATGCACTGGCCATGACTGGCCTACTAAGTCTTCATCTGCGAAATATTAATTCTGTTGAAGATGTAGCTCCACCGTTCTTACCTCTTGCTGGTATTAACTTTGGTCAAAAAATGGCATTTGATCTTCTTGGAGCAATGTATAAGTCTAAAGAATCAAATAAAGTTGAAACAATAAACTCATATCTTTATGAATCAACTCAAGAAGTATTTGATGCATTTTGGCCGAAAGATATTAGAGATACAGATCACAAGTTTCTCCATAATGGACTCTACCCTTGTTACAATATCTACCAAACAAAAGATTCACACTTTGTCGTTATGGCATGTGTAGAAGAGAAATTTTGGCAATCATTTAGAGAAGCATTTTCATTTGAAGCAAGTGATGAAGATCGTTTTAAGACTGATGGCTCAATTCATAAAAGGCTTAAAGACCTTTTCGGTGAGATGACTTCCCAACAAGTCAAAGAAAAACTGGGAAGCCTTGATATCTGTATTAACCTAATAAAGTAATACTTATAGCAAATAATGCCACGATAATGACGCCGGTACCAAACATTCGATAGATTGTTGAGCCGGCCGACTTTCTAAGTCCAATAAAATGTGAAATTCTCGATAATACCAGACCACCTAAAAGAAAGTGAATCGCCATCAGATTAATTGCATTCTTTTGAATAGCAAAATAAGTAAGCATAAGAATAAATGGAACATATTCATTATAATTTCCATGAATTCGAACTGCTTTAGTCATATGCTCATTCTTACCATGGCCAAGACCTACACGATGCTTCCATCTCATTCGAATGACGTAGAAAGTTAGTAATAAGTAAATAAGACCGAGTACACCGCAGTAACGGTAAAAAATTTGTAATTCCATATCAACTCCCTCTAATAAATATATGACGACTAAGACGATGTAGAAGAAATCAGTGAGTCTTCCAAACTCTCATCTCTTAAGCCTTGATAAAAGCGTTTTGTAATATCGGTCGTGAAATCTTTTTCATATTTTGTTTCTAAAACATAGGCCTTAACAGTAATTTTTAAGCCTACTATTTCTTCAAATTTTTCACTCGATGTAATAATCTTAACAGGCTTATTTAGATAAGCAAAACGACTAGTTCTCGTTACTTCATCTAAAATTGGTAAAACCTGATTCAAATCAACATTGTTTTTAAAGTAATAATCACTACAGACCATCATATCTCTTTCACCAGAGTTTGCAGATGAAACATTATCACTTAAGAACAGGTTATTTGGAATTGTAACGACAGAGTCTTCTAGTGTTCGTATTCTCACAGATCTGAGACCAATTCTAATAATATCACCATAATTACCACGGAAGCTAATACGATCCCCTACCTGAAAAGGACGATCAAAAATGAGAATAATCCCTGCAATAATTGAAGAAACTAAGTCCTTTAGAGAAAAACCTATCGCAACCGCTCCAGAGCCCATAATGGCATAAACCATTTCTTTAGAAGGGTTAATAGCAACATAGAGAATCCATAAACTTCCTACGATATAAGTGATATGAGTCGCAATTGTATTAAATTGAAGAATCGATAAGCGATAAGAAGGTATCTTTATAGCTAAGTATTCAAGTGCCCAGTTTAAGGTCTTTGCAAATAAATAAAGAAATAAAAACCCAAAGAAAATACTCAATATGACTTCAGAACTAATCGAACTAAATAAGCTTGCTACTTTCTCACTAGATTGAATTGTATCCTTAAGCGCTTTATTCATAGATAAAGTTCCTTTTCTTTAAAATCTTCTTTAAATCGTATAACCAATCCTTCCTGATAAGATAGCTATTATCTTCTTTATCCTTATCAATAATGCCTTTATTAAGACCATTTTTTAGAACAAAGTTAACAACCTTTTCACTAAGATCGGTTGTTGCTGATATCTGATCGATATTTAGTCTTTCATGCGAAAGTATTGTAGAAAGAACAAAGAGAGACTCATCTGTTAAACTCTCTATCTCATGTATTGGTTTCTTACTTGGAAGGTGTAATTCGATACTCTTATCATCGATACTCAATATTGATTTCAACCACGTATTAATCGCGGCCTGAGGATTACCACCAGTTTGTTTTCCTAAAATTCTAAAGTATATATCAAGTGCATTTTCAATGCTTCGATCAGCACCAAAATGGCACATAACTTCAAATAATTCCGGCTGAAAACGTATCTCTAATTCGCTTTTTTCATGACGTTTAATAATGAGATTTTTAAGCTCTTCTTTATCCCATGGTCTAATGAAAACGGAGTCTGCAGAAAGTTCATATTTATTATAAATATGCTTGATAAGATTTAAAGAATTAGCATTCCAAATCGTCAGCCAAAATACATTCTTTGAACTACTATTTATAATATTAAAAAGCGCATCAAAGGCCTTAAACCCATTAAGCTTAGACAAGAAGAGATTATGAGCGGAGTTCACAATAACAAATTTCTTCTCATCCTCATCCCCATTACCTACAAATTGTTCGAGTCTTTTATGCAAGATACTCCCTTCAGTAATCTTTTCATGAATATTTATTTTAAAAGAATTCACTGAAGAGTAACGTTTTAGAATCTTATTTAAGATATGATTCTTACCACTTCCCGCACCACCAGAGAAGGCCAGATGGTAAGAAGGATTAACACCATTTAACCATTCATCAATGCGATCATAGGCCATTGCGGCAGGATCGGGTTTACGAACGATTTGAACATCTTCTTCATTTTCAAAACAAGCTTTATAATCTTCAGGAATATCAATTTCATTAAAGCTATCTTGTCTAAAGTTTTCAAGGTGCTGCTCGAGGAGTCCTGATAATATATTGCGACTCCAATCTCTAGTGTTATTAGCAAGTAAAATAACGAGGTAAAGAGAATATAAAAGCGTATAAATGTAAAAGACTAGAGGCAGTACATAATGAATTACAAACTTCGGAATATGCTTTGCTCCAATTGATATGGAAGAAGGGATAATCTTTGCAAGTATGATGTCTGCATACTTTTCATAATCCAGTAAAATTTTTGTATAAATAATAAAGAAAATTATACTTATAATATTATGCCCAAGAAAAGTTGAGAATAAATTATACAATACGATATATATTAGTGTTGTAAGTGTGATTATATATCTTAATTTCTTACTATCTTTTACAAAGTCTTTATTACTTCTTTTAAAATAGACTCTAAAGTTTAAATTTAGAAAACTATGTAGGTAGCCTATATTTATATAGAGAATGTAGACGAGTAGAAAATTTCCAAAAATATGCATGGCCAGAAGATAATCAGCACGATTGAATTTCTCTAAATAGCCATTGAAAATATCAAGACATAAAAAGATAATGATGTAATACGAATTGAAATCAATAAATCGATATAAGCTAGAACGTGCTCGATCCAATTCGTCTAATTCTCTAAGTCGATACTTTCGATATCCTAAAGTGATAATCCTAAGACCAATTATTCCACATACGAAGATAATAAAGGCCTTTAAGGGCGTTGATATAATAAAATGATCAACACGACTGATTATTAATTGCGACTCCTCCTTAAACATAAGAAAGAGTTTCTCTAAAAATTGTTGAACTTGTTTAATGCTAAATGACATGTGTTTATTATAACCAAGCACCTAATTCCTTAATATATGGGTATAATTGCCTATAATATGTAAAATACCGACTATCATAACAACTTAACTTGTTCTTAATTAGGTCTTTATTGTGACATAACCTCAAATATCTGTTATAAAGACAGACTATGATAGTAAAAAGAATCCATTTAAAAGATACTTACGGGATTAGGAAGAAGGTTCTTGGAATTGAGAACGTTGAATCTAGTTATCTATTTGAAGGTGATACTGAGTCGGGAACTTTCCACTTAGGAGCTTTTATAGAAAATAATCTCGTATCTGTAGCCTCTTTTTACTTTAATAGAAACAGTAAGTTTAATATCGATAATCAATATCAACTTCAGGGAATGGCAACACTTGAAGACTTCAGAAAACAAGGCCTCTCACGAGAGCTTTTAAATGTCGCGTTTCCAATAATAAAACAGAACTTTTGTAATCTTGTATGGTGTAATGCAAGAGTTGAAGCTGCTCCTTTCTACCAGAAGCTTGGTTTTGAAATAAGTGGAGACGAATTTGATGTTGAGAATATAGGAAAACATATTCTCATGTATCGTGAGATCAATTAATCCACAGAGTCACAAAAATTATCAATTCTTGATTTTAACATAACTTCATATTGCTCACTAAAACATTGTTTTTGGTTTTGAAACTTCTTGATTATAAGACAACTCATTTGAGGTCTTTGAGCACAATTTCTAATAGTGTCATTATTAACACATGCGAAATGGCGACGAGAACACAAGTAAATGAGATGAGGGCCCTTATTTAGTCCATTACCAATTGAAGACTCTGTTTGAAAACGACGAAATTCATCCGCTTCGCGCTGTTCTTTGAGTTTTTGACGAGTGAAGTCCTCAAGCGGAGTAAGTGTCACCTGTGCTTTAACATCACTAGAAATAGTAAAGAGCATAGTCATTATGATCGAAAAAATAAGGAAAATAGGCTTTATTTTGTTATCCATTGATTTATTATCCGCTTCTACTTAAAGCTTTTAAGGCCAACTTTTAAAAAATTTACTATAATAATATAATACGATAATATCATAAATATAAAAAATAGCGATAAAGTACGATTGGTGAAATGCAAATGGAAACGAATACAATTTTAACAAAACTTACAGATATTCTTGAATCTTCAATTAAATTAGCCTACCCAGATGCGCAATTTAATAGAAAAGATATTTACGATTCAATAGGCCAAGCTCCTAATATTGAGATGGCCCATTACGCATTCCCAACATTTCGTTTTGCGAAGGCCCTTAAACAAGGACCACCACAAATAGCAGGTGCAATCTTAGATAAAATCCAAGAACAAGAGACATCAAAGCTAATAAAAGATGTTAAAGCACAAGGCCCATACCTAAACTTCACTCTTAGTGCAGATGCATATTTTGAAAACTTAATTAGTGAAGTTAGAAGTGGAAACTTTTTCACAAAGAAGCTTACGTCTAATGAGCCTAAGACTATGATTGAGTACTCTCAGCCAAATACTCATAAAGAGCTCCATGTGGGACATATGAGAAACCTATGTTTAGGTAATGCCTTGGTTAGAATTAAAGAATACTGTGATGTGGATGTTCACCCTGTGACTTATCCAGGAGACTCTGGAACTCACGTTGCAAAATGTCTATGGTACTTAAAATACCACAATCAAGACACGATCCCAGAAACTAATAAGGGAGAATGGCTAGGAAGAATCTATACACTTGCAAATACAAAGCTAGAAGACGAGCTTGGAAGTGATAAAGAAGATGATAATAGAGCTAAGCTTACAGAGATCTTAAAGCAGCTTCATAGTGAAAGCGGTGAATTCTATGATCTTTGGCAAGAGACACGACAGTGGTCTATTGATCTAATGAAAAAAACTTATGAATGGGCAGACGTTGAGTTTGAACGCTGGTTTTTTGAATCAGAGATGGATGCTCCATCACTTAAGATTTGTGAAGACTATTACAAAGATGGAACATTTATTAAAGATGATGGCGCTATTGGAATGGATCTAAGTGACGATAAATTAGGATTTTGTATTCTGATTAAATCAGATGGAACAGGCCTTTATTCAACAAAAGACGTGGCCCTAGCTATTAAGAAGTTTGAAGAATTTGGTGTGGAAAAAAATATCTACATTGTCGACTCACGTCAGGCATTTCACTTTAAACAAGTATTTAAAGTTTTAGAAAAGATTGGTTTTGAGCAAGCTAAAGATTGCTATCACCTACCATATGAGATGGTTGAACTTACAGATGGAGCAATGAGCTCACGTAAGGGTAATATCGTTCCTCTAACTGATCTTATTAATAAAATGGAAGCTAAGATCAAAGAGGACTACTTAAATAAATATCAAGGCGAATGGGATCAAGCAGAGATTGATGAGACAGCAACTAAAATTGCAAATGGTGCCATCAAGTACGGGATGATCAAAATTGATAATAATCGTAAGATTGTTTTTGATATGAATGAATGGCTCAAACTTGATGGAGATACAGGTCCATACCTTCAGTATGTTTATGCTCGTATCAACTCATTACTTGTAAAACAAGGCTTTGATAAATCTAAAGAATTTAACCTTGCCAATGCTGCAAGCCTAGAAAATATTAAAGAATATGAGCTAATGCAAAAGATTTCATTATTTAATGATGTTGCAATTAAGGCCCATGAGCAAAACAAAACAAGTCTTTTAACAACTTACCTATTTGAGCTTGGAAAGTTATTTAATAGCTTCTATGCAGCCTGTCCTATCGCTTCAAGTGAAGAGAGTCTTAAACAAGCAAGACTTGAACTTGCTTATGCAACAAGTGAAATCATTAAGCATGGACTTGCTATCTTAGGAATCAAAGTACCTGGCCGAATGTAATTAAATTACTTAGAAAAAATCAATAACTGATTATTTGCAGGCATCTTAATATCTTCTTTTAAAAAGACTCCTTTCTTTAAGAAGTTATTACAGATGTCTTCGAAGTTTCTTATTCCACTTTGTGGGTCTCGCTCTTTGAGATGCTTATCAAATTGCTCATTAGACTCAGAAGTAAACTTTCCATGATACTTAAATGGGCCATAAATAAATAGGACAGAATCCTCATCCATAGCGGCCGCTAGATCCTTAATGAAGGTCTTAGCTTCCTTCCAAGACATAATATGCATTGTATTTGCTGTATAATATGCACCATATCCTTTAGGAACTTTATTAAAGCCTGCCTCGTAGACCTCTGGGCCATTTAAGTTCTTAAAGCTTTGCTTATAATAACTTAGGCACTTCTTAAGTGTTTCTTGATTGGCCCTAATTTCAGAAGTTATAAAGTCTACATCACTAAACTTTTCTGCAAAGTAAGCACTGTGCTGACAAGTCAGAGAGCCAACTTCAAAGAACTTAGGCTTTTTGATGCGTTGACTACTACCCTTTTCCAAATAAGGGGCAATAATATTAAAAATTGGTTCTTTATTTCTTTCACATGCTTCAGAAATTGGTAAATCAGTCATGTTAAACATGATACAATAGATTTCGTGAAAAAAAGACTTAAAATTCGATTATCTGAAAATGATATTATATTTGAAGATGATAACTATATAGCCTTAAATAAAAAGGCCGGCTGGCCTGTACACAAAACTCTCGATCCAATGCGAGATAATTGTACAGACGCCCTTAAAAGCTATCTAAAATTCAGAGAGGATGGAAAGTCACCTTACCTCGTCTTAGTACATAGGCTTGATGTTGAAACAGCAGGTATTCTTCTCTTTGCGAAATCAAAAGAAGCAAATAAGTATCTACAAGAGCTATTTAGCTCTCACCAAGCAGATAAGATTGATAAGAGGTATCTTGCAATTTGCAGTGGTAGGCCAGAAGCTGATGAGGGCACAATAGAGAATTTTATCAAAGGCCAAAGAGAAGGCCGTAAAGAGAAGATGGTGGTTGTTTCCTCTGGAGGAAAGAAGGCCATTACAAATTACTGGGTAAAGGACTTTAAAAACGACTACTCACTTATTGAATTTCAGATTCTAACAGGAAGAAAGCATCAAATTAGACTTCATGCAAAGTCTATTGGTCATCCTATCTTTGGTGATCCAATTTATTCAAATTCAAAAGAACAAGATGGACAAAGGTTATGTGCTTATAAGTTGAGCTTCTTTGATAAGTTCTCAAATCAGATGATTAATTTAGAAATTAAGCCAGCGTTTGATCTTGATAATTTTAGAACAAAAATTAGTGATGAATTTATGTATATTATTTTTAATAAGCCTTATAATGTCCTTTGCCAATTTGGAAAGGATCATAAAGATCAACTAAGCCTTATTGATTACAATCTTCCAAAAGAGCTCTACCCTGTTGGACGACTTGATAAGGATAGCGAAGGACTTTTAATTTTAACTAATGATGGAAAATATAAAGACCGTATGGCAAATGCTAAGAGCAAAGTTGAAAAAACATACTTGGTACAAGTTGATGGTGATATCACCAATGAGGCAATTGAAGAGCTAAAAAAAGGCGTTGTGATTAAAGATAATTACAAGACAAAGCCAGCAAAAGTAAAAAAAATTGAATCAAATCTTGTGAAAGTAGAACAAAGAGATCCCCCTGTGCGCTATCGAAAAAATATTCCAACAAGCTGGATTGAAGTGAGAATTTCAGAAGGAAAGAATCGTCAAGTACGCCGAATGTGTGCGGCAGTTGGCTTTCCGACACTTAGGCTTATTCGTACCGCAATTGGAAATATTAAACTTGGTGAACTTAAGCTTGGTCAGTTTGAGTTTTTTGACGGTCAATAAGAGCAAAGATAATTCCTAATATAGCTCCACTTACTAATCCACCACCATGGGCCCAATTGGCCATCTTAAAATTAAAGACATCAAAAAAGCCAAGGAAGAGCCATCCGGTCATCAAAACGATATCTGTCGTTGGCAGCTTAAATTTGAAATTGGGATTTAATCGCGAATAAGGCCAAAGAAACCCAAGTAAACCGTATACAACTCCAGAGAGGCCTCCAAAGAATCCAGGGCTCATTGCAGCTTGGAGAAAATTAGAAATAATCCCTGTAAATAAAAGAAGGAGAATAAGAAAGAAGCTTCCTTTTGTGAATTCAATTAACTTTCCTAATTCCTTCCACCATAAGAGATTAAAGAATACGTGCATGAATCCAAAATGAATAAAGGCCGGGGTAATGATTCGCCAATACTCCCCTGCATTTAAATTATGATACGGATCTAGCTTAGAAGTTGAAAATGCGAAGAGATAATAGAGATTTTCATTCTTTAGAATCCAACCAAATATGAAAACAATTGCACACAAGGCGAGAATTATAATAGTAGCTGGTCCCATTCTTAGGCCTTGTACATATTGCCAGTCTTTATTAACTTCGATGGGCTTTGCTCCACCAATATAGACACGATAAACTTCACGTGCTTGAGAGAGATCTTTTAACTCAACGACAAAGAGATGAAAGAAGTCGTTTTCGAATTCTTTTCTTATATGAATACCTTCATTTAGTAATTGCTTCTCTATTACACTTACAATCTGTTCATCTCTTAGAGAGCCAATATAGTGTAGTCTTTTCAGGTCGTTATCTTGGTTTGCGTCATTTTCTTGATTTGTCATGAACATATTCTGCTACAGGCCTCTATAAAAGTCGAGCAACCAACAAAATATATCGAAGAAGAGATAGGTTTAACTATAGAATTTTGATAAGATAGACCTAAATAAGTTGTTTTTTGACTTATTTTACGTTAAGTATGAATCATAACGTAAATTATTAATAAATGGGAATACCTAAGGGGTATTTAACTACGAGTATGTATAAAGTAAGTAAGAAAACACAATACGCACTTACAGCTCTAAAGCATATGCAAGAGTATGGACACACGTGCGAAGAAAATCTTACTTCGGCCAGAGAAATTTGTGACAAATACGATATGCCATTTGATCCAGTTTCTAAGGTCATGCAGAAGTTAAATAACTCGGGAATTCTCTCATCCATTAAAGGTATCAAAGGTGGCTACTTCCTAAGTCGTCCCCTAAGTAATCTTAATCTTTTTGAAGTAAGTAATATTATCGAAGGAAAGGTTAAAGAGACAGCATGTGATGCTCTTAAAGGAAAATGTGACAAATACTTAGCTTGCGAATTAATTTCACCAATAGAAAAAATTAACTCTCATGTGAATCACCATTTGATTTCGGTTTCACTTGAAGAGTTACTAATGAATAAAACAGGGGTCACACATGAGTGATACACAGTTAACAAAGTCAGAATATAAATATGGCTTTTTTACAGACATTGAAACACAAGAATTTCCAAAGGGATTAAACGAAGACATCGTTCGTATGATCTCGGCAAAAAAGAAAGAGCCAGAATGGTTACTAGAATACCGTCTTAAAGCATTTCGTCTATGGAAGAAAATGCCAATGCCAAATTGGGCAAAGCTAGAAATTCCAGAGATCGACTTTGAAGACTTATATTACTATGCAGCTCCAAAGTCGACAGAGAGTGCTCCAAAAAGCTTAGATGATCTTGATCCTGAGCTTTTAGCAACTTTTGAAAAGTTAGGGATTCCCCTATCAGAACAAAAGAGGATTTCAGGTGTAGCTGTTGATGCTGTCTTTGACTCAGTTTCAGTTGGAACAACTTACAAAGAAGAGCTTGAAAAAGTTGGTGTTATCTTCTGCTCTATTTCAGAAGCTGTACAAGATTATCCAGAGCTTGTGAAAAAATACTTAGGAACAGTAGTTCCTCCAGCAGATAATTTCTATGCAGCACTTAATGCAGCAGTATTCTCTGATGGTTCATTCGTCTACATCCCAGAGGGTGTAACTTGTCCAATGGATTTATCGACATACTTTAGAATAAACGCTAAGGAGACAGGTCAGTTTGAGAGAACACTTGTTGTTGCTGATAAAGGAAGTTACGTAAACTACCTTGAAGGTTGTACAGCACCTCAACGAGATGAAAATCAATTACACGCGGCCATTGTTGAACTTATTGCACTAGATGATGCTGAGATTAAGTACTCAACTGTTCAAAACTGGTATGCAGGAGATGAGCAAGGAAAAGGTGGAATTTACAACTTCGTTACAAAGCGTGGTAACTGCCTAGGAAAGAACTCTAAGATTTCTTGGACACAAGTAGAAGCAGGTTCTGCAATTACTTGGAAGTACCCTTCTTGTAATCTTATCGGTGATAATTCACAAGGCGCCTTCTACTCTGTAGCTCTGACAAATAACAAAATGCAGGCCGATACTGGAACAAAGATGATCCACATTGGTAAGAATACAAAATCGACTATTATCTCAAAAGGTATCTCTGCTGAGCAATCAGAAAATAACTACCGTGGACTCGTAAAGGTTATGCCTTCTGCTGTCGGTGCAAAGAATTACTCACAATGTGATTCGATGCTAGTTGGTGATAAATGTTCAGCTAATACATTTCCATATATTGATGTAAAAAATAACAGCGCAACAGTAGAGCACGAAGCTTCAACTTCTAAGATCTCAGAAGACCAACTCTTCTACCTACAACAACGTGGGATGGATATGGAGAAATGTATCTCAATGGTTGTAAACGGTTTCTGTAGTGAAGTTTTCAAAGAGCTTCCACTTGAGTTCTCTGTTGAGGCAGTAAAGTTAATTGAGATGAAATTAGAAAATTCAATCGGATAATTTTAAATTATATAAAGGATAAATATGAGCTTACTTACAGTTAAAGATGTTCACGCAAGAGTTGAAGAAAAAGAAATCCTAAAAGGAATTTCTATTGAGGTTAAACCAGGTGAAGTACACGCTATTATGGGGCCAAATGGTTCAGGTAAAAGTACTCTATCAAAGGTAATTGCTGGTCACCCATCATTTGAAGTAACTGATGGAACAATTGATTACAATATCAATGGTAAACAAACAAACCTTCTTGAATTAGAGCCAGATGAAAGAGCAAAGAATGGTATCTTTCTTGGTTTTCAATACCCTATTGAAGTACCTGGAGTTTCAAATATTGATTTCTTACTAGAGTCATTTAATGAAGTTTCAAAAGCACAAGGTGCTGCTGAAATGAAAAAAGAAGAATTTAGAGAATTTCTAAGACCAAAGCTAGAACTACTAGAGATGAGAGAAGAATTTCTCGATCGCCCAGTAAACACTGGTTTTTCTGGTGGAGAGAAAAAGAAGAACGAAATTCTTCAAATGGCCGTACTTAATCCAAAACTTGCACTACTAGATGAAACAGATTCTGGCCTAGATATCGATGCACTTAAGATTGTTGCAAAAGGTGTAAATGCTATTAAATCAAAATATAATGGAATCGTTCTTGTAACTCACTACCAAAGACTTCTTGATTATATTGTTCCTGACTATGTTCATGTACTTAGTGGTGGAAAAATTATCAAGTCAGGTGGAAAAGAACTTGCACTAGAGCTAGAAGAGAAAGGTTACGACTGGCTAGTTAAGTAATACTAATAAGAAAGCGAAAGGTATCGTTATGAATATCCAAGAACTGACAGATCAATATATTAGTGACTTAGGAAATTATACTAAATCACAATCAAATAAAGAGGCCTTTGATAATTTCAAGGCCCGTGGTCTTCCACATACGAAAATGGAAGATTGGCTTTACACAAAGCTTACTGATGTTCTCCCTGAAAGCTTCAAAGTGACAACACAAGAAGCGATGTTAAAGAACGTAAAAGTAGCTGGTAAGTACCAAGCAGTATTTCTAAATGGTAAATACTCAAAAGCTGACTCATTTCTACCTGAAGAAATCACTTTAGAAGAAGTCGATCTAGTAGCAGAAGATGCAAATTGTGACGAACAAGATATCTTTGCAATGCTAAACGCTTCAGCAGTTGAAAAAGTTATCAATATCACAGTTCCAAAAAACTATGTTGCTGATGATATTATTTCAATTGTTCACCTATCTGATTTTGAAGGAGAATTTTCACTTCCAAGAATTCATGTAAATGCGGATAAATTCTCAAAAGCTGAATTTGTAGAGATCTTCACTGGAAGTGAAACTAAAGCATATAATATTAGCTCTGTTACAAATTTCAAAATTGCAGATAGTGCGAATATCTCTCATATCAAGGTACAAAGAGAAGGCCTAAACGCCTTTCACGCTGGGAGTGTAAACGCAGACATTGCAAGAGATGCAAACTTCAATTCATTTACTTTTACAACAGGTGCAAAGAAGTCGCGTAATGAAATTCGTGTTCGCATGAATGAAGTTGGAGCTACTTGTAGTGTTGATGGACTCTATGCCATCAATGGTGAGCAACACACTGATAACTTCTCATTGATTTCACACATAAAAGAAAGAACTGAAAGTTCACAATTATTTAAGGGCGTACTTGATGACAAGGCCCGCGGTGTATTCACAGGAAAAGTACTTGTTTGTCGTGATGCTCAATTAGTTAACTCTGAACAACTTAATAAAAATCTTCTTCTATCGAAGAAGGCCCACGTTGATACACGTCCACAACTTGAGGTTTACGCCGATGATGTTAAATGTGCACACGGTGCAACTGTTGGTCAAATGAGTGATGAGGAAGCTTTCTATCTACAATCACGTGGACTTTCAAAAGAGCGCGTACAAAAGCTTCTTATTCATGCATTTTGCTCAGATGCAATAATGAAAATTGAAAACCAAAAGCTACAGGACTTCTTAAGTGAAATCCTATTTGATTCGTTTGAGAAAGAGGCATTTGATCACCTAGATCAAAGCGAGGCTAAATAATGGCATTAGAAATTGATAATATTAGAAACCAATTTCCACAACTTGAAAGAAAAGTTCATGATAGGCCTCTAATCTACTTAGATAACGCAGCCTCAACGTTAAAGCACATCAGTGTTATTGAAGCTTTGAATAATCATTACACTAATGATGTTGCTAATATTCACAGAGGTGTTCACTACCTTAGTGAGCATGGGACGATTCAATATGAACAAACTCGTGACTCTATTCAAGATCTTTTAAATGCTAAGTCTCGTTGTGAAATCATTTTCACAAAAGGTACAACAGATAGCTTAAACCTAGTGGCTGCTTCCTTTGTTCCACATTATGTAAAAAAAGATGATGTTATTTTAATCTCAACAATGGAGCATCATTCAAATATTGTTCCATGGCAGATTCAAGCAGAAAAGATTGAAGCAAAGGTAAAAGAGATTCCTATTACAGATGATGGGGATATTGATGAAGAAGCCTATGTCGAGCTTTTAAAAGAAGGTAACGTTAAACTTGTTTCAATGGCACATATTTCAAATAGTCTTGGAACAATAAATGACATAAAGAAATATATTTCTTTGGCCCATGATCATGGTGCCTATTTCTGTGTTGATGCTGCACAATCAATTGCTCATGAGAAAGTCGATGTAAAAGACTTAAATTGTGATTTCCTAGCTTTTTCTTCTCATAAGATGTTTGGGCCAACAGGCTTTGGCGTACTATATGGAAAAGAGAAGTTACTAGAAAGCATGCCTCCTTATCAAGGTGGTGGCGATATGATTGATGTCGTAACTATTGAAAAAACAACATATAACGAATTACCACACAAGTTTGAAGCTGGTACACCACATATTGCTGGTGGTATTGGCCTTAAGCCTGCTATTGATTTCTTAATAGATACAGACTTGAATGTGATTAAGAAATACGAGAAAGAACTACTTGATTATGCAACTCAAAAAATTACTGAGATTGAAAAAGTTCAAGTAATAGGGACAGCAAAACAAAAGGCATCAGTACTTTCCTTTGTTGTGGATGGAGCTCACCCACATGATCTGGGGACTCTCCTTGACCGCCAAGGTGTTGCAATTAGAACTGGCCATCACTGCACACAGCCTTTAATGAAAAGGTTCAACGTAAGTGCTACTGCACGCGCCTCATTCTCGTTGTATAATACAAAAGAAGAAATTGATATTTTTATCAAAGCATTAAATAAGGCATTAAACTTTCTTTAAAGAAGTAATACACAGGATAATTATATGAGTGAAGTAAATATTGATATTCAACCAACTCCAAACCCAAATGCATTGAAGTTCATTTTAAATATGGACGTAAAAAAGAATGGATCTTCTACTTTTAGAACTCCTATGGAGTGTGGAGAGGTAAACTTAGGTATTAACCTCTTTACAATTAGAGGTATCGATCAAATCCATTTTTTTGAAAATGTGATAACGATTACAAAGTTTAATTATGAAGACTGGGAAGATATCGAAGAAAAAGTAGTAGAAACAATCAAGCATGATCTTCCAAATCACAATCCAGAGTTTGAAGAGTTTGACCCAGAAAAAGAAAGGCGTGAAAACCTTCCTAAAGAACTTAAAGATATCGAAGAAGTTCTTGATAGAACTGTACGTCAATACCTTCAGGCAGATGGTGGAGATATCCAAACTGTATCATATGAAGACAATATTCTACTTGTGAGATACCAAGGTGCTTGTGGAACATGTCCATCTTCAACAACGGGAACACTTGAGGCAATTAAATCAACTTTGAGAGCAGAATATAATCCAGAGATTGATGTTTATATTGCTCCTGATTGGTAAGCGCACGCGGCATTGATTGGCCAAAGCCAATCAATAGGACGCGGCGCTAGGCCCCCATGCAAAAGAAATTAAGCTAATTCAACAAGCCGGGTTCAAGCCCGGCTTTGTTGTTCCTGGGCCAAAGAGAAAGGTCACGCAAAGGAAAAGCGATATTTTAGCGCAGCTAAAATAAGCACCCCCCTTAGCACATGAGAAATAAAAAGAGCATGTCACCAATAAAAGCGACATTTTAGCGCAGCTAAAATAAGCCCCCCCCCTTAGCACATGCGAAACAAAAAGAGCATGGCACCAATAAAAAAGGACACCCACATGGGTGCCCTAAATAAAACAAACAAGAAGATTTTATGAATTGATATTGCTATCACTCATTTTCTATCTCTATATTATTAAATTCACAGAATATATAAATCTACAAATCCTGACATTCTGACGTTTACGATGTCAGATTAACCTACAATAGAATAAATGATGATGAAGTGTAGAACTGCTGCCACACAAACAAAGAGATGAAAGATCTCATGATAACCAAACCATTTAGCATTTCGGCCAGGCATTTTTAGTCCATAGAATAACGCTCCAATTGTATAGAGCACACCACCAGTAATTAAGAGAACAATATTTGATACGCCAAGCTTTGGCATAAGTTCTGAGACATAAGGCAATACCATATAGCCTGGAATGAGATAAATAAGAGCACTTACCTTTTCAGGTAAATTTGGAAAGAAGATTGATTTTAAAATACCAATTGCAGCAACTGTCCAAATACTTATTAGAAGGGTTGATCCAGATTCACCGTTTAATACAAGCAATGTAATTGGTGTACACGTTCCAGCGATCATAACGTAGATAGCACTATGATCAAGTCGCCCTAAAAGGTCTCTTTTACGAGGCTCCCAATGAATGCGGTGATAAAAAGCACTCACCCCAAGCATCATTAGTAGTCCAATTGAATAAACAATTGTCGATATATATTGAGTTGTATTTGCACTCTTTGCGATAAGTAGAGAGCAGGCACCAAGGGAAACAAAGAACATTACCTGGTGTGACCAACCTCTTAATATGGGTTTTTGCTTTTCCATGTTGAAAGCATACGCGGATACAATGTTCAATTAAAGCGATTAGCAAAGCTTTTACATTTATATTACAAACATTGAACAAGTGATTAGAACGGCCTTATTATTTAACTAAACTTGGCCTGAATTAGTTTCTTTTTAACAACACCAAGAAGCTCACGACACTCACCTTCTTCAAGCCCATAAAGTTTATGCGAAGGTTGAAGCTCTTTTGGTTCTTTATATTCATTTGAGAAACTTTGTAGTCGATTATTTAAATTATTTCTCAATGTTCTCATTTGTTTTGGTGAGAAGTTCTCAAGATCAGCTAGTAGCTCTTGTAGTTTTTTTGACATTGGTACCTCGTGATTAAGCTATGCTTACGTAAAAGTCAGCTGGAACCATACATGGAAGTATTTAAAATTACTAGTTAAATACAAAAAAATGAAAAGAGTTAAGTTTTTTCCTCTAGACGCCGATTGTTTGATATGCCAAACTTATATTTAAGAGATCTAACAGGGGCCAAGGATATGATGATTAACAATTGCTACCGCCTACTATGCGAAATTACAAAGCTTGAGCAAAAAATTGAAGAAGTTCAATCATTGGCCAAAACACATGGCCTTGAGATTGATACAGATAAGTTACTTCAAGAATTAATCAATAAACAAGCAAGCTAACTAGGCCCAGTCTTTAGGGAAGTAATACTCCATCATTTTCTTATGCTCCGGCTTTTTGGGCTCATAGCGATAAGTAAACTTCACTCTTTTTGGTAGTGAAATTAGGATTGAGTCTGTTCTTCCATTAGATTTTAAACCGAAGTGAGTTCCTCGATCATGAAGTAAGTTAAATTCAACATATCGTCCACGACGGTGTAATTGGAAGTCTACATCTTCATCATCAAATTCCTCATCCATTCTTTTTTCAACGATTGGAAAGTATGACTTAATGAAATTTGAGGAAATCTCTTTAAACATGGCCAAGTCTTTTACAGGATCGCCAGAAAAGAAGTGATCATAAAAGAAGCCACCAATTCCGCGCATCTCGTCGGCACGGTGCTTATTAACGAAGTAATTATCACACTTTTCTTTCCACTCATCCCAATGGCCATATGGTTCACAAGCATCTTTCCAAACCTTGTGAAAGTACTCAAAATCATCTTCATGAGGATAAAATGGAGTTAGATCAGCTCCACCGCCAAACCAGACTTTTGAGCCCGCTTGAATCATACGGAAGTTTGCATGAGTTGTTGGAACTCTTGGGTTTGTTGGATGAATGATAAGAGAAATACCTGTTGCCCACATTTGATTATTATCACCGCCAATATTAGCAGCAAATTTTGGGTCAACTTCTCCAAAAACAAGGGATGTATTAACTCCTGCATTTTCAAATATTTCACCTTCAAAAGCACGAGTGATCCCGCCTCCTCCAGGGTTTCCAGCGAAGTCCTTGCGTTCCCATATATCTTCATTCAAGTTAATTTTTGTATCGATTCTCTTAAGTTCCTCACTAATTTGATTTTGTAAATCTTGAACGTGAGCGGCAAATTCGTTTTTTATATTTTCAATATCGAAAGACATAGCTAAAATCCTATATAGGTTATTTAAATTACTGAATTTAACATACCAAAATTTTATAAAAATGATAATTAATCAGGAGTAGAATTAATGCTTTATTACCACAACCCACGTTGTTCTAAAAGTCGTAAAGGACTTGAGTATCTTGAGTCAAAAGGAATCCAAGAAGGAGTTGGCTTTCGCGTGAAAGAATACTTAAAAGACGGTGTCGAGGAAAAAGAATTCCTTGATCTAATCAAGTACACAGGACTTGCACCACTTGATGGACTAATCAGAACAAAAGAGGCCCTATTTAAGGACCTAGGTCTTGCTGGTAAAGAATTAAGTGATATGGAATGGGCAAAACTAGTTCATGAAAATCCAAAACTTTTAGAGCGCCCTATTCTTGTCAATGATGATAAGAAAGCGGCCATTGGTAGGCCGGATGCCCATAGTTTTGATCCAATTATATAAATAGCTGAAAACTCATACTGTGGTGGCCCTCACCGCCACAGTTTCTTGTCATATCAAATATATAAGAAATCCCTAAGTCCCTTTATTTCTCAATATTTACGTATATTTAAGCTTAAGAAATAACTTTGAATTACGATAAGTATAAATGAGTTTAATTTGTTGGGGACGACGTCATGAAGCTATTAAAACAATTCATCATTTTTCAAATTGCACTAGTATTGAACTTGTCGATACTCAATGCGGCCGGTGACAAAGGTGTTGCTAAGGTTATGAAAAAAAGAGGGAAAGTTTTTATTACTCAGACAAAGAAAAAACTTAAGAAGGGAGACTGGGTTCCAGAAGGGGCCAGTATTACAACAAAGAGTCGAAGCTTTGTTAAATTGCTCTTCATTGATAAATCAAACCTAACACTTGGGGCCAACTCACAAATGGAAATTAAGCAATTTCCTAAAAAGAAGGCCGGAATTATTAATCTCGTAAACGGACAACTAAGATCAAAGGTTTCTAAGAACTATCTACAAATAGATAAGAAGAAATCAAAGCTTTTTATTAAAACGAAAACAGCGGCCATGGGTGTAAGAGGAACTGACTTTCAAGTTAACTACAACTCGAAAAACCAGAATACAACACTTATTACATTTGAAGGTGCTGTTGCAATGGGATCTCTTTCAAAGTTTAAAGTATCTGACTTTAGACAAGATCGCCTAGAAAAAGTTGTTTCTTCACCTACTTCCGTAATGGTTAAAAGAGGTCAGTTATCAGGAGTTATGCCTGCAATCGACTCAAAACCAATTGCTCCAGTTAAAATTAATAAAAAACAACTTAAGGCCCTTGAAAATAACGATGGCTCAAAAATGACAAATGCTAAGGATAAGAAGAATAAGAAAGCAAAGCCAATGGCAAGAAATATTATCCCTCCAGGAGTTGATAGCAAGAGCTTTAGTGCTTCAACTAATACAGAAGTAGCTGATCAGATGGCAAAAGTTGACAGCAGCATTAGAGGCCCTGCTAGTGAAGCAAAGAAAAAGAAGAAAATTCAAATTTCACAAGATACTCCTAAAGGCTCCTTAAAAGATGGTGGCTATGTTGATACGGAGAACGCACTTTATATTCCACCGCCAAAGAATGCAGCGATGGACCCAATGACAAATGAAGTAATCGTTCCTGTTCAAATGGGGAGTTTTGATAAAGAAACAGGTATGTACACAAATGACTACTATGAAGTTGATGAAAGCGGTAATTTTATCGAAAAAGAAGATGATTCATTAACGAGACTACCGGCTTCAACATCTACTATGGATACAACAAATTCAGACATGAAAGAAGTAACTAATGTATACGATGTCATGGACGAGCAAATGGACGATACAATGAAGATGGACGATACAACAATATCTCTTACTGATCCAAATCGAACGACAGCTTCAACAGAAGAAGATAAAATGATGGAAGATACGATGAGTGATCGTGACGATATGATTGAAACGACAAAGGACCCACTATCTTCAACAAATCGCGCTGTTATCCGTGTTATCTTAGAAAAGCAGCCATAAACCAACTAGAAAAATCAACTATAGGTCGCATTAAGTCTAATGCGGCCAAATTCCCTCTGTTCAACTGCCCTAATTATCAGTAAAATTAATTGGCAAGCACCTAAAATTATAATTAAAGTTAAAGGAATGACTTTGAAGAAATTATTACTTCTATCACTATTGAGCTGCTCTCTATTTGCTCAAGGCCTACAATCTATATATCAAGAATTTGAAAATGCTAATTACGAAGATGTAATAGAAAAGCTTAATGAAGAGCAATACAAGAAAAGACAAGATCAGAAATACTTAGGAGTAAGAAGTTATCTTTTAGGAGTCTCTCACGCTAGACTTCAAGACTTTCAATTGGCCATAAAATACTTTAAGGATGCATTAAAGAATAAGAATGACGCTAAAGAAATCTATTATGAATTAGGGCAGGCCCAATACGCAATTAATCAACTTGATGATTCCATTAATAACTTTAAAAACTCGATAAAAATAAAGTACAAAGTTGAACAATCAACCTATTACATTGCATATATCAATCAGCTTAAAGAGGATCTTCCACAAGCAAAGAAATACTACAAATTACTTTTAAAGAATAAAGATACTTCAATAGAGATGAAGCAAATTGCTTATTATCAAGTTGCCCTTATAAACTTAGATATTGCAAAAGGTACCAATAGAGCATCTGAAATTGTTGAAAAATACATTCTTCCAGATCTTTACCGTGCTATTAATATACTTCCAAATAGCTCCACTGCTGATGATATTGATAAGAGAATTTTGGATATAAGAAAAGAGTTCTATTTAGAAGAAGATAAACTTGTTAACGGTGCTCCCCTACCAAGTCAAAGACTAAACCTAGGTGTAAGTGAAAAGATTGCTTATGATAATAACGTGACGAGATCTGATGACCTTCCATCTTCAACTGGTACAAATAAAGATTCATTCTATTCTCAAACACGCTTTAATATTAGTAAGGCCTATAATTTTAAAAGAAGATATACGCTAACGCCTCGATTTGAACTTACAAGTACGACTTACTCAGACCGAAATGATACTGCTATTTTTTCAAATGATAGTTATAATATCACTCCAGAAGTCGACTTTTCTTTTGCCTATAAATATAAGAAGAAACCTGCTCGTTTTTTTCTAAACTACACATATGATTATCAGGCCAGAGATATTAATAGTGAAAAAGATAGACAATATACTTATCGATCAAATCAATTCAGCTTAGGTACAGAACTACCACATTTTGAAATTGGCAATACATCAATCTCTATTAAGTCTCAAAGTTTTACTTACTACAACGACAGCTTAAACCGTTCATCAACAATTTTCTCAATCGATCAAATTATTAAAAAGAATTATGGTATCTTTATTCTTCTCTACCAATACGATATGAGTGATTACGAAAATAATGAGACACTTAGTACAAACTCACACTTATTTAGACTTGATTATCTCTATCCTGGAATATTTCCTAATACGACTTTAAATATTGGCCTTGCAGATATGCTTATAAGTTATGATGACGTGACACAAGATGCGGCAAGAGGTCTTGAGAGTAATATTAGTTTCAATACAAAGTTCATTCGAGTCATTAATAGAAATCTATCTTTTAATGTTGAATACCTCTACACAAATAATATATCAGATGAAGATGCCAGTAATTATACGGCCCATCAAACATCATTTGAATTAAATTACGATTACTAAAATAGGTTTTTATGAAGAATATTGTTAAGAATATTGGGCTTTTTATAATTATTATCTTTTCATGTGTCAGTGTGTTCTTCTCACTTTACAGTAAAGACTATGAAGCAAAATGGCGTGATCTAACTTCATATGCATCATTTTTTGAAAACCGTTTCTATGATTTTAGAATGCTTCAAACAATGCATAAGAGAAAGCCACACCCAAAAATCATCCTAGCAGATATCGATGATGACTCAATTAAAAAATTAAACTCATGGCCAATCCCTCGAACAAAATGGGCAGAAATGCTTAAGAAGTTACGTGGTTATGGAGCAAAAATTGTTGCATTTGATGTTTTCTTCTCGGAAGACTCAATGACATGTAATGGGCAAAACCCTGATGATGATCTCGTTGCAGCTATCGAGTATTTTCAAGAAGTACCAAATAATAGAGTTATTCTTCCATACAATCTACAAGTCGGAGGAACAGAACATTACACATCAATTCCAGATGATCTTTATATTTTTGCTCTAACGACAAAAGTTGGAGGGGCAAATTATGAGATGTATCCAACATTTATCTCAGACTCAGTCTATCCTCTACAAAAGCTTATTGATGCAGAAACCTCACTTGGTTTTATTGAAGCAACAGCAGATACAGATGGTGTTATTAGACATTATAAAGCACTCGCCTTCCCTTACGGTGAAGTTCACGTTCCTTCATATGGACTAACTGCCTATATGCACTGGATTGGGGAATTTGACGAATACGATGATCCATCAAAAATGGATAAAGTCTTTAAAACCCAACTTGATCTCAGTACCGCCGGTGGGAAGCCCATTTTAAAAACAAAGAAAGGCGATATTGAATTAAATCTCAAAGGTGAAACAAAGGTACGTTGGACAGGTGGAGAAGAAACCTACAAGCGTATTCCAATTTATGACATTATCACAAAGGATCCAAATGATGAGGAGCTAAAAGACTTATTTGAAGATGCTCTTGTCTTTGTGGGTGCAACTGCTTATGGTGCACACGATTTAAGAAATACGCCAGTTCACCCAATGCTTCCAGGAGTAATGGTTCATATGAACTTTGCTCAGATGCTTATTGATGGTTATTATTTTAAACCATTTAAAGAGTCGGCTAAACTATCTTGGCTGCTACTTATTATTTCAGTTATTATTCTTCTATTAGTTCAATTAAAAGAAAATCCAATTTATGACTTGGCCATCTTAGTTGTACTCGTAACGGTATTATTTTATGCAGATACTTATTACTTTGTTGAACAAGGATATGAAACAAAATTATTTTGGTGCTTCTTTGCGCTAACAATGTGCTATGGATGGAATACCATAGTAAATTTCTACATGGCCAATCAAGACAAGGCCTTTCTAAAGAATGCATTTGGGAACTATATTTCTCCAGAGTTAATCGATGAAATGTATGAATCAGGTCACGCACCGACTCTTGGTGGTACATCTGGAATTAGAACCGCCTACTTCACAGATATTCAGGGCTTCTCAAGCTTTTCAGAAAAGTTAAGTGCAACTCAATTGGTTGAATTACTAAATGAATACTTAACAGCAATGACTGATATTCTCTTAGAAGAAAAGGGAACTCTCGATAAGTATGAAGGAGATGCTATTATCGCTTTCTTTGGTGCTCCAATGGAATTACCTGATCATGCCCAAAGATCATGTATGGTGGCCCATCGTATGCAAGAGAAGCTACTAGAGCTTCGAAAGAAATGGGTCTCTGAAGGAGATAAATGGCCAAAGATTGTTCATGATATGCGCATGAGAATTGGTATTAACTCTGGTGATATTGTGACAGGAAATATGGGATCCGCTTCACGTATGAATTACACAATGATGGGAGACTCTGTAAACCTTGCAGCGAGATTGGAAGAGTCAGCAAAGCAGTATGGTATCTTTACTCAAGTTGCCAAAGAAACAGTTGAGATGGCCGGTGATAAATTCCTCTGGAGAGAACTTGATACAATTAAGGTTGTAGGAAAATCAATTCCTGTAACGACATATGATCTCCTTGGGCTTAAAGAGACTGCTCCTGACTACCTTAAAGAACTATCAGAGAAATTCTCAGCTGCAATTTTATTATATAAAGCACAAAAGTGGGATGAGGCCATTGAATTATTCAAGGTAACTCTTGAATTAGAGTATATGCGTTTTCCTGATCTAAAAGGCGTAAAAACAAATCCTAGTGAGATTTATATTAAGCGTTGTGAGGATTATAAGAAACTTCCACCTCCACCAGAATGGGATGGGGTTTTCACATTAACTAGTAAATAAAAAAGGCCCATTTTATGGGCCTTTCTTTATACTAATTCTTTTTCATATAATCATATTCAATTTTAATACTAACTTCTTTTAAATCTATTTGTGTCTTAGGATACGATTTATTGATAAACTTAACTTTATACTCTCCTAAAAGTGAAGGTCTTGCATAGAATTGAGATGCCTCATTTTCAGATAAATCTTCACCAATTAATCTTTCAAGAAAAGAATAATTTAACTTTGATGGTTCAAGGACACTGTGATGTCCTGAAATAGTATCAACACTAACACCCCATTCATAAGTTCTTTCTTGTCCGAGCTTATAGGTAATTCCATTTTTTTCTATAATATGGTCATTGCCATGTTCTATAGTTAAGAGAAACTTAGAAATTGATTGATCGCTATAAGAATCATTGAAGTCTGTATCAATTGTTACATCACGAATCTTTAGATTTTCTTGCCCTGAGAAATGGTCTTTTATTGAATACAGATTAAGAAAGATCTCATTACCTTTGTTTAATTCTCTAATCTGAGCATCATTGAGATGGATAGTAGTTGAGTCATTAATTAACTCTTCGCTTCGTAATGAATTAATTGATTTGAAAAATATTTTTGAGAGATTATCCTGATTTAATCTATAGTAGGTCATTAAATCAGAACTCTCATTGCCATCATTCATCAATATATCATTTTCCATTTTTTCAATAATAGAACTCAAAGACTCGTAAAAGCCAACTTCTTCATTATTGAATAAACGATATTGATACGAACTATACAGATTGTAGTTATAAAAAAGGATTCGATATTTAGCATCATCAATAATACTTTCAAAGTCCTGACCGAGTAAAAAAGTATTTCGCTCCAATAAGAGAAACTTTTCATTGGAAATGTTAGCAATTTTATTAAAGCCTTCATTAATATCTGACATTATTTTAGATACTCTAGAATTTATTTGGCGTACTTTTTGAGCTGCACTTTTTCTATTTTCGAGAATATTATTTAATAATAGAGTTAACTCATTAAACATCGGATCAGTTTGCTGAAGACGTAAGATTTCCTTTTCTACTTCATCTTTTGGATAAGAGATTTTTCGATATGAATTAATTTCTGCAAGAGTATTTTCAACGATAGGATAAGCGAACTTAGTAATATCTTTCATATATGTTTCTAATATCTTATTTCTTTCCTCTCTCTTATTTTCTTCATCTAATTTATCACGAAGTACACTATATCTAATTTTTTGAAATCCATTGTTCCAATCTTCTTTAGACTTAGCAATTGTTGGTTCGATCTTTTTTACAGCTTTATAAAGGCCACTTACATTTTTAATAGTATCGCTGAGACTATTAGAATCAATCCCTTTATCAATAAAACTCGTCAACGCCTCTACGGAGGCTCCCAATGCAGGTTTTCCAACAGGGATAACTGAAGCTACAGTTGCAATTGATTTTAAAACTTTAGACAACTTCGCTTTTCTTCTTCTATCTATTATATTATCTCTCGCTCTTTGTTCAATAATAGCTTGAACTCTGAGCAGTTCAGCAGTAAAGACTTTTTCGTCTCTTCTTAACTCATCAATCAACGTATTAACATCTGGTATTTGCCACAGAAGTTTTGGAATTTGATTATTACTCTTTTCAAGTTCCTTATATATTGAATCCTGTAAGTTTGATAAGATTCGTAACTTATCTTTGGTGTCAAGCTTCTTACTCTTACTTAAAGTCGCAAAATAAATTACCTCTAAAGCATTTAATAACTCATTTTTATAGATAGAGGTTGATGTCTCTAGGCTAATTAGAGGTACATTATTTAAAGAATTACCAAAATAGTTATTACCAAGATTGAGGTTTTGAAGATTTGATAAAATCGAAAGACAATGATTAGTTCGTACCACGTCCTCTGATGTAAAATCAGTGCAAAACTGTGATAGTTTTAAGAAGTAAGAGTGTGCTTGAACAACATGATTTCCAAGAAATAAATCCTTACCATACTTTATTGCATTAGCAAGATATCCATTTGTTAGCCAGTGATCACCTAAGGTAGTTTCTAATAATTTATAACGGCCATCATTTCCAAACTCTTTTTTGGCTTTTGGTGAATCAATATCTTTTCCTGGCCTAAACTCTTTAATCTGACGCTGTCTAAGTTTACCACTCACCCAGTATTCATGAATTGCAGGATTAGGAAGTCCAGCAGCTCCTCCTTTATAGTCAGGAGCACGCTTACCTGATTTTCCACCAACACTTGTAAAATACTTTGATTCAATTGAGATACGGCTTAATAGATTCCCTCCATCTCCACCGATACCAGGTCTTCCACCTGATACAGCATCTCCACCATCTTGTGGCCATTGCTTTTTACCAATTTCTTTATCCACTCTTACACTTACAGGTATCGTAAAAAATCGATTTGGATTTCGAGGATTAATATCTTCAACGATCTGTGTCGCGTATTGCTTATAAACAACACCATCTCCTAAATCGTTAAGACCAGGGATTGATCCATTTCTCCCATCTTTACCAGGGCCAGCATCTTGGCCTTTTCCACCAATTAAATTAAAGATAACTCTTTCATGTCCCCTAATATCGAGCTTAGAAATATTTAACTTGATATCACCTGCTTTTAATCCCTTTCTACCATCTTCAAAGCTGTTAGCATTATCTGGGAGAAATGTTGGTGTTGTTGAAAGAGAACCAAGAGGGCCTATGATAAGTTTTTTTGCATTAATTGTAACATTTGTCGAAGGAAGCCAAATTTTAGAATTAATGACAACTTCTTCAGCATTAATTTCAAGAATTTTAATATCAAGATTATTGGCCAAATAAGTATAAAGTCTATTACCTTCATTAATGACAAGTTTTATACCATTAAGCTTTGCGTATCTTGGACCCTCTTTAAATTCAATATTATTAAATTGACTTGTATCAGAGACTCTTTGATAACTAAAATCGACGTATTTCAAGTCTGAAGTATTTTTAATACTAAATCTCTTACCAATAAAAGGTATTGCAGAAGGAGCTAAGACTGACGTACTAAGCTGGACATCATCTTGAGATGAACGATTATTATCTTCACTACTTTGTGTGTTCTCATTATCATTTGAGATAGTCGAAACTTCATTAACTTGATAAGTATTCTTATCTCCGCAAGAAATTAATAACAAAATAGCAATGATAGATATAATCTTCAAAGTAGCCTCAAAAATATTTGTATATATGAAAATGTACATTAATGAGGAACCCGTATCCAATAAATTCTATATAATTGAAAGTTTTACATCAAATTGTACAAAAATCTTACGTGATATCTGATACTTACCTATAAAAAAGGCCTACATAATGTAGGCCTTTGCATTATGTAAATTTTGCGAATGCTTAGTAATTTAATACTTTTATGGCCGTTTCTACAACACGATCAGTGTTTGGAAGGATTGCTTTTTCAAGGATTCTATTGAAACCAACTGGAGTGAAAGTCGAACCAACACGTTGAACTGGAGCATCAAGAAGCTCAAATCCTTTATCGTTAATCATGGCCGCAACTTCACCACCAAATCCACCAAAGACCTTATCTTCGTGAACAACAAGTGCTCTATTTGTTTTCTTAATTGAAGCAAGAATTCCCTCTTCATCTAGTGGAGCAATTGATCTAAGGTCTACAACTTCTACGCTGTAACCTTGTTCAGATAATTTCTCAGCTGCTTCAAGACAGTGATGAACAGTATTTCCATATGTAATTAGTGAAAGATCTGTCCCCTCACGTCTTACACGACACTTACCAAAAGGAACTTCAAAGTCCTCTGGTACAACAGTCATAGCTTGTTTTGCGTTATATAGAGCTTTTGGCTCTAGATATAGCGTTGGACCTTCACTTCTCATTGCAGTTCTTAAAAGACCAGCAGCATCGTCAGCAAATGCTGGGCATACGATACGTACACCAGGGATACCTGCAAGATTACCTTCTAAGTTTTGAGAGTGGTAAAGACCACCACCGATATATCCACCAGAAGCTAATCTGATTAGAATATTTGGAGCAAAGGCACCGTTTGATCTCCAGTAGTCATGAGAACACTCTACGTATTGCTCCATTGCTGGCCAGAAGTAATCAGCGAACTCTGCACCTTCAACAACAACGCGGATATCTTTATTATAGCGAGAAAAACCGTTTGCCGTTCCTAGGATATAGTCTTCAGCGATTGGGCCATTAAATACACGCTCTTTACCGAATTCTTGTTGCATTCCTTTAGAAACATTGAAGATACCACCCTTGTCTTTGTTGGCCATATCTTGTCCCCAAATATAAGTGTCAGGGTTGTTTCTAAATTCTTTCTTTAGTTGTCCATTAATTGCATCAATGAACTTCATCTCTTCACCTGACTCGTTATGAGTTCCATCAACATACTTCGTTGGAACGTGTGGTTCAGGAAGTACGAAATCATAGATTGACTCAGGAGTTGGATTTGGAGCTTTCATTGCTTTCTTGTGTGCTTCAAGAAGTTCAGCTTTTGCAACAGCATCCATTTCATCAAGCTCTGCTTCAGTAAAGATCTTCTTTGCAATAAGCTCTTTTCTAAATGCAACTAGCGGATCTTGTGCTGCTGCTTCTGCTCTTTCTTCTTCTGAACGATATAGCTCGTGCTTATCAGAGTTAGAGTGAGAGTGAATACGAACACAACGAGCGTGAACAATTACAGGCTCTTGTTGAGTAGCTGCAATTTCTCTAGCTGTTGCCATTGCATTCATTGAATCAAAAATATCTTTCCCATCACAATGGATGATTGAAAGGTTTAGGAAACCTGTGAAGTTATCTGCAACGTATTCGTTAGCTGTTTGATCACATTTTGGAACTGAAATACCGTATCCATTATCTTGGAATACGAATACGACAGGAAGCTTCTCGCGAGATGCACCGTTGATCGCTTCATAACAATAACCTTCAGAAACTGAAGACTCACCTTGTGAAGAATAAACAACACCATCGTGCTTATAACGATTAAATGCTCTTGCAGTACCTACAGCGTGAAGTGTGTGGTTACCTGTACATGAAGAAACATTATGAATATTCCACTCAGGCTTTGCAAAGTGGTTAGACATGTGACGTCCACCAGAAGCAAGGTCAGTTGCTTTTGAAATACCATTTAAAAGAATTTCTTCAGTAGTTAGACCAGCTGAAAATGCTGTCATCATATCACGGTAGTATGGGTATAAATGATCCTTACCAAGCTCAAATGTTTGACCGATAGCTAGTTGAATTCCATCATGTCCAGCATATGGTGCGTGGTAAGACCAACCAATTGCTTGTTTAAGATAGTTTGGTGCACGGTTATCTAACATGCGTCCAAGTGTCAGTAGTTCATACCACTGCTTTAGTGTGGCCTTATCTGTATTTTTCCAAGTGTACTTCTTCTTAGGCTTAAGAACATTTGCCATTTCAAACCTCGTATTTTCATTTAGTTATAAATCTTGAGTGAGACGGAATTTAACCATAATTTACTAAATTTGGGAAGCAAATATGGGACAGGTATAACAAGGTAAAACGCAACGCATAAAGCGTGAATAAAGAGCTACTTACAGAACTTTTTATGACCTGCCGCACAGGCATATTCGAGATACTTTTTAGCAAATTCTGGTGAGGTGTCTTCAATGAGTGGAGCAAGCTTTCCACATGCCAGCATAATCCCTCCAGCACCATTTCGACAGGCCTTTTCTAAGAGTACTTGATAATCAGCGCTTGTTATTTTTGAAAAATTTTTACTCGCATACTCATAACACGATCGAGGGTCATCAAGGTCACACAAACGTTTTAGATATGTTTGATGAAGCTCATTGTCATTGTCTTTTTGAGCATAGAAACTTCCATCACGACAAGCTTGTAATTGACGTCCTTGGGGAAAATCGTCACGAAAACATATAATTTTTGCATCAGAGCGAAGCTTATTTGCCTCAACTTGAACTACCCGCTTTTCTAAAAGGGCCATGATAGGATCAAGAAATATGACGCTAATACCAACAATAATAGTTAGGAATAACCAACCAGGAATATAATCTAATAACTTTTTAATCTTCACATTTAAGATCGATGAACTCAAACTTCGTTACATCAACTAATCCCATATCTGTTATTTTTAAAGTTGGAATTACAGGTAGTGCAAGGAAGGCCATTTGAATAAATGGTTCATTTACTGCTACTTCAATTTCCTTACAGGCTTCTTTTAATTGAATAATTCCTTCATTAATTGTTTCAGCTGACTCTAAACTAAGAAGTCCAGCAATAGGTAGAGATAGAGATGCTGTTACTCTCCCCTTATCAACGACACAGAAACCACCGGCATTTTCGATAATTTCGTTTGCCGCAGTTGCAATATCCTGTGGAGTCTTTCCGATGACGACAATATTGTGAGAATCATGAGCAACACTTGAAGCAATGGCCCCTCTCGTAAGCCCCATCCCCTTTACTAAACCAAGGCTTGGTTTTCTTTTTTGACCGTATCTCTCAATCACAGTGATATATGAAATATCATCTTCAGCAAATTCTTCACCATCATACTTAACTTTTAAGTGATTAGTGATGATTTCATCTTTTACAATTTCCATCACATTATAAGTTCCAGCACTTAAATCATAATTAAAATCTGTCGGTGCTAAGAAGCTTCGTTTGATTGTATTCTCTTTTGGAGGTTCAGACTTATTAAGTTTATCCATAACTTTAGATGGAAGATCTAACTCACTTACAAGCTCACCTTTTTTGAAAACTTCTTTCACATCGACATCTTCAAGTTTTCCAACAAGAACAATATCTGCTTGCTTGCCAGGAGCAATTAAGCCTAGCTTCTTTAACCCAAAATGTTTTGCTGCTGAAAAGCTTGATAGCCTATAAGCAATATGAGCAGGTGTACCAAGCTCATTAATCATCTTCTTAATCATATAATTGATATGACCTTCATTGAATATTTCATATGGATTGCGATCATCAGTACAAAGAAGGCACTGACAAGAGTTGAACTCATTTACAACAGGAGCAAGAGTTTTTAAATTCTTTGCAACAGAGCCTTCACGAATGATTAGTCCCATCCCCTTTTGAAGCTTCTCTTTTGCTTCATCTGCAAAAATAGTCTCGTGACAATTCTGAATCCCTGCTGCGATATAGGCATTAAGCTGTTTTCCACGAAGCATTGGTGAGTGCCCATCAAGATTTAGCTCTGCAAATTCTTCGACTTTTTCAAGCACACCTTCTACACCATTAATGACCCCAGGAAAATTCATCATTTCAGCAAGGCCAAGAACACGAGGATGCTCCTTGTATTTCTTCATATCAATAATATCAAATTGCCCGCCATTTGTTTCAAACCCAGGTAGTGCAGGAATACACGAACTAACCTGAACAAATAGATTTTGATCCATTAATTCACTACATCTTAAAAACCAAGAAAACCCACGATCTCCCATTACATTTGTAATTTCATGTGGATCACAAATGGCCGTTGTTGTTCCAAGAGGCAGCGTTAGTCTTTCAAACTCAAATGGATGCATCATTGAAGATTCAACATGAAGGTGTCCGTCAATAAAGCCAGGAACCGCTGTCGCTCCCTGGGCATCATAAATACGTTTTGCTGGTTGATCGTCGTATTCCTTACCAATTCCAGCAATCGTTTTACCAGAGATAGCAATTGAGCTCTCAACCACTTCACCATTGACGAGATCAAGGATTTTTACATTTTTAATAAGTAAATCAATTTCACCATCGCCGCGAGCAGTCTTTAAGACCTCTCTTAACTCTCTAGGTGATAATTTTTGTGTTTCCTTATTTGCAAGTGACATCTTTGACCTCTATAATGTTTTTGAACTCACTTACTATAACTAAAAGGAGCACTGGATGCCAATAGCTACTTACGAACAATATTGCGATATGTTAGATAGCGCAAAAAAAGGCGGATACGCATATCCGGCCATTAACGTCACTTCAACGTCAACTGCGAATGCAGCAATCAAGGCCTTTGCCGATATGAAATCAGATGGAATCATTCAAGTCTCAACTGGCGGAGGAAAGTTTGCATCTGGGCAAGGTCTAAATGATGAAGTCCTTGGCGCCATCTCTCTTGCGCAACACGTTCACCTTGTTGCAGCTAAATACGATGTGCTCATTGCTCTTCACACTGACCACTGTCATCCAGAAAAAGTTGATAGCTTCCTAATTCCACTAATTGAA
The DNA here is from genome assembly GCF_047084945.1 of Halobacteriovorax sp. YZS-3-1. Classification (NCBI taxonomy): domain Bacteria; kingdom Pseudomonadati; phylum Bdellovibrionota; class Bacteriovoracia; order Bacteriovoracales; family Halobacteriovoraceae; genus Halobacteriovorax; species Halobacteriovorax sp. YZS-3-1. Next base: position 981,965 of record NZ_JBKIYI010000002.1, on the reverse strand, counting down.
GAAACAGAAAAGAGAAGAGCTCAAGGCCAGCCTAATCTATTCCATTCTCATATGTTTGATGGATCAGTCCTACCAACAAATGAAAATATCGAAATGAGTAAGAAGCTTTTAGAGAGATGTGCTAAGAGTGAAATCATTCTCGAGATTGAAACAGGTGTTGTAGGTGGTGAAGAAGATGGTGTTAATAACGAAGATGCACCAGCTGATAAATTATACACAACTCCAGAAGAGATGGTTGAGGTAACAAAAGCACTTCGCCCTCTTGGTAAATTTATGTATGCTGCCACTTTTGGAAACGTACACGGAGTTTATAAGCCAGGAAATGTTAAGCTTCGTCCAGAAGTATTAAAAGAAGGACAAGCAGCAGTTGCAAAAGAATTAGGTGCAGATGCTGAAAACTGGCTTGTTTTCCACGGTGGTTCAGGAAGTGAACTTTCTGAGATTCACGAGACACTTGGATATGGAGTTATTAAAATGAATATCGATACCGATACTCAATATGCCTACTCTCGTCCAGTTGTGGATCACATGTTCAAGAATTACGATGAAATGCTTAAGATCGAAGGTGAAGTTGGAAACAAGAAGAAGTACGATCCTCGCGCTTGGATGAAGAAAGCAGAAAATGCAATGACTGAACGTATTTCACAAGCTTGTCGTGACCTTAAGTCCGATGGAAAATCAATCATTCTATAATTAAAATGTTCATAAATGAGTAGGTACAATTAAATCCTAGTGCCTACTCATAGTTTCTCGACAAAATTATCACATTCTCTTTCTATACTGACGCCATGAAAGTATTAATAACAGGTGGTACAGGCTTTATTGGCTCATTTCTAACAAACTCATTCTTAGAGCATGGTTATGATGAGGTACGTATTTTAACTCGCAACCTAGAAGGAAAAACAAGCACTCCTAAAGTGAAATACTTTGAGTGGGATGTTGAAAAAGGTCAAATGGATATGGCCGCACTCATGGGTGTTAATGCAATTATTAATTTGGCCGGTGAAAATATTGCAGATGGTAGGTGGACGACAGAGAAGAAGGATCGCATTTATAATTCAAGAATTAATGCGACAAACCTTCTTTATGAAAAATTAAAGCAGCTGCAATCCAGAGGTCTTCCTCTTCCCAATAAACTCATTAGTACTTCGGCCATTGGAATATATGGTGACCGAGCAGATGAGGAACTTAAAACAGATAGTGATGCAAGTGATGACTTCTTGGGACAAGTTTGTCGTGACTGGGAAGCGGCCGCAAAAAAAGTTTCAAAGCTTGGTATTAGTGTGAAAATTATTCGAGTTGGTGTCGTCCTCTCAAGTGAAGGAGGTGCACTAGCAAAGATGCTTCCTGCTTTTAAGATGGGAGTTGCTGGAAGAATTGGTGACGGCCATCAGTATATGAGCTGGATTCATATTAGGGATCTCGCAGACCTATATCGATTCTTGGTTGAACATGAAACGGAAAAAGATATTATTCACGGTGTTGCACCAAATCCAATAGAGAATATTGACTTCACGGAAACTCTTGGACGTGTTCTTCATCGGCCAACTTTCATTCCATTACCGGAGATTGCTGCGAAAACAATATTTGGTGAAATGTCACATGTCTTACTAGATAGCCAAAAGGTTTCATGTGAAGAAACAAAGGACTGTGGCTTTGAATACTCATTTAATTTTCTTGAGGCGGCATTAAGAGATACTCTTCGCAATCGTATCTAAAATAAGGCATAATGCCTTAATGGAAGATATCTCTCTAATTCAAGGAATTGGAATATTTATATTTATACTCTTTGCAGGCTTCATTGATTCCATGGCCGGAGGTGGTGGGCTTATAACAATACCGACATACCTTGCAGCAGGAGTTCCCGCACCTTTTATTCTTGGAACTAATAAATGTGTTTCATGTTGTTCAAAGTCCTTATCAATTTTTCGCTATATAAAGAATAAGAAAATCGACTTTAAGTTTATTCTTCCCCCTACGATAGCAGCATTCATTGCTTCCTTAATAGGTGCACGACTAAGTTCTATTCTAGATTCAAAGCATATGGTCTACATATTAATCCTCGTTATACCTTTTATTTTCATCATGAAGTATTTGAAAGGAAGACGTGGACTTGTGGACCCAAGTAAACTTGAAAAAACTCAAGTAATCATCAGATCATCGATAATCGGCTTAATGATTGGTGGCTACGATGGCTTCTTTGGCCCTGGAACAGGAACGTTTCTCATTATCTCCATGATGTTCTTTCTTCATTTTGATATTTTAAAAGCTTCACCACATGCTGCGTTTATTAATTACACAAGTAATGTTGCGGCCTTTATAACCTTTCTTATAAAAGGAGTAATCATGTGGAAAGTTGTGGCCATTGCACTTCCGGCCGGTTTAATTGGAAACTACCTTGGATCAAACCAGGTACTTAAAGAAAATAGGACAACGGTAACAACAGCATTTAATGTCGTCCTCGTTGGCCTATTAGTAAAATCCATTTATGACATTAGTATGATGTAGGACAAGTAACTTTCTTTAAAATAAAAGAGAATCCGCGGTCAATATTTCTGATATGAGAAATCAACTCAACGCTCCCCTCGTAGAAATCACCTCTTTTTTCTATAAAAAAGCTCATACGATGATCCACTTTCTTATAGGCATAAGTTCTTGAATCTCTCATATAGATATCTTCATCAATTTCATAAGAAAGACTGGCCTCACCTGACTCATACTTTCCTAAGTTCTTAAAAAATACCATTGGTGAGTAGGAATAATAGACTTTATCTCTAACACCTTGAAAGAAAGTGAAAACATTAATCTGCTCTGCACGATTAGACTGAATATTACGGTAAGTATAAGAAGTCCCAAAGTCCTCGAAGGTTGATAAATTACGTTCGTAATCTGGCCCATACGAGATAGATGAATCATTAATTTTAATTGTTTCAAAACACCCCATTAGATCATTTGGAGTTAATGCAAAAATATTAATAGAAATTAATAAGCATAATAAGTACTTCATAAGAAAATCCTTTTTCTATAATTGAATTACTATTTTAATAAAGATCTGTGTAAGAAACAAACAACCAATTCTTACATTAGTGCTTCTTAATGAACTCTTCCTTAGGGAATCGAAATTGTGGCCCATATACCCCATTTTCAGATCTCTTCCCAACGCCCAAGATCATCGTAATATGATCATGACATCCTAGACCTAGTAACTTCTTTGCTCTCTTAGCATCAAAGCCTTCCATCGGAAGAGTGTCATATCCCTGAGCTCTTACAGAGAGCATAATATTTTCACAAGCTAATGCTGTTGTTTTATGGGCCCAAGTTTTAAGTTCGGATGGAAACATTGGCTCGCGAAAGATCACTTGAAAAAGACCAATTGTATTGAAGAAGAGCCATTTAAAAGGAGATAAGATTCCAAAAGGTCCCATATAACCATAGGCCATCGGAGTGACCTTACTATAGTAGGCCTTTACTGCCTTTGGCACTTCCAACCCTTTCTTTTTATTTACCTCTTCTAACGAAGAAATCATTCGTTTTGAATTCTTTCTCCAAGTATCAGTCTTTGCCACACAGACAATTAAGTGTTTGGCCGTCTTAGCTCCATTTTGTCCAAAACAAAACTTTGCTAAACGACTTCTCGTATCGTCACTTTTAACCCAATGGAATTCCCATGGTTGTAAGTTTGATGAGTTTGGTGCCAGCAGTCCATGTTCGATTGCCTTTTGAACAACTTCATCAGGAACTTCTTCATCACCAAAAACACGGACACTTCGACGTGAAGTGATAACCTTTTCAAATTCCTCAAAGTTGATCTCAGGAGCAACCTCTGTGTAATTCAACTCAAGTTTCTCTGTAAAAATGTCATCACTCACGTCTAATATCCTTTATGAATTTAATGTTTTAGATAATTTTTCGTAAACATTCTTAGATGTTTTATCACTTTCAACAATAACAGTAAGTTCGGCCTTTGCTATCTCTTTAAGATCAGCAGGCATCTTACGGTAATCATTAAATGCACCAGCAAGTCTTGAAGCAGATTGTGGGTTAATTGCATCAACCTTTCTAATCATTTCAGCAATTAATTTCATCCCTCGTCCACTTTCATGGTTAAATTGAACTTTATTACGTGCAAATGAACCAATTAGAGCTGAAACAAGATTTGGAACATTCATATCAAAGACTTCGTCTTTCATTAGCTCTTGAACCTTATCAAAAGTAGTATCATCGCAAGATGAAGCTTGCACACTTAGCCACTTTTGCATAACAAGAGTTTGGTCTTTGAACTTATCATAGAACTCTTTTAATGATTCCTGACAACCTGGTAAGTTTTCATTAACCATAACACTTAATGAGTTCATCATATCTGTCATATTCGTTGCGTACTTGAAGCATTCACGAGCAAGCTCTTTATGCTCTTCAACTGTTGAAAGACACGCTAGAGCAAATCCTCTTAGCTTTCTCTCTCCCATCGCCTTAGCATCAACCTTAAATGGTCTCTCTGTACTAAGCTCATTATAAATTGAAGCTAATTCTAATTTGTAAGTATTAGCAAGAAGCTTAAATAGCTTATCTTTTGCTTCATGGATTGCACGGTAATTTGGAATATCAATTGTTGCAGCAACATCAATCATCGATGGAAGAGAAAGACAAACTGCCTTAAATTCTTCATCAATATTATTATCATTTAGAATCGATCCCCATGCTTTAATGAATAGTTCATCAACTTGATGATTTTCATCTTTTAGCATGGCGTGAATATTCTTTAAGGCAAGAGCTTGTCCAGCTTCATAACGGTTAAAGTCATCATTATCATTTGCCATTAAGAAAACGAAGTCCTCATCAGTTAAGTCAGAGCGAAGAACAACTGGCGCACTAAAATTTCTATTTAGTGAAGCAACTGGTCTTTCATTAACATTGGCAAATACAAATGTCTCAGTATCCGCTTTTATATGAAGGAGTCCACGATCGAGATCATTTTGATCATCACGGTTCTTTAAAGCTAATGTCATATCATTTCCAGCACTGTCAAGAAGCCCTAGCAAGAAAGGCATATGAAAAGGCTCTTTCGTTGGCTGCCCAGGAGTTGCAGGAGTCGATTGATTAACTGTTAAAGTAAATTCTTTAGCTTCTTCATCATATTTAGTTGTTATATCTAAAACAGGTGTTCCCGCTTGGTCATACCATCTTCTAAATTGTGAGAAGTCATAATTATCATTGGCAACACTCATAGCATGAGTGAAGTCTGCCGTTGTTACGGCCTGTCCATCATAAAGCTCAAAGTACTTATCCATCCCTCTTTGGAAGCCTTCTTCACCTAGAAGTGTATGGTACATACGAATTACTTCAGCACCTTTTTCATAAATCGTCATTGTATAGAAGTTATTCATTTCGATATATGACTTTGGCTGAATTGGGTGTGATTGAGGACCTGCATCTTCAGGAAATTGAGCGGCCTTTAGGTTTCTCACATCATTAATACGACATACTGATCTTGAATTTAGATCGGCAGAGAATTCTTGATCTCTAAATACTGTTAGACCTTCTTTAAGTGTTAACTGGAACCAGTCACGACAAGTTACACGGTTTCCTGTCCAATTGTGAAAATACTCATGACCAACAACTGACTCAATACCAAAGAAGTTTCTATCTTCAGCAGTTTCTTTTGAAGCAAGTACATAAGCTGAATTAAAAATATTAAGGCCTTTATTTTCCATCGCCCCCATATTGAATGAATCAACAGCGACGATCATATAAATATCAAGGTCGTATTCGAGTCTAAATCTTTCTTCATCCCACTTCATCGACTTCTTAAGTGATTCCATTGCATGATGTGATTTTTCTTCATTACCTTTATCAACGAAAACCTGAAGCTTAACGTCACGTCCAGACTTCGTTTTGAATGTATCTTCAATAACAGCAAGATCACCTGCCACAAGAGCATATAGATAAGCAGGCTTTGCAAATGGATCATTCCATACAGCAAAATGCTTTCCATCTTCAAGATCTCCACTTTCAATTAAGTTTCCATTTGAAAGAAGAAATGGATAGTCTTTCTTATCTGCAATGATCTTTGTCGTAAAAACACTTAAGTTATCTGGACGATCGATAAAGTAAGTTATTCTTCTAAAGCCTTCTGGTTCATTTTGTGAACAAAACATCCCACCTGACTTATAAAGGCCATCAAGAGCAGTGTTTGCTTTAGGGTTAATTTCATTATGAATCTCTAAAGTGAAAGCTTCGCTAGGAAGACCAGTAAGAGTTAGAATCTCGTTTTCTTCCTTATAATTTGAAAACTCTTCTCCATTAACTTTTACGCTTTTAAGCTTTAACTCTTCACCATTTAATTCAAGAGTATTTCCATTAACTGGTGTGATTTTCATTTTTGAAAAAACTTGAGTTTGTGTATCATCGAGATGAAATTCAAGGTCCACTGTTTCAATTTTATGAGTTGGGGCCTTGTAGTCGGCCAAATACTTGACTACTGGAGTTTCTGTTTTCATACGTACGTCCTTTTTAACTATCTATAAGTATCTAAAATAACGATTTTGCTCATTATAAGGCATTTATTTCTAGAATTTGCCACAATTTGAACTGAATGAAAACTTTGATTAAAATATATTTAATATTAAATAGTTAACGCAATAATTCAATAATTTAAAGTGAGCTAGTAAGATGGATGCTAATAAGAAATTTTATTTCTCTGAAATCCCCAAGGATGAGAGGTTAAGTTTTTTAAGAAGGGCCGTAAGTGACGGACTTAGCGTAGAGGTTTGGCAAAAAGGTCAAGACAAAGACAAAGTCGAAAAATTTAAAATAAAATCTCTCGATGAAGACAACCTTGAACTTTCAGTAGATTTTGACGCAAGCATCATTGCGAAACTTGCTGGTTCAAAGAATAAAGAAAGTGAAGTTCTAATTAAAATCACTTTTAAGTCTGTATACCTATTCTCTAGCTCGTTTCTAAGTTTCAATTCAGCAAGTGAATTATATAGTCTTAAAGCTGATCGACCTTTCTATAAAAGTCAGCAACGTACTAACTATCGACTACACGCAAACTCATATATCCCTATTCAAATTAAAATTGAAGAAGATGTATTTGACTGCAATGATATTTCTGCTGGTGGAATAAGCTTTAATTGCTCTTCTGAATTCAAAGAGAAGTTTGCAAAAGAGACCATCTTTGCCAAGGCCACTGTAAGACTTGCTTCTAAGCGCTTTGAGATTCCTCAACTTAAGATTGCAGCAACTTGGCCAAATGATTCTGACTCAGAAAAGCCTTTAGGTATTGGTGCCGCTTTTCAAAATATGGATAAAGATGTTGAGGAAGACCTCGTTCTTTCAATTAACTCTGAGGCCCGTGGAGAAGAGCTTAGAAAGCAGGCGGCGATGAAGAAAGGCACTTAGACTCCTTATTGCTCTTAAGCTTTAAAGACGAAAAATACTTATCAAGTTCTTCTTGATTAAGAGTCTCTTCTAATACCTTCTTATTTTTATGATCTATCAAATCTTTAAAAGACAATATCGTTGATATTTGAGGACAACCAATAGGCATAGAATTAATAAAGGCGTTTATTGCAACTTTATTGTCACTAGCTAGAAACTTCTTATAATAAATATCATGCCATCCATTTTGATAACGAGCTAAGTAAACAGCGACACCATCAAGATTCTCATCTATTTTAAAAAACCTCTTAGCAATAAAGGTTTTCAGTCCCTGATGATTTGGGATTGCACTTATAAGTGGCCCTAGTTCTTCATATTTTAAGACTTTAGCATCTATTAACTCTAAGTATTTCTTTAAATAGTCGGCCTTATCATACCAAGGAAGCGGTAACTTAACTGCCATAAGATAATATGACTTAATTGAGAGCTGTGAATCAAAGGAGTTGGCCAATTTTAAAAGCTGGGCCTTATTTTGTTGAAAGTAGTCATGACATAGACGGTGATGGCAACTTGCAAGACCTTTCATATACAATTCAAAAGATACTTTAGAGGCCTTATCAATTTGTATTTCACGACATCCTCCGACACTAATTAAGCTTGCGCAGACATAGAATAAGTCGTTTCCATATGTATCAAAGAATTGATTAAAGTTATTATCAATCTTCTCTTTTAGAGTTTTTCTAAATTCAATTGGGCCATTAAGTGAGCTAATAAGTTGTTTTTTCGTACACAAAGTACTTAAATCACAAGGTATTTTCCAGTCTTGAACTTCAGAACTTACAGTCTGAGAGACCTCTTTATCTCCCCCAATACACGATGCACAAATCGTTAAGATGATGAAGTGAATCATGGCACTTAAAATAGAAGAAAAGTTGAATAATTTAAACATGATAAGTACTACCTTAACGCATATATCTAAGTTGACTTGTCAACAATATATGGATAAATTCACTGCTACTCTATTTATTAATACAATTCTAATGAGATGTGAAATATGTCGTTGAAATTTTCAAGTGCAGCTGACCGTTTAATGGACAAAGCAAATATGCTTAAGTCTAAAGATCTTTATCCATTCTTTCGTCAAATTGGTGACTCAGAAGGAACGGTTGTAAAAATTGATGGCCGTGATCAAATCATGATCGGCTCAAATAACTACCTTGGTCTAACTCACCACCCACATGTGAAAGAAGCGGCCATAAAGGCCATTGAAAAATACGGTACAGGTTGTACTGGTTCAAGATTTCTTAATGGAAATTTAACGATACACGAAGAACTTGAAGAAAAGCTAGCTACATACCTTGGGCATGAAAAGGCCCTTATCTTTTCAACAGGTATGCAAACGAACCTTGGTGCTCTATCTGCTATTTGTGGGCCAAGAGATTGTATGCTCTTTGATTCTGAAAATCATGCTTCAATCATTGATGCTTCACGTTTAGCAATGGGAACAACTTTTAAATATCGTCACAACGATATGGAGTCTCTTGAAGAGCAACTTGAAGCTAATATCGATCGCTTCCAAAAAGTTATCATCGTAGCTGACGGTGTTTTCTCAATGACTGGTGATATTGCAAACCTTCCAGAAATGGTAAGACTTGCAGAAAAATATGGTGCCTATATCTACGTTGACGATGCTCATGGTATCGGTGTGATGGGAGAAAAAGGTGCAGGAACGATGAACCACTTTGGTGTAACTGATAAAGTACACTTAAATATGGGAACGTTTTCTAAATCATTTGCTTCTATTGGTGGTGTACTTTCAGGTGATGCTGAAACTATCAACTACGTAAAACACTTAGCGAGATCATTTATGTTCTCTGCTTCAATGGCCCCTTCAGCAGTTGCGACAGTATCTGCATGTATCGACGTTATCAATGAAGACGACACTCTTCATGAGAAACTATGGGATAACGTACAATTTATGAGAAATGGATTCCAAGAAATTGGGTTCTATACATATAATTCGCAAACACCAATTATTCCAATCTTCATCGGTGACGATGTGAAATCGATGCTTGTAACAAAATTCCTAAGTGATCACGGAGTTTTTGCAACTCCAGTTGTTCCACCAGCAGTACCTAAGGGAGAGGCCCTTATTAGAACAAGTTATATGGCAACTCATAGTAAGAGTGAGCTAACAAAAGTTCTTGAGGTATTTGCAAAGGCCAAGAAGGAATTTGATCTTCCTTCAACAATGGGACACTAGAAAGAAAGGAGCTTAGATGGCCATCTATATTGAGAAAGTAGACGTTTTAAACGATAAAAAGGCCCGTAAACGATTCATTGATATTCAATTTGAAATATATAAAGATGATAAGTTTTGGGTTCCTCAATTAAGAATGGAGCTAAATAAGTTATTCAAGTCAGGCCACCCTTTCTACAATACGGCCCAATGTGCTTTCTATATCGCCATTAAAGATGGAAAAGATGTTGGAAGAATCATGGCCATCAATAATCATAACTATAATAAATTTCATAATTCAAAAGAAGGACATTGGGGATTCCTCGATGCCATCGACGATATAAAAGTTTTTGAAAGCTTATTTAATGCAGCTGCAGAATGGTGTTCATCACTAGGCATGGAAAAGTTTATTGGCCCATTTAATCCTTCAACAAATTATGAATGTGGAACACTAATCAAGGGATATGGAGAGATTCCTGTTCTTATGATGATGTATAATTACGAATACTATCAGCAACATATTGAGTCTCTTGGCTTCACAAAAGCAATGGATCTACTTGCTTATCACATGAAAACCGAAACTCAGATGCCTGAAGTTATTAAAAAGATTGCAGAGCGTGCAGAAAAGAAAGAGTCCATTACTTATCGTTGTGTTTCTAAAAAGAGATGGCAAGAAGAAATAAAACTCATGTATGAGATTTACAACGATGCTTGGGAAGAGAATTGGGGATTTGTCCCAATGACCAAGGATGAGTTCTTTGCCATGGCCGCAGACCTAAAAACAGTAGCAGATGAAAAGCTTATTTTATTCGCTCTTGTAAACGGTGTTGAAGCTGGCTTTATTGTATGCCTACCCGACTTTAATCAAGTTCTACATAAAATCCCAAATGGAAAGCTATTACCAACAGGTATATTTCAAGTCCTAAGGGCACCTAAATTAATCGACGGTGTTCGAGTTATTACAATGGGTGTGAAGAAGAAATACAGGCTTTATGGACTAGAATCAATTCTCTATTTCCGAGCTCACGAAAATATTGCAAGCTATAAGAAGTATAAGAATATTGAAATGAGTTGGATTTTAGAAGACAACTTAAATATGAATAAACCACTTCTAAAAATGAATGCGGTACCATATAGGAAGTATCGTATTTTTCAAAAAGAGCTCGTATGAAAGTTTTAATTACTGGAGCGACTGGCTTTGTTGGCTCCCACCTATGTGATAAATTATCAGAACAAGGACATGAAGTTTACGCTTTAGTAAGAAATGAACAAAAAGCACTAAACTTAGAGCTGCCTGGAAAATATATTACAGGAAACCTCGATGAAGAATCAATTTCATCATGGGTAAAGAAACTTCCCTCAGATCTCGACTGTGTTATTCACACAGCTGGTGTTGTCTCTGCTAAGCATTCATTAACATTTGCAAAAACAAATCAGCTAGCAACACAAGATTTAATAAATGAATTAAGTAAGCGTTATGAGAAATTACATTTTCTTTTAATCTCATCACAAGCAGCTGCTGGACCATCTCAATCACCTATTGATGAGGCCCATGAATGTAATCCAGTGTCAGCATATGGTCATTCAAAACTAGCAGCTGAGCAGGCGCTAAGAGAGCTAGCTCCTGAAAGTTGGAATAGTACAATCATTAGGCCTCCAATGGTAATTGGACCAAGAGATAGTGCCGTACTTGATGTCTTTAAGATGGTAAAATCAAGATTTGTCACTGGCCCTGGCCTTGGATTTAGATCAAAACGCTACAGTGTTGTTAATGTCTTTGACCTTGTTGATGCAATTATCTTATGTGCAAAACAACAAAGTCCAAAGAATGAAGTTTACTATGTCACATCTGTTGATGAAGTAACTTTTGAGGAATTAATCAATGCAATCTCAAGTACTCTTGGTGTGAAGAAAGTATTCTTTATGTCTATCCCAATTTGGATACTAAGAATTGTAGCAGGTGCACTTTATACGCTGCCTATTCACCTTCCATTAACGAGAGATAAGATTAATGAGCTTGAGGCACATGCGTGGCTTTGTAAAAGTGAAAAGATCAAGGCCTTAGGACATATACCTCAACACGATCTAAGATCGACTATTGAGATGACAGCAAAAGATTATCAAGGGCGCAACTGGCTCTAATAACCTTCTTCTTTTTCTCCAGTAACCGTACGAAATACATAGTCCCAAAGTGGTGAACTCACACCATACTTTGCCTTTTCATGACGAAAGTGATGTTGAAGATGAAACTTCTTTAAGTAGCGCCCTACTCGACCAGTCATTTTAAAGTGGTGAGTTGCATAGTGTATATAGTCATAACAAAGATAGCCTACTGTAAAGAATGCCATAAAACCCGAAAGATAATACGCTGGAATAAATAGTGAAAAGAATCCCCATATCAATGCCATAATTAAAATGGCCGGAACAGGTGGCATCACAAGTCTTGTTGGATCATTTGGATCATCGTGATGGAGTCCGTGAAATAGGAATACAAATCGTTTTGTCAGTGGCCCTATAGGTTTTAAATGAAAAACAAAGCGGTGAAGTAAGTACTCTGTCAGAGTCCAAATAAGAAGTCCGCTAATAGCACAAATAATCATTTCAAAATGTGTATAACCTAAAGCAAAGTAAGAGCGATAGATAAGAAAAATGACAAAGGGCGTCCAAAGTAGTAATGGTATTATTGGGTGTACGTGAGTCATAGACTCAAGAACAGGGTTCTTAAATATTCTAATTGATTCGTATTTTTTCACTTTTTATATCCTATAAGTAGAAAAACCTATAAACACTAGTATTCATAACAAATAAGAAAAGAATAGTCAGCTTTTAGCTTCTTTTAAACTAATTTAAACCTATTTTTTATTGATGTCAGAAATCAAGAAAACATATTTTATAGAGCATGTAAATGCCTATACAGTAACGTATTAGAATAATGGACTAAGTTAATTTCTCATGCGAGTTACTGTAAGAAAAAATCCCTTGTTCTTTCTGTAAAATCGAATAAACTTATTAATAAGCAGAGACGAAATAAAGACACTTCGGCGTTTCGGGAAAGGACTTTTTAGGAACGTCGTCTTTTATTTCATTCAAAAAAACAATCCCAAATCATTTAAATTTTAACTAGTTCGAAGCTCTTCGATATATGGCTTCCATTGTCCCATCCATTGATTCATCGATGCATTTATTAGAGAAGAACTCTCCTGATGAACATTAACGCTACAATAAGTTAGGCTAAGAGTATCCTGATGTTTTCCAGCATCAATTGAAGGGATATTATTCCAAGTTCCAGTATTGAAATAGTATCGTCCTTCCGGAAAACGACGCCACTCCTGAAGATGAGTATGCCCCATAACAACAGTATGAATGGACGAATTGCGATCAAGAATCCTTCTGGCCATCCTTTCGTACTTTGGATAGATGGTAATCTGTTGAAGAATTTTTATCGTCGTTTTAAAGTTTGTATTTTGACGTGTGTAATAATTTGAATAAGTCTTAATAACGTAATTTACGCAAGTAAACATGAGTCGCCAAAAGAAGCGTGTATCATTGAATAGACACCATTTCACATAAGACGACATAGGCCTAACCTTATCAATATAAGGGCGCTCCTTCTTTAAACGAGGAAGAACATTGATACAAAATAAAGATCCCCAAGGAAAGTTTAGAATCTCTTTGCCAGCTGGACCTTTAATGAATTGCTTTGTTTTTGGAACTGTATTAATTGCTTCAAAACGATGTCCATGTTCAACATGTAACCCATTTTCTATAAATGTTTCAGTAAAGATAATTTCATTGCCACAGATTTCTTTGAATCTTTGTTGAGCTCCTTCAAAGAGCATTCCTGCATCGTGATTGCCAACAACATAAACAACACGCTTATGTGGTGCGCGCAAAAACTTCTTAAGGCCAGCAAAGAAGCGCGGATGTCCTTTTGCAATATCGTCAATCTGTCTTACAGTCATGTGCTCATCGACAACATGAGTAAAAACCCCATCAGTATCAATTTGAATAAGATTTAGTATGTCACCATTTAAGACAATGGTTACAGGCTTTGAATAATACTCATTTGTGGAAAAATAATCGCAAAATTCATAGAAGCGATCATCCTCGAAGAAATCTTCAAGAATATTGAATTCTCCGTTTTGCAGATAGCTGCCTTTTCCAATGTGAAGATCAGATAAAATTAGGTACTTCATATTTATGAGTCTGCAACACAGACTTTACCACGTCCAGACTTTTTTGCTTCATACATCATTTTATCGGCCATACCGATAATTTCATTTCGACTCGAAGCATTTACAGGGTAATTAGCGACACCAATAGAAACACTTAACTGTACGTCCTCATCCTCTTTAGAATTGATTTCAAGGTCAGCTTCAATCTTATATATTGTCGACTTTACTCTCTTTAGAATTCGCTCTCCAATATGCTTGGCATCTTCCAATGTTGAATATGGGGCCAAGACAACAAACTCATCTCCACCATAGCGATAACATAAGTCATCTTCTCTTACAGTTGAGCGAATTGTTTCAGCTACTTGTTTTAATAAACTTGTCCCAATTAAATGGCCATGACCATCATTGATACTTTTAAAGTAATCGATATCGATAAAAATAAGTGAAAATGATCTCTCTAGAGTTTCATATTCTCTAATTGATGCTTCAATATCACTTTTAAACTTTCTTTGATTATACAGTCCAGTTACATCATCAACATGAGCAAGAGATTGTAGTCGCTTAAGCTCTTTTATATGTAACAGACTTCTAAATTTAGATTGAATATAATTTTCCAACTGTGAAAATACTTGCGTAGAGAATTCACCATTAACAACGATAAAAAGATTTTGGCTTCCATTAAAGCCGACATCAATAAATCGGTACTTATCCCCTTCAATATCCACATGTAGGTGCTGAGTTTTAAGCGCCCCCATTAATTCCTGATAAACCTTATCTGGGTACTCCCCAGATATTTTATTATTATAGAAGTCTCGGATAATAGGATTTCCATCATCAGTTTGGATGGTCGCAAATACCAGAGGAGTCCTTGAGTTAAACTCATTTTTGATAAAATCACGAAAAGATTTAAGAACAATATTGAAGTTCTCTTCTTCCACATTCTGGCAGATATAATTTAATAGTGCTTCGTATTGTTTTTCCAACATAATCGTTTTTAGTTTTCCATTTCAATATCGCTCAAATCCAAATCAATTGTATCTGAAACAATACTTAAAGATCCTCTTAAGTTATTAATTAATCTTTCAAGTTTCTGTTGAGCGAGCATGCGCTCTTTCTTGGCCTGTTTTTCATTGATGGCCATATTTTCCATATTAAACTCTAATGTATCAATCTTTCTCTTAAGTTCTAAGATTTTCTCATCGCGAGCTTTTATTTTATTATCACTATCAATTGCCATAAGCTCTAGCTGACTCTCAAGTTCTTGCTCACGAGCACGAACGCTTGCGTGATCTAATCTCATGCGACTGCCGATTTCATTCATTTCTTCTTTCATCGCTTTATTTTTAGCTTCACTTAATTCAAGCCCATGCTTGTAATTATCCAACTGAGACTTTGTCTCTTCTATTTCAAAAGCATGTCGCTTTTTAGCAATAGTTAATTCAATTGATTTCTCATCTGCTTCAGTTCTTAAATTAAGATTTTCTCTTTTTAAAATCTCAACCATAGATTGAAGTTCATTTATCTCATTTAATAAATTAGTACGATCTGTCTTTAACTCATTTACAGTAACTCGTAGATCCATTAACTGCTCTTCACTCATAGACGAAAGAATATGCCCAGGGTGAATCGTAGCTGCAGGAGACTGTGCAACACCACTAGAATCATGAACAAATGAATCATGTTGTTGTGATTTACTATCTTGGCCAACACCGATATTATAACTTGCTGTTTGCTCATTTGATTTCATCGGAGCATGCACTGTTTTCGTTTCTTCAGCTTCATTTGAAGCAACCGCAGTAACAGTAGCCTCCTCTTCTTGTGGCCTAGGTGTTTCATTTACCATACCATCCAGTTGGGCCAGAGTATCTTCTTCTTGTTCTTGCCCTTGAACTAAGTCTTCATCATGATCATCTTCACTAAGTCCTAGCTCCACTTCTGCTGTATCTTCAACATCAGAATCAAGAGAGTCCAGGTCCTCGTCAAGCTCATCATCAAGACTACTATCAAGATCAATATCCAGATCATCATCCAAATTAGCACTCGCCTCTAAGTCATCGAGTTCGCCTAGATCATCTAAATCACCTAAGTCGTCTAGGTCACCAAGATCATCCAAGTCGTCTAATTCACCAAGATCATCTAATTCATTATCAATATCACTTGAAGCTTCTAGCTCTTGAGTATCTTCTTCAGATGGGAGCTCTTGATCTTCTTGTGTAACTGCTTCGACCTTCTTCTCTACTATGATCGGATTATTATCTAAGTCTAAGTCATCTTCTCTTGCTGCCTCTGCTGGTGCATTGGGAATATCTTCACCTTTGGCAGTTAAATCGATAGAAAGGCTTCCTGAAATATCCAGATCCATATCAGTTGGGGAACTTGCATCTGCTGGGGCATTTTCTACTTCATCACCATCCCCACAAAGAGACATATCTAAGTCATCATCGAAATTTAATTCAATTCCACCCTCATCTGCCTCTTCATTTGAAGAGTTAAATTGAGACAGATCCATATCTGTTTCCACAAGTGTTAATGAAGTCTTATCTTCTTGATCGGCCATTTGAGCTGAATTATCAGAGTCTGAACCTAGAACATCGTCTACAGCGCTCTGAATCTTGTCACTTTCTTCCGTCAATTCTTCTTGTGCTTTCTTGTGTGCTGACATATTTTTCCCCAATAAAGTGCACTAAATTTGTTTAAATCTAAGTTTTCTTGCTTTCCTACACTCTCCTTTTCGCCTTTTTTTGAAAAAAGTTAAGTATTTACGTCGCATAAAGTCATTCTGTTTAAGAATATTCAAAATAGATGAGGTTTCCACTTGAGAACTAGTGAGGAAATGTTCTACAATATTAAGCAGTTATCAAGATAAAGGCTATCCATGATTAAGAAACTACTAATTTTATCCAGTATTTTAACAACGACATTAATTTCGCTAAGAGCGAATGCTCAAGACTTTCTCCCATCAAATCTACTTTTGATGAATGATTACTTTGCTCACCATGTGATTGTTGCAGAGAAATCTACTCATACATTATATCTCTATGAAAATGATGAGGGAAAACCAAGACTAATAAAAACCTTCCAAATGGCCACAGGTCAAAAAGTTGGAAATAAAGAATATCAAGGAGACAAGAGAACTCCTGAAGGTGTTTACTTCTTTAACCAATTCCTAGATCACAATGACTTAATTAAACGTCATGGTGAACTTGGAGCACAATACGGAGTTGGTGCCTTCGTTCTTGACTACCCTAATCCTATTGATAAAGCACAAGGGAAAACAGGTGGCGGAATTTGGCTACACTCAACTGATAATGAACCAAGAATTGATAAAGGTCTTGATTCTAAGGGATGTCTTGTTGCCCACAATGTTAACCTAATTGATATCGCTAGATATATTGAAATCAATAAAACGAATATCGTTGTTGTCCATAATTTAAAATTCTTCAGTGAAGAAACATGGAAAAGAGAAAAGAACGAAGTCATTGATACTTTTAATGGTTGGCTAGATGCTTGGTCTAAGGAAGATACTGATAAATACCTTTCTCACTACTCTCGTACAGACTTTGAGGACCCATTTAGAGGTCGCTACAATACATTCGCTCAATATAAGAGAGCAGTCTTTTCTAACCCAGGAAAGCCAGAGATTAAAATCTCAAACCTTACAGTATTAAAAGCTGATGACTATGTTGTTGTTACATTTAAGCAAGACTATAAGAGTAACACTGTAAACGATATAGGAAAGAAGACTCTCTATCTAAAGCGTGATCCATATTATAAGTGGAAAATCGTCGCTGAGAGATGGCAGAGAATTCCAATGGATATTACAAATGAGAGGGAGCACTTAAGTTTTGAGCCGTCACAAAGGTTCTTTACTTCACAAGACCCAAAACAAATTTTCACATTGAACCTAACTCTAACTAGGCCATATAGCGAAAATTAAAAGGGAAACGGATGTCTTCAAATACCAAGGAAGCGGCAAAGAATAATCTTTCATTTATTCTTTATGAAAATAATAAGGTGCCAAGATACCTTCAATTAACACCTCGAGAATATAAGGCCATTCTCTATGTGCCTGTAGTCTTAACAGTATTTTCAATCTTTGCTTTGGCCGGTTCATACTTTTACACAAAGAATATCGAAAACCTAATTAAGGCAAAAGAGCCATTAATTATCAAAAATCTTCGCGACGAGAATTCTGGACTTACTCAAAAGAACTCAGAACTTACAACACTAAACCTTGATCTAACAAACCGACTTGCCAATGAAACGATTAGTGGAGCTTCTGCAAGTTCACTTAATATCATTGCCCCAGTAAAGGGACAAAAAGACTTAACAAGTCCTGCAAGTATCAAGATTGAAGATATTAAGGTTAACAAAGGAAATGAGAAGGTTGAGTTAAGCTTTAATCTTATCAATATTACACAAGATAATAATCGCGTTTCTGGCTATATTCACATCTTCTTATTTGATGGGAATAATTACTTTCACTACCCTGAAGGTGGAGATTCAATCAGAAACTTCTCTCTTAATTACACAAAGGGTGAGTCATTTGCCACTTCACGCTTTCGTCCTGTAACAGCTAAGTTTGATCTTCCAAAGACCAGTACAGCAATGTTTAAGGTTTTTATCTTTAACCGTCTTGGTGATATTGTTCATCAACAATTATTCAGAGAAGAGATCAAATAATGGACTTAAGAGATCAAAACTTCACATTTGTAGGAATTGGATCCGTTATAAAGGGCGATATTGTTCTTAAGGGGCCATCACATATTTGCTCAACAATTGAAGGCGATATTCAAATTGATGAGAGCTTTACTCTCACAATTGAGCCACAGGGAATTGTGGAAGGTCGAATTCGCTGCGGAGACCTTAATATCTATGGAGAAGTCTCAGGAGATATCACGGCCCAAGGTAAGGTAAAGGTTTTCCCTACAGGTGTGGTCAAAGGTCAGATCGTTGCTAAGAATATTAATATTGCTCCAGGAGCAACTGTTAATATGCAAGGGCATACTCTCGAATCACAATCATAAATTTAATATCTTAAATATTTAGAAAAATATTAAGGGTAGGAAGCGAAGTCCTACCCTTTTTTATTTATAGAAAGTTTTTGTAGTTATAGACTTTAACCTTACCAATCTTACGTAAGGCCTTCTTCATTGACTTGTCACCAAGAACAACAATCTTAACTTTATCATATGGGAAAGCAGCATATACTGTTTTTGCGACATCTTCTTGAGAGATTTTATCAACAAAGCTTGTGTATTCAAGAAAGCGCTTAATATCGACATTTGCATTATCAAGGTTAACTAATTGTCTCATAAAGCTTGATGGCTTTTGGAATTGAAAAGCAAAACCACCCTTTACGGCCTTTCTTACCTTTTCAATTTCACTCATTGCTATATTCTTTGCTTCAGAATTATCTTTAAGAATCTTTATTACTTCTTGAACCATCTGCCCTACTGTTTCTTCTTTTGTAAAAGTAGAAAGAACTGAGCGTCCATAATCTTTTTGCATGCCAGCAGTTGCCCAAGCAGAATAAGTTAAGCCTCTTTTTGTTCTAAGCTCTTTAACAAGAATAGAAGTGAATCCACCACCAAGATATTGGGACATAAATTCAAGGTTCTCAAATCCTGGATCTTTATCTTTTGCCATAAAGATTCCGGCCCTAACTTGTGCTTGATTTGCCTTAGGTACTTCAACAAAGTGGATTACAGGCTTTTGTGGGTCAAATGGCTTTAGCTCCTTAACTTTTGAGTCAAGAGTTCTTGTAAAGCTTGCTTTTGAATTAAATCCACATTCGTTTGTAATAATATTTTTAATATTTAAAACTGTTCTTGGCCCAGTTATATAGACTTTCTTTTTCACATCTTCTCTAAAGTACTTTAGGCGATCTAGAAGATAGCTTCTTCTCATGCGCTTAAGATCACTAAGTCTTCCTTTTACATCAGAGACGTAAGGAGTTCCTCTTAAGCTAATATCACGAAAAGCCGTTGAGGCAAGGGCCCCAGGATTTGAAACTAAGTTTTGTCTTTGAGCACGTAATAGCTTCTTTGCCTTTGCAAGTTCCTTTTTTGGATAAACAGCATCCCTAAAAATATGACAGATCTTCTTTGTTGTAGGAATGATATCTTTAGATAGGCCATTATACGAATAGCTTGAATACTCATGAGTAACATTTGAAGATGTTGAAACACCATAGAATTCGAGATTATCTGCGATCTCATTTAAGCTAAATCGATTAGTACCACTCTCCAAAAGATCAAACATCATATTTGTTACACCTTTAGTGCGGCCATCTTTCATTGCTCCATCTGCAAAGAAAATTGTGACATTATAAGTTGGAAACTTATCATCTTGAATATAAGTGACATCGATATTTTCCCACTTCATTTTCTCAATGCGATCAACTAACTCATTTGCATAGAGTTGGCCTGCCCCCAAAAGAAGAGATGTGATTAGAACTTTATTTAAAATATTTTTCATATAAATTACCTTTTATTACGATCCCAAATTGATAAGAAGGCATAGTTATTACCCGAGATATAACGCTTACATACGTCTCTCACCTTCTCCACAGTCATTTCATCATAGCTCTTCAGTTGTTTCTTATACTCACGATAATCACCAAAGTAGAATTCAGTTGAGCCTAAGAAGCTTGCAAGGCCATCATTTGTAGAAATTGCTTGGAAGTATTGCTTTAATAGTAAGTTCTTAGTCTTTTGTACTGAACGAGGTGTAATGGCCTTTGAGCATGAACGACGTAAACTTTTTAAAAGCTTATTACGACTTGTGCGAATACTGAATTTTGGAAGAATCTCTCCTCCAATAACAAAAACACCACCATTCTTTAGGCCATAATTGAAAGCATAAACGCTTGAAAGACGAGGTCTTTTAGAAACGACAAAGTTTTTAACAAGATAAGAGCTTGTACCAGTTCCTAAAATATCAGCTAAGAAGTCCAGGGCAAGTGCATCTTCATGAGTTATTGAAACAGCAGGAAATGCTAAACGAAACATTGGATTCTTTGCCTGTCCATTAAGGCCTTTAATATAAGGAAGCTTTGAAGTGCGCTTATAATTATCAACATTATCAAGCTTCTCTTTTTTCTTATCAAGGTCACTATTTGTTTTAATCTTTCCAATTGTATCCTTAACTTTATCTAGTACCGAAGAAGGATCGATATCACCAACAATGATCATCGTCGCATTATTTGGCGCGTAGAAGTTATGATAAAACTCCATCATCTGATCTCTTTTAAGTGCCTTTACGTCTTTTGCATCGCCAATAACAGAGCCTCCATATGGAGTTCCTTTAAAGATCGCCTTCATCATTGCAAGATGAATTTTTCCATTTGGCTTATTTTCATAACGCATTTTTCTTTCTTCAAGAACGACTTGTCTTTCTTTTTCAAAAGGAACTTCTTCAAGAACAAGATTTTGCATTCTCTCCGCTTCAAGCTCAATCATCTTCTCAACAGTAGAGGCCGCAATATTTTCATAATAAACAGTGTTATCAAATGTCGTATATGCGTTTGAATCACCACCGTAAGTTTCAATATAATCTGAGAAATACTCCGCTGGATAATTCTTCGTCTTCTTAAACATCATATGCTCTAGAAAGTGAGTCGCACCAGTCGTGCCTACTTTCTCATATCTTCCACCTACATCGTAGAATGTATAAATTGATGCAATAGGAAGCTTAGAGTCCCGTACTAGAAGTAACTTCAATCCATTATCTAACGTATGTTTTTGAATATCGATATTTAACTCTAAGTCACCAAGTCCAATATCTTTATGATTTGTGCCCTGATCCTGCGTCGATGAACACGAGACAAGAAATAAAAATACCAGGCAGGCAAAGTACTTTGTCGTTTTAAACATTAAATCTCCAATAAAAGTTAACATAAGTAGTTTAAAAGCTTATAATTTTCATGGCAATATATACTTATGAATTTATCAATCACATTTCTAGGAACAGGAACAAGTACAGGCATCCCAATGTTAGGATGTAATTGCAATGTATGTACAAGTTCAAATCCATTTAATAAGCGTCTTCGCACTTCTTTTCTCTTGCAAACGAAAAAGACGACTATCGTCTTTGACACTGGTCCCGACCTAAGGACTCAACTATTAAGAGAGAACGTCCAAGATGTTAATGGTGTTATTATATCTCACCCTCATGCTGATCACCTCAACGGGATTGATGATATAAGGCCATTCACATTCAATCATCCAATTAATCTCTACACATCAAGTGATTGTGCAAGAGTTATCCATGAACGATTTGGCTATATCTTTGGAAGTAATAAGGGGCATATCGGCTCAAGTCCCAGACTCTTAATGAATGAGATCAATATTAATGAAAAGATGAAAATTTGTGAGCTAGAATGTGAATTCCTTCAGCTTCCCCACGGAAATGGAACTTCATTAGGTTTGTTAACGGATAAGCTTGCTATAATTTCAGATTGTCATGAGATTGCGGACCAGACACTTTTAAAGCTTAAAAACTCAAACCTTGATGCGCTTATTATAGATTGTGTTCGAGAAGAGCCTCACCGCAGCCACCTAAACGTGGACAAGTGCTTCTCATATATCAAAGAAATTGGCGCAAAGCAGAGTTTTCTTACACATATGGGCCATGAATTGGAACATGACTCGTTGCAATCTAAGTGCAATGAGCACTTTCCTGCTAAAAATGTCAAAGTCGCTTATGACGGCATGAAATTCGATGTTTAAATTATTGTAATTGCACGTTAAAAACATTATATATTCTTAACAATTTTAAGATATTTTATTACGCCTTTAGCTTTGATGGAGTTTAGTATGATTATTGGTGTTCCAAAGGAAATTAAAAATAATGAAAATCGCGTTGGTCTAGTTCCAGGCGGTGTTAGACAACTAGTTCACGACGGTCACGAAGTGTACGTAGAAACAAATGCTGGTTATGGAATTGGTATTAGCGATGAAGACTTCATCCAAGCAGGTGCTAAGATTCTTGGCTCACTTGAAGAAGTTTTTGAAAAGTCGACAATGATCATCAAAGTAAAAGAGCCACAAGCTAGAGAGATTGCTCTTTTAAAGCCACACCATATTCTTTATACATACCTTCACCTTGCAGCAGATGAGCCGCAAACAACTGGTTTAATGGAGTCTGGATCAACTTCTATTGCATACGAGACAATCCAACCAGCAGATGGTTCACTACCTCTTCTAACTCCTATGTCAGAAGTTGCAGGAAGAATGGCAACTCAAATTGGTGCTTCTTACCTACAAATTGACCACGGTGGAAAAGGTGTTCTTCTAGGTGGTGTACCGGGAACAAGAAGAGCAAAAGTAACAGTTATTGGTTGTGGTGTTGCAGGTACTAACGCAATTAAAATGGCCATGGGAATGGGTGCTGACGTAACAGCAATTGACCTATCGACTAAGCGTCTTGCTGAGCTTGATGACCTATTTGATAACAGAATCACGACTCTATTTTCAAATATTGAAAATATCGAAAAGTCTGTTCAAGAATCAGATCTTGTTATTGGTGCGGTACTTGTACCAGGTGCAAAAGCTCCAAAGCTTGTAACAAGAGAGATGATTTCTAAAATGGAAAAGGGATCTGTCGTAGTTGATATCGCAGTTGACCAAGGTGGTTGTATTGAAACATGTAAGCCAACAACTCACCAAAACCCTACTTTCCTAGTAGATGGTGTTGTTCACTACTGTGTTGCTAATATGCCAGGTGCTGTTGCTCAAACTTCAACTTTTGCACTTACTAACGTAACTCTTAAGTATGCTCGTATGATTGCAAAATATGGTGTTGAAGAAGCAGCGAGAATGGATGCAGCATTCAAAAAAGGTATCAATATCTACAAAGGTAAACTCGTTTACAAGCAAGTAGCTGATGACCTTAACCTTGAATACACTCCACTTAATATTGATTAATATAAGAAAAGGGCCTACAAAGGCCCTTTTTATTATTTTCTAGATAAGTTTGAACAAGAGTTCTGACCTAAAATAATAAAGTGATCACCAAAGAAAAGCATGATATTAAATTCGTAATCACTTAGCTTCGTAATTCAACTCACCCCATCATTCCTCTCAAGATAACCTATCAAATTTACAACTGGGGTCATTTTTTAACCAAAATGCTCAACTTTCTCGATAATTCACTGATTTAAAGTGTTAGTTTTCTCAAAATATCTTACATTTAGGGAGTTAACATAAATTAACTTCAATATATTTTTCATTTTTACCTCAATCTCGCTAAAAGTTATTCATTAATTCTTTTAAGGGGGAGAAATGTCTAAGTTTATTAAGAGCATAATGCTTGTTCTAATCACTCTCACTGCTTTTGCCAGTGATAACCAATTAAACTTCTCATTCAATGGTGGACAAAATGATGTTCAAATTCTTGCCAAAGAAATTGAGGTAACAAAGTACAAACAAGAAGAATATGAAGGTACTTGTTACAATCAAATTCCATACCAAGACGAAGAATGTGGATACGAAACGAAGTATCGTCAATCTTGTCGCTACCGCTCAGGAAGAAATGTTTGCCACACAGACTACGAGCGTCAGTGTCGCTATGAAACAAAATATCGTGAAAGATGTACAACTGGCCCATCAAGACAAGTTTGTCGAAATGTACCAGGGCAAAGAATATGTCGTGATGTTAATGGACGTCGCGAATGTAAGCAAAGACCAGGTCGTCGTGTTTGTGAAACAAAGCCAGGTCGTCGTACATGCAGCCGTGAACCATACCAAGACCGTGTTTGTCGCTCACGCCCAGTTCAACGTTGTCACTGGGAGCCAGGAAGAAATATTTGTACAGATGAGCCATACCAAGACTACGTTTGTCGTACAGTAACAAAGTATCGTTCAGAGCCATACGCTTGTACAAAGACACGTACAGTACCTTACAAAGATACTGAAAAAGTAACTCACAAAGTAAAAGTTGAATATATTGGTGCAATCGAGAAAGCCGATGCAAACTTCACGCTAAACTTTGCAAACGAAATGAAGAGTTTCCAAACTGAAGTTGAAAACTTAAATGAAGAATCAACTCAGATTAACTTCCAAGTTGCAGACTTTAACGAGGTTCAAGATTATAACTATGAATCGACTCTAAAAGTTGAATTCTTTGACCTAGATAAAGCACGTGCTCCTATTCAAGTAACTCCTGCTAAAGTTGATATTAGCAAGCGAGGAAAGTTTGAATTAGAAGTATCTAATCTAGAAGGTGTTGAAGCGCTAAAGACAGAAATCGTAATCTACGATCGTGAAAAGAAGAGACTTCACTTTAAGAAGACTATTGA
The DNA here is from genome assembly GCF_047084945.1 of Halobacteriovorax sp. YZS-3-1. Taxonomy (NCBI): domain Bacteria; kingdom Pseudomonadati; phylum Bdellovibrionota; class Bacteriovoracia; order Bacteriovoracales; family Halobacteriovoraceae; genus Halobacteriovorax; species Halobacteriovorax sp. YZS-3-1. Next base: position 956,869 of record NZ_JBKIYI010000002.1, on the reverse strand, counting down.
TCTTTTAACTTTCAACAAAACTCTTCTTGATAATGGAAACGTTCTTCTTACAGGAGAACTAAAAGAGCACGGTTTTGAAAAAATCAAAAAAGGCTTCTTTGGTCCATTTGAAAAAGAGCGTAAGCTTAAAGTTACTCTTACTTTCTTTCCACTGGATTCAACTGTTCCAGGGCAAGAGCTAAAGCCAGTAACACATACGCTAAAAGCAGAAGCTGAACTTTAGAAAAAAGACCTTAAGCACACACTTAAGGTCTTCATTCAATTTTAGGGAATTGTTTGAAGGCCATGAAAATATAAATTGAACAAGAAGGCCTCTGTTTAGTTACAGGGGCCTTCTTTTCTCACTTCATTTCTACCTTTATCAATTGTGGTCATCACAATCTCTAGTACTTGAATAGTTAAGAAATTAAAGATTAAGCAATGTAATGCGCAGTGTTGTTTACGTTACAGCAAATGCTACGTACCATTTTATAAATAAAAAATAAATAAATCATTAAGGGAGCTTAGTAATGATTAAAAACCTAATGGCCATTTTAATGGTGGCCCTACTCGTTGTGTCTTGTTCAGGAAAGAACGGAGCAAACAAGAGTACTTTTGTATACTGTTCAGAAGGTTCACCTTCAGGATTTAATCCTCAATTTCTAACTGATGGCCCATCTCACAATGCGGCAGCTTACCCACTCTTTAATCGACTTGTAAGTTTTGAAACTGGAAGCACTAATATCATTCCTTCCATTGCTGAGAGTTGGACTGTATCTCAAGATCAACTAACTTATACATTTAATATAAGAAAAGGTGTTAAATTTCATACGACAAAATATTTCAAACCAACAAGACAGCTTGATGCAAGTGATGTTGTGTGGTCTCTAAACCGTATGTTTAAAAAGGACCATCCATATAATAAGGTAAGTGGTGGTATCTATGAATATTGGGATGGAATGGGAATGTCTAATATTATCAAAGATATTAAACAAACTGATAAGTACCAAGTTCAAATTGAACTTCATCACCCAGAAGCTCCCCTACTTGCAAACTTTGCAATGGCCTTCACAAGTATCCTTTCGCGTGAGTATGGTGAAAAAATGCTAGCGGCCAAAACACCTGAAGATTTTGATCGTAAACCTGTTGGAACAGGCCCATTTATTTTTGGATCATATCAGAAAGATACAATGATCCGTTATACAGCTAATAAAGACTATTTTAAAGGTGCTCCAAAAATTAAGAGAATGGTTTTTTCTATTATTCCTGATCCTTCAGTTAGAACGCAGAAACTTGTTGCAGGAGAATGCCACCTTGCGACTCAGCCTGCACCAACAGATATTGCAGCACTAAAAGCAAATAAAGATATAACAGTATTAGATGGTGCCGGTCTCAATGTTGCATACCTTGCTATGAACACTGAAAAGAAGCCTTTTGATAATATCCATGTAAGACGAGCAATAAACTATGCCCTAAATCGTGACTCTTATATTGATCCTATCTATCTTGGGTTTGCAAATGTTGCAAAGAACCCAATGCCACCAACAATCTGGGGTTATAACGACAATATCACTCCATATGAATACAATATTCAAAAGGCAAAAGAAGAATTAAAAAAAGCAGGTCTTCCAAATGGTTTTGAAACAACAATTTGGACTCTTCCGGTATCTCGTCCATATAATCCAAATGGAAAGAAAATGGGTGAATTAATGCAAGAAGATCTTGCAAAAATTGGTATCAAGGTTGAGCTTGTGACATATGATTGGCCTACATACTTAAAGAAGGCACACGCTGGTGAACATTCAATGATTCAAATGGGATGGACTGGTGACAATGGAGACCCTGATAACTTCTTATATATGTTATTAAGCTGTGAAGGAGCTAAGGCCGGCTCTAATTATGCAAATTGGTGTAATAAGGATTATGACCGTCAGGTTATAATGGCAAAGAGACTAAACGATCCAAAGAAAAGAGCTAATTACTATCTTGAGGCCCAAGAAGTATTTAAAAAAGAGGTTCCATGGATAACACTCTTTCACTCAACAGTTCACCGTGCCATGAGAAATAATGTAAAGGGATTCAAAATTCATCCTCTTGGAAATGACATCTTTACTGATATCTCTATCGAATAAGTAATTAAATTATATGAAAAACTTCTTAAAACAACGTTTTCTTCAGCTAATCCCAACAGTAATTGGGATTAGCTTATTTTCCTTTATCATTGTTCGCTTAGTTCCAGGTGACCCCGTTCTTCTTCTTTTAGGTGAACGTGGTGCTGATCCTAAAGTCTATGCGGCCATGCAAAAAACACTAGGACTCGATCGTCCAATTCTAGAGCAGTACTTTCTCTACATACAAAATATCTTCTCAGGAGATTTTGGCCAATCCATTGTGACGAAGCAAACAGTAGTTAATGAGTTCTTCTCTCGCTTTCCGGCCACTTTAGAGCTTGGAGTATGTGCGATGGTATTTGCCATCCTAATAGGAATCCCTGCCGGAGTCTATGCAGCTTTAAAGCGTAATTCTTTTATAGACTATCTATTAATGGGTACATCACTAGTGGGATATTCAATGCCAATATTTTGGTGGGGATTAATTCTCATTATTGTCTTTTCAGTTAATATGGGAATCACACCTGTTTCAGGAAGGTTAGATGTCTTCTATGAAGTACCAAGTATTACAGGTTTCATGCTACTTGATACGCTTAATCCTGAGGTCATTGAATTTGATGGTTTAGCACCATTTTTCTCGGCCCTTAAACACCTTATCCTGCCAACAATTGCTATGGGGACAATTCCACTTGCTGTTATTTCTCGAATGACAAGATCAAGTGTACTTGAGGTCTTAAAAGCACCATATATCCAAACAGCTAAAGCAAAAGGCCAAAGTTATCAAAAGATTGTATGGAAACACGCTGTAAGGAATGCACTTATACCAATCGTAACTGTTATTGGACTTCTTTTTGGAAGTATCATTACAGGAGCAATTCTTACAGAGACCATCTTTTCGTGGCCAGGTATCGGCCGTTGGCTAGTGGCAAGTATTCACGCTAGAGACTACCCTGTAATACAAGGAGGTATTCTCTTCATTGCTCTGATGGTTATCTTCATCAATACATGCGTGGATATAATCTACTCGATTGTTAACCCTAAAATTTCAGGTTCAAAATAATGAGTGACCAAGTAATTAAACAAGATTCAAACATAACAAATATTCAGTTATTAAAAGACTTTTGGGATCATTTTAGTGATAACAAAGGTGCAGTCTTTGGACTGGCCTTAGTTATAGGATTTATTCTTATAGCACTACTCGCTCCTATTATTGCTCCTCATGGGCAAAGTGAAATCTTTGAAGGACAACTTCGTATCCCACCAATTTGGGCAGAGGGTGGAAATATGTCTTTCTTACTAGGAACAGATGATCTTGGACGTGATGTTTTAAGCCGACTTATTTACGGTGCTCAAGTCTCACTCTTTGTTGGGATATCAATTGTATGTATATCAGCTGTAATTGGAACTATTCTTGGACTTCTTGCAGGCTACTTTGGTGGAAAGACCGATGCTGTCATTATGCGATTTATTGACATTCTCATGGCCTACCCAAGTATTCTTCTCGCTATTATAGTTGTCTCTGTAATTGGCCCAGGACTTATGAATGCGGTCTTTGCTGTTTCACTTGTAAGTGTTCCATCTTTTACACGTTTAATTCGTGCCAATGTTATGGAAATCAAAGACCTACAATTCGTTCAAGCAGCTAAAACTTTTGGTGCCTCTCCTATTCGCATCATGCTAAAGGAAATTCTTCCAAATTGTATGGCAACATTAATTGTTCAAATTACTCTAGGACTATCAGAAGGGATTCTCTCCACTGCGGCCCTTGGCTTCTTAGGACTAGGTGTTCAAGCTCCAACTCCTGAATGGGGAATTATGCTAAGTGATGCTAGGCCTTATATACAAAGTGCTCCATGGCTTGTCACGCTACCAGGACTTTGCATTCTAGCAGTCGTACTTGGCCTAAACTTATTTGGAGATGGGCTTAGAGATGCACTTGATCCAAAACTTAAGAGATAAGAAAAGAGAAATATTGCTATGAATTTATTAAAAGTTAAAAATTTAAATATCCACTTCAAGACAAAAAAAGGTCTTGTTCACGCGGTTAGAAATGTTTCCTTTGACGTTGAAAAAAGTGAGACTTTAGGAATTGTTGGAGAATCCGGATGTGGTAAGAGTATTACAAGTATGGCCATTATGGGACTCCTCGATGACAACGCCGTAGTCACTGCTGATGAATTAAGCTTTGATGGAGTTGATCTTCAAAGCCTTAACGAAAAATCATGGCAAAAGATTCGTGGTGGTGAGATTAGTATGATCTTCCAAGATGCCATGAGTAGCTTAAATCCTTGCTACACAGTAGAAAATCAGATTGAAGAAGTTTTAAAAATTCATAATCCAACAATGACTAAGCCCGATAGAAAGAATCGAGTCGAAAAGCTTTTAACACTCGTTGGTATTCCGGCTCCAAAAGAGAGAATGAAATCATATCCTCACGAACTTTCTGGAGGAATGGCACAAAGAGTGATGATTGCCATGGCCATTGCATCAGATCCTAAGCTTCTAATTGCAGATGAGCCAACAACAGCACTTGATGTAACTGTTCAACAACAGATTCTGGACCTTTTAATCGAGATCCAGAAAGAGACAGGTATGGCCGTAATTTTCATCTCTCACGATCTTGCTGTTGTAAAAGACTTTACGAGAACATTACAAGTTATGTACGCAGGTGAAGTAATTGAAAAAGGACCAACAGATGATGTCATTGCACACCCAAGGCATCCTTATACATTTGGACTTTTACAATCAATACCATCATTTGCAAACGATATCGACGCTCCCCTTTATTCAATCAAAGGAATGGTACCAGACCTTGCAGGTAGGCCCACAGGCTGCCAATTCAAGGAGCGCTGTGAATACTCTAGTAATGAATGTAATCATCTACCAAAACTAATCATTCATGATGATCGCTCTCTAAGATGTATTCACCCTTTAAACAACTAATCTAACGGATAATAAAATAATGATTGATACAATAAAAGTTACAAATTTAAAGAAGCATTACCCAGTGGGAGATAAAACTGTAAAGGCCGTTGATGGCCTGAGTTTTAATTTACAAGAAAGATCGACCCTAGGAATTGTAGGTGAATCAGGTTGCGGAAAATCCACTCTTGCAAAATGCCTCATGGGACTTGAATCTTTATCGGGTGGAAGTATCACAATAGCTGGAAAAGACTTTTCTCAAATGAGCTCTAAGGAGTTATATCATAATATTCAAATGGTTTTTCAAAACCCACTTGAATCCCTTAATCCTAGAAAAAAGGCCTGGGAGATTATTGCAGACCCACTCTTAATAAATGAGAAAGTGATAAAGAAAGAAGCTTTTAAAAGGGCCTGTGATCTAATGGAAACAGTTGGACTAAGACGCGAGCACGCCCATAAGTACCCACATATGTTTAGTGGTGGCCAGCGCCAGCGAATTGGTATTGCACGTGCCCTGATCTTAAAGCCAAAGGTTCTTATTTTGGATGAGCCTGTTTCAGCATTAGACGTCTCTGTTCAAGCACAAGTTTTAAATCTTTTAAGAGATCTTCAAAAAGAATTTAATCTAACATATATCTTTATCTCTCACGATCTCTCTGTTGTACGCTATATCGCAGACAAAGTTCTTGTCATGTATCTTGGAAAAGTATGTGAATATGGAAAGAGTGATGTGATATTTGAGACGCCTCACCATCCATATACAAAGACACTTTTAAAAAGTGCGCACGCTGTGGAAAATGAAGTGATAAAAGCCTTCCCTCCTCTTAAGGATGTGGAACTACCATCACCTCTTGATCCTCCATCAGGATGTAACTTTCATACTCGTTGTCCGCTTGCTGTAGAATCCTGTAAGAGCGAAATTCCTGAATGTCGTGATATCGACCAAAGAAGTGTTTTCTGCCACGAAGTAATTGCCAATTAAAAAAGCCTCGCTCAGCGAGGCCTATATTCTATTTTAATACATTTTTTAAATGCTTTACCAAGCGCTCCTTAGAAGGAACCTTGATTGCAACCTTACGACGACGATGACGTGGCCCATGTCCAGTTACTCGGCTAAAAACTGAGCCATCACAAAGGGCACCAGACTCATTCAAATAATTTAATTCATTTCTTACTGCACTGATATCAATTGTCATCCCAGGCTCATATAATGCATTAAGGAGTTCATTCATTTGTTCAGAATCATTATCACCTTCAAGTAAATCGATATAGAAATGCAGTTTATCTTGATGCGCTTTAATCACCCTTAAGAAAATAGGATAGGCCAGAAATGCAGGAAAAACATGTAAACCAAATATTGCATTTAATGCATAAGTTGAAACGTAGTGAACTCCGTTATGTGCATGAGTCGACATCTTAACCAATCTGCTATCATTAAACTTTGCAACATCTTGCTTATATTGTTTGGAACATGTCTGTGAGTAAACATTAGATGATATTGCTAAGGCCATGGAAATGACCAAGATTACTTTTTTCATTCTTCCCCCCCAGGATATGTGAAATATTTATATGAGAGAAAATAACAATAAGTAGCTTTAGTCTCTACTCAATTGTAAAAATTGACGATGGTGTCTAGTATTGTTACATAAACCCCAAGTACGACACTATTTTATGTATTCTTAACAAGGGGCCCCTATGAAATCACTTCTACTTACTTTAATACTAACAATTTCTACTTCAACACATGCTTGGATTGAAAACGAAGACCAATTTTCGTCTCACCCATACTATGAGCAAATGGTTGAGTTTATGTGTTTTAATTGTGGACCAAATGAAGGTGGATATCGAATTAACGATATTTATGCGATTGAAGAAACACAAGCAGAAGTATGCTACATCATGGATTATACAGTAACTTATGATGATGACTACGGTCCAGTTAACTACGATGAGTTTCAAGAATTCTGCTTTGAACCAGAAATAAAATAGCTAATAAAAAAGGCCCACTAAAAAGTGGGCCTTTTTTATATCTGAATTTAAATAATTAATTACTTAATTTCTTTGTGTACAGTGTGCTTTCTTAAGAAAGGGTTGTACTTTTTGATTTCTAATCTTTCTGGATTAGTCTTCTTGTTCTTAGTTGTTGTGTAACGAGATGGAGTTTGTCCATTCTTTCTCGCTTCTGTACACTCAAGTGTAATAATAACTCTTGGCCCCTTTGCCATAACTGCCTCCTAAAAATATATAAACCTAAAATTTCTCTTATAACTTAGTAATCGTAGGTAAGAAACTTACTAGAAATACATTGTCATGGCAAGGGCCAACTGTTAAAAATACTGCATGGAAATACAAAACTTAGTCAATTTGAAGAATTGGAACTTCGCCCACTACAATAGTGAGCATTTTAAGGCCTTTATTGGCATGACTGGCGATGTAGAAGAGACAAACGGAGCAATAAGAGAGGTCATCCTCTACTCTGTAACAGTAGTCGATGGTGAGGATAAAGAAGTATTTCAACGTGATTTCAAGTCGTTAAAGTCAGCAATTTCATTAATAAATGAAAACTATGGACATTGGCAATTTAACGACCCGACAGATAAGTCTGGCGGAGGTTGTAGTTCTTGCAGTGCTCACTAGCCGCAAGGAGTAAAACTCTTGACAATTTCTGCTATATAAGCGAAATTGCTCAAATCTCAAACTTAAATGTTAGAACACTTAAACGTAGAAAATAGCATTGTAACAAGCAATGCGAGAAAAAGAGGTTTAAAATGAAAAAAGGTATCCACCCAGAGTACAGAGACGTTCTATTCCACGATATCTCTGCTGACTTAAAATTTATCACTAGATCAACAATCAAAGCAGATGCTGAGCTTGAGTTTGAAGGGAAAACTTACCCATACGTAAAACTTGATATCTCTAGTGCATCTCACCCATTCTATACTGGTAAGCAAAAAGTACTTGATACTGAAGGTCGTATCGACAAATTCAGAAAGAAATTTGGTACTTCTTACGCTTCACTTGGGAAGAAAAAGTCTTAATTTACTTTTTAAATTTAAGATATATAAAGGCCTCGCATCGCGAGGCTTTTTTGTTTATAATTAAGAAATGAAATTCTTAATCCTAATCCTTATTACTCAAGTAGCATTTGCAAAGCTTGAAAATAAAATTAACTATATTGCTGATATCTTACTTAAAGAACAGTATTTAATTAATGACTCAAAAGAGCGTGCCGATTTCGTTAAAAGACAACTTATTGAAAAGTCCGCTAAAAGTCTTGATAATAAAAAACTTGAAAAGATTATTGACGAGAATACAGAGTTCATCGACCTGAAGAAAGAGATAGTCAAACGTATTAAAGACAAATACTCCGAAGAAGAAATAAATAAACTCATGGCAATCCTTGAGACAAAGGAAATGAGAAAGCTTGCTAAAGATGTCTTATCCCCTATTCTATTGATGCCCCACTTTAAAATGAATAAAGAAAAAATCATTTATGAAGTAAAAGAATTAAAGAAGTCTCAGTAATATTAGAAAAAAATCCTATCCCAACATATATTTTTAAGCTTAGATATTCTAAGTACTTGAGAGTTATACTTATAGATCACCTAAAGGAAAACCAATAATTTCAACAACTTAGAAAAGATTTCTTTAAAGAACTTATCAAAATTTACCGAAGTTATTATATCAAAAATAAGATTTTCTTTTCTAAGGGGGACGTGTGATCAAGAAATCAATTTCAAGAACAATAGCTATAGTTTCATTGAGCTTACTTGTTACAAGTTGTGCAAATATGAATTCGCAACAAAAAAGAGAGTTAGCAGAATGGGAAGCTGAAGGTATTGCAGTAAAAGAAAAAGATGAAGTAACTGCCGCAGTATTAAATGTACTTCCTGGTGTTGGTGACTTTTATAATGGCAATGTAGGTTATGGAATTACAAACCTATTATTTTGGCCGGCCTCAGTCCTTTGGGCCCCTTTCGGAGGTGTTGCTGGAGCACAGGAACAAAATTATTATGCAACAAAGAATTATGTAAGCTCTTTAGAAAATAATCGCAGAAGATTATTAGATGATCTTGATACGGCATTTATGACTCAAGAGATTTCAAAGAAAACTTATTATTACGGAAAGAATAAAATCAAAAAAATGAAAGTCACTGAGTTTAAAAATGAAATAGAACTTAGAGATATTATTCCAGTAAAACTACAAAGACTTCCAGCAAGTAATTAAAAAATAAAAGGCCTGTGAAAAACAGGCCTTTTTTATTTGTTAATTTTCATCATTAGATACTTATCTTAATCAATTTCAACTTCAATCTCTTTAACTCTAAAAGTAGAATTTTCAAGTTCCTTATCGATCGTATAAGAAAGCTTTATCCCAGAAGAGATAGCATCTAATTGTTTAAGCATTTTCTTTTTAAAGAGTTTTTTTGGAACTTCTAAGTTCACAATCTTATTCTCTATTGTACAAACTTCCCAAAGATAAGCATGTTTCACAATTCTCTTCAAACGTATTAAGCGCGCCTCATTCTCAACGACGGGCTTATTTTGATCACTTAAACTATAGAGATGAATTGTTGCAGGCATAACCTTACGATCAAGCTTTGCCACTTGTGATAGAGACTCAAGTTCATAGTCTAGACTTACTTTAATAGACTGATGACACCAATCATCAGTTTCTTGAAGAGGACAACTTCCCTGCCCCATGCATGGATAATTAACTTTATACTCAAGGTTTAATAGTTTTCTTCTAAGCTCTAAAACTTCTTTAAAGACCTCTTTGGTTCCCGGCTCAATACAGATGATGAACTTAGGCTTGAGGTTCTTTATTAGCTTAAAAGCTGCCTTCATTCCCATTTCATTTAAAGAGTTACCAAAGATTAGCGTTGAGTTTTCAATTTGAGGGACACGATTTTTAAAGAAAACCCTATCTTCTTTAAAATATTCATCGTTAAGCTTCTTGGCCTGTTTAAGCATTAACTCACTTTCATCAACACCAATGAACTCTTTTGCATTAGGCAAGAGATTGGCAGCAGCGTAAGTATAAGTTCCAGGGCCACAACCAATATCAATAATCGTCGTTTCTGAGATTGCAGACAAACTCTCCTCACTTAATTGAGAAAAGAGAAAGTCTAATTTATATGCATTTGTTGGGAAATAGAATGCTGTATATGCACTTATCAAATCCTCATTTGAGTAGTTCTCCTTTAAGTTTTTACGCTCACTTGTAAATTGTTGCGACTGAATCTGAACAAGCTTGCCAAGTTGTTGCTTATTTAACTTTGGATTTAATAGAGAGTTTAAAATTGCATCATAATCAAACATTTTCTTTCCTAATTAGAGGCTAAGTAAAGGCCAAAAGAAAGGGCCTCATATCGAGGCCCTTAATATCGTCATAATTTTATCTTAAAATTATCTTTTGATTACTGGCGTGTAATCTCTTTCATTCTCACCCATGTAAACCTGACGTGGACGTGAAATACGTACACCATCTTCTCTAAGCTCTTTCCACTGAGATAGCCAACCTGGAAGACGTCCTAATACGAACATTGCTGTAAACATATTAGTTGGAATACCAAGTGCCTTGTAGATGATACCTGAGTAGAAGTCTACGTTTGGATATAGGTTACGTTTAACAAAGTACTCATCTTTAAGAGCAACTTCTTCAAGACCTTTTGCAATGTCAAGAAGAGGGTCTTGAATATCAAGTTTTTCAAGAATTGTGTCACATGCTTTTTTAATGATTTTTGCACGTGGATCAAAATTCTTGTAAACACGGTGACCAAATCCCATAAGACGGAATGGATCTTCCTTGTCTTTCGCTTTTTCGATGAATTTTTGGTAATCACCACCATCTTTTCTAATTTCTTCAAGCATCTCAAGTACAGCTTGGTTTGCTCCACCGTGTAATTGTCCCCAAAGAGCTGTAACACCAGCTGCAATTGAAGCAAATACGTTAGCATGAGATGAACCAACAACTCTTACAGTTGATGCTGAACAGTTTTGCTCGTGGTCTGCGTGTAGAATTAATAAAGTATCAAGAGCATCTGCTACATCTTTATCAACTTCACCATCAAACATTAAGTTTAAGAAGTCTGATGAGTAATCAAGCTTAGCGTTTGAAGCTAGAGGGCTTTTCCCCATCGTCTTGCGATAGAATTGCGCCATCATAACTTTAACTTGTCCCATCATTTGAGTAATTGCCTTATTCTTAATTTCCTCAGTTGCCTCAGGGTTTAGGAATTCAGGATAAAACCCACTTAATGATGAAATAGCAGCAGCTAAAACACCCATTGGGTGTGCTGAACCAGGGAATTGATCAATGATCTTCTCGACTCCACCAGGAAGCTTACTTGAAGCAGCAATATCTTTGTTGAATGCTTCTAATTGAGCAGCTGTTGGAAGCTCCCCGTTGTATAGAAGATAAGATACTTCAGCAAAGTTTGAAGATTCAGCAAGTTGTTCAATTGGGTAACCACGGTATCTTAGGATCCCCTTTTCTCCGTCAAGAAAAGTGATCTTTGACGTACATGATCCAGTGTTTACAAAACCGATATCTAGAGTAATTGCTCCAGTTTGTGCTCTAAGCTTTGAGATATCTAAAGCGAGCTCATTTTCAGTTCCTTTAAGAGTTGGAACTTCGATCGTTTGACCATTGATTTCTATTTTTGCACTTTCGGCCATTTGTTTCCTCCAAAATTTAAGTTGGAATAACTTAAAAACATATAGATGTTAAGGTAATACGAATAATATTAGTATGATACATATATTCTTTTGCAAGATATGTCGACACGTCTTGCGTCTAAAACATGCGTCGCACAATTTAGACCTGCCAATTATCAGGGTCTTGCTGCCATCTCATCAGTAATTGATGGCCTTCTTTATTAATAATATCTTCAGACAAACAGATATCGGCTAATTGATTTAAATTTATTAGTGAAAAGATATCAATCTCCAACTCTTTTGCCACCTTCTTCGCATTAGGTGTCTGGTAGTCCACCAAACACAAAACAGAGTCTACCACATGGCCTTGATCGCGAATAAGCCTTATGACTTTTTCAATACTTGAGCCTTGGTTTACCAGGTCTTCAACTAAAAGTAGTTTACTGTTTTCGCCAACTTTTCCTTCCACTATCTTACCTGTCCCGTGAGACTTAGGTTTAGAGCGAACATAATTCATTGGTTCTTTTCGAGCATATGCCAATGCGGCCGCATGTGAAATTCCAGCAGTGGCGACACCAGTTATAAAGTCATATTTAAGATTATTATTATTTATCGTCTCACTTAAGAGCTCTATTGCTAAGGCCCACATTTTTGGATCTGAAGACATGAGACGATTATCACAATAAATCGGCCCTTCTTTACCAGAAGCATATTTAAATGGATTTTGTGGTGAAATTTTAATTAAGCCAAATTTTATCATCTCTTTTACAAGATCTTGAATTTTAGAATGCATGCTAACCCCTTTAAATTAGTTTAATCAAAATTATCCATCTTAAAAAGAAGAATCATTGTATAATAATCAACTGATTTACAAATATTTAACTAACTAAATTTTATTATTTCAATAACTTACCGATGAGTGGGCATAAGAAATACATAATTAAGATGAAATAATGAATTAAGGGGTTATTTTGAAGGCATTGTATATTTGTGATGAGAAAGATGAATGGGGATATATAAGAGACTCATTTTCTAGCTGCTTTCCCGATATTCAACTACACTGTGCAATCAGTGGTGACGATGCAATCGATTTACTAAGCTTCGAAGGTCCATTTGCTATGATCCTAATCGAAGTCTCATTAAAGAATGAGGACCCTTCTCAACTTGCTGGAAAGATTCTATCCATTACTGGTCAAAGACCTTTTATCTTCCTTGGTATGGAGGCAATGGTAAAAGAAAGGATTCCTGATGCACTATATGCAAGAAGTGAATCTTCTTCGGCCCTTTTTAGACCTATCGAAGAAGAAGACTTTGTTACGGCCGTCAATAAAGCACTTGCCTGGGTAAAAAGTGAAGATTTTGGTTCAAGTATTGAAGAATTTGAAGAAGATGATCTTCTACCTATGAAGATTAGAGGCTTCTATCTTTTTGAAACATTGGCCTATGATGTTTATCTAGAGCTAACTCAGACTAAATATACGAAAATCATTTCTGCAAATAAGAAATACTCTCATTCAACAATCCATTCTTATGCAAGAAAGAATATTAAGGTACTTTATTTAAAAAAGAACGATTACTTAAAATTCTTAGAGGAAGGAATTGAGAACTTATTAAAAGTCTTTGAGAGTAAGAAGAAGTTAAAGCAAGAAGAGGTTATCGAAAATCAAATTAAGGCCGTACTTCTTATTCATCAATATGTGAAGACAGTTGGTGTTTCAGAGAATGTGATTAACCTATGCGATAAGGTTATTCTTTGTAGTCGCGATATTGTTCTTGAGAATAAGAAGTATCGTAACGTACTCTCTTTATTTCCAAAGAGTGGGCCATTTGATATCGCCACTCAAGCAATTATGACTCTTTATTTATCACACTTTATTTTACAAGCGCTTGGCTGGGCGTCTGAGACATCTAAGAAAAAACTTGGTCTTGCCTCTCTTTTATATGATTCAATGCTTGAGAATGAAGACCTTATTAGTATTCAATCATTAGAAGATCCACAGCTGAAAATGTTTAAAGAAGAAGAACAGGAAAATTATCGTATCCACCCTATTAAGGCAGCAGAAATAGCACAGTATTTTACAGGCTATCCTGAAGCAGACTTTGTTATCGCGCAACACCACGAAAAACCTAAAGGAGACGGTTTTCCTAATAACCTAAGTACCAATAAACTTACAGCACACTCATGTGCATTTATCTTAGCAAATAATTTTATTCTAAGACTTTGTACAAGTACTGGTGGAAAAAAGAATCTTCTCAATATCTTTAGAGAGATGAAAGAAGTTTACAACCAAGGAAACTTCAAAGACCCACTAAATGCATTACAAAGAACGATTGTGTAAGTAAAAAAAATCTTAATTTTCATTATGATTTCTCATCTAAAAAACTTCCGTTCTTTAGTTTACATTTATTGGCCCTGAGATAAACTCTATTTATTGTAAATCATACATTCAATATTAAGGAGTTTATTGATGAAAAAATTATTATGCGCAGCTCTTTTTACAGTACTTACATCAACTGCATTTGCGGCCCATGGCCCAGCAGGTTGTGGTCTTGGTGCCGTAATCTTTGAAGGAAAGTCAGGTTTAGCTCTTAATGCTTTAGCTGGTATTACAAACGGAATCTTTAGTAACCAGACATTTGCAATGTCTACAGGAACTTTAAAATGTGAAGATGCTAAAACAGCAAGAGTTGCTGCAGTTTCATTTGTTGAAAACAATATGATTGCACTCTCTTCTGATATTGCAAAAGGTGAAGGTGAAAGTTTAGATGCTTACCTTGCCCTTATTAATGCAACTAACGCAGATAAGAACATTTTAAAAAGTAATTTTGATCTAATCTTTGCAGACAATGCAACTGCACAGATGGTTCATGAAAATATTAAGTCTGTTTTATTAATATAAAAAAAAGAGGGAGATGCCTCCCTCTTTCTTATTTTAAAGAAATACAATGTTAAAACAAGTTATCATAATAATATCTCTTTTAATCTTAGGGCCATATACCTATGGCCAACAAAGTAATATCGAGTTTTCTTCACAATTCTTATCATTAATGCGTTATCAAAAAACACTCTTTGGTGGTTATCAGTCTGCTGTTAAATCAAAAGAATACTTTTTGGCAAAAGATGGAATGACAAACCCAACCAGTGAGCTGAATGCATCGATAAGAGAAATCACTTCCCCCCCTATTAAAGACATGAATAAGCACCCTAAATGTCTTTTTCCAGCAAGAGTGAAATTTCTAAAAAAGTATAAAAAAATACCTTCATCGATTAATTTAAAAGACTGTGAAGTCTATCAGGCCTTTGTAAAAAAACTCAGTGTCGATTCTGTTTCCCTAATTTTTTCGTCTTATTTTATAGAAAAACCCGCCTCAACATTCGGTCATACATTTTTAAGGCTAAGATCAAAAACTTCTATTAAACAAAATAATGATCTCCTTGATTATGGAGTTGATTTCTCTGCCCAAGTAGACACTGTAAATCCTATTGTCTACGGATATAAAGGAATTACAGGTGGCTTTAAAGGCGAATTTACACTTATGCCCTATTACGTGAAGGTCAAAGAATACAATGATATGGAATCTCGAGATTTATGGGATTATGAATTGAATTTATCTGATAATGAAGTCGATTATTTTCAGGCCCATCTCTATGAAATGAATAGGGCCTATTTTGATTATTACTACCTTAGTGAAAATTGCTCTTATCATATTCTGGCATTCTTAGACGCGATAAAACCTGAATGGAAGCTTCTTGAAGAGTTGGATATAGCGGTACCTCCTGTTGATACAGTTTATGCTCTTTATAAGAATGACGAAATTATAAGAAACGTAAAATTTAGACCGGCTTCTTATACCAAAATAAATTTAAATATCAAGAATATGGATAAGTATCAAAGTAGCCTTTTTCAAAATCTCATAAATAAGAGGTATCAATTAAGCGAAATTAAAAATAATGAAAGTGATATATTTGTCCTAGACACATATAATCTCTATGTTGATTTTGAAAATGCAGAAGTCGATACGACGACAACATTGGCCAATAAAGAAAAACTTGAATACCGAAAGCAGAAATTTCAAATCAATAAGGCAAGATCTAAATTAACCGCAAGGCCAAAGCAAATTAGCTATCAGGAGGTTTATGATAAAGCTCCCCATAAAGGACACCTAACTGGGCGATTTGATATTAGAAATAATGTTGATACTAATGGAGATTATTTACAAATTGGCTGGCGTGGAGCTTTACACGATAAACTTGATACTCCAAACGGCTTCCTGCCAATGAGTACGACAGAACTCTTTAGTCTAGAATTTACATATAATAAATATCAAGATCAAGAATTTCGACTAAGTGAAGTGAGAATTGCCAATATTGAAGCTTATCGACCAGTAAGAAGCTTTGCTAATAATATTAGTTTCCAACTCGAGGTTGGATACAAAGAAAGAGAAATGTTTAGTAATCGTAACTTGAGTCCATACTTAGATCTAAATATTGGACAAGTATATGGTAGTGATAGCTTTATATTTGGACTTTTAGCAGCTACTCAGAATGCTTATATATATAATTCAAATTTAGATTATATGTTAAGCTACGGCCCAAAGCTATTCTTCGTTTACAGTCACGATAAATACTCTATTCATAGCTCCTACCAATACCTATTTCGTAATCAGTCGAAATTTAATAAGACACAAGAAGTTGAATTTGAAAGTCGTTATCACTTAAATAAGAAAATGAGCTTTAAGATTGGATACGAATATTTAGATAAGTTTTATCAACAAGGTTATGCAGGACTAAACCTATTCTACTAGCTTCATATCTTATATTTTAATATTTGCCAGTGTATTGATAATCTTCTTATAAGTGTGCTTCGTGAAGCGCTCTTTTAGTTTCTCCATTATCTCTTCAACATTTACAGGAACTTTATTTTCAATTTTTTGATAGATCTCTTCCGTAAAGGCTTCAGCGATAATAAGAACTTTTGCTAGTGGTGAAATATCATCTTTATAGCTTGTGGCAAAACCTTGACCATTAGGAGTACCATGATGTTGCATAATAATAACATCTGCACCTAGAGGACAACCTGGATAGCGTCTAATAGCATCTGCTGCCTCACTTGCGTGATTGATAATAATTTCTTTTTCATCTTCAGTGATATTTGGATCAAAGATAAGCTTATCCTCATACATTAGATCAGGATGTTTCTTGTAGATTTGAACTAGATACATATCATGAAAATAAAGAACAAACTTTAACTTCTCTTTGTGCGCATCACCGCCCCATTCAACATTATCGAGAATATGAGTAGAAACGTAACCTGCAATAATTGAGTGACTATAGAGAAATCCAGACTTTAGTGCCGCAAGGTCTTTAAGCAGAGATTTAAGATCAGGAACATCCTCAATAACCTCTTCCATTGTATCCATACACATCTGCGATAGTTGAATGACTTCTTTTGTAACTTCTTGATCTTCAAATAATTGTTCAGCAACAGCATCAATACTTTGTTCAACAAAGTCTAAAGATTCCTGTTGTGGAGTCTCTGGAGTTATTTGCTCCATACTTTCTATAAGTAGTTGAGTAACTTTTTTTGTGAAAGCAAAACGCTCTTTAGCTGGTATGAGTAAATTTGATACACCTTGATCAAGGAATTCTCTTACCTTTGGCCACACATCACTCTCTTTATCAAAGATTTTAGTTGGAGCAGATTGGCCATTATTTTCTAGCATATAATACGTGTCACAGAATGCTTTCTTAAATGGGAAGAAAAGTCGGATTGGCATCTCATATAAGTCTTCAGTAATAACTGCTAAGACCTCTTTTGGATTCATTCCAAGTGATTTGAAAATATTTTGAATAATTCCAGGAATATCAAATTGGTTTTTAACGATATGATTCTCATCTGGGATCAAGTCACCTTCACCAATTACAATAGAAGGAATATCTCGGTCGTTTTCAATGCAGTTATGATATGCCAATAATGCAGTATCCTCTCCATCAATACTTGCCATCGTAACTAATACATCAATTGCCACATCTGGATCTTCAATATGAATCAACGCCTTGTCTAAGCTCGATTCAAAAATAAGGTTCAACTCTGTATAGGTTTTCAAATTAACGCTATAAATTGAATTTAAGACCTCATTATCGCAGATAATTAATGCAGTTTTCACAAATTCCTCTTTAAATGATATTCTACAGATATTGTAGCATATACAATTACAGATAGTTAGCATTACAAACCAAAAGGAAAAAAATGCATTTGAATAAGAAAGATTTAGTAACAGGAAAAATTGTTGAGCGCTACAAGCGCTTCCTGCTCGATTTTAAACTAACTAAGAAATTCAAGGATTACGATAAGAATGAAATTCATACAGCTCACTTGGCCAATACAGGGAGCATGAAAAGCTGCTGGGAGCCTAATTGGAAGGTTTTAATGACCCATAGTGATGACCCAAAGAGAAAACTCAAGTTCTCTGCTCAGATGATCTCAAATGGAGAATCATGGATCATGGTCAATACTGGATTAACAAATAAACTTGTTCAAGAAGCATTAGAAAATGGCGCTATAAAAGAGCTTTCAAAATATTCTCACTTTAAAAGCGAAGTAAAAATTGGAAAAAGTCGTATCGACTTTCTACTTAGCAATAAAGAGATTGATAAGAAAAACCTTGAGTTAGATAACTCACAAGTAAAGTACAACTTTGTGGAAGTAAAAAATGTTACTCTAAAAGTTGATGATCAAGCACAATTTCCAGATGCTGTATCCACAAGAGGACAAAAGCATTTAGAAGAGCTAATGCAATTAAAAGAACAAGGCCATGAAGCAACCATGCTCTACGTTGTTTCAAGGGAAGATATTAAAAGCTTTAATGTAAGCGATGTGGACAAAAGATATAAAGAGCTTCTCCATGAGGCCAAGAAAAAAGGAGTTAAAATCCTCGCCTATCAGCTAAGTATGAATGAAGAAGAAATAAAATTAGCAAAGAAAATTCCAATCAAATTATAAGTTTGTTGATTCAATCTTTTCAATTTGACCAATAATACTTGAGTAGACCTTACTCTCAGTTGGAATCTTTGTTAGTAGTTCTCCAAACTTAAGATAATTCTCTTTAGTAATAAAACGAGACATCTGAGTTGCAAGAATAGAGTCACTTGAAGCAGGAGAAGCTTGTATTTCACTAATTATCTGATCACTTACCTTATGCTTAAAGCTTTCGGACTTAGAATAACGATCTAGCTCATGAATTAGTAAATTAGTAAGCTCTCGATTTTGAGATTTCTTTGCAAGCTTAACGATAGCATTAAGAGACCTAATATCACTCTTTTGAGTACTTAATAATAAAACTGAATTCTTCTTTAGTTCATCATGTGGAATATCAATTAGATCAAGGGCCGTTGTAACAATAGAATGGGATCTAAAACCTCTTTTAAGTGTGAAATTATAAAGCTTATTAACCTTATCACTAATCTTTGAAGCAACTAATTGCTCATAACGATCATAGTTTTCAGAAACTTCATCACTTTTAAAATATTCATCACAGATAGTGCGCAAGCATGATTTTAACTGAGAAAGAGATTCTTCATATGACTTATAAATATGCATATCTTCAACTCTTCTCTTCTTTAATGCTCGTGTGTTAACATCATCAGAAATCGAAGCAATTGTTCTTTTAACGAAATCAGGTGAGCGATCCACATGCTTATACGGATTCGTTCCTTGACCAATTTCTTGCATAATTGTTGTTTCGATATCACTGCTTGTTAGAAAAACCGCCCCACATATAGAAGCGAGAACGACAGTGTTGATAAAGCTCTTTATCATTGCTTTCCTTTAATATTAACCAACCTAATCACTTGTCGGTCAAGATCAAGAAAATATTAAGCAATACTTTATCTCTCGCTCTAAAAATCAAGCACTTAGAGCGCTTTTCTTTGATAATAATTTATGAGTTCATCAATAGACTTTAACTCAAGACGGGCCAAATCACTTTGAATTGATTCATTTATAGAAGAAAGTAATTTAGGTCCTTGAAAAATGAAAGCTGAATAAATTTGTAGTGCTCGCCCCCCAGCTCTCCAATACTCAACCACATCATTGTAGCTAGCAAAACCACCAACACCGATAAATTCAAGTGAAGGATAGTTTTTAATCTTTTCTAAACAGGCCTTACGAATATTATGTGCTTTCTTATAAAGAAGCTTTCCGGAAATACCACCAACTCCCCTTTCTGGCATAATCGTTGTATTCGTAGCGATTATACCTGTTAGATGAAACTTAGCAGCTGTTTCTAGAATTGCATCGATCTCATCCATTTCAATATCTGGTGCTATTTTTAGATAGAGATCCACCTCTTCTTCTTTCCTATCTAAGGCCTTAAATAATTTCTCTAACGCATCTTTTGTTTGGTGAGAACGAAGGCCAGGAGTATTAGGAGAAGATACATTGATGACAATATAATCCGCTATATCCTTAAACTTTTGATAAAGAAGTCCATAATCCTTAGGAGCTTCTTCATCAGGTGTTGTTTTATTTTTGCCAATATTGACGCCTAGAGGAATACTTAGGCCTTTTGATTTTAGCTTTAATACTTGCTGATACATAAAGTCTGAGCCCAGATTATTAAAGCCCATACAATTTCTAATAGACTCTTCTTCTATGTAGCGAAAAAGCCTTGGTCTTTCATTTCCGATTTGTGGACGAGGTGTAACAGTTCCAACTTCAATAGCGCCAAAGCCAACTTGAGATAAGAATTCATAGGCCCTTGCATTCTTATCAAGCCCAGCAGCAAGTCCAACGGGAGACTTCCACGTTAGGTTCCCAACTTTTAAACATGTTTTGGGATCAATATGAGTATTAAATAAAGATGCAAAAAGAGGAAAGCTCTCCATTAACTTTATCGTTAAATCATGAGCATCCTCTGCATCGAGTTTAAAAAGTAGAGATTTTAATGCTGAATAAACCATTAGTATAACTTTACAAAGTCACCTTCGTGAACAGAGCCCCCAGAATGGAGAATACCAATTGAAGCATCAGGTCCAACATAGTCAATGATCTCAATAGTTCCCTTCACTTCACCTTTAGAAACACCAATTAGTGCTCCAGTTTCAGGATCGTAAATATCAACACCTTCTGTTACAACTTTTAAGACGTCACCAATATTAAGTCCTGAATCTCGTCCAGCATTAACATAGATATTATTTCCTATAATCTTTGCAACACGACCAACCCATTCAAGCTTTGCGGCCGTATCTAGGATTCGAGGAATAGACCTTCTAACTGCAACCTTAACGACATACCTTAGAAGGTCTTGTCTATATTTTGATTTAGATTGTTGATCTGATTTAAAGAATCGATAACTCTTATCATCAGCATAACCATTTAAGGTGTCAGTATAGATTTCTTTATTTGAATTTACATCAAAGATGCGGATTTCGACTTTTGCCTCACTATAACTCTTTGTACTTCTAACAAAGCCAACCTCATCTGACTTTTCTCTGACTCGGGCCTCAATGATACGCCCAAAAATCACGAAGTTAATTCCTTCACCTTTGGCCTTTCTTGTCATCTGTACAAGCTTAGATCCACCTTGTGAGTAAACCTGTTTTGAGGAACCAAAAAGTCTTGCAGACATTGGATCAACAATAAATTGACCTGTTCGATTTATTTCACGTCTAAGCTCTTCTGTTGCCACAACACCAAGGTCCTGGCCTCCAAACGGCGACTCATTGAAAAAAGTTAAAAGGGCAACTTTCTTCTTAACACCTGTAAAGTGTGTCCTCTCCATTGGTCTCGCTTGACGTCCACGATTATCTCTTCTTTGAGGTGGAGCAAGCAGTGAACAAGAAGTTGCTAAGATTAATAAAATTGGTAAAAAATACTTCCTCATAACTCTTATGCCTTATTACTGTCTCTTTGATTCAACTTTTTTTGTTAATGGACTTTCATTATTATGAACAACATTAAAAACAAATGGAAGAGTATCATCTCTTTTTACGATGGCCTCATCACCAAGTTTAACTGTTTTAAACTTTTCTAAGACTTCCATTGCCTTATCTTTATCACCAGAAAAAGTGATTGTTATATTAACAACATTACGAAGAGTTGCAGAAATTTGTGGATCAAAGAAATAAACAACACCTTCTTCTTTTAGCATTCCTGCAAAATCAAAAGCTTCATTAATATTTTTCGTATTTTTTAATACGATCTCAAATGAGTTCTTGATAGAGACTTTTTCTTTAACAGTTCTCTTTAATGACTTCATTTCACTAATTGGAAGCTGATAAACAAAACTTGCGATCTCAGAGCTTTGCTTATGAGGATCTTTTGTCGAATACTCCTGAGAAGCTGGAGAAAAATCAGTAAAAGTAACCACGGCACCATCACGTAAGTCAGTTAGAACAAAACCACCAAAGGTTTTGATATTAATGATCTGCTGCTTTTCGTCCTTGTACTCTTTAGATAATGTAATATCTAAGTTCATCATAAGAGAGTTTCTAAGTTCATTTTGGCGTGAGCCAAAAATAGCAGTGTCATTGCCCTCTCTTAGTTGAGCAAGGGGCTGTTTTAAATGCTCATAGATTTCTTGTCGAGTTGACGGGTTTACAACTTCAATACCATCTAGGAAAACACCACCAACGCTGGCAGAAAGCTCTTGCAACCAATGTTCTTCAACAACATCAGTAAATTTTGATTTTGAGCTTACACCTACTTCTTCCCAAGTCAGATCGTTTAACTTGTAATTGATATTCAAATATAGCCTTGAGAATGTACGGTTCTTACCTGTACCAATAAATCGATAGTAGATCTCTGAAACAAGTTTACGATTAACTTTAGCGTTAATTGTAATGTAGTGAGTATCAGCTCGAGATAGAGACTTCGACATCTTCTTAATCGCATATGAAGTGATAATAGAATTGAACTTTCCATAAGAAGCTTGTGAAGTAAGTTTCTTATATCGAAGTCCTCGATCGTATCGATCTTTTTGGGCAGCACTTAATTGAACAGGATTCCCCTCTTCATCTACTGCACCAAATTTTTGATCATAATTTTCTTTTATAGGAGCAAAGTGCTCTTCAAACTTTGTTTCGTAATTTTGCCAAAATGTTTTTCGATCAAGGCCAAGTTTTTGAAGTTCTGAATCTAATACATTACGAACTGTATTGGCATAAAGTTGCTTTTTTATGAAAGAGAGGGTGTCACCTGGCTTTGATGTGAATTGACCCTTCGCTGTTACACTGGCCGCAAAAGTCGCACTTGTGCCTAAAAAAGCGAGTAAAATTATCAGTTTTCTCATATCCATCCCTAGATTTATTCTAATCTTTAATAACTTACGTGTTTATTTTACCTTACATCACTGATTTTTCCATCAATAATAAACTTCACCGCGTCTGCATCAAAAATCTCATTAATTTTCGCGGCCATCTGTGGCGTTGGGTTAACAAGATAATCACTTCCAAGTGGCATACGGGCCTTACCATTTTCATGTTCAAAAATAATATGCAGTGGAACAGTCCCTCTATGACCTAATATTGTTTGCTTAAGACGGTTTAGACGGCCTTCATTTAGTGAACCTGTATCAACATTTAGTCTAACTGATGACACTCGCTCCTCGGCCTGTTCTTTAAGTTTTTGTATCTTAGATGGGAAGAATTTTCGCGGTTCTTCTGCCAGGTTCACTTGTCCAGTCATAATGAGAGGATCATCTGTTGCCAGAATTTCTTCATACTGAACAAAGGTCTTTGGGAAAATGATACATTCAATCTTACCCGACAAATCTTCTAGGGTAGCAAAACACATGCGATCCCCTTTCTTTGTCATGATATTCTTACGTTCAACAATCATCCCCGCAAGAACCATATCCCTTTTTGACTGCCCATCAATATCTTGAATCTTCCCAATTGGCATCGATGCCATTTGTTCAATAACACCTTGGTAGCGATCAAGCGGGTGACCTGAAACATAGACTCCGATTAGCTCTGCTTCTTGAAGGAGTTTATCTCGATCATCCCAGTCGCTAACATAATCAATATCTAATTTATTTGCACCTGTATCTTCTGCACCTTCTCCAAGATCAAAGAGATTCGTTTGTCCCATCTCTTTTTCTTTTTGACGCTTCTGAGCAAAGGCAACAACCATCTCCATATTCTCAACCATCGTTCGACGATTAAGTTCTTTTTCACAACCATCAAATCCACCAACGCGAATTAATGCTTCAATAGTTCTCTTATTAACTTGGCGTAAATTTACACGCTCACAGAAGTCAACAAAGCCAACGAATGGCCCATTTTCTGTACGCTCTCGAATAATTTCTTCGACAGCACCTTCACCAACACCCTTAATGGCACCCATACCAAAACGAAGGTTTCCATCAACAACGTTAAAGAGCCAAAGGGACTCATTAACACAAGGAGCAAGCACTTCAATATCATGCTTTCTAGCATCGTTAATAATTGTCGTGATCTTATCTGTATTAGAAAGTTCTGTACTTAGAAGACCTGCATAGAACTCTGGTGGATAATAAGTTTTTAAGAATGCTGTTTGATAAGCAATATAAGAATAAGCAACGGCATGTGATTTGTTAAAACCATATTCCGCAAACTTTGCCATTTGATCATAAAGAGTTTCTGCAATCTTTAGATCGTAATTTCTTTCTTTTGCACCATCTAAAAAGATTTGCTTATGGCGCTCCATCTCCTTAAGTTTCTTTTTCCCCATGGCCTTACGAAGCATATCCGCTTGTCCAAGAGAGTAACCAGCAACCTTACGAGCAATGTTCATAACCTGCTCTTGGTAGATGATGATTCCGTAAGTATCGTTTAGAATTGGCTTAAGATCTTCAAATGGATAAGTCTCTTCTTTTCGGCCGTGTTTGATCTCAACGAATTCATCGTGCATTCCCGAGCCCATCGGACCTGGACGATAAAGGGCGTTAATGGCCGTAATATCATCGAGAGTATCTGGTGAAATACGACGACATAAATCCTGCATCCCTGAAGATTCCAGTTGGAAAACACCAATTGTATCCCCTTCAGAAATCAAGTCATAAACTTTCTTATCTTCGTAGTCGATTGCCTCGATATCAAAGTCAGGCATATAGTCACGCTTAATAAAGTCAGAAGCGTAGTCAATAACGGTTAGAGTTTTAAGTCCAAGGAAGTCAAATTTTACAAGTCCAATTAACTCAGAGAAGTCCTTATCAAATTGAACAACCTTCTCACCCTTTGCCCCTTTAAATAATGGACAATAGTTTACAAGAGGTTCAGATGTAATGATAACACCGGCCGCGTGAATCCCTGCGTGGCGATAGAGTCCTTCAAGTCTTTTTGAGATGGTAAAGATTTGGCGAATCTTAGGATCAGTTTCAATTAACTCCTGAAGTTTTGGCTCCATCTCAATTGCTTTATCAAGTGTAATTCCAATCTCATCAGGAATAAGTTTTGAAATCATATTGGCTTCAGCAAATGTTAAGTCATATACACGAGCAACGTCTTTTACAACGGCCTTTGCTTGAAGCTTACCAAAGGTAATGATTTGTCCTACTTTATCTTCACCGTATTTTTGCGTTACATATTCAATTACACGCTGGCGTCCCGCTTGACAGAAATCGACGTCAAAGTCAGGCATGGAAATACGCTCAGGGTTAATGAAACGCTCAAATAGTAAATTATATGGAAGTGGATTAATATTGGTAATCGTTAAGGCATAAGCAACGAGAGAACCTGCTCCGGAACCACGTCCTGGACCTACAGGAATTCCATTATCTTTTGACCATTGAATGAAGTCTGCAACGATAAGGAAGTATCCAACGAATCCCATTTGCATAATGAGATCCATCTCATACTGGAGACGCTCATAATACTTTGGTTTCTGCTCTTCCCAATCAGGTTGGTTAACAATATTTCTAAACTGAGGCCCATCAAAACGAGCTTGAAGTCCTTCTCTTACCTCTCTTATGAAATACTCATCAAGAGTTTCACCTGTATCAATTTCAAAATCAGGTAGATGATAAATTTGATTTCCATCATCATCATGCCAAGAAAGTTCAACATTACACTTATCTGCAATTTCCAGAGTATTGTCACAAGCCTCTGGGCAATAATGAAAAGCGGCACGCATCTCTTCAGGTGATTTGTAATAAAATGCATTTGAAGTCATGCGCATTCTATTCTCATCGGCGTAAGTCTTACCTGTTTGAATACAAAGTAGAACTTCTTGTGCAGTTGCATCCTCTGGCGTCATATAGTGAGAGTCATTAGTTGCAACTAATTTGATATTATTTTTCTTAGCAAAGTCGATAACCTTTTCGTTAACAATTTTTTGCTCAGGAATACCGTTTTCTTGAATTTCTAAATAGAAGTCTTCCGGTCCAAAAATATCGCTTAGTTTCTCAATTGCACGTATGGCCTTTTCATCTTGACCAGTAAAGAAGTTATAACCAACCTCACCTTTTAAACAAGCAGTCGTACAAATGAGACCTTCTGAATATTCACGAAGTAATTCTACATCCGCTCGGGGCTTATAGTAGAAACCTTCAAGGTAGGCTTTTGATAGAAGCTTACATAGGTTTTGGTAACCAGTATTATTTTTAGCAAGAAGAATTAAGTGGTGAATTTGTCTTGAAGACTCTTCAGCATCTTGAGAGCTAATATTAGCAGACTTCTTGGCAGCACGACGATCAAAACGAGAACCAGGAGTGAAATAAATTTCAGAACCAAGAATTGGTTTTATACCTGCATCTTTACAACGAGTGTAGAAATCAATAGCACCAAACATATTTCCGTGATCCGTTTGTGCGATTGCAGGAACACCAAGCTTTTGAGCTTCAGGTATTAAATCCTTTAAACGGATCGCTCCATCCAGTAGTGAATATTGTGTATGAAGGTGTAAATGTACAAAACTATCAGGGTGTGTTTCTTTTAATGATTTCTGAATTTCGTTGGCTTCGGTAGTGTCATTCGATTCGATGTTACTATCTTGTTCCATGGATTCCTCAAAATGTCTTATTTTATTAGTGTGTCGTGCATTTAATTATCCCATTTTCCAGGTGTTTTGTCATATTCTTATAATTCATTTGCTAACCAAATAACAAAGACATAACGCAGCGCTTTACCGATGAACATCATGATAAAAGTAGGCGCGACGCGACATCGAAAGTATCCTAGTGCCACGGCCATGGGATCACCAATTATTGGCATCCATGTAAGTGAAGCAAGTAAGGCCCCAAAGCGTTGAATGTGGTGTTGAAAATTAAGAACTTTCTCTTTACTAATTTTAAAGAATTTTTCACACCAACTTAATTTCCCCAGATGGCCAAGGTAATAACAACTCACTCCACCGAGAAAATTACCAAAGCTTGCGGCCAAGAAAATTGAAGTCTTGGGAAGTCCTAGTTTTACAGCGCTAAAGAGAAATACTTCAGAACTAAAAGGCAGGATCGTCGCTGCTGCAAATGAGATTAAGAAGAGGCCAAAAACCCCATATTCTTGAATAAGGTCCATTGTTCATCATTATGATTATTTTCAAACAATTAAGCAAAATCTTTTAACAATTCCCCAATAAAATCAGCATAAAGCCAAATACAAATTTAATTCAAGGAATGATCACCATGGTAAATTATACTCCACCAATTGAAAGGGATAAGGCCCCAAGACAACGAGAAAAGGATGAGCACTTTACATCAAGCTACAATATTATGAACCGAGTTATTAAAGAATCGCTGCCACTTCATGCAGATATGGATATTCAGCAAGCTGGAGAATTCTTTATTAAGCATCAAATAACAGGACTTCCCGTTGTTGATGAACATGAGCGTCTTGTAGGATTTCTTTCTCAAAAAGACTGTCTCAAATACAGCCTTGATGCCAAGTACTATAATCATGCATCATCTAAGGTCGAACATTATATGAGCGAAAATGTTGTGACGATTCCAAAAGAATCAACTCTAACATTCATCGTGGAATTATTTCTTCACTACCCCTACCACACCTTTCCCGTTATTGAGAATGGGCAAGTCATTGGAATCGTTGAAAGGACAACCGTCTTTGAAGTGATTCACAACATGAAGGGAACCAACTGGTAAATCTCTATAAACACGTAACATTTACAAGAAATCAGGCTGACTGTTTACAAATTTGATACAGATTGTATACATTCGCATTTTAATTCTTCGTCGCACTGGATAAAAAGCCTCAACGAAATAATGTTGGAGGTTTGTTATGAAGAATTTATTAGTTTTGGTTTGTACATTTTTAGCGTTAACGGCAAATGCTGAAGTTAGTAAATGGTGTAAAGATACGAGTTTTATTTTAGAGAATGCAATCGTAAGTGGTTTTGACACAACTACATATGAAGAAGAACTAGAAATTCTTCTCGATGCATCACACTTTGTACTTGAAAGTACTCCTAAGAAAAACTTCTTCTACTTTTACACAACTCTTGCAAGTGCAGTAGATGGAACTCAAGTATATGAATCAACTGAGCATCAAGTACTCTTCCTTAGAAGACACTTAAGGGATGCCATTAGTGATCTTGATAAATTCCACTACCGACTAACAAGAAAACTTTGTCTTTGGTGTTACGGTAATCACAAAGAATATGTACAAGACGTTCTCTCACGTGGACTAACTGAAGGTGAAAGAGCAAAAAATGATGAGACAGAACTTGCTGTTCTTGATCGAGTATCAACACTGGCAATTGATCTTATCGAAGATAGTACATTCTCAAGAAAATATGAGTGTGCAAAAAAGAGTTTAACTTTTGCACTTCAAACTAGAGATGTCATGAGTAAGAGAAGAAACGTACTGAGTGCATATCGTTTAATGAGAAATAACGGCTGTAACTAAGAAAAAAGAGTTAATTGGAGAGAGTATGAAAAAGTTAA
Organism: Halobacteriovorax sp. YZS-3-1; assembly: GCF_047084945.1. Lineage (NCBI taxonomy): Bacteria > Pseudomonadati > Bdellovibrionota > Bacteriovoracia > Bacteriovoracales > Halobacteriovoraceae > Halobacteriovorax > Halobacteriovorax sp. YZS-3-1. The sequence continues at coordinate 928,319 of NZ_JBKIYI010000002.1, read as the reverse complement.
TTGCAACGATTTTATGTGTATCAGTTATGAGTACCAGCTCAATGGCCTTCTTTGGCAAGGAAAAAGGAATCTCTGGTAGATACAAAGGTAAAGAAAGGATATCTCTAAACTATAATGGAATTAGATTACTTGGTGACTGTAATGGTGATTCGCGATTTGGTTTTAATGTTGCCTCTGTTGCAGCTGCAGGCTTAGCGACACTACTTTCTCCTGCTGCATCCGTAGCAACTTTTGCCCTTATGCAAGGCTGGAAACAAGCAGCCTGTGTCGATAAGAGCGTTGGCCGCACGAATATCTTCAAAGTAAAACTTGAGGCAAAAGTAGTTGAAACAAACTCAGAAAGAATTACGTTAATGATCTCTTCAAAAGATAAGAAGAAGTGTGCAGGTTTTTCTATTAAGTTAATCGGTGAACCAGATGGTTTTGGCGCATATGACCTTTATAAGAATAAGGATTCATATTTAAAGAATGAAGTCTTTGGTACTGCGACTTATGCTGACAAAGAACTTGATATCGCTGTTACTGAGGCACTAGAACTTTATACAAAAGGTCGTAATGGACACAATTGTCTTTGGGATCTTAGGCACGGTCTAAATATTAGTCTAAAAAAATAATTTATTAGTGGGGGAAAAAATGAAAAAGTTAATAACGATTTTCACATTACTAACGCTTGCAAGCTTTAACACAAATGCTTTCTTTGGAAAGAAAGAAATCAGTGGAGAATATAAAGGTAAAGAAAGAATCGCTCTTGAATATCTAGGTGCTTCATTTTTAAAAGGCTGCTCAAGTTATAAATTGGGTGACTATGAACTCCTAGCACTGCTAGGAACTGGAATTGCTTATGCCGTTAGTCCAATCACAGGATTAATAACACTAGCAGCTTCCCAAGGAACGATTGGTGTTCTTTGTTTTGATCAATCAGTTACTAAAACGAAAAACTACAATATTAGACTTAAAGCATCTGTTACAAAGACAAGTTCTGATCGTATTTCGATGGTTATCACATCACAAGATAAGAAAAAGTGTGCTGGATTCACTCTTAAACTAATCGGTGAAGGTGATGGTTTTGGAGGTTATGATCTCTACAAGAATAAAGATTCGTATCTTAAAAACGAAGTCTTTGGTAATGCAACTTTTCACGGCGGAAAGTTTGACTTATCAATCTCAGAAGATATGAGCATGTTTACAAAAGGTCGCAAAGGTTACAACTGTAAATGGGATCTAGAGCACGGACTAAACGTTAGGTTTAAATAGACTTGAATTTAGAAACAAATTCCCCAAATTCAAATAATATGCATCACGTAGATATATTCAACTACGTGAATGCATCTTTATACCTACGAGATACTTGGCTAAAGAAGAAAGAAAATAACCCCAACTTTTCAATAAGATCTTGGGCCAACAACCTCGGTATCAAATCACATACTCAGCTACACCAGGTTTTAAATGGAAAGAGAAATCTTCCAAGCAAGTATATTATAAGCATTGCAAAGAATTTGAAACTAACGACAAGTGAAGCTGATTATTTTGAAAAACTCGTTAAACTTCAAGCGGCAAAGTCGGAAGAAGAAAGACTGTTTTATCTTCAATCGATACAAAAAAATAATGAATCAGTTGAGGTATATGAAGTCGATAGCTACGAATTAATAAGAAGTCCTCTAAACTTCTTTATCTTAGAGCTATTTTGCCTTATTGATGGGCAACTAACACCATTAAAGATTCAAAAGAGTTTAATCCATCACTACCCTTTAAATGAGATTAGAAAGAGTGTTGAATTATTAACAAAACTCAAAATGCTAATCGTTAAAGATGGTTCCTACCGAAAGGCACATGGAACTGTTTTTACGGCCAATGATATTCCTAACCTAGCAAAGCAGGAATATCATAAAAATATCGCAGAACTTGCAAAAGAAGCAGTTTCTAAGCAGGCACCACTTGAAAGAGAGTTTTCTGGATTTACTTTCGGTATTAAAGCAGAAAATCTTCCTCAGGCCAAAGAAGAACTAAGAAAATTCAGAGAAGAGTTTTCACAAAAATTTATAGAAAAGGATTTTGAAGGTAATCAATTATATCATTTAGCAATTAACTTTTTTGCTATTTCCAATAAGGTTGAATAATGAAAGTACTTTTAATTTTAGCACTATCGATTTTAACAATTTCAAATGCTGTACTTGCAAAACCAACAGTTCGCTCTGGTGGATCAGGTGTGGGAAATGGTGGAGATACAGTTAGACTAAGATTTATTAGTACTGGCCAAGGAATAATTGAATATTATAAAGATGGTTTTAAATCAATAGATGATGTCCTCATCTCACCTATTCTACTTAAAAGACATCTAAATATTCAAACAATTAGAACATCTAAAGATTTATTAATTGATAATCTTGGAAACCCTGTTAGTGCAATTGGAGAGCCAGGAAGTATTACTCTTTATGTGGGAGACGAGATACCTGAGCTACATTGGGATAATATATTTAAGAACTCGCGCTTAGCTAATATAATGGTTTTACATGAACTACTTAGGGCGCAAGGGATTAACGATGATAATTATGTGTACTCAAGCATTGTCCTTAAGAAACAAGATATTCTAGACATTGGTAACTTCAGAATGAAGTGGGCCAAGCAATCATTTGATATTGTAAAAACGACTCAACTTCGCTCATTTCATTCAAAGTCAATCAAAGAGGAATTAAACTACTTTGAACAAGCAAATAAGAAGTTAAAAAACTATAATACAATTGAGCTAGCAAAACTGATAAAGCTTAATATTGAATTTTCAAAAGCTATAAAAAAGGATGCCGGTGAGCTTTCATTATTAAAAACAATGAGAGCAGACTACAAATTATTAAGAGATGTTATACCTATGGTTGATAAGCTTTCATACCAAACGATTATGGGTGAAAATAACTATAAGATACTAAACTCTTTAACACTGCTTCTATTAAAGGACTTCTATTTTAAGGTAAGAATGGCCAACCTTGAAGTGAATCAAGAGAGTCTTTCAATGCTTAAGAATTATACATCTGAGTTCATCAGTGCCGTAAGCATTGCATCTGAAAATTGGCTTATCTGCACAGGGATTGAGCAAAGCCTCAATTCACTATCGAGTGAGTCATATGTAGTGGATAAGAGCGATATAAATATGATTATCTCTTCTCTACTAGGTGTTTTAAGAGACGAGCGCTGTATATAACTTAAGATTTCAACACCTTAGCATCTGTAAAAAATGCGCACTCCCCTCTCTTTTGTTGAACACGACCATCTATTCTGCGATTATGCAGCGATAAAGATAATAATGAGAGAGGGAAATGGTTTTTACCAGAAGACGCCATCGACATAAAGTCCCAAAGAATAAGGAACAGCTTGAGCTAAGTTTCGATTTGCCACGTGAGCAAGATCGTAACTTTCACTTAGGTGGAAAGTCTTTTTACTTCTTTGACTTTGACGATAATGTTGTCTTCCTTTCAACACCTATTATTATCTTTCATAATGAAACTGGCGAAGAGAAGCTTCTTTCTTCTCACGAATTCGCTGCTCACAACAAAATTATTGGTAAAGAAGGTTTATATAAAGATTATCATATGGACTTCGATGATGAGACGGGAACTTTCCGTAACTTTAGAGATTCAGATCTTTCGCTTACTCAACGATTAACCGGAAGAAAGCAGTCACTAATCACCGATATCCAGAATGCACTTGAAAGAAGTGATTCTACTTGGAAAGCTCCAAGCTGGAATCACTTCTATCATGCAACTTATAACAAAAGACCTGTTTCTATTATTACAGCTCGTGGCCACCGAGAAGATACCATCAAGCAAGGAATTGAGGTTATCTACAATGAGGGCCATCTTCCGAATATGCCGAATTTTCACACTGTCTACGCCGTTTCAAATCCTGAAACACGAGTACGTCTTGGTGGTGAAAGTGAAAACTACAATGTGCCAGAATTAAAGTACAAGGCCATTATTGAATCAGTTGAACTCGCTATAAAGCAATATGGATACTCTGACTATCATCGCTTTGGGATGAGTGATGACGATGCAGGAAATATTGATCTCATTACAGATGCGATGAAAGAGCTTAAAGCAAAATTTCCTCGTATGTCATTCTTTGTCATCCAAACTTATGATAACGGTTTCGAAAAACGTGAAGTTCTTGAACACTCAGTTGAAACAATCTTTTCTAAGAGCGAATCTCGCCTTGATCAGCTTAACCTTTTTGCTCAGTAACGAAGTAAAATTCTGAACACTGCCTAGGCAATTATTAAAAAAGTATTTCCTATTGTTAAAATTTAGTAAGATTTCTTTCATGGAAAAGAAATTTATCAAACAAGTATTGGCCACATTCTTTATATTCTTATTCTCAGCTCTAATGTCACGTGCTTTTAGTGGAGAACTCGTAAAACTTATCCAGTAAGTTCAAAATCCACTAAAAATCGAGAAAAATCTTACACTTTCTAACTAAGCTTAGATTATCTTTGCTTAATAACCGTTCATTTCTTAGAATTTGAAGTCCCCAAATAAAAAGGAATTTCAAATGAAGAAAATGACACAAATCACACTCGCACTAATTCTTGCTTCAAGCACTTTTGCTATGGAATGCGTTGGATCAAAAACATTTCGAGATAATCTTGGGAATTCACAACGTAAAGAAGTGATGCTTGAGAAGGCATTTGATTACTCAGATGACAAGATTCATGCAGATATTGAAGAAGCATACTTTGTCTTCACTAAATACGATCAAGAAAAATACGTCGCTAAAATCACTTTTGGACCAGATTATACAAAAGGTATTGCTTCAACAGCAACTTTCGACATGAATAATCGCTTTGAATTGGCCAGTGTAAATGGTGGTACTGTTTATAAGCTAGTCTGTCGAAAGTAAAATTTGTGGGCCAGGGCCTTTTTCTCCCAACTTATCGTTTGGGTTCCTTAATGGACAATCTTGAAGAGAGAGGCAGCCACACCCTATACATAGACCTAATTGAGACTTAACTCTCTGAATTAATTCAATTCTCTCAGTTAAAATACGATCCCAGTTCTCACCAAGCTTCTTCCAGTCATTGAGTGTTGGTCGCTCTTTATTTACAATAGACTTAAATGCATCTTTAATTTCTTCAAGAGAAAGACCTATCTTTTGTGCGACCTTAACATAACTCAATACTCTTAATTCATTTCGATGAAAGCGACGCTGATTTCCACTATTTCGATGAGACCTTATTAAACCTTTAGATTCATAGAAATGAATGGCTGATACGGCCACTCCACTTCGTTTTGCCATTTCACCAACTGATAAATATTCTTTCTCTTTATTCAAAACTTCCTCACTATTGACCTCAAGTTAACTTTAGGTTTTATAATTTAACTCAGAATTAAATTTATTTCAACATTCCAAATTGGAGGATAAGTATGACAAAAAGAAATGCCCTAGTAACAGGAGGAGCACGTGGAATTGGAGCTGCAACAGTTAAGGCCCTTGCGGCCGATGGAAATCGTGTGTTCATTAATTTTGTAAACAGTACACAAGCTGCAAATGATCTCGCAAAAGAGATAATCGATGCTGGTGGTGAAGCAATTCCTGTGCAGGCTGATGTTAGAGATGATGCACAAGTGAAGGCGATGTTCGATAAAATTGACGAGTTTGGAGGCGTTGATATCTTAGTATCAAACGCCAATATGAACTTCACTCCTAAGCCATTTACAGAACAAACTTGGGAAGAATTTTCACAAAAGCTAAATGATGAAGTACATGCCTCATATGTAACTGCGCAACTTGCTGCAAGGAATATGAAACAGAAGAAGTTTGGAAGACTAATCTTTATTTCTAGTACACTTTCTCAAGACCCTGCTCCTAACTTTATTGCTCACGGATCAGCAAAAGGTGCACTTGATAGCATGAGTAAATATATTGCACAAGAATTAGGTCAATTTGGAATCACATCAAATATTGTAGCACCAGGTCTTGTTCTTACTGATGCAACAAAAGGATCTGGAGAAGACTTCATTGAATTCATTAAGTCAATGACTCCAACTGGCCGAGTTGCTAATCCAGAAGATGTTGCAAATACGGTACGTTTCTTAGCAAGCGATGGCGCATCTCATATCACAGGAACTTATACTCCTGTTTGTGGTGGAGCATACCTACCATAATTTCGTGATAGAATAAAGGCCCTGTCTAACAGGGCCTATTTCTTATTTATTTACTTCTATTTGAACCTCGACATTATCCATTTTTTCTAAACTCTCTAAACCTGATGTGATTCTACCCATCGGAACAAGTCCACTTGCATATGAAAAGCCTTTATAGAAAATTGCAATATTTCCCCATGGCCCATAAAGGGTGATATCACCACGACTTGGTTTATAGCCACTCGGTGCTCCCGTCAAAGAAAGTGCTTTTGGAGGATCAAAGATTTTCTCATTTGAGGCATAGTCCTTAACTTTTACCTTTATTGGTAATTGCTCATAAAATGAAACAGAAGTTGGATTATTGTCTAAAGTAGCAATTATCGCTTGCCCCTGAGCTTTAAAGTACGCGACACCTTTATGCATTTTTAATTAGTTATACGAAAAAATATTAAGCCAAAAGTATATTCATGATTTTAACAATTCATTAAATTAGAAAAACTAATTTTCACACGAAAACCTAGTTAGAATTAATAATATCTAAGACAATTTCCTTAAAGAAATAATTTAAAAGAATGAAAATAAGAATATAACTTGTTTAAATTGTATAAAGGTGTCGCGTACTCTTAGGCGCTGGGTTGGGTGGTACTACAATTCGTAGACCTTCCCATTGCGCCTAAGGCAACAAGGCCGACATAAACGTCGGCCTGTTGAATAAGTATTAAAATTCAAGCATGGGGCGCTATAGCCGCGTCAAATCTTGGCTTTGCCAAGATGACCGCGGCTACTCCCATTCAATGGTGCCAGGAGGTTTAGACGTAATATCATAAACCACTCGTGTGATTCCCTTAACCTCATTAGTGATACGAGATGAGACACGAGATAAGAATGCATGAGGCATATCTGTCCAAGTAGCAGTCATTCCATCACTAGAATTAACCATACGAAGACAAATAACTTCTTCATAAGCACGGCCATCACCTTTTACACCAACTGTTTTAACTGGAAGTAAAACTGTTAAGGCCTGCCATGTTGATTGGTATAAATTATTTGCGTGTAATTCTTCAAATAAAATTTGATCACTTTGTTGAACTTGTGCAATACGAGTCTCTGTGAGCTCTCCTAGAACACGTATCCCAATTCCAGGACCAGGAAACGGGTGGCGATGAACCCAGCCGTGCTCAAGACCTAATTCCTCTCCCATTTTTCTTACTTCATCTTTGAAGAGGTAACGAAGAGGCTCAAGAAGCTTTAAGTTCATTCTTTCAGGAAGTCCACCAACGTTGTGGTGAGACTTAATTGTTACTGACTTTCCATCTTCTTCATGTGGAGAAATTGACTCAATAACATCTGGATATAAAGTTCCTTGAAGAAGGTATTCAAAATTAATATCGTGTGAATCCTGATATTCTTTTACTTTCTTTTCAAAGACATCAATAAAAGTTTTACCAATGGCCTTACGCTTATCTTCTGGATCTGACTTCCCTTTTAGATTGGCCATAAACTCATCCTTAACATCGATAACTTCAATATTAAGATTTGTTTTTTCTTTTAATATTTCGATATGATTATAATCTTGTGGACGAAGAAGTCCGTGATCAACAAAGAAACAATAGAGGTTATCTCCAATAACTTCATGTGAGAGTTGAGCTGCAACTAGTGAGTCAACTCCGCCAGAGAATGCACAAAGAACCTTTGATTTTTCAATTCCGCGTACAAGATCTTTTGCTTCTTCAAGCATCTCTGTAGCATCCCAGTCTTTTTCAAGCTTTGCTACATCTTTAAAGAAATGATTTAAAATATCTTTTCCATGTTCACTATGTTCAACTTCTGGATGAAACTGAAGACCCATCATTGGACGCTCTTTATGCTCAATAGCTGAAACAAGTCCGTTTGCAGACTCCATGACCAAATCAAAGTCTTTTGGTAGCTTCGAGATATGATCAGAGTGTGACATCCAAACATTGACTTCATCAGGAACACCATCCATTTTAAATCCATTTAAAAGATGGATCTTAGCATGGCCATATTCACCGATTGTTCCCTTTTCAACAACGCCGCCAAAGTACTTCCCCATAAGTTGCATACCGTAGCAGACACCTAAAATTGGAAGGTCCTTATTATCAAAGACAAAGTCATAATTGGTATCATCTTCAAAAACAGATTGTGGCCCACCAGAAAGAACTAAAGCATTAGGTCTTTTGCCTTCTTTGAAGAATTCACGGGCCTTCTTTACTGTGATAATCTCACTTGAATAACCAAGTTCTCGAGACTTTCTTGTAATTAATTGTGTGTATTGTGAACCAAAGTCCACGATCCATATTTGTCTTGCACTCATCTTTTTAAAACCTTTTATTTCTCAATTTGATAATTTGGTGCTTCTTTTGTAATCATGACATCATGTGGGTGACTTTCTTTTAAAGACGCCGCTGTGATTTTTACAAATTGTGCTTTTTCTTGCATTTGAACAATTGTTTCTGCACCGATATAGCCCATACCACTTCTAATACCACCATTTAATTGATAGATATTTGAAGCAAGGCTTCCACGATAAGGCACTTGTCCTTCAATTCCTTCTGGAACGAGTTTTTGATCATCAACATCACCTTGACCATAACGATCCTTAGAACCAAGTTTCATGGCACCAAGAGATCCCATTCCGCGGTAAACTTTATAAGTTCGTCCTTGATATAAAACCATTTCACCTGGAGTTTCATCACAGCCAGCAAACATTGAACCTAGCATGACACAACTTGCTCCAGCAGCAAGGGCCTTAACAATATCTCCAGAGTACTTGATTCCACCATCTGCGATAAATGGAATAGCTGCCTTATGACAAACTGTTGCACAGTCCATAATGGCCGAAAGTTGAGGAACCCCAATACCGGCAACAACACGAGTTGTACAAATAGATCCTGGACCAATTCCTACCTTTACTCCGTCTACTCCGGCATCAATTAGGGCCTGACAAGCTTCAGGTGTTGCAATATTTCCGGCGATAATATCAACATTTTGATCTTTTTTAATTAATGAGCGTACTGTTTTAACCATCTCAATAACACCTTTAGAATGTCCATGAGCAGTATCAATAATAATGCAATCAACATCTGCATTAATTAGGTGTTGAGCACGCATAACTTCTTTATCTCCCACTCCAATTGCAGCAGCAACACGAAGTCTTCCGAGACTATCTTTATTAGAATTTGGAAAATTAATTCTCTTTAAAATATCCTTAATCGTAATCAGCCCTTTAAGCTTACCTTCCTTACAAACGATAGGAAGCTTTTCAATGCGATTCTTATGAAGGATCTTTTGTGCTTCATCTAATTCAATTCCTTCAACAGCAGTAACAAGCTTATCTTTTGGCGTCATGATATCTTTAACTTTCTGATTTAGGTTTTGCTCAAATCTAATATCTCGACTTGTTAGGATTCCGATTAGATAGTCCTTATCATCAACAACTAGAACACCTGTAATTTTATTCTTACTTGTTAATCGGATGACATCCTCAAGATGCATATCTTCTTTAACTGTAATTGGATTTAAGACAACACCTGATTCAAATTTCTTAACTTTTTCCACTTCCCAGGCTTGGTCTTCAGGTCTCATATTCTTATGAATAACCCCTATTCCACCTTGTTGGGCCATAACAATTGCAGTTTTTGATTCTGTAACTGTATCCATTGCCGCAGATACAATTGGAATATTCAAATGAATATTTCGAGAAAATTTTGTGTTTAGATTTACATCCCCTGGTAGGACTTCAGAATAGCCTGGCTTAAGTAAGACATCATCATAAGTTAAGGCCTGTTCAATTGGTGTGTTTGACATTTTTTAATCCCAGCTAAATAGTTAAAATATAAGCAAAATAATTGCTTATATTTTAACTGAGATCATTTTTTTATAATAGCTGGATTTTTTTTTAGTACGCTTGCTTATAATCCTGACTATAACTCTCAAGATCATTAATTAAGCTATTGATAGCATCGTTATGCTTCTTTTGATTGATATATTCACGACGCAAAGAACTCTCAAAGATATCGTTCTTTAGATCATCCCTAACAGGACTTGGAACAGATGCCGGATTACGAGATGAGCTCTTCTTTATTGGAGTTGTAGCCGCCTGTGGCGCAGGCTTCGCTGGACGAAACTTTCTTACTGGTGCCGGCTTTTCCGGAGCGATCTCAGGGGCCATTTGTGGCAGATCTGGAGTTGAAGAATCATCAGAGGCCGGAACTCGCAAGTTCGAACGATGAATATTTACTTCTACATCAGATTTCTTTGTATAACTTGGCTTAAACTTCTTTTTTACAGGCTTTTTCGCAGGTGCCTGTGAAGCAAGTTTTCTCATTTTTTCTCTATAAATTCTCTCAAGTTTTTCACTTCTGCTGTTTTCTTCTACTGGAACAGAAGCAATATTACGTCTTGTTTGATCATAAGTTGAACGACGTACAACAATTTCACCAGGCTTATTAGATACTCTCATCTCCTCTCTTAAATGAACTGAGGCCGTAGAGCGCTTTGCCTTCTTTGAATAAAGCTCTTGTTTGATTTTATTATCTTTGTGTGTTGGTGCCTTTGCAGCAATTCGTCTCTCATCCATTGGCTTAACTGCTGGGAATAAAGATGTGACTGCCTGATATGCACTTGAAGAAATTGGTGTTGGAACTCTTGGCGCACCATTTTCATAATCTTCTTTTATAAATGAAAATCGTCCTGGCCCAACTTTTTCTTTCATAAATTCATAAACATTATTATTAAAAGTATGTGTACCTTTAATACTTAGAATTTGAGTTTTTCCATTATCTGGATCATAAGAAGCAATGAACTCTCCATTATTGTAATTTATTGTCGAGTTTACTGTTTGTAATTGAAATGAATCATCAGTCTCTTCCATTGACTTAACCCAGATATATCCAGACTTAAGTTCAACAATCTTATTTAGAACTGAAATATAACTTGAACCAGAGACATGGTATTCGTGATCGAAGTAATCTCTAAAAACAAGCTCTGCTCCGACTTCTGTAAAGATATCATCGAAATCATAAAGATAACTTCCAGCATCGACCTTCTTTGTCTTATCGCCATTAGTAACAAAGACATTCCCTTGAACCTTGGCAACAACGGCACGAGGAGTTCTCTCAACTGAGGACTCAGGTGCGGCCATAACAAAAGAGCTTATTAATGTTAGAACGAGTAAACTAGTTCTTTTTATACTTCTGTACGATTTTCTCATAGTGCCCACTTAAAATATTCCATTCAGGAGTGTTTCTATATTTCTTTCTGAATTCTTCAACGACAGCAAAGAATTCATCTCTTCTATTTTGCTTTAGGTAACTCATTCCAAGCCAAAGCTTAGCACCTAAGTAATACTTTGAAGTTGGATACTTTTTTGTAAGATATGTGAAGTACTTCTCACTCCAATCATAATGCTTACCTGACTCGTAACTTGCGACACCAGCTTGAAAGAGGAAATCAGCATCGACATCTTTTGAGTTAGGAAAATTCTTTGTGTATGAGTTAAAGAACTGTGCACTCTTTTCATAATTTTTCGCATCAAATTCTTTTTGAGCAATAGAGATCATCTCTTTTGCATCCCACTTATACACGTCATACTTAACAAGGTCGTTACTATTTACCTTTGCAACACTTGCAATCTCACGTTGCTTATAAGTCTCTTTCTTTGGCGCTTTATCCTTCAATTGTGTTTCAAGATAGAAATTGCGACTTTCAAGAGTCTTAACCTTATAATTGGCCTGCATCAGCTTGTTCTTTAGATCCTGATTCTCTTTAGATAAAAGAAGAATTCGATCCTCTAGTCCGTTAATAACTTGAGCACGTTTTTCAAAATGCTCAACATAACTACAAGATGTTAGCGAAACCACGGCCATTGCAAAAAATAATTTATTCAAGGTTTTCACGTTTTTTTCCTCGTTTATTAGTACCTCTTCTATTATCTCTTCGGATATCAGACTAAAATATTTAGTAAAAATTAGACCAACGTAATTTCAAGCACTTAATAAATTTAAGCTTTTAAATGTCTTTTCTCGGTTTTTAACGTCAAATCTTTGTCAAATCATGGATTTAGCGTGAATTTTTAGCGTATAATTACCGCTAAGGCTTTATCAGTTATTAAGAATCATTAAGGATAAAAGATGAATAAATTAAGACTTGTGCTCTCTATAGTATTTACGGGAGTACTCCTAAGCAGTTTTACAGCTCATGCTCAAAAAGAAGACTACTCTGATCTCCTAAAGACACAAGTAACCTCAACTAAAATTAATGACTCCAACTTTCTCGTCATCAACCTACGTAATAAAGAAGGATGGCACACCTATTGGGAAAATCCTGGTGATTCTGGACTTGCCACAGAGTTTGAGTTTAAAGACCAAGGAGATAAGATAATCCTTGAGATGGTTGAATGGCCTACTCCTCATAAGTTCATTGAAAAAGGAGATATTCAAACATTTGGTCATAAGAACGACTACTCGTACTTCTTCTATTTAAATAACCAATTTAAAAATAGTGATAACTTTCAAGTTCATCTTAAATATTTAATCTGTCGTGATATTTGTATCCCACAAGAAAAAATCATTAAAGGAACATTTAGCGATGGAAAATTTTCATCAAGCCAAAATGAAATTACGATCTCTGAGAGTGAAATTGTAGAGCGATTCAATAATCTTCCAAGAAAGAGAACTCTACCAACATATTTAAATATCACACTAACTCAACATGGTGATGATATGGCCCTTTTCTACAATATTACTGGAGAAGGACAAAAGCTTAAGAGAGCTCAAAATATTCTGACACCATATACAACGAGTCCATTCACTTTTAAGAGAGAAAAGATTTATCAAGATAAAAAGGGAAATCATTACGGCTCTTTCATGATGGACTGGGATGGTGCATATCTTGAGCCAGAATATCCCCTACCAGAAGATGGTAACTTTAAAGAGCCTATTACGTTCAAATTTGTCTTTAATGATCCAGTGACTAATGAAAGTTATAGAGTTGATTACGAAGTGGCATCTTTTGGAAAAAATGGTGAATCATTTTCTAGTTTCTATAAAACCTTAACACCAGTAGATAACACTCAAAAGAAAGTTGATTCAAAAGTAATGAATAACCAGTCAGGTTCTTCACTACCTTACTTTCTACTCATGGCCTTTATTGGTGGTTTAATCTTAAATATCATGCCGTGTGTATTACCGGTAATTTCACTAAAGCTCTTTGGATTAATTAAACACTCAAAAGAAAGTCGTGGGCGAATCTTTAAGCACAATCTCTTCTACTCTCTTGGTGTTATGGCCACATTTGTAGCATTAGCAGCTGCGATTGTTGGATTAAAGGCATCAGGTGAACAAGTTGGTTGGGGCTTCCAATTACAATCTCCACTCTTTGTTTCTTTAATGGTCTTTGTCATCTTCATTATGGCCCTTAACTTATTTGGACTATTTGAATTCAAAACTCCAGGAGGTTCAACCTTAGGAAATGTTGAAATTAGGAATACGTACTCAGGTGATTTTATCAGCGGTGTTCTTGCAACGATTCTCTCAACACCATGTTCGGCTCCTTTTTTAGGAACCGCACTAACTTTTGCATTTTCTGAGTCGACGTTAAATATCTTTTTAATCTTTTTATTTATCGGTCTAGGACTAAGTGCTCCATTTTTATTAACAGGATTCTTTCCTGCTCTTATCCGTTTCTTACCTAAGCCAGGTATGTGGATGGAGCACGTTAAAAAGCTACTTGGCCTAACACTTATCCTTACAGTAGTTTGGCTACTAGACGTTTACTCCGCTCTTGTTGGTTCTGCTGTTGCCATGATGTATATAAAATCAGCGCTGGTATTTACTTTCTTCTTCTTTTACATGAGAAAGAAAATGACCAAGAAAGTCTATGCGACAATTCTCGTTCTAATCCCTACTTTATACTTAGGCTATACTTCTGTTACAACTCCACTTAATACTAGTGGAAGTGGGAACTCTCTTATTGAAGACAAAAAGCGTGAAGGCCTAGAGTGGGTAAAGTGGACAGAAGACGCTATGAACCAGCGAATTAATGAAAAGAAATTAACTTTTATCGATTTCACAGCACGTTGGTGTATCACATGTAAAGTTAATGAGAAGCTCGTTATAAATACAGATTCATTTAAAGAGATGGTTGATGAGAATAATGTCGACTTACTACTTGGAGACTGGACAAAGAAAGATGAGCATATCGGAAGATGGCTTAAGTCACAAGGAATGGTAGGAGTTCCGGCCTACTTTGTCATTGACGACAAAGGTAATCTTATTAAACTTGGTGAGACAATTTCATTAAGTGAAGTTAAGAAGGCACTTGGTGTAAACTAATCAAGTAACTTAGCAACTGCTGAAGGCCCAACATTTGCTTGTGCTAAAAAGGCAGTTGCTGACTCCATCTTTATTGACTCCAAGGCCTTTTTAGCAGCAGACTCTCCAAAGTCAGTATCTTCAATCTTTGATCTCGCAGACTCTGAGTTTTCATAATTAATTTGTAAGTTTGTTGTCGTACTCTCGATGCGCTTCATTGTTGAGCCAACCTTTGAGCGAGAGTGTGAAATCTTCTCTATCATATCATCGGCCGCTTGCATGGCATTTCTAGCACTCTCCTTGGTATTAACAGAGTGTGCACTAAGGTGGCGATTTGATGTCATAATTTCACTAATATTGTAGCGAACTCGATCATTCTTAGCATCATTTCGAATCCCCACCTGCATCTCAAGGTCTCGACCTGTGCCATCGAGAAGTCTTGTTCCATTGTATTGAGCATTTTCTTGGACTCGAATCATCTCACTAGTAAGCTGCTTAAATTCTCTATCAGCATTTCTTCTCTCACTTGGCGCGTATGTGTCGGAGGCCATTTGGATTGAAAGTTCTTTTAGACGTATTGCAATATCATGCATCGTCCCCATCGTTGCATCAGCAATTTCTAGCATTGAGTAGCTATCGTTTGAATTTCTTTGGGCCTGGAGATTAGAGCGGTTCTGGGCCGTCATTTTAAGCGCAATAGCAGAACCTGCAGGATCTACTGCAGCTTCATAGATACGCTTAGCGCCTGATAGTTTGCGAGTCTCGCTCATATGGCGATCATTCACATTACCTAACATTCGCTTCGCTAATTGCGATGTGACGTTAGTACCTACTCTCATCCTTGATATTACCTAGTTAGTACTTGTTAAATTCACTCTAACCTTGAGTGAAACTGAATGTTATTGAATTTATCGGAAATTTTTGCCCAGAGCTTAAGAAAATTCCTTGAGCTCTGGGCGGTGTTTGGAAGTTAAAATGAAAAGATTATCTAATACCTAGTAATCTCAACTAACTGGCAGCTTTTTGATCTCGATACCAGTTTTTAAAGGCCACTAGAACATCTGCTGCGGCTTGGTAAACGTTGTCTCCTTTAGCTTTTTTATGGAATTGATGCTTATGACCATTAACATTTGCAGAGAACATATATTCTGGACCTTTTTTGTCGGCCACGAATTGGATATGCCCCACATTTCTATGATCGTGTGAGATACCTTTTAATTTCTTTGCAACATAGTCTTCAAAAGCATCTGAGTGATCGACATTGTGAAAGCTTAAATTGTATTTCATAGGACCTCCGTTTGTTTTTTCCTATTTATCTCTACAAATACATAATAGCACTCTCATCTTTTTTGAAATCTGTTTTATGTTAGGTTTTTGTCAAAAAGATTTAAAGTAATAAATTGTTTGAAAGGTGTATGAAATAGATCATATTTTAGTGTTCTCATGACACCATATTTATCATAAAATTAGATAGTTACATTTATTAAATTAGAAGGAGTTTTAATGCGCTTATACGAATATATCCAGCAAGGTGGATTGATTATGTACATTCTACTATTCATCAATATTGTTGGATGGGCAATTATGTTATCTAAGGCATACTTTCTCTCTGTGGAGATGAAGATGACTTCTCAGACATCAAGTGACATTCAAAAAAGAATTACTGATGTTGGAGAAAAGGATGCAACGTCAAAAATCGAAATTGCAAAGCAGTATCTAGCAGGTCACGTTATGAGTGCAGAAAAGGGTCTAAATACAGTTAAAATTATTGCAACAATCTCTCCACTACTTGGACTACTTGGTACCGTTGTTGGTGTATTAAAGGCCTTCCACGTAATGTCTCAAACAGGATTATCAAATCCAGCATCATTTGCTCAAGGTATCTCAATGGCCCTTATTACAACAGTTGGTGGGATGATTGTCGCAATTCCTCACTTTGTTGGTCACAACTACCTACTAGGAAGTGTGGATAAATTAGAATCAAAATTAGAACAAGAAATTATGGAAAAAATTCTATGAGTTCCAGAAGTAAAAAAAGAACAAGACAAGAAGCAAGCGCGGATATCACCCCCTTAATTGATGTTGTCTTCCTCCTTCTTATTTTCTTTATGACTTCAACTGTCTTTAAAAAGTCAGAATTAGCGCTACTGTTAAATCTACCTAAGACAGAGTCTGGCGAGAAAGCTTCCCAAGACTCTAAAGTTTTAACAATAGAATTATCAAAAGAAGAAGTGGCCATTGCTGGAAAGAAATTTACAGTGGATGAGCTTGACGAAAAACTAGCAGCAATTAAGGATAAGAATAAGCCTATTGATCTTCGAGTAGATAAAGAAGTTCAGTATGCAAGGCTTGTAAAGATTCTTGATGTCTTAAAGAAGTACAGTCTTACAAATCTTTCACTTATTACTGAAAAGTAGATAATAAAGAATTATAGAGAATTATAGAGAATTATAAAGATCAACTAAGTTCTGGGCCGTTTGACGACGATGAAATTTTTCAACAAAGTTACGGCCCATTTCAACCATCTCAAAAGCAAGATCATGATTAGTTAACACATTGCTAATCTGCTCACTTAACTCTTGTTTGTTATTTGGATCAACATAAATCGTATTTGGGCCACCAGCTTCTGGAAAGACAGATCCTTTAGACGTAATAACTGGTGTCTTTGAGAATAATGCTTCAATAATTGGAATTCCAAATCCTTCAAAGAAAGATGGAAAACAAAAAAGATCACTACGTTGATAGAAGGCAGGAAGATCATCATTAGTCACATTTGAAAGGATAATAACTCTATCTTCAAGTCCCTTTGAATGAATATAGCTTTCAACCTGTTTCTTATACTTACCACCATTTCCAACAATAACGAGTTTGTGATTAATTGATTTCTTAAGATCAGCGTAGGCCTTAACCAACGTCATGGTATTCTTATTTGGCTCAATTGCACCAACATAGAGAATGAATTTATCGTGGATTCCGTAACGCTCCACTGTTGCTACTTGTTTTTCAACAGGTATTGGCGAATAAAAACGTGGATTACAAGTTTGGTAAACGACACGAATTTTTTCGGCCGGACAACCGAGATAATTAATTAAGTCCGTTTTAGTTTGTTCACAAATTGCAATTACCACATCTGCAACTTCTGTAGCATACTTAATTTTTTTAAAATAAACCTGGCGATCAAGCCATTTAAAGTTTTGAGGAAAACGTAAGAATAATAGATCATGTATTGTTACTACTGTCTTGATTCCTGTTTTCTCTATACCTTGTGGGAGTTCGTGACTTAAGCCGTGAAAGATATCTAGTTCTAAATCCTTGGCCTCTTGGGCAACTTTAAATGAACGCCATGAAGCTGGAAACTTACGTGAAACAAAATCTTTAGGCCTAACAACATTAAGGTTATTGTATTGATCGAGCCAATGAATGGCCCTGTCGTCATTAAAGTCTGGCGTAAATAAGTAATATGATTGTTCTGTGTGATAGCGACTTAAACTTGCAATTAAATCTCTAGAATAATTCCCTAGTCCACGAAAGTTATGAAATGCTCTTTTAGCATCGAATCCAATTTTCATCTTTACAGTATAAGGCCCGGCTTAAGGGAAGACAAGCTATTTGCCTATCCCTCACTTGGTACTTTAATAACCTGACCAGCATATAAAGCACTTCCTCTAATACTATTAACTTTCTTGATCTTTCTTATAGAAGTTTTAAATTTACGAGCTATTGCAGTTAGATTATCACCGCGTCTAACACGATACTTTTTAAGAGCAACTCTTTTTGCATTATTAGAAGCGATCTTAAGCTTTTGACCAATAAAGATCTTACTTGAACGAAGGCCATTTAGAGACTTAATACTTCTAACTGAAACACCGTAGCGTCTAGCGATCTCGATTAAGTTATCACCTCTTCTTACACGGTGAGTAACCATTTCACCACGAGTTGAATATTTAAGCCTTTGTCCAACAAGAATCTTAGATCCTCTAATTCCATTGATTCTCTTTAAATCAGAAACTCTAACTCCTAGACGGCTTGCAATCGTACTTAGGTTATCACCTCTTCTTACTCGGTAAACACCAGCTGTTTTAGATGAGCTTGATGCTGATCCCTTTAAATACTTACGAGTCTCATATTCAGCAAGTGACTTATAGTCTGTGAAGTTACTTGAAGGTAAGAAGATATCTTGAGCACGTCTACGATTTACTTTAATCCACTTTCTCTTAAGATCAGGATTTAATACTTTTAATGTTTTGGCAGAAATCCCGCGAGCTTTTGCAAATTTATAAAGGTTAAATGAACTCGATACACGATGGGCCTTTACTTTTTCAAACGGACTATCTTTCGACTCAGTAATCTTGATTCCATATTTTTCAGGATTATTATAAATTTCTCTTACGGCCGCAACTTTTGGAACATAATAAATTGTTTCAGTTGGAATTAACTTTCTTGAAACTAATTTCATATAATCACGAGTCTTTCCCTTTCTGATAGAGCGAATAATCCCGTACTCACCTTTATTATAAGCAACTAAGGCAAGTTCCCATGAACCGAAAATATTATAAAGGTCTTTAAAGTATTGGGCAGCAGCTTCTGTTGATTTAATGATATGAGTTCTTTCATCAACATAGCTATCAACTCTTAGCTTATATCTTTTACCAGTGGCCTTAATAAATTGCCAAGGACCCACAGCAGCTGCTTTTGATTTGATAAAAGTATTATAACCTGATTCAATAAGTCCTACGAAGAATAAGTCTTCCGGTAGTCCATGTGAGCGCATAATCTTTTCGATAACATTTCTATACTTAGCTCCGTTATTTACATAACGAATAAAAAGATCTCTTTGTTTTTCAGTAAAATATTTTACCCAAAAGTCAAAGTGCTTCTTATGATAGTGTAGCTCTAGCCTATCCATATTATTGATGGTGTAAGACTTAAGGCTTTCTAATTCTTTTTCTTTATATTTTACAACTTCTTTATAAACAACACTCGGTTGTTCTACTTTTTCGTGGTCAATACCTTTAGTGTATTTAGGTTTAACGTTCGCGCAAGATACAAGAATAATTAGTGGTAGTAAGATATTGATTTTTTTCATGGGCCCTCAAATTTCGTGCTCAAAAATGTGTTATAAAATAATAAAACAACTTGTCCTATTATTTTAAATGAACACCCTAATTTTTCGAGGGGGAATTTAATTCATATTAGACAAAAAGACTTTTCCATTTTCCCAAATTACCTGAGGATCTAACTCATCTTTAATTTTAGTGAAACCATCAAAATCATAGTAATCAAAACCATAGGCAATATTGAATAACGATGAAATTCCAACAGTTGACTCTACCATACAGCCAAGCATCGTTTTAAGCTCTAGCTTCTTTGCTTGTTGCAGCTGAGAAAAGCACTTCATAAGGCTATTTGCCTTTGAAACCTTTAAGACAACACCGTGACATAGGTCCTTAAATGAATCGAGATAGCGATGATCTTCAATTCCTTCATCTAAGAAGATATCAATTGGAGATTCCTCTTTTAGCTTACGATAGCCAGCAAATTCAGAGCGATACAGCGGTTGCTCAATAAAGAGGACATTATCCCCTTTAATTAAAGCAAGATGTTCTAAAACAAGCTCTGCATCGGCTTCATAAGATTCATTTGCATCAAGAACAAAAGTTCTAGCAGACGTATTTATTATCTCGACTTGCGTAGGAAAAGTTTCTTTAGTTATTTTAAGCTTTAATACACCATCTGTTTGTGCTTCTTTTACAAGCTTCTCGCCTTCTTCAAGAGTTGAAAAAACAGGTAATGACTCAAGTGAGCTAACACTTTTTACAGTATTTGTTCCTAGGATCTTCCAAGGAGATAAGTCAGTGGCCCTAACAAGATAATCAAGGAAGGCCGTTTCAATTCCTAGTCTAAGTCTAGGCGTTTGAAAGTCGTACTGATCTAAATATAGGTTTAATTCATTAAATTGAACAACACTGTGATTTTCATAATCACGAGCAAATTCATCAAGCTCTAATCTTAATGAATCCACATCTATGTCTTCTTTAGATCCATAGCTAACTTCACCTCGACCAATGTATTGCCCATTTTTCAATGTGACATAAATAATTTGTTTTGCATTAACTTCTGCCCCTGAAATCTTCCAAGGTTTTGTTAGTGTTACGAGTTGAGTATCTATTGCCCATTCCATATTGTGACCTAAAGCTTTAAAATAATAAGTATATTGATAACTAATAAGACAAAAGTATGTTACCAAAAATAATTTCAAATATCACACTAGCATTTATTGCCATTGTTGTCCTATATACCCTGGCCCCACTTTTTAAAGATATTCTTGATAGTATCTTTAATTCAAATAGACCAAAAAAGAAGTCACATTCAAAAGAAGAATTTGATGAAATGGTTAAAAGAAAGATCGAAAGAATGTCCATTTCAGGTGGAGCACAAGGAGTTAAAGGACAATCAGGACAAGGCCCAAAGGAGAGATCATTCCTTTCATATTTTAAAGAAAAAGACTTATTTTCTTCACCAGAAGATGAGCAGTTCTTTGAGGGAATGAATTCTTCAATGCAATGGGGTGATTTTCAAGAAGCAAAGAAAATACTAAATCAAATTGAAAATGACTTTGAAATAATTGATAAAAGCGCAAGCGAAGGAATAAATCAATTTATCAAATCAATATATAATAAAGAAACTCTACTATCATTGAAAAAGTTAAATGGTGGAAAAATAGACAAACAAAGCTTTCTAAGCCTAGCATCAACTTTATTTGTTTTTAGGCATATTAATCAAATAAAGAGTAAGCGCTTTGCTGATCAAAACCAATTGCTTCTTATATTAAATTTAACTGCAATCAAAGACACAAAGGCCAAGATCAAGTTAATAGAGAGTTATATCAACGCTGAAGCAATCGATTCCATAAAAGAGTCCCCTATTTTGTACAGGGATTTGATTAGTGGGCTAAATAAAACGTTTGATCAATTATATCCACTACTTCCTCTAAAAACTGAGAAATTAGAAAAGGAATTTAATAATCTTAGTGAGAGTGACCGAAAAAAGAAATATAAGAAATTAGTGCAGATCTATCATCCAGATAAATGGCATGGAGATTTAAAATCACAGGCCATCGACGATAGGCTTAGAGAAAATTTTAATTTAATTCAAAAGCTTTATAAGTAATAAAAGAGAAGATTATGCAAAAGAAAAAAGAACAGATTATTAGCAGTATTGAAAAAGAGCTCATCAAGATTATCAGTGAGACAAATGGAATCTCATTAAGTGATACTCTTGAGCTATTGGCTCACTCTCCAAGTATTCGCGATAATCAGTTACTGGAAAAACCAGTTTTGGAATTCATGAAGCTTCTTTCTTCTTTTCAAATTGACGAAGTTGATATTGAAACAGTTTTGAATCATCCAGTATCTGATGCTGTTTTTAACTTCTTTAAAAAATTTCCACTGCCATATTATGAAGAACATATCCACTTAACAGGATCACTCAATGCAGAGTTCATATATCCTCGATTGAAAAAACTATTAAACGGTAAAAATAAGGCCATTTATGAAAAGAGGATTAAGGCCGTTTATGGAAAAGATGCTATTCCAATTGAGAGTGTTGAAGACGTTGATAATCTCATACGCCTTAAAGAAGGCGAGCAATTTGCGACATATCTAAGAATCCTATTTCTTGCAAAACTCATTCTAACAAATAAGAAGGCCCATAAAGATGCTGCCTATCACATGGCAAAAGAACTTTATGAAAATTATAATGTGGGAAGTATTCGACTTAAATTCACGCTTTCTCGTGCCTCAAAAATGGACTCAGAACAAATTCCAGGCATTAAAGAAGTAACAGAAGAGGATGTTGTTCTAGGACTTTATGAGGGCTTTAAGAAATTTCAACAAGAGGTTCCAAGCTTTAAATTTATCCTCTCACCTTCGTTTAGAAAGGAATTAAATTTCTTTGATAATGATAATTTTAAAACAAAGAAAGATCACTTTGAGCATCAAGTTGACGCCCTACTTGAGCTTTTAGAAAAGTATCCATACTTAAAAGAAAACTTGGTTGAAATTGATACCGTTGGTGATGAGAAGGCCCTTTATAGAAAGGCCCATTTCAAAGAGCTTAAAAGTGGTTTAAGAAAGCTACAATATCGTGGACTAAAGATTCGTTCTCACCATGGGGAGACATGGCTAACTCTTAAAAAAGGTATCCAGTCCGTTGATAATGCGATGAATATTTGGCATATCGATACACTTGAGCATGGACTAAGTCTTGGGATCAATCCTAATTACTACTATCATAGACTCTTTCAACGAATCATAGAGGTTAATAGCAAGCATCAGCCAATTGATGCGAAATCAATTCAAGGATTAGAACTTGAAGAGATGGAATGGGAACAAGATGCGGCCCATGTAAAAGAGAAGCTTTTAAAAGGAGAGCTTTTAAGTGAAGAAGATATCACGCTATTTTTAAAAACTAAATTTCATAACGCTCGTGAAGTTGAGCACTATCAACATGATATTCTAAACCGAATTATTCAAAAACGAGTCTCTCTCGTTGCACTTCCCTCTTCAAACTTAAAGCTTACTGGAGCTTTTCCAGATTTTAAGGACCACCCATTTTCTTGGTGGGAGAAGAAAGGTGTAAACTTAGGTGTTGGAACAGATAATTACATAACCTTATCCACTGACTTCATTAGAGAGATGCTTATTCTTCTCTACTCTGATGCAAATAACCTAAAAATCACCAAGCTTCTGATGCTCACAACAAAAGAGACCAGAAGGCCTTATATTAGTAACCTCCTGTGGGAGATGAGAAAAAGGTACGCTAGCTAAATCCACGCTAAACTACTGAAATGTTAAATGATACTAAACTTTTCTACGCGGTTTTCCGACAAGTGTTTAGACAGATTATTTAGACTTTAGGAAGAAAGCGATGGGTTTTGAATTCTCTCATTTTAAATCACTAGTAAATGTGGCAATTGATAATAATGCCAGTGATATTCATATCCGTGCTGAAGAGACGCCTTGTTTTCGAATTAATGGCGATATGGTTTCAGTAAAGTCCAATAAGACTTTAACAACAGAAAGTGTTCTCGACATTCTAAGACTACTTACAAAAGATAATAAACAAATTGGAAATCTTGAAGATATAAAAGATCTTGATGGTGCAGTGGACTTTGAAGACATATGTCGATTGCGCTTTAATTACTTTCGCTACAATAATAAAAATGGAATCGTTTTACGAGTTGTAAAAAAAGAAATTCCATCATTTAAAGAACTAGGACTTAGTGATTCTTTAAAACAAATTATAAGGGCCAAGCGAGGCCTAATTTTAGTAACTGGTGCAACAGGATCCGGTAAATCTACAACCCTGGCTAGTATGATTGATTATATTAATTCAAAAAGGGCCAAACATATCATTACCATTGAAGACCCAATTGAATTTATCCATACTCAAAAAAAGTCTCGTATTACTCAAAGAGAAGTTGGAATCGACACAGAAAACTTTGAAGACGGTTTAAAATTTGCTCTCAGACAGGATCCAGATATTATCTTACTTGGTGAACTCAGGGATCAAAAGTCTGTTGAGATTGCTCTTAAGGCAGCTGAAACTGGACATCTCGTTCTAGCAACTGTTCACACGACAGATGCCATCTCAACAATAAGTCGTATTATTTCAATGTTCTCATCAGATGAGCAAACAGAGGCAAGAAAGCGCCTATCTGACGCTCTTTATTCAACGATCTCACAGAGAATGATTAAATCAAAAAAATCACCAAATGGTGTGCGTGTTGCTCAAGAAATTATGGTAACAGGACCAGGTGTAAAAGAATGTATTCGAGGCGATGAACCAATTGACCGAATTCTATCAATTATTGAAAATGGTGGAACAAACTCTGGTGACATTCCTTGTGAAAGTTTTGATCAAGCAATCTTCACTCTTTTGGAGCGTGGATATATCACTGAAGAAGATGCATCTAAAGAGGTTCGAAGCGCCGGTGACTTTATGAGAAAACTTATGCTTACAAAATAAGAAAGGCCCCGGTGGGGGCCAGGGCCAATCCGTCTAACAAAATTAGACTAACTTGATGTGAGGATAGTAAGAAAAGACTTACATGGTACTTATTATTCGTTACTTTTCGTTTTTTTTTAAGTGCGCAAAATTAGTGCTAATAAAAACTAAAAGGCCAAGTTACGAGAACTTGGCCTTAGTTAATTATAAATATATTTTTTTATTGAAAGTTTTACTTCATTTAACCTGAAATAGTTATTTCTGATATGAAAATATTTCTTTTACGACTTCTTCTACGGCCTTTTTAGCGTCATCACACTGGGCCTTCCAATGTCCGTGATCAAGTTTTGGATCCTGATTCATAATCAACTCCCCTAACTCCTTGGTACGATCATTAAACTTTTTTAGAAGCTCAACTGAAAGTTGCTCATCTTCCATATTCTCGAGCACTTCCATTACCTTATTCATATCTTGATTATCTATTAAGTCCTTTAAGTTCATTTTTCTTCCTTAATCGATTCTTACTTCTTTAGCTGATCGATCATATCACGCATGATATGGATCGCCTCTTCAAGTCCAGCATCCTTACGAAGAGATGATACCCACTCTTCCTTACGTTGCTTAAAGTCGTCCTTCCACTGCTTCTCTTCACCTTTCTTAACAGTTTCATGAGACTTTAATGACTCTTCAAAGTGAGTGATAGTAAGCTTCGTATTTTCTTCATCTAATTTTAATTCTTCAAGCTTCTTCTTATTCGCTTCTTCTTCTTTCATCCACGAATCGATGTTTAGCTTAAGCTTTGTATCTTTACGTCTTTTTCTCAAATAATCAACACTTTCTTGTACTTTTTGTAAGCGATCATTCTTAGCAACACGCTTTTTAGAATTAGAAATTAGTTTCTTAAGATCATACTGATGCTTCGTCCACTTCTGAAACTTCTTAGGCTTAATTTGATCCCACTTAAGTGAATAAGTTAGATCTTGCTCACGATTTTCAGCGTAGGCCATTGGATCTGGTATTACGATATCAGGAGTTACACCTTTATATTGAGTTGAACCACCTGTTATACGATAGAACTTTTGGATTGTAAGCTTTAGAGCACCAAACTTCTCACCAAGCATTTTATCAAGGCCTTGATCAAGGTTGTAAACAACTTGTACTGTACCTTTACCGTGAGTAACTTCACCACCAACTACGACAGCTCTTTTATAATCTTGCATTGCTGCTGCGAGAATTTCAGATGCCGAAGCAGAGTAACGGTTAACCATAACAATTAATGGCCCATCATATTCAACCTCAGGATCTGTATCAGCAAGTGTTTCTACTTGGTGCATATAGTTCTTCGTTTGAACAATTGGACCCTTCTTAATAAATAGCCCAGACATTAATTGTGCATCAGTTAAAGCTCCACCACCATTATTTCTAAGATCAAGAATAATTCCATTAACCTTCTGTTTCTTAAGTCTCTTAATTTCGGCCCTAACATCGTCTGTACAATTAATTGTTCCATTGAATTCACGATAGAATTTTGGAACATTGATATAACCATACTTACCTTTAACACCATCAAGTTCAAGAACAGAAGACTTAGCAAATGAAGCTCCGATCTTTACAACATCACGAGTAATACCAATTGTCTTTCTTGTTCCGTCTGCTTTTTTAACGTGTAGGCGAACAACAGTTCCTTTCTTACCTCTAATATAGCGAACAGCATCGTCAACTCTCATCCCTACGAGATCAACAGGCTCTTCTTTTGAATCACCTTCACTTACAGCAAGAATAAGATCATCAACTTCAAGTTCTTTTTGACGCCAAGCTGCTCCACCAGGAACGATCTCAACAACTTTGATATATCCTTCATCTTCAGATAAAACGGCACCAATCCCTTCAAGTTGACCAGACATATCAATATCAAAATCTTCTTTCTTCTTTGGAGCTAGGTAGGCCGTATGTGGATCAAATACAGCACCAATTGAGTTATAAAAAATTTCCATATAATCTTCACGTCTCTCTTTTAATAGTCTTTCAAAATAGAGACGGTATTTTTTATCAATTGCTTCATGTGCCTTAGCTAGAATTTCTTTTTCCGTTAAGATTTTTTCAGACTCTAGCTTCTTTTTTGATTTCTTTTCTTTTTTATCTTTATCTTTCTTATTTTTTCCATTTTTAAGATCTTCTTGATCTTCTTTGATAGAAATATAACGTGCCATTACCGATTGCTTGAAAGTTAAGCGCCAGTTCTTTTCAAACTCACTCTTATCCTTTGCAAAGTGTCTTTTTTCAGGGTCAAGTTCAATAACTTCATTTCCTCTGAAGTTAAACTTATTTTCCTTAAAAAGCTTCTTACGTAACTCGTCTGCTTGGTTGATTCGATCAACCTTAATCTTCATGGCATCCAGAACTAACTTATAATTTCCAGAACGCATTTCATCGTCCATAAGAAGTTCATATTTTTCAAGTTTTTTGACATCAGACTTGTATAGGAATTGCTTAGAGAAATCTATTTTCTTAATGAATTCTTGAAAAGCATTTTTTGATAAGTCGTTATTAACTTTCAACTTTTTATAATGAAGTTGCTCAAGGACTTCGATTAAACGATTTCCTAAGACTTGATCTTTATTGATACTAAAAAGGCCATTTTCTGCATGAAGCGCAAGTGGCGTTGACAACAAGGCAAGACCTAATACTAGGCCAAAAGTAGTTCTTAATTTCTTGTGCATTGAAGCTCCGATTCTAATAAAATTAGGTAGTTCCTAACCTCTATTTTAAAGCTTCTTATTAGTTTATGAAAGGACAATATATCAGGAATAAATTACTCGCCCATTAGCGAATGTCATTTTTGTGTAAAGTTCCCTTCAATGTCATAGCGATACACTTCAGCATTATTGACACAATCTCTAATCAGTTGATGCATATCGTGCTCTTCCATAAATTCCATAAAGTATTTTATATCTGCTTTAATCACTGGGTGCTTTGGCGCAAACATAGAACACGCATCATCATGTGGAATAATCGATGTCTCGAAAGTTCCAATTTTTTTTGCATAAGAGATAATATCAATTTTATTCATACCTACTAAAGGCCTTAGTGTTAACATCGGACAAGAACGATCAAGTACACTCATATTATGAATTGTTTGACTCGAAACTTGAGCAAGCGCATCTCCCATAACGAGAGCATTTGCCTTTACTCTCCTTGCTAGATAGGCCGATGCATCCATCATTAACTTTCTAAAAAATAATGTGCGGTAATCTTCTTTACAATGTTTTGCAAGATAGTTTTGAATATCACCAAAAGGAAGGACATAGAGCTTGATTCCATCATTTTGAAAACGAGATAGACTCTTACCAAGTTCAATAATCTTATCTTTTACTTCTTCACCCACATAAGGATAGGCCCAAAAAAATGCGAAAGTTTGTCTCATTCCACGTCGTGCCATCATATATGAAGCAACAGGAGAATCGATCCCACCAGAAAGAAGAGTCACGCCGTGACCACTTGTTCCAACAGGAAGTCCACCAACACAAGGAATCTTCTCCCATGAGAGATAGATTTCTTCATTCATGATTTTTATATCAACCATGATATCTGGATTGCGAACATCAACTTTAAGATCAGTATTTTTTAATAAGGCCGTGGCCATGTAGCGATTAATTTCATCACTATTTTTAGGAAATTGTTTTAATGCTCTTTTAGTATGAACTTTAAATGTTTTTACATTTTCAAGGGCACCAATTTCTTTAACGGCCAGCTCACAAACATAATCAAGATCAAGTGGACAGCTTCTCATTGGAGTAACAGAACTTAGCCCTGGAACCCAACGAAGACGATCAATTAGCTCATCGCTAAATGGTTCCTCACTTTCTACAACAAGTCTTTGTTGATTATTCTTTAATTTCCAACTCGTGTGATGAAACTTACTAAAGATTGGTGAAAGATTTGATTGCAGCTTACGATAGTAATTCTTGCGATTCTTTCCCTTTAGCCATAATTCATCAACAGTTAAAATTAAACTCTTATACATATTTAGTCCTACTTAATTAAAAAACCAATTTCATCTATCACTTGCTTAAATCCATCTAACATTGCATCCACCTCTTCTTTCGTCGTGGACTTACCTAATGAGATACGAAGGATGTTCTTATGATATTTCTCATCAATACCAAGGCCTACAAATAAAGGATTCTTTCCCTTTATCTTTGCCGAACATGCAGTTGAAGAAGAGATCATAATTTGCTTCATTTCTAAATGGCGCATTAGAACGTCACTTGCAATACCTGCAAATTGAACACACAAAATATAAGGAGAAGTATTACGCTCTTCAAATGGATAACTGATATTATTGTGAAACGAAGCTAGCTTCGTTTTTATTTCTTCTTTTAGCTCACTAACTCGGGCCATATTCTTAACTAAGTCAGCAAAGGATAGCTCGCATGCTTTAGCAAGCGCTAAGATAAGTGAAGTCGCTGGAGTTGAAGCTCGTAGCCCCTTTTCGTGTCCGCCACCTCGTAAGTAGCGCTTTAATTTTTCACTTAGACTTGAGCGATAAATTAGCCCAGCGATACCGCGCGGACCTCCCATTTTATGGGCCCCGAAGGATACAAAATCAATTTTTGAATTCTTAAGAGTGAATGGAACTTTACCAAAGCCTTGAGTGGCATCAACATGAACAAGACAACTCTTATTCTTCTCTTTTATTTTTTGGGTAATTGACTCTACATCAAATAATTGTCCAGACTGAGAATTGACAAGGCTTATGCAAACAAGCTTTGTCGTGTCATTAACGGCATCTACAATTTCATCTATTGATCTTAGGCCTTCACCACCATCAATAACCTTAGTAACAGATGGATGATCTCCAGCAAGGTAGACAATCCCATCCTCAATACTTCTAATAACCTGGTTATTTGACTCCGTAGCAGAAGAAGTAAAAATGATTTCAAATTGTCCCTCTCCAGAAAGTCCTAAACCTTTTAAGATTTCTTGGCGGGCATTTTCGATTTTTTTAGCGCAGGCCTTTCCAGCTGCGTGCTTGGCCGCAGGATTTGGGTAATCTAATTCAAAACTCTTAGATAGCACTTCCACAACTTCTGGATAAAGCTTTGTGGAGGCCGCGTGATCGAAATAATACATAAGATGCCTTATAACACGAAATAAAAACTAAGTACCCTAAATAACGATATTTTTAGACACTGTCCATAAAATAAACGGCCTAAGGCCCTGAAACCCCGTCTCATCACCCCTGTGAAATTGGCATCGTCGTTGCATCTTATTTAGTATGAAAATACGTTACTTCTTACTCATATTAATTGGAGTCTACCACTTTAGTTCAAACGCTTCACAAGCGGCACTGGCAAGTCGTTATCTCTACAATACACAAGCAAATCTTGAAGAGTTCTCAAGGCTTACTTCACGCGGAATGGGAACATTAGCAAAGAGAAGTCTCTCTAATGGAGAGCAGTATTTAGAGCAGCTTAATCTCATGAAAAATGAGCTAAACCGAGACCAATTAAAGCTATTAAAAGAGCTAGAAAGTGAATTATTAGAAAAGAAGAAACTTACCACAGAAACAATTAGTACCTGTGATTACCGAAATATTGAGCACTTTAAAGAATTAGAAAGATTAAAGGAGCTTAAGGCCCGCGGCGAGATTCTAAGCTTTAACGGACATAAAAAACTCTATATTTTAAAGACCCTAGAGGTGCGAAATTGTAAGCAATTTGCCACTTGGATGGAAAACTTTAACGAAATCTCTGTATAATGTTCAAAAATTAGCTATGCGTCATGATTTTGAGGATTTAATTTCCTAACATCAAATCATGAAGAAACTTATTCAAAATTCGATACTTACACTTCTTATTTCCACTTTCTCAACTGCAGGGCTTGCAGCTGAGACAATCCTAATTTCTGATATCGACGATACAATTAAAATTGGTCATATCAGAGATAAGATCGATACCGTAAAGAATGCATTCAAGGTCAATAATATCTTTCTAGGAATGGCAGATCTTTATCATATTATTAAGGATCGAACTGGAGCAGAAGTTTACTATCTTACAAATGCTCCAGAAGAATTAATGAAGTGGTCTCATTCAACTCTTTTATATCTTGGTGACTTTCCACAAGGAAGTCTTGAGATTAGGCCAATTAAGGTATCAACTAAAGTATTTAAAGCACAAAGGCTAAGAGAATTAATTGAAAGAGAAGATCCGAAAAATGTAATTCTAGTTGGTGATAACGGAGAGCATGACAATACTTTCTATCACGATATTGCTCAAGAGTATCCAGAAGTTAAATTCTATACGTATATTAGAGCTGCATACCACTTTGACGAGAGCAATGCTCTTTATCCAGACCAAAGAAGTTTTGTGACACCATTTGAAATTGCAGATAATCTGTATCAAAGAGATGTCATTGAAAAAAGAGACTCTCAGGAACTCCTTGATCTCCACCTAAAAGACTTTATGAGAGAAACAAATGTAGATGATGATGGACCAATGTACATACCAGCATGGCTTCGTTGTCGTGGACACAAAAGAAGTTTCTGGTCGATCTTTAGAAGTACTCTACCGAGTAAGCTAACAAAGAAAATTAATTATATCTGTAATAAATATTAGTCCTGTGAGCAGGGACTAAAATAGTGATTCGAAGCTTTTTATCCATTTCCTTATAAAAAGCTTCGAATCTCATTTCGATTAACTCTTGAAAAGTGTCTCGTATCAACAGGAACTTCTCCAAAACGAATCTCAACATTTCCTAAGTTCCACTTGGCAATAAATTCACCTACAGCGTCTTTTAAGCTCTCCTGACCCTCGACAAGACATAAGACCTTTGTATCAACTTGAACAAATGCAACACGAGAGATTCCATCAACTTTGGCCAATTCATTTTCAAGATGAAATGTAGGAATTAATTTTCCATCTATCTTCAGGCAATCTTTTAATCTTCCTAAGAGATAAATTTTATTATCTTTAAGATAACCCACATCCCCAGTTAAATGCCAAAGAGTCCCGTTCTCATCTCTATGCTTTGTGGTTTTATTTGCTGGATGATTATCAATATATTCTTTAATTACATGGGGCCCACTTAAACATATCTCACCCCACTGCACATCTTGATTAAAATCAAAGGCATTATCAACTTCTTTAATTTCTACATCTAAAACATCGATGACTTGTCCGAGTCTAAGCCCCACTCCATCATTGTTAATATACTCATCAATAGGAGTGAAACTGATAGGCTCCACTTCAGTTGAGCCATAAATGATATGGATTTCAACTTGTGAAGAAGCTGACTTAAAGGCATTTAAGACAATACTTGCATCCTTTGTCGTTATCTCTGCCCCACCGATGATAATACTTCTAAGGCTTGGAATTTTTATCTCATTTTCACTTATGTACTTGGCAAGTTTTTTAATGATCATAGGAGTGGCACTAAAGCGCGTAACATCATATTGATTCATTTGTTTTACAACTCTTTCAGGTTCAAACTCTCTAATTTTTCTAAAGTCCATATCAGGAAAGATTGTGGTTATTCCAAGTCCTAAATTCTGCAAAACAAGAGTTGGAAAAAATGGCATATCCACTTCATCGTCTTTGTGAAGCCAAAAATATTCAGATACTATTTTTTGGGATAAAAAGATATCAAGACTTCGATTTGCGGCCTTAGGCCTTCCTGTTGAGCCACTTGTAAAAGAAATAAGAACCGGAGCATCTGATTGGAGAGGAACTTGTTTAAACTCCAATGTTGGATCATCTTTTATCTTAGTTAATTGAGTTGAAAAAAGACAACTTTGATCAAAAGTAAAACGCTTCATCTTCCAAAGAGCTGGTAGAAAAGGTGTCCACTTGAGAAGCTCTTTTACTGAAATGATTGCCTGTGCATTAGCATCCACGAGGGCCTGCTTTAACTTCTCTTTAGGCATTGTAGAATCAACAGACACCACAACTAGTCCCAAATAAAAAATAGCACACATGAGTTGATAGAGTTCCAGTCGAAGAGGCATAATAACAATTATGCGATCCCCTTTCTTTAGGCCTTGAGACTCTAGTGTCTTGATCCATGCTCCAACTTCTTTCATGAAGTCTTCATAATTAAGATCTTGGCCTTGATAAACAAGACAGCGCTTATTTAACTGAGAGCGAAAATGCTCGTCTAAATAATGGCAGCCATTTATTGGTATCCCCGAGTACCCCAGAGTTTTCCTTATATCCTCAATTTTTTTCATATGATAATATTAAATGAAATCTATTAAAAAGTAATGTTGGGTAGGAAATGTATCTATTAACGAAATCGCAAGCATTGCTTGCAACAACGAATGAAATTGGTGGAAAGGCTTTTAATTTAGCTAAACTTGAGAAGTGTAAAGTACAGACCCCTGATTGGTTTTGTCTCTCTACTCATTATTTTCAAACATTGATTGACAAAAATGATAAGCTAAAGAGTCTTATTGATGATTATACAAGATTAGAAAATCTCGACTCACTAAAGCAATTGATCGCGGCCATTCATAGTGAAATTGATAAATGTGAAATTGATATAATTGAAGATGTCATGGCCCATGTTAATGGAGAGCTCCACTACGCTATAAGAAGTTCTGCAGCTGATGAAGATGGAAGTCATTTCTCATTTGCAGGACAACTGGAGTCATTCCTCTACGTCCAAGGTAAAGATAGAATCGCTCAGGCCATTCGAAACTGCTTTAAAAGTAACTTTTCACTAACTGCACTTACATATCGATTTAAGAATAATATTCATCATACAACACCCAAGATGGCCGTTATCATTCAAGAAATGATTGATCCTCAAAAGTCGGGTGTTCTCTTTACTGCAAACCCTATAAATGGGCACAGAGATGAAATGCTAATTTCAGCAAACTTCGGTCAAGGTGAAGGTGTTGTAAGTGGTGAATGTAATACTGATGAATTCACTATTGATGATCGCGACGTGATTAAAAGTGAAATTAGAGAAAAAGATTTCAAGATCATCGCTGACTTTGAAAATAAGACCACAAAGAAAATCGATGTAGAAAAAGATGAAGTTAAATCACCGGTCTTATCTCATGATGAAATAAGAGCAATTAGAGAACTTGCCTTTTCTATCCTTAAAATTAAAAAGAAGCCTCAAGATATAGAGTTTTGTATTCAAGATGGTGAAATCTACATAGTACAAACAAGAGATATTACCTCT
Source organism: Halobacteriovorax sp. YZS-3-1 (assembly GCF_047084945.1). NCBI lineage: Bacteria > Pseudomonadati > Bdellovibrionota > Bacteriovoracia > Bacteriovoracales > Halobacteriovoraceae > Halobacteriovorax > Halobacteriovorax sp. YZS-3-1. Next base: position 894,661 of record NZ_JBKIYI010000002.1, on the reverse strand, counting down.
TTACCTATGGATAAAAGACATGAATTTATGAATGTCTTTGATAACTCAAATATTCAAGAATCTTTTAATGGTGTTACAACTCCCCTTACTTTCTCATATGCATCTAAAATGTACTTCAAGGTTTATCATCAACTTCTAGGTCTAACGGGGCTAAGCGAGAAAGAACTAAAGAAACACGAAAAACGACATAAGAATATGATTGCGCTTATCAATGGGCGCGTCTTTTATAATATTCAATCATGGTACAAAGGTCTTTTGCTACTTCCATCTTTTAAACAATCAAAAGGTGATATGGAAAAGATGATGGGAATTACAGATCCAGTTGACTTTATCGAAGATAAGGACCTTTCATTTTCCCAGCGCATGGCCATGATACCAAATATGATTAAATCCTTTGGCAGCCTACTGTGGTATTTTTCTAAAATAGATAAGGTCGTTGCTGATTTTATGGATGGCTTCTACGAAGTATATAATAAAATCGACTTTTCAAAGCTTAATCGCCTTAACCTTACACAGCTCTACGATCTAACTGAAGAACTGGATCAGAAAATCACTGAAAAATGGCATGCCCCTCTCATCAATGACTTCTACGTTATGATGATGAATGGAAAGATGTATCGTTGGATGGATAAATTAGGCTATGAAAATCCAGATCTTGTTCTAGGAAATCTCCTCTCTGGTGAGTCTGATATTGCTTCAACACAGCCAACTAAGGAATTACTAAAAATAAGTGATGAGATAAAAAAGTGGGACAATACTCTTGTTGATGAATTTCTTAAAGTTGAAAATAAGAATGTCTTAGACTTTATCTATTTAAATGATAAGAAAGTTTATCAAATGTGCTTAGATTATATTGAGGCTTTTGGTGATCGTACAATTGGAGAATTAAAACTTGAAAGTCTTTCTCTACGTGAAGATCCAAGCTTCTTAATAAATATTCTAAAGAACTATGTCGTTAAAAAGAGCTTAGGATATGAAACCTTCATTGCTGGCGAAGTCGAATTAAGAGAAAGTGAAGAAAAGAAAATTGCTCCTGTTGTAAAAAAGAAATTATCATTCTTTGCAAGAAAGCGCTTCTATAAGGACCTTGCAAAGCTACGTAAGGCGATTCGCTACCGCGAAAATACAAGACTACTTCGTACAAAATCATTTGGTATTTCCCGTCAAATTTATCGAGAAATGGGAAATCAAATGGCTTCATTTGAGCTTATTAATTCACCAGAAGATATTTTCTTTTTAACTTTAAGTGAAATTGAAGAATTAAAAGATGCAAGGATTGTGCAAACACGATTAAAAGACTTGATTGAACTTAGAAAGGCCGAGTACGAGTCATATGAAAATGATGAGCCGGGCCATCACTTTAAAACTTTTGGTTTCGTACATGCTGGTAATGACTTTATCTATGAAGGACACACACAAATCGATCCAGATGGTGCCCTAAAAGGTATTGGTTGCTATCCTGGGCAGATCAATGGTGAAGTCGCTCTACTTTTTAAGCCTGATGAAGGAATAGATGTAAATGATAAAATCCTTTGTACAGTTAGAACAGATCCAGGATGGGCCCCACTCTTTCCTTCAATCAAGGGACTATTAGTTGAGAAAGGCTCAACTTTATCTCACTCAGCAGTCATTGCAAGAGAGTTAAAGATACCAACAATTGTAGGTATACCAGGCATCACTAAAATTATTGAAAATGGTGATGAAGTTGAAATGGATTGTGAAAGAGGAATTGTAAAGATAGTAAAATAAAAAGGACCTAACTAGGTCCTTTTTTATTATGCGATTCTTCGATAAAGTTTAATATTATAAACACCAACCTTCTCATTTTTAATCTCTGAAGAAAATTGATCTGTAATATCCTCAAAGCCTGCAAGATCAGGCTCAAAGACTCTTAGATAGTAGCGAACACAAATTACTCCACCAACTTTAATTGAAGGCTTGGCCTTTTGAATAAAGTTATTTCCAAGCTCATCATCAAAATAACTTGGAACATCAGAATATGAAAAATAATCATATTGTTTTTCGCCATTTGATAAAGTAGAGACGATATCACCTATTTGATAATGAATTTCAGATTCTTTTACACTTGTTTGAAGGCCATTGAAGCTTCGACACCTAAGAGGTGTATTCGTCAACGTTACTTCACCAAACAGACATAGACTTAGAAAGAAATTATCCTTTATCAAAGTTGTAGAAAAAAGTCGAGCAAAGCGTGAACGATAGAATTTCACATAACTTTCTTTCAAGTTCTTTTTAATAAAATCCCCACTATAAAGTAAAGAATTCATCATGGCCTTATTACCAACAATGGCCAAAACCACCGTCCAGCGCACGCTAAACGAAGTTGAAGTGATGATATATTTCTGCTCTTCTATACTTTGGCAATTCTTTAACTGGCGAATAAGTTTGTGGCCAAGAATCTTTCTGGCAAGTTTAGAAAACTTAAGAAAAGTTTTCTCCCAACTTCCGGCCAGGGCAGCAATTTCATTACTATCGAGAATATCGTGAAGCTCAATATTTATTCCAATACTCTTTAAAATCGATGAATCATCGTGATAAGCACGAAGAAAGCTTACTTCATCTAGCTCACAAATGGCCTTCTCATAGGCCCTCGCCCATTCAATTTGAATCTCTGAGACATCGAATAAATCTAGCTGACAGCCAGTTTGAGGTAATAAGTAGAGACCGCGAGGTCCTGCTCCACAAATAGAACCAATGCTCTTGGGCTTCAACTTTTTACAAATATTGGCCTCTAGCTCAATGTCTTCGTTAGCTAATGAATAATTAAGTTTATCAGTAAAATATTTCGCCATAGTCCAATTATAAATGTTTTCATTATATAATGATATTAAGAAAATAAATTCAAATGAGGGTGTATGAGTAAAGACATTAGTCACATTACAATGGAAGATTCATTTTTAAAGAGATACTTCGCTTGGTCACAGGAAAGATTTCCAATCGATAATGTTATCTCAGGTATCATTACATATTTTGTAATGTCTCGCATCGCACTCTTTCTAACTGATCAAAGTCTCGATTTTGTCGTAATGGATCTTCTTGGAGCCGTTGCTGTAATTGGACACTATTATATTTTAAGAGTCTTTGATGAGCACAAGGACTTTGAAATTGATTGTATCAATCATCCAGAAAGAGCACTTCAAAGAGGACTTATAAAGCTCTGGCATCTCGATATCATGGCGGCCATCTTCACTGTCATCTGTGTAAGCTTTTCATTATTAATCTCTAATAATTATCTAAGTCTTATTTGCTACGGGATTGTCTATATTTGGTCCGTTCTTATGGCAAAGGAATTCTTTGTTGGAAGCTGGCTTGAAAAAAGACTAACTCTTTATTCTTTCTCTCACATGCTGGTCTCTCCTCTTATCATAATTTGGATCTTTTCAACAAAGTGGCAGGTTCCTCAATTTGAAACTTATTCTATTATTGTTCTCGTCATGGCCTTAACTTCTGGCTTCTCTTACGAAATTACAAGAAAGACAAGAGGCCCAGAAGAAGAAAGTGAAACTCTTGATTCTTACTCAAAGATCTACGGCATTGGTGGAAGTGTGCTCATTATCTCAATTATGAATATTATTACACTTGCCTGTTTTCTATATTTCACAACACTTATCCCTAACCTTCGTGGTGTTACTGTAGGAATGGGAATAGCTGGCTTTGCAGCAGCACAGTCAACTCTTTTAAAGTTTTTAAAGAAACCTAGCCTAGATGGAAGAAAGAAGAATGAAAAATCATTTGGACTCTTTGCTCTTCTTCTCTACGTTGCACTACTAGTAGGTATGTATGGAAATTAATTTAGAAGGCCTATCAATTCAACATAAACAGGAGTTTGAACTCTTTAAAGACAATGATTCCATCTCAAGCATTGAGCAGTTTAGTGATGATGACTCAAGCGCTGTCTTTTTCCTAATTGATAACAAGGCCTATTTTGGATTTTGCCAAGGTAAGCTTAATAATAACTTCATTGATGCTGCCAGAGAATATAAGACCAAGCATCAAAGTGAAAAGATTGTAGGGCCATTAAACTTTTCAACTTATAATACATATCGCTTAAAAGAAAATGAAGACCTTCCCCATCACTTAATGGAGCCGCCATATGAGCCTGAGCTTTATCAATTATTAAAGTCACATGGTGAAATCTTTGAAAGTTATCTAACGTATGAAATTAATGACTTTGAAAAACTCTTAGACTGGTCAAAGCAATTTGATGAAATCGATGATAGTGTCATGAAAGATCAATACACTCTCCAAGTCATTGATACAAAGTACTGGATGGATAATATCGAACGCTTTTATAAAAGTGCAGATCAAGTCTTTGGAGAAAATCTAGCTTATTCAACTCTTTCATTTGAGACTTTTAAAGCAAAGTATGGAGAGCAAGCAGCGGGACTTATCTGTCCATTTACTTCTCGCTGTCTCATTTCAAAAGACAACCAACAAATAGTGGGAATAATTTTAAACTTCATTGATATCACGGCCGCTGACCGAAAGAGACTTCTTATAAAAACGATGGGAGTTCATCCAGATCATCGCCATATGGGGCTAAGCTTTATCTACTTACTTAAAGAAATTATTCCTCAAGTACGTCAAAACTACGACCAGGCATTCCTCTGTCTTATGCGAGAGGGAAATCTACCATCACTTTTTGCTAAGGATATTTCACAAAAGGATCGCCATTATCACTTATTTAGTCTTTGATTAGTCTTTAACTTCAACAAGCTTTTTTGGCCAAAGCCTATAAAGAAAGAATATTAAAAGCCCAACAATTGCCACAAGAAAGCTAATTTTACTTGATACACTTTGTATCGATAGTAAGAACACCCCCACGAGGATACTAATCATAGCAAGACAAAAGCAGAATCGATTCTTACTTTCAGGAATAACACCGACAAATCGTCTTGTGCAATTTCCACAAGTCTGAGGCTTCTTTATTGCATGCATCCAAGAGATTGTGCGCTTCCCGCAACTTGGACAAGGACGAATATTGAAATCCTTAAGTGCGGGCTCTGTCATTTTCAAATCACCATCTAAAGTCATCTCAATATCCATACTCTTCTCTTTTGCTCTCTCATCAATAAACTTTTTTAAACAGTAAGTTATTAACTTCAACCAGATCAACGCAGCGATGGTGACAATGAGAAGTAGTAATACTTTCTCTGTATAGCTTCCAACAGAAATGAACCCTTTCAGTTGCGTCATTAAGTAGTTATAAAATTCAATAATCATAAATATTTTGATGTAGCCTAAGAAATTCGTATAAGTCGTATCTCTTTTAAAATCTGACTAATTTTCGAAATACACATCTAGTAATATACGACACTTTATCGTTTAATAGTCAAAAAACATGAGCAATATCAGTAACTTAAGAAAGATCATAGTTACAAACGATAAACTACTGTAATCATAGAAGTTACAAACACCAGAATTTTAAGAAAACCCTAAACGATAATTCTTCAACAATAACAAGGGTTTATAAACAAAGCCTTATTCAAGAAAATTTATGTTCAAGTTTTTAAAAAGTTTAATCCTTTAGTTAATAGAGCAAAACAACGTAAAAACTCTGAACACCTATAGTATTAATTTCAAACTCCCCCATGTGAAACGCTCAAAACGCTATATTAGAAGGATGAAGATAGAACAAACACACACAAATTCTGCAAATGTGGAGCTTGCTCCTGCCCCAAAAACTGCTCAGAAAGCGACAAAGAAGAGGCTGTCGGCCCCATCTCGTTTTGACTACTCTGAGGCAGCTCGTCTAAAGCGTATCGAGCTTCTAGAAGAGCAATGTGGGCAAGACCTTGATGCCATTGCAACAACGGACCTGGATGGCCTAAATTTAAAGGGAAATATCGAGTCCTACGCTGGAAGTATTTCAATTCCTATGGGAATTTGTGGGCCACTGAAAATGAATGAAAAGGGAGAGACGGAAGAGCTCTATATCCCTATTGCAACTTCAGAGGGTGCTCTGGTTTCTTCAATTAATCGTGGTGCACTTGCTGTTTCACTATGTGGTGGTTTTAAAGCAAAGGTCACTAGAAAGCGCATGTATCGCGCACCTGTTTTTACATTTGAAGATATTGATCATGCTGATGAATTTAAGGCATGGCTTGAAGATAATTTTAATACAATCAAAAGTATCACAAAGAAATATTCTAATTTTGCTGATCTAAAAAAGATCAAGACGACTCTTATTGGTCGCAATGTTCACGCTAAATTCATTTATGAATGTGCAGATGCTTCTGGTCAGAATATGACTACAGTTTGTACTTGGCAGTCATGTCTATGGATTAAAGAAGAACTTCTTACTTCTAAGATTAATCTTATTGAATTTTTCTTAGAAGGAAATGGCTCAAGTGATAAGAAAGTTTCAGTTGGATCGGCCATGCAAACTCGTGGAACTTACGTGACTGCAGAATGTGTGATCACAGAAAAAGTACTAAAGAGAATCCTTAAAACTTCAAGTACAGACTTGATCAACCTATATCTTAGATCACTTCCAATCACACGCCTTGAAGGGATGATGGGATATAACGTAAACGTTGCCAATGCAGTTGCTGCAATCTTTGCTTCAACGGGACAAGACCTTGCTTGTATCCATGAGTCATCTACGGCGGTTTTAAATTTTGAAAAACACGAAAAAGGTTTATATGTAAGTTTAACTCTTCCATCTCTTGTAATCGGTACAGTTGGTGGTGGAACAGGACTTGGCCATTATAAGAATTGTCTTCAAGCAATTGATTGTGCAGGAGCTGGAAAGGTTGAGCGTTTTGCAAAAATTATTGCAGGAGCTGCTCTATCTCTTGAACTTTCAACAATGTCGGCCATCTGTGGTGGACAATTTGCTTACGCTCACGACAAGCTTGGAAGAAATAATCCAAAAGATCAGCTTAAGACAAAAGATATAACAAAAGACTTTATCAAAGAAAACTTCTCTGATCTTTCTGAATCACTAAAAGAAAGTGAGACTATTGAACACGATGTAAAAGTTAACGTTGAAAATGGAATCATCACAGAAGCAACATCAAGAGTTGTAAATAAGTCGCTTGGCTTTACTGCACTTGAAGTGGATAAAGAAAAACAAGTTATTTTAAAATCAAAACCACTAGATACTGATGTAATTGCAGGCCTTGCAGCAATTGCTGGTTTTGCAGATAGTGATATAAGACGCAAATTCTTAAAAACTATTCGAGATAACGAATTTACAAAATGTCATATTAGAGAAATAGAAGCTTACCGAATGGTATCACGTGATTTTTCACGTTATATACCGACTCTACACGGTACCTATATCAATACTCAAAAAGAAGCATATTTAATTCTTCTTGAAAATTTAAACTTCTCACAAGTAGAGCTTATTAATACTGAAGCCTCTCCAGAGCTGTGGATTAGTTCAACGAGAGAGCTTATTTATGATGCCATTTCAAAGGTACACACAAGCTTTCTTTCAAGTGAAGAAGTTAGTAATTCTTCACTAAACTTAGGAAAGACGAAAGTTGACGCTGATTTAACTAAATCAATTATTACCTATATCCGTGCTCAGCGCTACATAAGTGCAGAAACAGAAAGTAAATTAGAAGAAATTCTTTCTAATATCAATAAATGGGCAAAGCTTATTGATGAAGGTCCAAAGACTCTTACACACAATGACTTTAACCCAAGAAATATCTGTTTTAAGAAAGGTCGCCCATGTTTTTACGACTGGGAATTATCAAGATTTAATTCTCCATACCGTGATCTAGTAGAGTTCATGAGCTTTACAACTCCAAGTGAGGAGATTGCAAGTGATATTGAATTATTCTTTGAAAAAGACGGTATTGAGCTAGAGAGAAATGAAAAATTAGAAAATATGTTGGCATGCTCATATGAGTACTTACTTAATCGCGTACTCTTCTACTATGTTGGTCACAGTGTAAATGAATATGTATTTATGCCACATATCTTTAATAAAACGCTTGAAATCATCCAATTCATTGAAGGAGAGCTTGATGCATAATCTAATTCAAAAGCTACTTTCACACTCGATTGAAGAAAGAAATAAGAAAGTCTTATTCTTTTATAAGAATTATAAGCTTGTGTCTTCTCTATCCATTAATGAGATGATGGAAAAAGCATGTCAGATTGCATCTAAGATTATTGAAAACGATATTAAAGATGAGAATATAATTCTATCTTTTGAAAACGAAGAAAACTTTGTCACTTACTTCTTTGGGATCATCTTATCTGGAAATACACCAGTTCCAATGGCCTCAAATGCCCTGATGCTAAAGAAAGACTTTGAAGAGCTACTCTTTCAATTTGCCTCTAGTGCAAAAACAAAGTATATCGCCGCAAAGAAGACACCAGCGGGCTACACAAATATATTAAAATTAGATGAAGCAAAAAAACTGGCATCAAGCTTTGCAAACCCAACACTTGAAGATACTTGTTTTATTCAATACTCTTCAGGTTCTACTTCTGCACCAAAGGGCGTTGTTATTCGTCATAAAAATCTACTGGCAAATAATGAGCAAATTAATATTGGGATTAAGCTAACAGATAAAGACTCGATTTGTACTTGGCTTCCGCTTCATCACGATATGGGACTAATAGGAAGTCTAATGACAGCACTTCTAAGTAATTTAGAATGTCATATTGTGCGAACTCAGGATTATGTTATTGCCCCTCACAAATGGCTACACCTTGTGAGTGAAACAAAGTGTAGTGCCCTTTGTATACCAAATTCGGCCTACTATGTTTGCGCCACAAAGATTCCAGAAAGCAAACTTGAAGGGCTTGACCTAAGTCATATTCGTTTTGCTCAATGTGGAGCTGAGCCAATCAAGGCAAATGTTCTCGATGCTTTTAGCAAACGCTTTAAGAAATATGGATTTAACTCAAAGGCCATAATGCCTGTTTACGGACTTGCAGAAGCAACCCTTGCTGTTACCTTCCACGAAGTAGGAACTCAGTATAAAAAACAGTCTCGTGACAATGAAGAGTATATCTCATGCGGGAAAGTCCTCTCTCCTACTGAGCTAGAGATAAGAAATAGTGAAAATGGAATTGGAGAAATCTATATTAAGGGGCCATCAATTTCAGACCACTACTATGGCCGTGCCACTCACCTAGAAGATGGATGGCTCAATACTGGTGATCTAGGCTTTCTAGATGAAGACAAAAACCTCTATATTACAGGAAGAAGCAAAGACTTAATTATCTGTAATGGAGTTAATATTTATGCCAACGATATCGAGTTTGAGGCCGCAAAAGTACCTCAAGTAAAACTAGGTCGCATCGTGGCCTTCAGTGTACCAGGACTAGATGGTGAACTGGCCAAAATCGTTATTGAAACAAATGAGAAGTCATTAGAGGGCCGCAATAAGATTAAGGAGCAAGTTATTGAAATCCTTAGATCTAAAATTGCACTAACTTTAGACAGTATTATCATTGTTCCAGAGTTGACCCTAAAGAAGACCACAAGTGGAAAAGTAAAAAGACAGGATGCGAGACAGCGCTTTCTTAAGGGAGAGCTAAATAAAGTTGAAAAACGCTTTGGCCTTAACTTACTTGCATCAAAGTGGATTAAAAATAAGTTTAAGTTTAATTTCTTATTAAGAGAAAAAATAGGATAAATAATGGCACAAAAACTTCTTACATATTTAAATGAAGCAATAGCAGAAGTTTCAGATAAAGAAGTTGTGCTAAGTGAAGACACAAAGTTTGCAACTCTTGGACTAGATTCATACGATGCCATGAGTTTTATCGCCAGACTTAAAGAAGACTTTGAAGATCTACCTGTTACGATCTTCTTACAGTGCCAAACAACAACAGACTTAATTAAATACTTAGAAAATAATCATAAAGAAGAGATGGAAGAACTATGGAAACAAGATTAGTAGAAAGACTGCAAAGACTTAATAAACAATCTGTGGACCGTGCTTTCACTGTAGAAGCTCTTGATTGGACAAAGCCAATTGATAAGAGTTTAAAGTGGACACCAGATGAGATGATTACAATCTCATATCTTCCTAGTTATGACTTATTAACTGATGCTCAAAAGCTTCGCTTTAACCAATTAATTGGCCTTTCAATTTGCGAGCAATTTATATGGTTTGAAAATGTACTTCTCAATCCAGCTCTTAGAAGCTGTAAGAGAATCTATAAGCTAAATCCAGAAATGAACGAGGCCATCGATCACTTTATGGAAGAAGAAGATAAGCACGGTGAAATCTTTCTTCGTATGCTAATGAAAGCTGAACCTGAGAATTACTCAAAAGAGAATCCTCTAAGAATTTTTAAGCTTTCTAAGACTCAAAACTTTATCATGAAAATTGTGACGAAATTTCCACAAATCTTTCTATGGTGGATTTGGATTGCCCTATTCTTTGAAGAGCGTACATTAGATATCTCGAAGAAATATAATAAGGCCCTAAAAGAAAAAGATGTTGATTGGAACTTCTGGCAGTGCCATTACTACCACATGCTTGATGAAGTAAGACACCAACAGATTGATGAATGTTTCCTAGCAACTTTCTACAATAAGGCCAACCCTATTCTTAGAAAGATTAATGCCAAGGTATTTATCAACTTCATCTCTAGCTACTTTGGACCTAAGAGAATGGCCACTCGAATTCTTGAACTAATGCAAGAGGAATTCGATGACCTAAGTACTGAAACAATTAATACTCTAAAAGATGAATTTGATACTCTTCGTACAAATGTTGAGTTTCAAAGAAGTGCTTTTTCAAGACAAGGCCTTGGCCGTACTTATGAACTGCTTGCTCAATATGATGAAATGGATGACTTTTGGGATCTATTAATTGAGGAAAGTAAGGAAGATCACCTTGGAAAAAATCGCTTTGTTCGCGGTACTCACTCAACAATTCTAAACTAAAAAAAAAGGCCCTGTTAAACAGGGCCTTGATATATCTATTGGCTTAAATCGCCTTTTAAACTCGTTAGTAATTCATCAAGATCAAATGGCTTATAGAAGAAGCGAGTTACCCCTTCTTTCATGGCCTCTTTAAGAGAAATATCTGCTTGGCCAGAGACGAAGTAGAAAACCTTATCCTTTTGTTCTTTGTGACTATTTGAACAATCAAGTACGACCTTTCCATTACCATCGGGCATCTTATAGTCAGAAATAATCGCATCAAAAGTTCCACCACTATTGATTAGTTTAACAGCGCTATTCCCAGAACTTGCACATTCAGTCTCATAACCTTCAAACTGTAATTCTTCAGCTAAAAGCTCTAAAATATCTGGTTCGTCATCAACGATTAGTACTTTGTAAGGCATGTTTTAATTTCTCTTCTAAATGTATAAGTCGATAATAATGTAATGCATCCTATTATAAATACTATATTTTGTAAAATAAAATAAATTGATAAACTATATAGTTTAATAGTATAGGCCAAGGCTTTGTTTTCTAAGATATATTTTACAAACTTTGGCGCTGTTCCATAATAAAACTCGACAAATAATTGCCCTGCTCCAAAGCTCATTAAGTACTCATCTCGAATATGGCGAAAGTAATTTAAGACATAGTGGTCATGGCCAAAGCCTGCAGTGACTAAATAACATTGATTCTTGGCCAATAATTTCTCAATTGGTTTAGGGTTAATATCACTACTTTCAACAAGTGTTCCGATAAAACCAAAATGATCAACGTAAGCGATGGCCGCACGATAATTTAATCCATTTGTCAGCCTAGAAACTTTTATTGTTCCATCTTCACCTTTTTCTTCAATAATTTCTCTGAAGTTAGTCTTTGCTACAGCGGCCGATGGATTAACTAAATATAAGGCCATTCTAGAAATATAAGAACCATTTCCTCCGTGATCACCTGTATACTCAATGATCCCAGTTGCATCCCCGTCAAAAGTTGCATTAATAACTAGAGAGGATTTTGTCTGAATATCTTCTGATGCAGCACTCATGACTAATTTAAAATAAAGTGCTTGTCCGACAGTATCTGGAATAACGATATTATCTTCATTTGGTGGATAGTCAGTTCCATCTGGCTTTAAAAAGAAAACCAATTCGATCTCATCTTTAATTGTTGCAAGCTTATCTGTAAAACCAGCGCAATTTAATTCCGATGTTGAACATAGATCAATGAAGCTGACAAAAGGAGCTTCCACATCAGAGCTAGGAATTTGAGTCACAATTCTAAAGCTGGCATCTGATCCATTACTATTATCTTTTACAGCAACATATAATTCCTCATCGCTGTAACCTTTAGTATCGATATCCTGAAAGTACAATCCTCCATCAGTAGAAACGACATCCGGTAGATCACTTGAAGTATCAAAATAATAAGCTGCTTCTTGGCTGGCCGTAACTTTTACTGGAACATAAAGTGTAATTGCAGCCTCTGGAGTCGAGCTATCACCACCCATATTAATAAAAAGCTCATTAAGGTTGGTACCTGAATCACCTCTTAATCTAAAAATAGGTTCCTCTATGTCATCAAGTCCCAAGCTAGCAGCGTGTGAGAGTTGACCTGCGATGAAGAATAAATTTAATAAGATGAGTGATTTCAATAATTTTTGCATATTAAAATTATGGTTTATCTTTTCTTCTTGGTCAAATAATAATAGATTTGATAAGAATGAAGTCACTTATAAGTTACTTAAATAACATAGATTCAAAGAGCAGATAGGAAGCACAATGAAGTATATTATCTTGTCATTATTATTTCTTACTTCGTGTATCGACACTGAAGGTATAAAGAACCAAAAACAAGTTATAACAAGTATGGCAACGGCCCTTGGGAAGAAGTACCCAAGTGTAAAATCTGTGGACTGCCAATATCTTTCAAAAAGACTATTACGCCGCGACAACAGACTCGTTCTCGTTGATGCTCGAAATATCTATCAATACGATGTCTCTCATATTCAAAGGGCCATTCCCCTTTCAAAACTCCATGAGACTCACCAAAGCCTAGATGGACGCGAAGTTATCGTTTACTCAACGATTGGAACACGTGCAACAAAGGCCATTCTTGAGCTAGCAAAGTCAAATCAGAAAACGGAATTTAAAAACCTCTTTGGAGGAATTCTAGACTGGCTTCAATGTGGGGAAAAGATTTATAAAGATAATAAAGAAGTGAATAAGATACGCTTTGAAAATGACGCTTGGAATATCGTTCCTAAGGGATATGAGTCGATTCTTCCATGAAAGTAATTAGTATCAATGGCCAAATTATTGATGAAGAAAATGCTAAAATCTCAGTATTTGATCGAGGCTTTCTCTATGGTGACTCTGTCTATGAGGTAACTGAAGTTCGAAATGGAAAGATTGGTTTTCTCGACGAACATCTTGAACGTCTTCGTAACTCAGCTCTTAAGATGCATATGCACCTTCAATTCACGGCCAAAGAGTTGGAAGAACAAATTATGAAAGTTGCCACAAAGCTTCATAAAGAGGGATTCCAGCGTTGCTATATCCGATTAGTTGTTACCCGAGGTGAAGGTGAAATTACACTTGATCCAAAAGCGGCCAGCAAACAAAACCTCATTATTATTGGAAAAGACTTACAAGAAAATCCAAAAACTTGGTATCAAGATGGTGTTGAAGTCATCGTCTCTTCAACACTTAGAAACCCAGTTAAATCAATGGACCCAAATATAAAGTCAGGAAATTATCTCAACAATATCCTAGCTTACAACGAGGCCCGTGAAGCCGGCTACTTTGATGCAATCATGCTCAACCAAGACGGTAATGTAACTGAATGTACAACAAGTAACCTGTGGATCGTTAAGGATGGCGTCTTTAAAACTCCCCCAATTGCGGCCGGACTTTTAAAAGGTATTACTCGAGAAAATGTCATTAAGATTCTAGGTGAAAATAATATCCCTTTTGAAGAGACAAATATTACTGGCTCCCAATTAAAAGAAGCAGATGAGTGCTTCCTAACATCCTCTACAAAATACCTTGTTCCTATTGTAAAAATTGATAATCAGGCCATTGGCGGAGGGCGTCCAGGAGCTAAAACATTACAAGTACTTGAAATCTTTAAAAAGCAACAAGGCATTCCTCTATAATTTCTTGTATTTACGAATTTATTCATTGACAAAAGTAATGACTATTAGCTATAAAGCTTCAGTTGCATCCGAAAATATTAGATAAGATTGATGGGCCTAAGGCTTTGTGCCTTTGAGATGTGATGCAACTTTATCCTTGTCCCACCCAATCTTAATTCATAAGGAGAGCCTCATGGCAAAGAGTACTACAGCGAGATCACGCTTTAAAATCCAAAGAGCACTAGGTGTTGAACTTCCAGGTCTTGGTAAAGGTGGAGCACTAGCTCGTCGTCCATACGGTCCAGGTGTTCACGGTAACAAAAGAAAGAAAATTTCTGACTATGCCGTTCGTCTAAAAGAAAAACAAAAACTAGTATTTCACTACGGTCTAAGAGAAAAGCAACTTGTTACTTACGTTAAGCAAGCTAAGAAGAACACTGCTGGTAAGCCGTGGATGGAAGTACTTCTTACAAACCTTGAGTCAAGACTGAACAACGTTGTTTTCAGACTTGGATTTGCACCATCAATGATGGCAGCTTCTCAAATGGTTTCTCACGGACAAGTACAAGTTAACGGAAAGAAAGTTGACCGTTCATCATACATCGTTAAAGAAGGTGATGTTGTTACTCTAACTGAAAAAGGTTACAACAACCAACTTTACAAGCAAACTCAAGAATCTCCACGTTTCGCAGCTGTTCCAGCTTGTTACAATGTTGAAGGTTCAGACAAGAAGAAAGCAACGATGGTTGCTGCACCTCTTGAGTCAGATGTACCATTTGACTTCAACTCTCAGCTAGTAATTGAGTACTACTGGAAAGTTAAGTAAGCACTCGCGGCATTGGTTGCCCAAAGGCAACCTATTGGACGCGATGCTAGCTCCCCTCGAAGAGGGCAAATTATCTATTCAACAAGCCGGGTTCAAGCCCGGCTTTGTTGTATCTGGAGCTATGGGAAAGCCTTAGCGATAGAAATAAAAAAGCTCCCTACAGGAGCTTTTTTAATTCTT
>NZ_JBKIYI010000002.1:281784-879531 GCF_047084945.1 Halobacteriovorax sp. YZS-3-1 | reverse complement strand
AGCCTTAATTCTTAGCCTTAATTCTTAGCCTTAATTCTTAGCCTTAATTCTTAGCCTTAATTCTTAGCTTTAATTCTTAGCTTTAATTCTTAGCCTTAATTCTTAGCCTTAATTCTTAGCTTTAATTCTTAGCCTTAATTCTTAGCCTTAATTCTTAGCCTTAATTCTTAGCCATAATTCTTAGCCTTAATTCTTAGCCTTATTATAAACAATCTTCTCTTATTTATTTTCTCGAATCTCAGTAGAACTCAAGTCCTGAAACTCATGAGGCTCTAGATAAATCACCTCTAGCTTAGGGTTATATTCTTTAATAACCTTCTCAACCTCACGATATTGGGCCATCTTCTCTTCTCTAGGAACAACATAGACCTTGCTAAGCTTTTGACATACTTTCTCAACTTCATGCCATTGCAAGAACGAACCAAATGTATCATCACCCATAAGCCAATTAACCTCAGGGTAGTCGACTTCTTTTAACCATTCATACGTAGGCCGACGCTGCTTCTTTGCCCAAAAGCCCGTATAAATCTGAAAACGATCTTCAGTCATGTACTTAATCTTCAAGTACTCACCATATGGATCGTCTTGCTCATTAGACTTCCAATGACTGTAGTCGAGAACAATAATGATATTATCCTCAAACTTAGAACATTGGTTAAGACATTCAAGATGTCCTTTATGAAATGGGTGAAAGCTCCCACCAAAGAGAGTTACTGAAGTTTTTTCTTTTGAGGAAAAAAGCTCAACCTGATTTGCAATTTCTTCTAATTTACTCATTTATTAGAAGTCTTTATCTTGAAGAGTCTTGCGGCCACTTTGCATCGCGCGCTCAGCTGCTGCATCACACTTTACTCTAACAATATCAGATAGAACCTGCATCACGTTGGCCGAAGTATTAAGGCCATGTTTGTCTTTGATATATTTCTTAAGTTTTGAAGCAACAATTAAAATTTCTTGATCATTAAGCGGCAGAGTTTTCTTATCTCCACCAACTAAAATTCGTCGCGGCTCTCGCCTTTGCTTGTTATCCTGCTCGCTCACGTTATCTCCATTTAAGTCATCAGTATTTTGTGATTTAAGATAATCAACTTTCACATATATCTCCAAGTCTAGTATAATTATATTGTATAGGAAATTTAAATCTAATAAACCAACGAGCAAATTATGAAGTTCTCTTGCGAATTTAACGATATTGAGTATTTTTTCCAAACAGAAATTGGTGCAAATACTAATGATAAATACCATCTCTTTCTTTCTGGTTCGAAGCTTACCAAGTATCAAAATGAAGAAATGCGCTTTCACACACTTTACATCAATGCAAAATGTGAAGGTAGTGAACTAAATTTCATCATCACTGGTATTCCCCTCTCTTTAGAAGAAGAGGAACAAATTGAAGAATTGGAAGACTTCTTTGAGGCAAAAGAGATTTTTGAAAAGATTGAAAACTCATTTGATCAAATGTTATCTGACAGTAAGGCACCTCCATGGGCAACTAAGGAGTATAAATAATGAATCAAAATACACTACCTAATAATACTCACAGTAAAGTCATGGGCTATATTCTATGGCTATTTGGCTTTATGGGCTCTCACCGCTTCTACTATGGTAAACCTGTTTCAGGAACAATCTGGATGCTAACTCTAGGTCTTTTTGGTGTGGGATGGCTTATTGATATTTTTCTCATTCCGGCCATGGATGAAGAATGTGATGTACGCTACTACGACGGAGTATTGGACTACAATATTGCTTGGGTTCTCCTAACTTTCTTAGGAGTCTTTGGTTTTCATAAGTTTTACCAAGGTAAAATTATTATGGGAGTTCTCTATCTCTTAACTGGTGGATTCTTCCTATTCGGGATTCTATACGACTTCTGGACTCTTAATGAACAAATAGATGAAATAAATAAAAAGGGCTTCTAAAAAGAAGCCCTTATATTTTTGCTTGAATATTTTTTTAGTCTAGTAAATAGCGCAATGTCCTCTATAAAGATAAACAGTATCTCTACTAACATCTGTTGAGCTAAATGTTGAATAAGTCTGACCTGCATCAGTAAAGTCTAGAGCAAATTCCTTAGTCACTGTATCAACACGATATTCAACGTGAGTACGTCCTGGGAATCGACGATAGATTGTACGACACTCTCCACGTCTGTTACAAACAACTTGTGGATGAGTAATTTCACAGAACTCACTACGATGACGGATTGGACCTGTTTCAACTTCAGTTGAAATTGTTCCAGCAATGTCATAATTTAATGAAGTATCAAGCTTGTCTAAAAAGAATTCACCATTTGATGGAAGCTTAAGCTTATCATCAAACTTAACTTTTAGTTTTTCATCTGCAACTTTAATAACCATTTTTCTCTTACCTACAAATTTAACCTTTGTACGGTACTCACCTGGAGCTAGAGTTAGGCTATCTTTTGATGTTTTTAAGTTTAATTCTGAAGTGACAGATAAATTACCCTTAAATTCCTTACAGCTAAATAAAATAGTCATAAGAAGGGCCATTTTTAAAAATTTCATTTCTCCCCCTAAGTTAAAATAAAAAATATTTATCAAACGTAATTTTGTTTGTCCATACTGGCACAAATACTATGAAATATGTACTCATTTTTAAAACTTCTGAAAAGATGACCTAGAGCATGTTTCAAAAAGTTAAGAGAGGTTAAGATATTACTAGACTTTATTTTAAAATTGTTTAATATATTCGGGATATCGACAACTTAAACCTACTACGGAGACCTTATGGCAAACGCTAAAGTTTACGAAACTTCTATTGTACCTAAGGGTGAAATGCTTGAGCCTGTTAGAAATCAAGAAATGATTGCTTCATCGATGACGATCGAAGTACTTCACATCGCAACTTTTTTTGTTATCTTTGCTTTTATTTTTGCAGGGATCTGGAAAGCAGCTGTTGCTATTGAAAGAAAAGAAAAAGCATCAGAAAACTCAAAAGTTACAGCATAACTTTTATCAATTCTTAGAATTCAATATGAAATGTCACTGGCCCGTCGTTATTTATGACGACGGCCATGCTTTCTCCAAAAATACCAGTTTCTACTGGAACTTTTTCATTTAGTAATTTAACAAATTCATTAAATAAATTCTGAGCGACTTCAGGTTTGGCACTTCCATCAAAACTTGGACGATTCCCCTTCTTTCCATTCCAAGAAAGGGTAAATTGTGAGACGGCCAAAATACTTCCCTCAATATCAACAACGGATTTATTCATGCGTCCGCTTTCATCAGAAAAAATTCTTAAGGCGACAATCTTATCAGCGGCTTTTTTAAGAGTCTGCATTGTATCATCGTGTTCGATACATACTAAAAGGTTAAGACCTTTCTCTATTTGGCCGACGATTTCATTATTAACTTTGACTTGGGAACTTGAAACTCTTTGGACAACTATCTTCATTAAACTTTCTTATATTCTTCAATTTGTTTTAATTCATATTGTTTTTTTAGATTTTTAATTTTTTCTTCGTAACTAGATACGAGTTGATCTCTAAGCCTTTTAGAATCACTCATCTGACGCTCTAATTTCTTTTGGGCCATATTTAGCTTACGGCGCATATCTGTATTATGATCGGCCGTCATTTTCTGTTTTTCCATATTATGGTTATGAGTCATACGTGAAAGCTTAACTTCATTTTCTTGTTTCATCATCTTAAGCTTTGTGTTGAAATCATCACGAAGTGATTGGAAACGCTTCTCAAACTGATCCTTAATATGATCAACACTATCCTTCATCTCAGCTCGTTGCATACGGCTTTGCTCTTGAAAGAACTCATTTTCAGCTTGTTGTCTACGCTTGCCTGTTTCAGTAAGCATATGAAGCTTCTCTTCTGTTTCAGCAAGTGTTTTCTTAAGCTGTGCCTGTTGGTCTTGAAACTTCTTTTCATAAGAAGCTTGAATATCACCGATCTTTTGATCCATCTCTTTTTGATGAGTCATAAGTGTATCTTCATACATACGACGATTACGAGCATTAATCTCTTCTTTCTCTTCTCTAAATGATTCCTGAAGAGAGTTTACGGTTTCCACACTCTTTTCTTCTGTACGAATAAGATTATCTCTAAAGTGCTCTCTTTGACTCTGCATTAGATCACGATATTGATTTTCTTTATGAAGCATATTATCTTCAGCAACTTTCTTTTCATGAGTGATATTGCGATTATATTGTGCTTTCTTTATCTCATGTTGTTTTTGAGAACGTGCCTGAATCTGATCCATATTCGCTCTCATATCATCTTTAAAATTAATAAAGCGCTCTTGTTGATCAAGGGACTGCTCTTTAATTCTCTTTGTAACACCAATATCTTTTTGAACTAACTTTCGTTCAAAATCATTAATAATATCAGCGTTTAATTGCTTTAGACGCTCAAGCTTCTGCTCGTAAGTATCTTTTATGCCTGCATCCTCAACGGCCTTCATTGATTGAGAACTTTTAAATCGAGCAATATCAACATTGTGGTTACTTTTAATATCCTCACGCTTATTCTTTTCTGCGCGAAGGATATCACTGACTTCAACTTGATGAGCAAGCCTTTGTTCCTGAAGATTTTTTTGTGTTTTAAGGTGTAGGTCGCGAGCAATCTGATCAACGCCTTCTTGCTTCTTATTTAATTCTCTAACATATGATTCGTTGGCCTCTTCTAAAGCTTGCTTCTTCGTTTCAACAAGGAAGTCTTCACGTCTTTTGCCTTCATCAACTACCTTACGTAGTGTTTTATTAGCATCATTTTTTAACTCATGATTTTCTAGAGTGAATTGAGACTTTAATTCATTTAATTCTTTTCGATTCTTTCTAACTTGCTCTTTTTCAAGTTTAGCAAAGTCATTATTTAACTTCTCAGTCGATTCTTCACTATGCTTATGAAGTTCCTTAATCTTATCTTGAAAGCGGTCTTGGTTTAACTCGACACGCTCATCTGCTCTTCTTTTTTGAGAAGTTAGGCTATTAGAGAATGTCTTCTCTCGCTGCTCAATTGTATCTGAATATGACTTTTTTAAAGTAGATAGCTTTTCATCAAAGTTTGTTTTTTGCTCTTTTGAAACTTTACGAAATTCTTCTTGTGTTTGCTCATTCTTATTGCGAAAGAATTCTTTAGATTTAGCGATGGCCTCTTTGGCCTTCTTGGCAGCAATCTCTAATTTCGATTGATTATCTTTGATGAGAGCATCTTGTTTTTTCGAGTATTTGTGCTTTAGAGTATTTAACTTCTCTTCGTTATTATCCTCTAGGTTCTTAAGATTTTCACGATATCCTGAACGAATACGATCAAGCTGCTTACGCTGCTCACTATTCATCTGTGAAATTTTCTTAGAGTAATCTTCTACTTTCATAAACCTATATGCGATAAAAATAATCGCCCATTAAAACACTTCTTTATTATACCTTCTTTATAGGATGCTTTTTACTAGGCAAAGTATATCCTCTATAAGTCATTGAATTCTCAATTATGTTAGTATTTTAATATGAATGAGCTAACAGATACAAAGAAATACGAAAGTTTCCTTAATATGTGGAGAACCCTAATTGCGCTCTCTCATCTCGATAATATTGTTTCCGAGCAAGAAAGAGAGCTTATTCAGGAATTTATCCATAATGCAAAGTTAAATGAAGAGGATAAGGAGATCTTACGTCAAGATCTTGAACAACGTCATCGACCAGACGAGTTCATTGGGCATGTTAATTATCCGGCCCACCTCTCTCAACTGCATCACTTAGCAAATATCCTATTTCGTTCAGATGAGCTCGATCCTAAAGAAGAGGCTTACCTAAAGAAGATTCTTGCAGAAATAGAGACTAAGATTGGTATTTACAATGCCACGACACAAAGCGCCGAAGCACTGAAAAAGATGTCTCAAAGTGAGATTGAAGTCAAAAGAAAGTCGGCCTTTGCTGAAATCATCAAGTTCTTTACCAAATAAGATTTGAGCTCCTATTTACTTCCTAGTTAATTCTCTTTGTGCTAAGTTATTGGCAAATATTTTTCAAAGGATTAATAATGAATAACGCAGAGCTAAATGAGTTTTTAGAAAAGTACGGACAAATGTTTAGACCAAATCCATGGCATGGTATCAAGACATGGGATGACGAATCAAAGAGAGTTCTAAACGCATATATTGAAATCACACCAAATGACCGTGTTAAGTATGAAGTTCATAAAGAAAGCGGTTACCTAATGGTTGATCGTCCACAAAAGTTCTCAAATATTATTCCACAACTATATGGATTAATTCCACGCACTTACTCAGATAAGAAATCTGCTGACTTTGCTGAGTCAGAAACAGGAAGAACAGGAATTGTTGGTGATCTAGATCCAATTGATATCTGTGTTCTTACAGAAAAGAATATTAAGCAAGGTGATATCCTAGTTAACTGTGTTCCTATTGGTGGTTTCAGAATGCTAGATGGTGGTGAAATTGATGATAAAATCATTGCTGTTCTAAAAGACGATGCAATGTTTGGGCACATCACAGATGTAGATCAAGTTCCAACTGCTGTTTTAGAAGAACTTAAGCACTACTTCCTAACTTATAAAGAAATTCCTGTAAAAGAAGGTGAAGCAAAAGTTGAAATCACAGACCTATACGGTGCTGAAGATGCAATGAAAGTAATTAACCTTGGAATTGAGGACTATAATGAAAAATACGTTAAGTAAGAAATATAAAGGGTGCCAAATTTGGCACCTTTTTTTTGCACTAATTCTTTGCCTGTCTTTTGTAAATGTACATCCAGCTTCATATATAGTTAACAAAGAGCATTCTAAGTTAAAGTTCAAAGTTAAGTATATGGCCTTAACAGACGTTGAGGGACAATTTGAAGATTATAAAATCTACTTTGATATGAAAGATAAGACCATCTCAAACCTTGTTGGCCAAATCAAAGTTAATTCGATTAATACTTTTGATAAAAAGCGTGATCAACACCTAAAAAAAGACGATTTCTTTGATGCAAAGAAATATCCTGTAATTAAGTTTCAGTCTGTACAACCATTTTCAATAAAAGAAAAAGAAGTAAAAACTGAGATCCAGGTCAAAATTAAGAAAGTTCAAAAAACAGTACCTGTGAAAATCACTTATCTTGGTAAAAGAAGCGATCCATGGACAGAAAAAGAAGGACATTATTTTCAAGGCAGCTTTATCATTGATCGTTTTGATTTTGATATCAACTGGAGCAAAACTTTTGATGGCGGTAACGTCGTGGATAAAGATATTCATATCAATTTTACAATTGAGGCATACCAGTCCAATGAAAAGCCTGCGTTTTCGAGATTTTATCTACCAACAAACTCGGTAAAAAGAGAAGTATCCCTTGATGCTAAAACATCAGGGGGAGATCTCATTATGCCAGAAAAGAAGGCCACAAAGTCCCCTGCTCCACAAGAGTCTAGTAGCTATTCAGCGCCTATGAATATCACACTCACCCTTTTTTCAACGGCAATTGTTTTCGCATTGGCCATTGGTGGAGGCATTTGGGGTCAACAGAAGCTCGTAAAGCTTATGGAGTCCAAAAATATCTCAGATAATTTAACGTTCTTACTATCCACAGTTATCGTAACAACTTTTATTGCAGTTATCTTCTATATCACTACTAAATACACAGGGATAGGAACTCACCCACTTTTTAACAGATAACAAACCTTAAGAAATCCTTTAGAACTCCTCTATTACCGGCTTTCTTAAGAAAAAATTTACTTGTTCTTAAACTTTCAAATTATTAGAATTCTTCAATGAAGAAGATTGAAAGGGAGGTTTCTACCATGACGATAGAAACAGTAGAGTACCAAGTAGTTGACGGGATCATTTTTACAAAAGATATCGATGGCCTATTTCGCCAAGAAATTGATATTCCACTTGATCATATAAGAACATTGAAATTCGCCTATCAAGATATCGAGTTTGATGATTATAACTGTTATTAATTCCTAATATACAAAAGTTAGGATCATCCCTTAAAATGTCATTATTAATGACTTAAAATAAGGGATTTATTCATGTTAAGAATTATCTTACCTATTCTTGTACTCTTAATATCATGTACAAAGAATGACTCAGAATTTAAAAATAGCTATCACATAGAAGAGAAGAACCCCAATGCTGCTTCAGTCGAAGAACTTCAAAACATCAACCCAGTTCTTCTCATCTCTCTTGACGGTTATCGTCACGACTACACTAAGAAATATTCACCGAAGTTTATTTCTCAGTTTGCAAAGAGTGGGACACAATTAAAGAGCCTTGTTCCAGCATACCCGACTAAGACTTTTCCTAATCATTTATCTATTGCCACTGGCAGATATCCAATGAATCATGGAATTGTGGCCAATCACTTTTATGCACCTGATTTAAACCAAAGTTACTCACTTAGAGATCGCAAAGCAGTTAAAAACTCAGACTTCTATCTTGCCACTCCAATCTGGTCAGCTGTAGAAGAGCAAGGACTTAGGTCTGCGACTCTATTTTGGCCAGGCTCTGAAGCCGAGATCAGTGGCCAAAGGCCAAGTTATTGGTATGACTATATTCACACAATGCCACATGAGGCGCGAACGAAACAAATCATTGAATGGCTAAAACTTCCTCAAAAGGAAAGGCCATACTTTATTACACTTTATTTTCCAGACGTAGACTCAGCAGGACATCACTATGGAACAAACTCCAAAGAAGTAAAAGAAGCGATTTTAAAAGTAGATAAAACGTTAGAAAGTTTTATTGCCACTGCAAGAAAGATTGTCCCTAACTTAAATATCATCATTGTCTCAGACCATGGAATGAAGGATGTAGACGAAAATAAGAAAGAATTAATTCTTAAGAATGAGGAACTTCTTAGCATGAAAGAGGATTATCGAATCTACGGTTCAGGTCCGATTGTTCAATTCTACTTAAAAGAGAACAAAAGAAATATCTCCCAAGATATTAGCTCTATCAATAAGTTAGCACAGAATTTTAAATGTTTTGATAAAGATTCAACTCCAGAAAAACTACACTTCAGATCAAGTCCAAGAGTTGGTAATTTTGCCTGTATCGCTCAAGATGGATATTGGATTGCCGCAACAGAATTTAAAATGCCTAAGGCCTCTCATGGTTGGGATCAATATTCAGATATGGATATGCATGGAATATTCTATGCAAGTGGCCCCGACTTTAAAGAGAGTTACTTAGGAGAATCAAAAGAGAATATTCATATCTTCCCTCTTATCCTTAGAATCTTAGGTCTTGAAAATCAATATACGATAGATGGAAATCTAGAAAAAATAAAAGAAGTTCTAAAATAAAAAAAGGCAGGTTTTCACCTGCCTTTCTTTTATATCAATATCTAACTTAATAAGAAATTACATATTTTTTGGCTTATACCAACATAGTGGTCTAATACCTGTTTCGTAATTATCGATTCTATTACAAGTACCAATAGTTGCATCTCTTTTAGATACATCTTCATTTAGATCTTTATCACAAAGAGCTCCTTGGAAGTAAGTATCTAGACGACACTGACCTGCTGGGTGCTTATCATCTGTTTTTCTAACTACTGATGAATCTGGAGTTGTAAAAGATACTGGACGTCCAGAGTTTAGAAGAGTTGCTAAACCTTTAGAAGCTTGTGCCATTCTCTTACATAGTGCATTTTCATTTTCATCAGACCATACTGAATCACACTTCTTTTCAACTTCTGGATCGATTTCCATTTTTGAAACGATACGAGCATTATTGTCATCTTGAAAGATTCTTCTGAAACACTTAAGTGATGCCCAGTAATCAGATTGACCTTCGTTTGATGCCCATGATGGGATCCAAAATCTCTTGATCTTTGGAGCACCTGCTAGGTGGTGTCCTAATTCGTGACATACTACTAGTGCAAATCCATCTGGAGATACAAGCTCATGACGAGCTAGACCACCAAACATGTGAACATTCCATACTCCGCCAGCTTGGTTAGCGTATGCATTTACTGTTCCGTCTTCCCACTTGCGGTGAAACTTAAGAGTTGCACCCTCTGTTTCTACTACTGGAGCATAAACTTCATTTGCACGATCGATAATGATATTGAAAAGCTCTTCAGTCATTCCATTACCTGTTAGAGCATCAACTCCACGATACATATCGTTTGTTGGCATGAAACCTGTTTTTCCGTGAATATCACAAGAATAAGATTGAATTGAAAAGATTGCAGTGATTAGTGCAATCAATAGCGTTGATTTTCTCATCTCTTTCCTCCCTGAAAGTATATAATTAAATGTAAACAAGTCATTATAGAAATTTTGAAAACTATTTGAAAAGAAAAAATTTTTATTTGCGAGTTTAAGTCAGAAGCATTTTACTCAACTATTAATCTTTTTAAGAATTTGAGCTGAGTAAATACTTTCCTTACCTGAAACAATTTGAGCAATAATCATGGCAACGATCAGATAGGGTAAAATATGATGGCCAAATATTTCAGCTCCCATAACGATACAAGCGAGAGGTGTATTTGAAGCTGCTCCAAAGACGACACAAAAGCCGATTGCGGCCAAAAGATTAGGGTTTATCGTTAAAACTGATGAAAGCCATGAACCAGCAGTCGTACCGATATACACTAAGGGAGTAAACTCTCCCCCTTTAATTCCAGATATTAAGGATATCGCAGTAAGTAGAAATTTTAAAATAACATCCTTTATTGATACGAACTCAACAAGGGCCTGCTGAATAACTTCGATACCAAGCCCTGTATATCTTTGTTTAGAGATGTCATCTAATACGTAGTAAATCATTATTAATAATAAACTACCTAGAAAAGTTATAAGTAGAGGCTTACCAAAGCTTTTAATAAATGACTTCACATTATCGATCAGTAAAATAAATCCTCTAGCAAGAGCACCAAAGAATAGCCCTGCAATGATTGAATACCAAAGCCAATGCCAATTAAAGTCCAAACTTGTAAATCGTATATAAGTTGAATGAGGTGCATATAGTAAATGAGTCGTGTAAAAGCCAATATATGAAGCGATCAAACATTCCAGAAATGTTGAAAGCTTTATCCTTACATTTAAATAAATTGCCTCAATACCAAAGATTGCACCTGCCAATGGTGCACCTATGGCCGTTCCAAATCCGGCCCCACAGCCGGCCATTAATAGAACGGCACGCTTTCTTTTTGAGTGCTTAAAGAGTTTTGCCAATTGCTCGCCGATGGCGCCTCCCATTTGCACAGCACTTCCCTCTCGTCCAACACTTGCTCCAAATAAGTGGGATATAAGAGTTGAAAACATAATGAGAGGAATCATAATAAATGGTATTTTTCTTTTAGGTCGATGAACCTCATCAATGATCAGATTATTTCCTTGCTCACTAATTGGAGAAAACTTTTTATAACAAAAATTTGCAACGACCATTGCAATAGGTAAGAAATAAATAAGAGCTGGGTATTTAAATCGCGTTGTAGTAACTAACTTTAGAAGATGTAGAAAAACTGAAGAAGCAATTCCTGTTAAAACTCCTAATACCACGAAAGTGAAATAGTATTTTAAGTCTCTTTTTTCATTTAGTTCATCATCTGAAATTGCCATAATTCCATTGTAAGTAGGAATCATGGCAACGTCTATTTATAATTCTACCAAGTTCCAGTGTTTTCCATTTCTTTCCAAGGAGACTTTGGTTCAAGAGCTTCACCTTTTTGAAGTAGCTCAATTGAAATATCATCAGGAGATTTTAAAAACGCCATATATCCATCACGAGGTGGACGATTTATCGTTATCCCCATTTCTTGTAAACGCTCACAAGTTTCATAAATATTTTCAACTCTAAATGCTAGATGTCCCCAATTACGGCTACTATTTGGCATTTGCTCAAAGCTTCCATCTTCATTTGGCCAATTATATGTCAGTTCAATAAGTGGAGACTCTTCTTTCTTTGCTCTTTCAACATCACCAGGAGCACTTAAGTAAACCAGTGTAAAACGTCCAGCTTCACTCTCAATACGATGGACTTCTTTAAGCCCTAATTTATTGCAGTAAAAGTCCATACTTTCATCAAGATTAGTTACACGAACCATTGTGTGGAGAAATTCCATCACGACCTCCTATTTTATCCAATTTTTGTGGTCAATTTTAAACTCATATTAACAAGAAAAATGGCGATAACGTACTAAAATTTCGTAAGGTTTTTGTAGGCCCTGGACCTTATCGTATAATTTTGTGAAGTAAGAAAAGGATACAATATGAAGTATTTAGGACTAGTTGTTTTTGGCCTCTTTTTTAATTTCTCACTACAGGCCAGTGGTGTTGATCGAAATATGACTGCCTCCATGATTGATAAGATGGTAGCAAAAGGAATTATTGGCCCAGAAGAAGCAAATAATGCAAAGTCTAAACTTGCGGCGATGCCTGACCAAGAATGGAATCAATTATCTGACTTAGGAAGAAAGCTTGCTTCAAAGCAGATGAATAACAAAAATGTTGATTTTGATGTAGAAAGCGCGGCAAAGAATATTGATTTTGACTCAAAACAATTCAAAGATATTCAATCTCAAGTAAAGAGCATAATGAATAGTAATTAAATAAAAAGGCCACTATAAAAGTGGCCCTTGTTTAATCTTCTCTAAATTTTTTATCGTGTATTTCTGGATGAACATATTTTTCAAAATAGTCTCGAGATATCCTTTGGCGAGAGTCATCCTTCTCTCTTGAATCTTCAGGAATCTTGTCTTCGACATAAGCCGCTGAGTTTGAGTAACTACCTTCATTTCCTACGCTTGAAATATTTCGATCTTTTTCAGCGTATGAAAATAGCGAACTAAAAATCATGGCAAACAATAATAAACGCTTCATAAATAACCTCCCATTTCCTTCGGGAATTGAAATGCGTTAAGTTTCCCTACAAGTTAATAATACTGCACCTTGGGAGCATTTTAAAGGGCCCGGCAAAATAATGATCAAATCTTAACATTAAGTTTACATTGAATTTATGCTGCCGATTTAAGTTCCTGATTAGACAAGACTTCATTGATCTTTTCAATCAACTGTTCTTCAGTAAATGGTTTATAGATAAATCCATTTACATATTCATATACATCCTTGTCTGAACCTTCAAAATTTAAGTTTACGCACCCACTGGTTAATATGAACTTGGGTTGATTAAGGTTCTTATGTGAGCGAATTTCTCTCAATAACTGTGGGCCATTCATATTTGGCATTTTTAAATCAGAAATGATGATATCGAATTCCTTTGGATCATCTAAGTACATCTCTAAGGCAACTTTTCCATCTTCAGCAGTCTTAGTATTAATTCCCAAGTCCATTAACATCTCTTGTAATAATTCTCTAATACCTTCTTCATCATCAACGACTAAGGCATTACATTTTACACATTTAATTTCTTTAGCTTTAACTTCGACACTTTGATTCATCATTTCTTGCTTTATCTCCTCTTTCTTGGACTCGTCCATATATGCAGGAACGACAACTTGAAACTCAGTCCCCTTTCCAATCTCACTACTAACATTTATTTTTCCATGAAATATATCCTGGACGAATTCACGAGTTAATGAAAGTCCAATACCTGTCCCACGTCCAACGTCTTTAGTTGTATAAAATAGATCAAAAATCCTTTCCTGATCTTCCTTAGTAATACCAGCTCCATTATCTAAAACTGAAACGGCTATGTTTTCGCTATCTGACTTTACGATAACTTTTATGAGTGCATTTTTCCGATTTTCAACGGCATCTCTTGCATTAGAAATTAGATTAATCAGCACCTGTTGAAACTTACCTCTATCTCCTTTGATATAGAGGTCTTCATCAATTGATAGTGAAAGAAGAACTTTAATACCGTCTTTTTCATATAATTCCTTAAGCATTGAAACAGTATCAATACAAAGCGCACTTACATTAAAAAGTTTTTCTGACTCATCAGCATCATCTCTAGACTGACGTGAGAATTTTCTAAGTGCAGAAACGATTCTCTCAATTCTTTTAACTGATTTATCTACCTTTAAGAGTCTTTCGCCGACATCAGTTTGACGATTAACTAGCTCTTTTAACTTCCCTAGTTGTCCAATAATAATAGATAAAGGATTATTTATCTCATGACCTATTCCAGCTGCTAAAACTCCAATTGATGCCAGCCTTTCATTCTGACTAGCTATTTTCTTCTGCGTCGCAATTTCATCATATTGTCTCTCTATTGCTCTTTTTTGCTTTTTAACTTTTAAAGAAATTAATTTTTCTCGTTTTAAAGCTGATTCCACGTTGTAGATAACTAGTCCAAATAAGGCCGCAAATAACGTAAGAATTAAAATATAGTCAAAAGATAAAGTTAGAGATGAGAAAGAAACAGGTTTTGTGACTTCTATATAGTAATTTTGATTACCGTCAACAATAAAAACTTCTTCATTAAAGTAATTCATCATCCCTGAATCTAGATCACTTTGACTAGTTCGTAAGTTAATCCTAATCCCTGAAAGACCACCTTCCATAAGGTCTCTAGGTATTAGTGAATTAAATTTAAACACCATTAGAGCGCGACCTTTCGTGCCGTCAACAGAGCTTACATCTTGAAAGATATAAACATTAGAGGTGTCTTTATCGAAACCAGAAGAGTTTTTACTTTGATATTTACCGCAATTATCTCTTCTACTATTTAGAGTTTTATATGTTGTTCCATCTTCGCCAAAATAACAGATTGAAGAAATATTTAATTTTGAGAGCATATTATTTGTGAAATTATGAAATTCCCACTTATTCACATTTAGTGACGATGAAAAAAATTGTGCAATTGTACTAAGTACTTCGCTCCTTAAATTTCGAGCGGCCACAATCCCTGCAGACAGCTTCCTTGCATCACTTTTAAACTCTTCATGGTACTTCTCCCTCAACACTCCATCCCTTTGAAAGTAGAGAATGACAAGGAAGGCCAACCCAGAGAGTAATAACACAATGGAAATCTTAGATAAGCCACGCATCATTAAGGACCTTTTTTTATATTTACCTAACTCACATCGTCATCTACATAACATTCTAAACTTAATTATTTGTTAACAAGTGTTGTCAAAAAAAAGGCCTTCAAAATATTAAGATAAGTTCCTAATATTTTATTACATATAAGGGGGTCTAATTTTTCTTATTAGACAGATTAATTAAACTGGCCTATAAATTAAGTACACACACAAAGAAAAAAATGACCACTGGAGAAAAAAATGAAGATGAAACTACTCTTCGTAACCCTACTGTCGTTCGCTGCGACAGCAAGCTACAACCCTCAACAACTTAAAACCTTAATTTCAAAATCTTATTCAAATTCAGACTTAAAAAGTAATTTAAAAAGAATGACTTCAGATGGTCACTACAGAAACTCTTATCGTACGGCCCGTGAATACCTCTTTGGAGAACTTCACTTAAAAAGAGATGGAGGCCATGGACAATATATTCGCGATGTTTATTGCGATGAGGTCTACACGAACTCGACACCAAATATCGGAACAATTGGAAGAAATAGAATACCAAATCACCAAGTCGTAAATTGTGAGCATACATGGCCACAATCAAAGTTTGGAGGAGCTGATCAAAGATACCAAGTGTCTGACCTTCACCACCTCTTTCCTACTCAAAGTCGTGCAAATAGCATCAGAGGAAATTATAACTTTGGTGAAGTTGATAGTAAGAATGCAAGACTTGATGATTGTCAGGTATCAAAATTTGACAACCACACTTTTGAGCCACCAGAATTTCACAAAGGAAATGTCGCTCGTGCAATGTTCTACTTCTCAGTACGTTATGGCCGCAGCTTAAACTCTCATCAAGAAAGACTATTTCGCCAGTGGCATAAGCAAGACCCAGTAGATGCTGATGAAAGAGAAAGAAATGAAAAGATTGAGCGTATTCAAGGAAATAGAAATCCATTTATCGACGCTCCTGAACTTGTTTCAGAAATTCAAGACTTCTAATATATTTTTAAATTATAGAAATATGAAGGGCACTTTTAAGTGCCCTTTTTTATTATTTTGAATAATAGACTTGGCAATGAGATGAACACTCTTCGAAGTTTTGAATATCACCGCGCTGACTTAATCTCAATCCTCTTAAATTTGCTAAGAGATCTTCTAACTCCGGTGTCCCTCCACCAAATAAGTCATAAAGCTCTTTTGCTACACCAATCATTGCCGTAGGCTTAACTCCACATTCAATTCCAACAATACAAGAAATTGTACAATGCTTATACTTATCAACTTCTAGATTCTGTGTTTCAAGAACTCTTTTATAATATGTAGCTGATTCAATTGCACAGATTAGTCCATCAGAAGCAAATGACGGAAGTGAAACACAAATTAATACAGATAAGAATAGGTTTTTCATACCTAAAAACTTAATGCATATCCTATGCTTAGGCCATCTAAATTCTCAGTAGGAAGTACTGTGAACCAATATGGTTTTCCATAATCCATATTATTGAAGTAAATCCCCCATGCATAGCTCATCCCAATGGTCATACCAGCTGTAACATCATGAAGATAATGCCACTCGTCGTTTATACGACTAAAAGAGATAAATATTGCAGCGAGATGGGCCAAACTCCCCCACAAAACACCATCCTGCGCTAAAACGACAGAAGCAAATGCAAAAGACGCCGAAGCATGCCCAGAAGGAAAAGAGTCATGCTCTTGAGGATAACCAGGTCTCGTTTCATGAATCATACTTTTTAACGCTACTGTTGTCCCTACAGTATAGAAAGTGGCCTGAAGCATATGAGAAGCTTTTTTAGCGCCTCTAGCACCACCTAATAAGTAGTTGCCTAAGATATATGTTCCATTTAGATAACCATAGCCAATATCCCCGCCAAACTTACCTAAGCCTTTTAGGTGATTCTTAGCAACTGCTCTTCTTTGGATTTCATCAAAGCCTTTAATTTGTTTAAGTAGACGAAGACCAGCAGTAATTGTTGTTCCGGTCCAAAAGATATACTTAGCATCAGTACAAACAGGTGAAGTGAAATCAGATAGGAACCAACCACACTCATTCGCACGAGAGCTGACTGGATTATAGATAAGAAAAAAGAATAAAATTAGAACTCTTTTAAAAAATGTAGACTTAATAAATAGCAAACTTAAACTTCCTTGTTTTTAAGCTTACTTATTTTACAGCGTATTTAGGATGTTTGCCTACACCTACATTTGTTTCAATTAAAAGTCTTAAATACAATGAACTAAATCACCTAAGAAGCGATTAACTTTTTGATTTCACGATCAGAGCGTTCACCAAAGTCCTTATTTGTATATTGAGTGACTTGCTTGCCTAGCTCTTTATCTAAGTTCTTTTTAAGAATCCCTAGAAAGGAAGGTGCCGCTACGATTTCAAGTTCATCAAATTTATTTCTTGTACGATTCTTTTCAAGAAAATCATTGATCTCTTTTGCAAAGCTAATTTCATTATGCTCTTTAGCTGTTGTCTTTGGCGAAAATGATTGTTGTCCATGACTATGACTTTGGGACATTGAACCTCGACGATCAGAAACCTGTTCAGACTCACTTCTTTTGGCCGTAGGATTTTCTAAACTTTCTATTAGTTTTAAATCTTTTCGTTTAATACGCTCATAAACTCGAGCACTAGATTTATTGGCGACAATTACCCATGAACGATTCATAGAGACCTCCTGTATGAGACTATAACCATCATCGCCTGATTTTATAAAAACTACTAACTAATTAAGGTAAAGAATAAGCTTTTTACTTACAATGTGAACATATTTGGAAACTTATATTTCCTTTTCCATGATGATTTGCTCGATACCATCATCTTTAAAACGCTTTTCAAAAATATAGAAACCAAATTTTAAATTAAGACTTATCATTTCAGGAAAACGATCATCTGTATGAGTACGCAATTTTTGGAATCCCTGCTCTCTTACCCATTGATGCTGTCTTTCCATCAGCTTTGTTGCTAACTTTTGTCCACGATAAATTGATGAAACACCACCAATCCAACTATAGAAATAATCCTCGCGATCATAACCAATTTTAAAGGCAATAGGCTCATCACCATCAAAGAAGAACTGCGCAAGAAACTTCTTACAATGACGAGTTTTATCTCGCATTTTTTCTATACTATATGGAAGACTAAAGATATAGCCATTAACCTTTGAAACGATTTCAAAAACTTCATCGGTATTCTTTGTATATTCTCGGTACTCATAATCTGACATATTTATTCAATCCAAACTCGATATGATTTTTTAGGGTCATTAATCTCAAAAAGTGTTTGAGGCCTATAATCACTATCTTTAACTTTTTTGACAATATTCTTAAGATCAATATTTCTTTCTTTTAATTTAACTAATGCAACATCTGGCATTAATGTTTCGATATGCTTTAGAGAATAAATAGGAAGTTTTATATTTGCTTTTTCTTTGCCATCTCTTTTTATGACAATTCGAAGTTTTGTTGCCTTCTGCATATCTCCT
This sequence comes from Halobacteriovorax sp. YZS-3-1, assembly GCF_047084945.1. Lineage (NCBI taxonomy): Bacteria > Pseudomonadati > Bdellovibrionota > Bacteriovoracia > Bacteriovoracales > Halobacteriovoraceae > Halobacteriovorax > Halobacteriovorax sp. YZS-3-1. Next base: position 861,103 of record NZ_JBKIYI010000002.1, on the reverse strand, counting down.
CACTAAATTAACACTTAAAAAAATTATCATAGGGTATTCTTTTTGTTTAGGGAATATAGTGACTTAGAATATAAGATAATTTTATTCTACATATACTACACTTGATCATTATTTAGACACAAGACTCACGTAACCCACTGAAATAACATTCGTTTTTTGGCACCTCATCTGCATCTTAACTAATGATGATAAGATTCTTATTTATACTATTCACATTCAACCTCTCAGTTTGGTCAGCAGATCTTCATCTGTTTAATTCAGATGATGTCTTCAATGACAACTTTGCACAAAGTATTCTTTCAGGGGAGCTTAAAGCTGGTGAAAGTATCCATCTACGTGGAAAGAGCGTCATTTACAAAGAAGTCCTTGGAAGTGGGAATACGACCTTAATATTAAAAGTACACGACAATGAAATGGGACAAGATATGGCCCTTAGACTTCCCCATGGAAACCAAGAAAAGAATTATAATATTCATGATGGGAAGCGATTTATAAATCATTCCTTTGCAGGATTTAGTGAGCTAGAAGAAACCAAACTTCCAATTCCAATGATTCATTCATATGAGGATAGCTCTTACCTTCTTGTAGATGTAATAGAAAATGACTTTGACTTGAAAGACTTTCTTACAAATAACAAATCAATACCAGATGTAGAAAAGGCTCATATTGAAGAAGCTCTTTTTGACTTTGCAAAACAAAGTGCAATTTATCAAACTATTGGAGATTTCCATGTCGAACAACTTGTCTATTCAAAGGCAAAAGATAAATGGTTTCTATTAGATTGGTCATCTGGCCATGAATTAGCACGACTGCCATCATCACCAACTCTATTTACTCAACACTTTTTTACAAATAGCAAACGTCCTATCACTGAATACGAATCGAATTTACTAAATAGCTTAAACGAGATTGTCAGTGAAGAAAGAACGAAACAATCAGAACTAGATACAATTGAGCTTGAAAAAATAAAGCAACAACTTAGTGAAATAACAGATTACAAGGGAATCTTAGAAGTTTACAAAGACATTGAAACAAAGCATTTAATGTCTTTTTATACCTTATTACAAAAGGACTTTATCTCCAATCACTTAAACAAATTCCCATCTGGTGAGTTAAAGAAACAAGAGTTAGAGCTACTCCTTAATCACTTAGGAAAGTTTTCTCCTTACTACTTTTCTCAATTTGCAGAAAAGGTCATGGCCAATATTTATGACCTTGATGCATTTATGTTCATCTATAAGAAAATGAATGAAATTGGATTAGACGAAGAACTTGAAGACGATATCTCAAATATTATCTCTGATAATATTCAAAGAATACTCTCTAATACAACAGAGTCGCCAGAGGCCACAGAAACAATTGAAAAGCTTAAGGGTGATTTTGGACTAATCAGCTATCGAACTAAAGATATTCTTGCAAAAGCCCCCGACTTTTTAAGGCCGCCCCAAAGCTGCCAAGAAGTACTAGCGGAAATTCTCAATTCATAAGAATCATAAACTTAGCAACACTACCTAGGCAGCCCTTCAAATGAAGGTAGTTCATCTAACTCATCTTCCCAATTCGCTTTACTTCCAATAAACAAATGAGCATTAGGTTTTATACTAACAGGAACGTCCAAACTACCTGCAGGTACTACAATCAAGTCACCATTATTTTGAATGCTAGGAACAGCTGAACCACAATTAGTACAAAAACTTTTAACGTGTCTTGTTTGAGGTAAATTAAATGTCTTAACGAGGTCTTCTCCAGATAACCAACTTAGCTTTGAATTTGTGGTAAAGAGGTTTGCCGCATGAGCAGATCCTGTATCTTTTTGACAATACTTACAATGACAAAGAAAGAAGCTTTCAAAACTTCCTTCAAGGTCAAATTTAATCTTTCCACATAAGCAAGACCCTGCATTCTTGTTACTCATACTTATCCCTATTAAATAGTTTGAAAGTTGAACAAATGGTATTTATGGCCCTTGTTCTACTATAGTATGCAATAATTTAATAATTGTTGGCAAAAAAGTACTGAAACGCAGTTATTATAAGGAAAGTTAAGAAATTACTTAGATTAATGTGTCATATAGCGTATATTCATTGCTATGACAGATAATATACCATTTGAAGACTTTAATTTAAGCGCAGGCCTCCTTGAATCCATTAAAAAATGTGGTTTTACAACAGCAAGCGCCATCCAAGAACTTACAATTGATCCAATCTTAGAAGGTAAAGACATACTTGCCCTTGCTGAAACAGGCTCTGGAAAGACTGCGTCATTTGCCATTCCTATCATCGAACACATCATTCACGATGACCTCGTGAAAGTTGATGATGTTCACTATGTTGTCCTATCTCCCACAAGAGAACTAGCGCAGCAAACTGCAAAGGTCTTTAACGATCTCGGTAATGACTCTGGAATTAAAACGATTTGCGTTATTGGTGGTGAAAGCCTCGCAAAGCAAAAAGAGCAAATAAATAAGGGTGTGCATATCATTATTGCAACTCCTGGCCGCTTAGTGGACCTACTTAAGCAAAAGGCCGTCCTCATTGATCGCACATACGGAATCGTATTTGATGAAGCTGACCGTTTATTTGATATGGGCTTCCAAAAAGATATCGAATACACTCTTGCTCAAATGCCAGATGACAGGCAATTAATCATGGTATCGGCCACGACTAATATGGCAGTTTTAAATACGGCCTATAAATTTAACTCAACGCCGATTGAGCTTAAGTTAAATGAAGATAATATGGTTGTTGATCACATTGATCACAAGCTAGCGATGGTTAACGAAAATGAAAAGATGGGCCTTCTCGTAAACCTCATCCGAAACCACGAAGACGCATATGCACTTGTCTTTTGTAACACAAAGTTTCAAACACACTTAGTTGCTGAGTGGCTAATCGCAATGGATTTCAAAGCAAAGGCAATCTCAGGTGGACTTTCTCAAAGTAAGAGAACAAAGCTAATCAAAGATTTTAGATCAAAAGACACGACGATCCTTGTTTGTACAGATGTTGCAGCACGAGGGCTTGATATTAAAGATGTTAACCTTGTTATCAATTACGATCTTCCTCAAGATGCTGCTAACTATGTTCACCGAATCGGTCGTACAGGGCGTGCAGGTTCAGAAGGTGAAGCAATAAGCTTTTGCTCTTTTGATGACTGTGAATACCTAGACCCAATTCAAGAATTTATTGGCGATAAAATTCCAAAATTTGAAGTTGGACCAGATGATATTTCTAAGCAGCTTTCAAAGAAGCCATTCATTGATCGTAAAACTTACAAAGTTGTCGATAGAACGACTGGCAAGCCTCTAACTCAAGAGGAAAAAGATAAGCGAAAGAAACCTGTACGCAAGAACGCCCAAAATAATTCAAAGAAGAGAACTCAAGAAAGAGTGAAGAAAACGCCTGTAAATGAGCAATCGACAACAAAACCAGTTAAGAAAATAGAAAAGAAACCAAATACACCAAAGTTTACGATTCAAGCAGACTCTCAAGAAAGTGCAAAAAAAGCCGCTCTTGAATTCTTTAAGATAAAGTATGATTCTCAACTAAGCCTTGATGAATCGACACCAGGACGTAAGAAGTTTTTCTTATTTGGAAAAAGGCTTACAAAGTTCACTTATAGTCTTAGACCAACGTATAAGAAGATCGTGATGCCTTTCTTAATTGATGTGATAAAGAAGGCAAACTTAAAGCTATTTGCAAAATTCTCATTCAATGGAAAGAATATTAAAATCTTCTTTTCAGGAAAAGATGAGAAGATGTTAACACGTGATAATAATGAGCTACTCCAAGCTCTTGAACACCTGACAAGACTACACCTCTACAACAGTGTTGAAGTCCCAAGAGAAGTCAGACTAAACTTTAAGTGTAAGGGTATTAAGAATCAAGAAGACTATCTTATTAAGATGGTTGAGCGCGAGACAGCTAAAGTGCTAGACACTCGTGAGCCAGTCACACTTAAAGCATTAAACTCTTCAGATCGCAGGCTTGTTCATCAACACCTTGATAAGCACAAAGAAGTTAAAACAGTCTCGATCGGTGAAGGCCGAATGAAGAAGATTCAAATAACACTAGTGTAAGTACCTTAATGACTCTTTGATCTTCAATGAAATAATAAATTAACTAATTAATAACAAAGTATTGATTAGTTAATTATGTTTTATTTATTTTTAGACTTAAGATAGTCATAAGTTAATTGGTGATACTTCAATCTACATTTATAATCTCTTAAGATTCTACTATTGTAAGAACAAGTTTCCTTATAGTTTGCTTTCGTATGATTAACCAACGTCTTATAAGCGAGAGTACTTGTCTTTAGAGTAACTATATTCCTTAGCTTGTTGAGGTCATCCTCAGAAATATCGATATCTTGATCAACACCCAATGTATATAAAGTTAACGCTTCCTTAACCTCAATTGATTCTATTTTTTCAATATTTGAATTAATAACATGAATTGATTCACTGGAATCAATTAAACTAAGAGTTTCATGTGCAAGAACTCTATCCTTCTCTATATTTGAAAGCGCTAAAGTTGCATCTTTAAAGTTTTGTAATTTTTCAATACACTCATTGCGAACATCCTTAACAGCATGCTTATAATAATTTAATGAGTAGATTAAAGTAATATCAAAAAAAGACTTATCATAAATAGACTCGACTAACTCAGTATAGTTATCGAATCCAGCGCTATAGAAAACTTGACACTTAACAGTTTCCTCTTTGACATCTTCGTTTAAGCTTATAAATTTAAATTGGTCTGTATAATAGTAAGTATCATCTTCTTCCACGGTAAAAAGATTAAGAAAGTCCTGGTCAGTTTTTGATAAAGAATACGTCTTTCTCGAACTATTTATTAGAAGTTTGCTATTAGCATTCTCAGCTTCATTACAAGAGACAAGAGTAATAAAAACGAAAAACATAATAAAAGTCTTATGCATTATCTATCCTCAGCTTGGTGTTCATCTTGCAAAACTATCACATTCAATAAATATCACTTAATAAAGTTATAGATAATGTAATTTATACATAGTATTCACTCTCAAGCACCTATATTCAACAGTAAGTATCCTCGAGCGACGCTTAATGAAGTCTAGCACCATTTGGAACGTCTTTATCTAAATCGAAAAGAACAATATCATTGTTTTTGTCTGAAAATCCCATAACAAGAACTTCCGACATAAACTTGCCTATTTGCCTTGGAGGGAAATTTACTACGGCCAATACTTTTTTACCGAGCAACTCATCTTTTGAATAATGTACAGTGATTTGCGCACTTGATTTCTTTATACCTACACCATCACCAAAGTCTATTTTAAGCTTAAAGCTTGGTTTTCTAGCTTCCGGAAAGTCTTCAACTTCAACGACCTCTCCAATTCTCATATCAACATCAAGAAATTGATTAAAATTAATTTCAGCAGCTGGCTCACTATTTGGATTAAAATCAAGGTGCACTTGCTCTCCCATTCTAATTTAATTCGAAAACTTATTTTAGGGTATAAAAATACCCTTGTAAAAAAATAGAGTTTTGTAGTGTGCAATGTTTTGATGATTGAAGATAAAAAAAAAGCCAGATCAATGATCTGGCTTTTTTATGGTGCCCCGACGCGGATTCGAACCACGGACACAAGGATTTTCAGTCCTTTGCTCTACCAACTGAGCTATCAGGGCATAAATGATTTGGTTCCAATAAATTAATGGTTTATGCCTTCTTCGTCAATAGAAAATTAAAAAGTTTTTTAATTTTAATTTGAGATATCTTTAATTATTATGTCTGCTATGAATGAAAAATTTTTAAGTATCGATAAAATTATTTTAACAGTAAATGAGACTACGGTTAACGCCCTACTCTTTAGACCACCACAAACTAAGCTAAAAAATACTGGTTACGCTATTTTTACTCATGGATATACTTCTCACAAGATAAGTATTTTTTCATGGGCACAGAAGCTTTGTGACGATGGAGTCCCAACTTTAATCTTTGACCAACCGGGTCACTTTACTGGATCTTTTCACGATGTGAACTCATTTGAAGACTTTAAAAATGACGCACCGGAACTTTTTAAAGAAGCAATTACAAAATTAACTCAAGCCTATCCAAATCAAGAAAAGAAACTTCTAGTTGGTGGCCACTCACTCGGAGCTCTTACATCTATTCTAGCAGTTCAAAATAACTACTTTGAAGGCTTTGACATTCATCATGTTGGTGTTGGCTTTGGTGTTCCACCAGAAGGTGTCACACATGTATTTGATACGCCTTTTTATCAGGCCACAGTAAGAGCAAGAGCAGAGCTTGTCTCAACCCACCTTGGCCCAGATACAATCTTTCCTTGGATCAAGGATCAAAAACACAATTTAACCTTATCAGGTCACAAAATTCACCTCATCTCAGGTGAAGATGATGTGGTTGTAGGTAAAGAGGGAATGGAGAATTTTGCAAAGATCTTAGAAGAACTTGGCAATACAGTGACAATGGAGAAGCCTAAGAAGCTTGGCCATCACCTACCAGATATGGCCGGAAGTTTTATAAAGAAATATGCAAAGAAAATTGATCTAATCTAGATAATAGCGAAGGTTTTTTAGCATCCCAACACGTCCAGTGCGCTCAAGAGGAGTGCCTTTGAATTGACGTCGATACTCACGATTACTCATGGCCTCAAGATCATTAATAATCTCATCCACAGGCCTTGTTAAAAAGAAGTCGATAAATTGCCTTCCACTTTCTTTAAACGCTTCAGAGTCGCTTTCTAGCTTTCTCTCAAGCCTCTTATTCCAAGGACAAACATCCTGGCAAATATCACAACCAAAGAATTCTCCGCGGGCCTTATCAAAGCCTTCAGGTGCTTGAATATCTTTAAAATGTTCGATGGTAAAAGTTGATATACACTTATCTGCAACAATTGTTCGCTTCTCTAAATCAATAGCATCTGTAGGACAAGCATCCGCACAACGTGTGCACTGGCCACAGTGATCCGTTTCAAATTTATCATTTGGGGCCTCCACTTCTTTATTAAGTAAGAGTGAGCCGATTATGAAGTAGCTTCCAATATGACGATTAATAAGCATGGAATTCTTTCCATACCAACCAAGCCCTGACTGATAAGCAAAGTCACGCTCAAGAATTGGTTGGGTATCAAGAGAGAACTTAAATTCAAGATTCGGGTCAAGCTTTTGTAACTCTTCCCCTATGGCCTGTAATTTATCTCTCACCTCATAATGATAATCACGACCTTTAAATCCAACAACGTAATTGGCGATTTTTAGCCCATTGCTGTCGCTACTTTCATAGAACTTCTTAGCACTACGAGCGATATGAGAGTAATCAAAAGCGATAACTAATGTTGACTTAATATCAGGATAGTAATTTTTAAGATCTTCTCTTTTTATAGCACGTTCATCCGCAAGATAGCCAAGGGCACCATAGAGCCCATCACTTACCCACTTTTTGAATCGATCAAGAGACTTTGGTTTTGATTCAGAGACGACACCCCATACTTTAAGGCCTTGGCCATTTAGGATATTTTGGATATCATCTCTTTTAATCATGACTTTTCAATAATTTCGATAGCACCTGTTGGACACACTCTGATACATTCATAATCAAGAGTACAGTGCTTAATATTGTCTTTATTAAGCTTTGTAAGCTTTGTTTTCTTATCAGCTTGCCAAATCTCATGCGGACAAATTGAAACACAGTTTTGACAAGTTGAGCAGATATTATGATCTAGTAAAATTCTTTTTTTTTTATCTTCTGCTATATCAAAAGGTTCTTCACCAGATTCTTCATGATGTTTTGCTTGTTTGATTATTTCAACTTTCACCGAGTTAGAATAACCTTTAGAGAAGATCTTTCCATCACCTAAGGTAACAACGATCTTATCTCCGTTAAAAAGCCCCATCTTTTCTTTTGCATGATTCACAATATACTTAACGTAAGAGCCTGTATCTTGTACTTCTTCTTCTACAAGATATGGATAAACACCCCAGTATAAACAAATACGACGAGCGGTACGAAGATTATGAGTCACACCTGCAACTGGTGTTTGTGGTCTAAACATCGAGACCTTACGACAAGAATTACCACCTTCAGTTACTGCAAGAATTCTCTTTGCTTCGACTTTTTCAGCAATCATTGATGCTGCAACCATTACTGATGAATTTACAGAAGAAAGGTCAATATTTCTAAGAAGAGGTCTCTCTTTTGGAGTCTTCTCTGCTTCATAAATAATATTACTCATCATAGTAACTGTTTCAACTGGATACATACCAGAAGCCGACTCACCAGATAACATAACAGCGTCTGTACCGTCCCAAATAGCGTTGGCAACATCACTTGCTTCTGCTCTAGTTGGTGTTGGTGCATCAGTCATACTCTCAAGCATTTGTGTCGCAGTAATAACAGGAATCATACGATCATTACACTTTTGAATAAGCTCTTTTTGAATAGAAGGAACAAGGTGGTTACCTACTTCAACCCCCATATCACCACGAGCAACCATAATGACATCTGTAATATCAAGAATTTCTTCGATATTATCTAGGGCCTGTGGTTTTTCTATCTTAGAAACAATAGGAACTCTTACTTTTAGCTTATGAAGTAAGGCCTTCACTGTTTGAATATCTTCTTTTTTACGAACAAAAGAAAGTGCGATGTAATCGATATTATGTTTTAGCGCAAACATTAAATCTGCTTCATCTTTTTCAGTAAATGCAGGAGCAGAAACTTCACAGTCAGGAAGATTAATTCCTTTATTAGACTTAAGCTCACCACCTACAATAACTTCGATTTTATAAACATCACGATCACGCGTTGTCGCTTTTGCTATTAACTTTCCATCATCAAAGAGGATTCTTGCACCATCATGACAATCATCAACAAGCTTTTCGTATATCGTAGGAATATAGCAATCTTTATACTCAGGATAATCTTCTTGCTTAGACGAAGGACCTATTACCCATGTTTGACCATTTTCTAATTGAAGGCCATTTGGTAATTTATCTGTACGGATTTTTGGACCTTGAAGGTCGATTAGAATCGCAATTTCACGTCCAAGGTTCTTAGAAGCCTGACGTATATTTGAGATAAGCTGTGCATGTGCCTCATGAGTACCATGGCTCATATTTACACGAGCAACATTGATCCCTGCTTTGATGAGTTTTTCAATCATCTCAACAGTGTTTGATGAAGGACCTAAAGTCGCAACAATCTTCGCACGACGGACTCTGCCCATTCCCATTATCTCTCCCTGAATTCTTATATTTCAATTCTTTCTAATTAAGCTTTTCGACTTGCTTGCTGCTCTGAGAACATTCCCGAGCTAATTTCCTTAGATCTTTCTTCTAAGGCCATTGCATTTGCAGCGCGTACCTCTTCAATACGGTTTTCATATTGATTAATAAGGTTTCTTCTTTCAAGCTTAGAGTTCTCATATAAAGTATTATATTGATTTTCAAGTTCTGTCACTTTACTCATATACTTTCTTTGAGACTCATCACGTTCACGTGCAAGCATATCTTCATAGTAATCTACCATTCTTTTTACTTGAATGTCTGCTCTTTGTTTAACTTGAGATAAACGTTTATCAAAGTCACCTCTAACTTCTGCTAGATGATTTTGATTTTCTCTATCCTTAAGAGCAATAGCATTTCTAGTCTGTTCTTTCAAATGCTCTGCTTGTAAGTGGTTTGTCGTTTTTATACGCTCAATCTCTTTAGCATTAGCTTTCTTAAGACGACTTAACTTACCTTCATAAGAAGAAATTAACTTTTGGTTTTGTTCTTCTAATTGTTCGATTTTTTGCGTCATAGACTTAGTAAGCTTCTCTTTATTTTCCAGGAAGCTTTCTTTAACTTCTTTCATCTCTTTTGCATGCTTGAAACGCGTCTCTTGAATAAATTCTTTTGACTCATCAGAGAAGTCTTCTTGCATTTGAGAAATTGCCTCAGAGTTTCTATTATTGATCTTTTGAATCGTTTCACTAAATTGATTTCTTTGTTTTTCATTTATCTTTTTAGCGTGTTCTTGTTCGTTGTAAGCATTGACATCTTTTGCCATAAGCTTTCTCTTATAACTATCATGAAGCTCTTCAATGTCATTATTAACTTCAACATTGATTTCACTTAGCTTATCACTCTTAAATTCGGCCATATCCTTTTCAAGAGCTGCGATATAATTTGATGCTTTTTGTTTTTGATTTCTTAAAACTTCTTTTGTTGACTGGGTACGACGACGTTCTTGAATATCTGCATTAAATCGATCGTCTTCAATTTGATCGCGAATATTCTTAATACGAGTTTCGTAACCACGCTTTGTTTGATCTAATTTATCATTGAAAATATCTTCGCGATTACCACCTGAAAGTTTTTGGTTCATTTCACGACGTGCTCTATCTAGAGAACGCGCATGTTGATTTTGAAGATCTGTTGCAGCTTGCTTATTATCACGTTGTTCAAGTTTTCTCTTTCTTGAGTTACGAATATTGATATCATCAATAGAGGCCTTAAAGCTCTTTTGATTTTCAGCAAGTTGTTTATCTTTTTGATCTCGCAAATCCTCTATTCTTTCATCTTGATATGATTTAAGAGATGCTTCTCTTTGTTTATGAGTTTTACGTAGATTTGTTACATCATCATTAAATTCTTCGTACAGCTTTGCTCTTTCACTACCATGGGCCTTATTTGATTGTCTGATCTCATCTTCAAATCTTCCAATCAAACGACGACGATCATTCTTTGTTGCTAATTCATGATCATGAGCTGTATCGCGGGCATTGGCATAAACATCTTTGATCTTTTCGTTAAAATGACCTTCCATTTTATCGATAGTATTTTCAAAACGTCTTTGATTCGTTGAAAGTCGATTTCCCATCGTGGCCACATCATTCTTACCTTTGGCCTCATATGCTTCACGGATATTTTTAAAGCGATTATTAAAATCATCACGTATATCTTTACGTTCTCTTTCAAAGTCGCGCTTATTTGTATTTAATTTACTTAGGTAATCTTTTTGCTGCTCTTCAATTTTCTTTTTAGTATCTTCTGTTGAGATTTCTCTGAAACGATCTTGAGTTTCTTCTAGCTTCTGAATTGAATTATCATAAGCCTTTCTTTGCTTATTAAGACGATATTCTTGAGTTTCTTTTAACTCATCTAACTGACGATCATAATTTTGGCGCTGCTCTTCGCGCTTACGATTAAAATCCTCTCTGCTCTGTGACAATCTCTTACTATAGTCTCTAACGTCCATAAACTTTCTTCCAATTACCTAAAATATGAAGATTAAATAGGCCAAAATTGGCCAGATTACCTTACTATTCTATCAATTCTGAAGAATTTAAAAAGGCCGGGAATAAATGCCCGGCCTTCTTTATATAGTAAATATCAGAGTCTTTTACTTTGTCATTTCTGAATCAATAAGCTCTTTAAATACCTCAAATGGTTGAGCTCCATTGATTAACATACCATTTACGTAGAATGTTGGAGTTGATTTAACACCAACCTTTACACCTTCTTGTACAGTAGCATCAACTTGTGACTTCATCTTTCCAGAATCAAGACATTCATTAAATTTCTTTTGATCAAGTCCAACTTTCTTCGCCTTGGCCTTAAGTCCATCAACTGCTAGACCTGACTGATCAGCAAACATCTCATCATGTAATTTCCAAAATTTTTCAGATGATTGTTCATTTGCACATAGTGCAGCTTCAGCAGCTTTTGCAGCATCTTTATGGAAGCTAAGTGGAAAATTCTTAAATACAATCTTAACCTTATTTCCATAAGCTTTTTTGATTTCGTTCATAATCTCAACACCCTTTGCACAGAAAGGACACTGGAAGTCAGAATACTCAACAATAGTTACTGCTACATCTTTTCCACCAAAAGTTGGCTCATTTCCTGTAACAGGAATATCGAAGCGAGGTCTCTCAGGCTTTGCAAGATAGATCTCAACTGGTGAGTCCTTTGTTTTCTTAGCGATATAAGCTTCAATAGCATCACGCTTTTTTGTATTCTTTAGGAAGTCGATAATTCTCACTTTTAGTTGTGGATTCATCTGTGGAATATTTCTTTCTTTTGCGAAAGCATTGATTTCTTCTTCTGTGATCTCAATATCTTTAGCAACAACTGTATCAATAAAGTTTTCCATATTCATTGAAGTACGAGCTGGGTCTTCATTCTTATATTGTTCAAGTAGGTAGGCTTTTACCTTCCCTAGCTTCAGCTCATATAGCTTTTGCTTCATTTCGTAGATTTCGGCCTCTGAACCTTTGAATAATTCATCGTGACTTACTTCTTTTCCATTGAATTTAATTACAGCTGTATCATTTGGAGCCTTCTTAAATAGAAAATTAGGCTTTGAATTTACATCACTCGTACAAGCAATTAGTCCCATTGCAGAAATAGCAATCAGACCAAGAGCAATCTTGGATTTTTTGATCATGTTTGTTCTCCTTCACATCAATTTAAATTAATTATATGTAAAAAAGAGAAATAATGCATTAAGGAGTACGTCATTTTTTTGTCAATTTGATAATTCTTTAACAAATTGATCATACTGCGGTGAAGTATTTTTCAACTCTCCGTGTGTTCCTTTAGCAACAATACGTCCACCTTCCATCACAATAATTTGTTGTGCTTCTAGAATTGTCTCAACTCTGTGAGCGACAATAATTGTTACCGCTTGCTTTTGTACAAATAAAATCATTCTACGCAATGCTTCTTCCAGATCACTATCTAGAGATGATGAGATTTCATCAAAGAGAACAATTGGCTTTTTTAAATAACAAGAGCGGATAGCTGAGATAAGTTGTTTTTGTCCCAAAGAGATCTCATTTTGGTCTAATACTGTATCTGGCCTAATTCCCCACTTAGAAATATATGAGATCTGTGTACAGACTTCATTCCAGAAACTGTCGAAGTCACCAAATCCAGGCTGACCCATCGTAATATTAAACTCAACACTTTCAGAAAAGATATGTGAATCTTGTGAAACAATTCCTATTAATTCACGATACTCGTTAAAGTCATCGATATAATCAAAATTATATTCTTTTTTCAGTCCATCGTGGTTTTGAACATAGACCCTTCCTTCATCAGGAATAATATTTGCTGCCATGATATTTAAAAGAGTCGACTTTCCACTACCTGATAGGCCAACAATACCAATGAGGTCACCTTGGTTTGCACTGAAATTAATATCTTCAAGAGTAAATGGCGTCGAATTCTTACCCTTTGCAGGATAAGTAAATTTTTGGATATCAATATCCATTGTATCAACATCATATTTGCGTCTTTTTGCGTCTATATCTGAAGACTTCTCTTTTTCTAGATCAGTTAAAAATTCGTCAATTCGCCCAACCCCAGTTGCTGCCCTTTGTATATTTGCAACCTTAGATGAAACGTCTTTAATTGGATTAATTGAGCGTTGAATTAAATCAATTAATGCAAAGATTAAAGCAACCTGAGTTATACCACTATTTGGAATAATGAAAATTGCACAGGCCAAGAATACAGGAAAAAGAGATTCAGCAAATGAATAATAAGAAGCATCCCAAACATTTGAAGAAAGAATTTTTCTTAAGAACTCATCAAAAACCACTAACGACTTTTTTGAAGTATATTGCTTTGCCGGATTATAATAGTTTTCACGAACCCCACCGATTAAATCAGCAACGACGCGATAAAGTTTAGCTCTTGAGTTTCTAACACTCAAAAATACTGCTCTCATATACTTAGAGCACCAAATAAGAATTAAGGCCGCACCAAATTGAATAGCAGCAAGATATGCACCAGCGATGGCATTTAAACTAACAAAGCTCACCAAAGAAGCTAAAACGAAGAAGATATCAATAATGATTCCAAATGTTCCAGACGTTACAAGCTCTCTTAAACTCTCTGTATCACTCATAATACGTGCAAGAACTTCTCCTTGAGGATAACGATCATTACGATTTTCTTTTGACGTTTGAAGCTCAACACTTGATAGCCACTTCGAATAACAATGAGTTCTAACAAATTGAACCATTCCCACAACATAGCGATTTATAATCAAATTATAAACAGCGCGGTTTATAGCTGTCCCTAGAAAGACAAATGTCATGATTAGAAGGGTCTGGCGATAAATAGCTTCATTATCATAATTTGCCGTTAATTTATTTATTAACTGTGGCAAGGATGCTCCAAGCGCACTTGAGATAACTAGGCATAAAGTCATACTTAGCAGATACTTTCCACTACCTTCAAAGAATAAAAACTTAGAGGAGTTGTTTTTTGAAATGTTCATATATTTCTCCTTCTAAATTACTGTTTTCTTCTTTTTTCTTAAAGGCCTCAACTGTCATTTCTTCTAAGAGACCACCATCATCACAAATAAGAGATAAGTGATCACACTGCATGGCCGTTGTATATCGGTGAGTAGACATAATAAGAGTTCTGCCATCAAAAACGCCCATATCGTTTAAACGCTTTAAAATATCTCTTTCGAGAACGACATCAATCGATGAAAATGGATCATCCCAAATAATAAACTCACTATCAAAGAGTAAAGACTTTATGAGTGCAACACGTTTAATCTGTCCACCTGATAATCTCTTACCATTCTCCCCTACAACTAAATTAAATAAGCTTTCACGGTCCTGGGCGAGATAATCTAATCCAAATATTTTTAATAACTCGTAGGCTCTTTTAGACTCCTCTTCGCTAAAGTCTTGGCCCAGTGATAAGTTTTCAAAAATAGTTCCGTTATAAAGATATGGATCTTGTGCGACATAACTTGTTGTATGAGATTGTAGCTTTAAAAGTTCACTGATCTTTATTAGTAGCTCAGATTTCCCACAACCAGTCTTTCCAACAACTGCATTCTTTTGTCCCACATGAACTTTAAGCGCTAAATCGCGTTCCCAAAATGGAAGTTGTAACTCTACAATTTCCTCTTTCTTCTTTAATGAGAACTCTCGTTTCAAAGACTTTTCTAAATCACTTTCACTATTCATGGCACCAACGAGCTCTCTTACTCTGGCCCATGCACCAGCAGAACGAGTAAAGACAACTCCAATCCAAGCTAAGAACATAATTGGTTCTAAGAATAGGTAAACAAAACCAGAAAATAAGATCAGTGAAGATGCACCAAGCTGTTCCTTATAAATAATAAAAGCACCCCAAACAAGCGATAGCCCCACACCAGTAGGCATAAGAGGAATCGAGATACCGACTCTCTTACCAGCTTCATAGAAGTTATCTAATTCTTCTTGAGACTTCTTTGAGAATAAATCAATAAATGCTTTTTCTGCATGAAAGTTTTTGATTGTTTTCTTTCCTGCGTAAGTTTCAATAATTGTATTTTGAACTTCACCTTGTAGGTCTTGAGTTTTTCGATAAAACTTTCTATTTGTAGAGACAATGACGCTGAAGACGATGAAAGCAAAGAACATCGGCAGCAAGGCAACAAATAATTCTTTATTAAAGCTTAAAAGTTTTGGAACAAGAATCGAAAGTGCAATAATGATATTTGCAATTTGAAGTAGAGCAAAACCAACGAGGGCCCTAACATGCTCTAAGTCCCCTCCAATAATTTGAAAGATTTGTCCTTTAGAAAATTCTTTATAGCGAGATGGGCTGACTGTCTCAAGCTTCTTCATTAACTCAAATCTTAAGATCTTTTGCAGGACTCGTGCTGGGTAAAAGAAGAGAAGCCTAGATGAAGTTCTAAAGATAATAATCCCTAGAGCTAATAAAAATAAATGCCCCACAGGAATTGAAATTCCCTCTGATATTTTCTCTGCCAAATCTTTAGCAATAAATGGTAATTCACTTTGAATATTATGAGTTAAATAGAGACAAATAAAAGCCCCTATATAGTAATACCAGTAATGAATAAATTGGCTCACAACTAGTGAAGTTAATTTTTTATTAAGATAGCTTTTCATTGCGCACAGTCTACTTGAATAAGAACTATCAGTCTATACAAGGGTTTATGGTGATTTATATAATGAACAATCAACAAAATATGAAGATACCTTCTTAATTTAAGTTAAGTTTAAAGCTGCCGTCTTTTTATTGAATAACTTTACAGTTAATATCCATAAAAATAATTTAAACAACAACACTTCTGAAAGGAAACATTGTGACCTATATCGCCGCGATTCTCTTAGTATTACTCTTAGTATCCATGGCAACAACAATGCACATGGTCATTAAAAATAAACAGCTTGAGGTCGATAAGAACGATCTTTCTCAAAGTCTTGAAGAAAAGCAGCACTTATTATCTGTCCTCTTCCACGACCTCTCTAATTCAACAACATTATTATCTCTTTTAAGTGACTCAACAATATTGGCAATGAAAGATAAAGAAGGGATTCTTAAAAATCTTGGTCGAGTAAGTGGTGTGATTGAGAATATGAGTGAATTAATTCAACATATAAGAAAAATCCAGTCTATCGAATCCGGAAAATCCACAATCAAATTAGAGCCTGTTAAATTAGAAGATACAATAAAGAGCTCAATTCAGTTAGTGCGAAAGAGGCTCGATAAGAAAGGACAGCATATTAGGCTTGAGATTCTTAATAAAAACCTAAAAGCAATGGCCGAACCATCTTCCTTAAATCAAAGTGTCTTCACAAATCTTATTACTAATGCTTCAAAATTCTCTCCACAAGGATCAGAGATCCTAATCAAAGTCAGCAACAGAAACTCAGCAATTCAGGTTGATATTATTGACCAAGGAATAGGTATTCCAGAAAGCATGCTAAGTGGTCTTTTCTCTTTTACAAATGAAACTCATCGAGAAGGAACTCACGGCGAAGAAGGCTCAGGCTTTGGTCTTCCAGTGGTTAAGAAGTATATGAATTTCTACGGCGGAGATATTAAGGCATTTAATAATCGAGACGAAATCGGATCGACATTTCGCTTAAAATTCGTAAATGCAGCATATGTTGACACATCAATTGATACTCAAATTGTAGCAAAAAGAAGCCTTAGCAATCGAGATAAAGACGTATTAGAAATCCATCATTAAAAAGAAAATGGTAGGACTATGCAGATTCGAACTGCAGACCTCTACCATGTCAAGGTAGCGCTCTAACCAACTGAGCTATAGTCCTAAAATCACTCAGAATAATATTAGAATTCTCAAACAACGTCAAAAGATAAAATTGACGCACAAACCTAAGCCTCATTGTTTCTGATTTGCTAATATAACCAAAATTCGTGGAGGATATATGAAATATATTTTAATGATACTACTACTTTGTAGTTGTGCCGTTTCAAAGACAAAGCTTACAGAAGAAGGAAGCAAAGTTAAGGTTACATACCAAAAACCACGTAAGAACTGTACTGTCTTCACTTCTGTAATCGGTGAAAATGAAAACGGAATAAAAGACCTTGCAATTAACCACGCTATCAATCAAGTTGCAGATAAAGGTGGAAATACAATCTTTATCAAAGAAGCAGTTAATGAAGGCGGTCACTGGAAAGTGACAGGAATGGGTTATCACTGCAAATAATTAATTGAGGAGTATTATGAAAGTTTTAGCAAGTGCTAAAGAGGCCATCGAGAATTTTTCGATGCCTGATAAAGTAGGATTTGGAAAAGTTCTTTTACCAATTATGGCAATGTGTGAATTCAAGCGTGGCGAATGGGGCGAGCTTGAGATTAGGCCATATGCAAAACTTGAACTAGATCCAACATGTAAAGTTCTTCATTACGGACAAGAGATCTTTGAAGGAATGAAGGCATATAATTACAAAGGAAATGGACCAAACCTATTTCGTCCATTAGAGAACTTCAAACGCTTTAATCATTCAGCAAGAAGAATGGCCATGCCAGAAGTTCCAAATGAGATTTTTGTTAATGCGGTAAATACAATTACAAAGATGGGTGAAAACTTCATCCCAAAAAGAAGTGGTGAATCTCTTTATATAAGACCGTTTATGATCGCAACAGAAAATAACCTTGGGATAAAGCCAAGTGAAGAGTTTCTCTTCATGGTTATCGCCTCACCTGTTGAGTCTTATTTTTCTGGTGGTAGTTATAAGGTTTTAATTGAAAGACAAATGGTTCGAGCCTGCCCAGGAGGAATGGGGACAGCAAAAACAGGCGGTAATTATGCAGGTGCTCTAAACTCTGGTGTACGCACGCAAAAGCTTGGCCTTCACCAAAGTCTTTGGTTATCTGCAAGTGATAGAAACTCTATTGAAGAACTGAGTGGAATGAATTTCTTTGCTGTCATTGATGGAGAAATTCACACTCCAGAATTAACAGAGACAATTCTTGATGGAATCACACGTCGCTCACTCATTGATATTGCACGCTCAAAAGGACTTAAGGTTATTGAGAGAAAGATGAGTATCGATGATTTAATTGAAGATATTAAATCAAATAAATGCACGGAATGCTTTTCTTGTGGAACGGCCGCTATTATCACTCCAATATGCTCTCTTCATGAAGAAAGTGGAGAAAGATATAATGTGAAAGAAGAGTTTGGTCCAACCACAAAAATGCTAAGAGAGACTCTTCTCGGTATTCAAGAACAAACAGTGGAAGATCAATTTAACTGGGTTGTAAAACTTTAGATCAAATAAAAAAGGGCCTCAAATTGAGGCCCTTGTTATATCTACTTTCCTAGATTAGGAAGAATTTGGAAGAATACCATTGCTAGGATTGTTGGAAATAAGGCTCCAAGAAGAAGCTTTCCAGGATTAATCCCATCTTTACCAAATGTCCCCTTAAGGATTCCAAAACCAGCAGGGTTTGGAGCATTGGCAATAACAGTAAGACCACCACCGGCAACCGCACCAGCGACAAGGTTATACTTAGCCGAATCTGTAAGTTCAACAAGTGTCCCTAGATAAGTAAGAGCTGCGTTATCAGTAATCGCTGTAAGTGAAGTTGCACCAACAAAGAGAACAAAATCACCTAACTGAGTTAGGATCGGTTGTAGCCACCAACCTTGTTGTCCACCAAGTGTAACAAGACCACCAAGGAAGAAACCAACAAGAAGTGATTCTTTTAGTTTGATTTGATCTTGGTATTCGTTAGTTACTGTTGTGAAACCTAGGAAGAATAGGAATAGACCTAGGAAGAAAACCATATGGTGAGCAGAGAAAACAACTAGTCCCATGAAGATGATATGAATTAATGTCATCCACCAAGTTGGAGCAAGCCAGTTTTCACTCTTTTCTTTAATTTCAAGCTTTCCTGCAAGTTCATTTTTAAATAGGAATGCAATAACTAATGTTCCAATAATAATTGAAATCGTTGCTTTATAACCGAAGTTAGTCAGCATGTGCATGAATCCCCAGTGCCATTTTCCAGCAACCATTAAAACAGGTGGAGCAGCAAAGTGAGACAGAGTTCCACCGATTGAAACGTTTACAAATAAAAGACCAATCGTTGCATACTTAAACTTCATACTCATCTTCTCATCTGAGAAGAAGTAATCAAGAAGGATCAGTGCAGTAACTGTCATAGCTGCAGGCTCAGTAATGAATGAACCTAGGATTGGCCCAACGATTAGAGCTGAAATATAGAAGGCCATCTTTCCTGGGAAAGGTAGAACCTTAGCAATCATACCAATAATTTTTTCAGCAAGAACGATAATTGGCCTCGTACCGGCCATACACATAATAACAAAAACAAAGGCTGCTTCAGTGTAGTTAACGTCTTGTTCAAGATATTTTAGAGCACCGCCAACAACTTTGTGCTGATCATCGTAAACAGCAAAGCCTTGAGTTGCACTGTAATAAACAATAAAAGCAGCTGCCCACATTCCAAAAACCGCTTCGACTTCACCTAAGAAGTGTAAAAGGTTTTCCATCATCGACCCTTCTGGGTACTTGTGTGCTAAATGTTGAATTTTCGAAACTAGAAACGTGTGCAAGATGGCACATGCAAATAGAATCGAACCTACGAGCTGTAGATTAGTTGGATTCATGTTACGTCCTTTGTAAGTAAAAATACTCTTTTATTTTATTCCTGTCGGTAAAACTGCGCAAGTACTGAAATTTTCATCTACATTAATTTATTTTAGTATTTTCCTAAAGTTTTTCTAAACCTTCATTCTATGAAAACCGAATAGATATCGTGTCACTAAATAAAATTAGCATATTCCTATTTTCATTTATTCTTGCTCTCAAGAGCATTGCAGGTATCGATTCGATTTCTAATCAGGTTATCAATATCAACGGCACTAATTATCGAGCTAAAGATGTTATTTCAGATATTGTTCGTATTGCCAGGACCAGAGATCCAAAACACGTCTCACCTCGACTAATAACTCATGAATACGGTGAAACCCCTGTTAGAAATGAAGGTACTAGAGAGATCTGTATCGAATGCCAAGACATGACAAACTTTACATCTCAAATTGTCGACATTGTTCAAAAGTTTAATGAAGACAATCCTAGAAAAGACAATGTTGAACTTTCACAGGAAAGCTTTAAATTACAAGCAGTACTAGACTATACAAAAATAACTGACAACGATGGTCAGCCAAGATGCATAACGAATACATTTGCCAGTAAAGAGGCCTTTTACAGACCTGAGCTGTTTGAGGACTTCGAACTTGTTTTTACATCTGAAGCAGATTTATCTCAGTTTTCTTCAATGACTCTTCAAAGTAGCTCAAATATCCTTTCTCATATCACGTGGTTTAGGGCCACGGATGAAGTTGGCGAAGATATATTTGTCAAAGTCGTTAATATTAAAGATAAGAAGCCATATTTTCAGATTTACTATGCTGGGGAATCCTTTGTTGATCCCATCGCTCATCGAAAACTTGCCCTACCAGATCTTACAACTTCTGAAGAAGAGATCATTCCTCGAAGAAGAGAGTTATCTGCATTGGAGAATCGATCATACGAAACAGGCCTAGGTTCTGTAAAAATTAATAAGGCCCTCCATCTTAGACAAGATTACTATATTCCAACATCTCTCACTCTGATTAATATGGAGACTGAGAGTAAGCCTTTTGAGAATACAACGATTAGAAGTAATCTAGATATTTCAGATCGTGATCAAGAATTAAATATTGGTGTGGATAATAAACTAACAGAAACAATTGATCTCAAAAGTAATCTTGAAATCTCTCCAAAAGATCAGGAGCTTGATATGGCCGTAGAAGTAAATGGCCGTAGACGTGCAAGCGCTCACGTCGAAGCAGATGGAACTTATCGAGTCGGTGTTTCAATGGCCTCACCTCGATTCAAGAACTTTGATTTTGAAACTGATATTTCATATGACTCAAATCGAAATACTCGAATTGATAATAACTTTCGTTTAAATGGCTCAACGATTATTCAAACAGGTACAATTTTAGCAGAAAATGGCGATTTCGATTTTGTTGCTGGAAGATCAATTGATGTATTTGATGATGCTATTGTTACTTTTGAAGTTAGAAAAAATGGCATCGCTCAGAATGCAACAGATAACGACAGTCTGAACAGACTAGCTGATCAGACTTCCGCATATATTAGATTTGATATGAAATTTTAATTATCCATCATCACCGATTGAAGCAACTGGACATGCATCCATTTGCTCTTGGCAAAGCTCTTCATCTTCAGGAGTTTCAGGCTGCTTCTTAACATAAGCATTTCCGTCCTCATCTTCAGCGAAAAACTCTGGTGCACCTGTGTAACAAACGTTACATGCAATGCATCCTTCTCCATTATCATCATCAGGATCTGTACAGTACCACTTACCTGCTACATTATCCTTATGCTTCATATCTTTGTTTGCCATGTTAACTCCTTGATTTTATTAACACACAACGTAATAAATTGTTGATATTATTTTGCCTAAGTCTACTAGATTTGAGAATATATCACAAGATACTCAATCATAAATTTCACAGGAGATTTTCAAAATGACAACGAGCCTTGAAAAAGCTAATGCTTGGGCCAATAACCCTTACTTTGACGACGAGTCACGTGCTGAAATCCAAAAATTAATCGACGCTGACGATATGAAAGAGATCGAAGAAAGATTTTATAAAGATATCGAGTTCGGTACAGGTGGACTACGTTCCATACTTGGGGCCGGGCATAATCGTATTAATAAATACACTGTACGTCGTGCCACACAAGCTCTGGCCGGTGAAGTTTTAGACTATAGTTCTAAAAATGGAATTGATAATCCATCGATTGCTGTTAGCTACGATTCTCGTAAATTCTCTTTTGAATTTGCAAAGGAAGTTTGTGGCGTTATGGCGGCCAATGGAATCAAGTCTTATATCTACAAAAGACTTAATCCAGTGCCAATGCTTTCTTACTCTGTAAGATATCATAAGGCCCAAGCAGGAGTTATGGTAACGGCTTCTCACAATCCTCCTGAGTACAATGGCTACAAAGTATACTGGAATGATGGAGCACAGGTTACTCCTCCAAATGATAAGAATATTATTAATCGCTACTACGATATTACTTCTTATGATGCAGTTAAATTCATGGAATTTGACCAAGCTGAAAATGAAGGATTTATTCACTGGGTTGGCGAAGATGTTGAACAAAGCTTCTATAACGACATCTTATCTAAAACAGTAAATCCTGAAATGTGTAAGAAAGATGGGAAGGATCTAAAAATCGTCTATACTCCAATTCACGGAACAGGACTAATTCCTTGTACAACGGCCTTAGCACAACTTGGGTTCACAAATGTTGAAGTAGTAAAAGAGCAGGCCCAACCAGACTCACGCTTTCCAACAGTAAGCTCACCTAATCCAGAAAATCCATCGGCAATGAAAATGGCCGTTGATTTAATGAAAGAAACTGGAGCTGATATCGCTTATGGTTCAGACCCAGATACAGATCGTCTTGGAGTTGCTTTTGAACACGAAGGTGAAGTTCAGTATATCAACGGAAACCAAATCGGAATCCTGATGCTTTACTATATGTTACATAGCCTAAAAGAAAATGGAACAATGCCTGCAAATCCATACTTTGTTAAAACTGTTGTAACAACTCCTCTACAAGAGCTTATTGCAGATAAGTACGGAGTTAAATCATATTCTACTCTTACTGGGTTCAAATGGATCTGTGGACTTATGAATAAGATCGAAAAAGAAGATCCATCTGCAAACTTCCTATTTGGAACTGAGGAATCATTTGGTTACCTACCTCATGACTTTGTTCGAGATAAAGATGGTGTTGCTTCAATAACATTCATGTCAGAAGTAGCTCTCTACTTCAAAAAACAAGGCCTAAACTTAATTGAGCCCCTCGATAAAATCTATGAAGAATTTGGCTTTAGCCAAGAGACCCTTTTAAATCTTGTTTACCAAGGTAGAGAAGGGGCCGAAAAAATTACACGAATTATGAGTCATTTTAGAGACTTAGCTCCGTCGAGCTTGTGTGGTCAGGATATTCACGTTATAGAAGACTATCAGACAGGTATTGTTAAAGATCTTGAATCTGGTGAAGAGTCAAAGCTGGAGTATCCAGTAAGTAATGTAATTGGTTACCACTTTAAAAATGGAAACCGCCTGTATCTTCGCCCATCTGGAACAGAACCAAAAATTAAGTTCTACATAATGATTCAGGAAAAAGAAGGAAGCTTAGCAGATAAAAAAGCAAAAGCTTCAAAAGTAACTGATGAGTTCTTAGCGTTTATTAATAAAACAGCAGAAGGACTATAAAGTTAAGGAGTAAAAATTTTGAAAAGTGATAAACTTGCAGTTGTATTAGTTAGTGGTGGTATGGATTCGTTAGTTTGTGCTGCAATTGCAAATGAGAAGCATGAGAACCTTGCATTTCTTCACCTTAACTACGGACAAAAAACTGAAGAACGAGAGCTTGATTGCTTCCAAAAAATCGCTGATCACTACGGTGTAGATAAATCTCTTCGTAAAGTAATCGACGTATCTTTCTTAAAGCAGATTGGTGGAAGCTCACTGACTGACGATGGAATTGATGTAAAACAATACAAAGGTGACTCAGAAGAAATCCCTGATAGTTACGTACCTTTTAGAAATACTCACATCATTGCAATGGCCGTATCTTGGTCAGAGGTTGTTGGTGCAAAGAATATCTACATAGGTGCTGTTAACGAAGATTCATCCGGTTATCCAGACTGTCGTCCAAGTTACTACGCAGCTTATAATGAGCTAATCAAGCAGGGAACAAAGGATGGTGATATCGAAATCATCACTCCAGTGATTGATATGGCAAAGAATGAGATTGTCCAAAAAGCGGTAGACCTAGGTGCTCCACTTCAATTTTCTTATTCATGTTATGCTCGAGGGGACAAAGCATGTGGAGTGTGTGATTCATGCGCTCTAAGACTTAGAGGCTTTCAAAAGGCCGGGATTGAAGATCCGATTGAGTACGATCAAAGACCAAATTATCTATAATATAAAAAAGCTCCACTAAGGAGCTTTTTTTATTGGAATTATTCAGCAGCAGCTTCTTGAGTTTCTTCAGCAGGAGCTTCCTCTGCAGGTGCTTCTTCTACTTTTGGAGCAGGAGCTTTAATTAAGCCTGCATCTAAAAGGATTTTTACTTTTTCTTCTTTGTTGATAAATTTTCCATTTGCATCTTTAACAGCAAAACGGCCAGATCTTTTTTTAACGATTGTATACTCGCCTACTTTTTTAACAACTTCCATGAATTCTCCTATAATAATTCTTTGCGTTTGTTATCTTTTAAGTGTTGAACAATTTCTTTCACTCGTTGCGAATCATCCTTTGGCACAATCATTACGGCCTTATCATTTGAAACAACAACAAGATCTTGAACATTAATTAAAGAAACATGCTTATCCGGTGCATAAATAATATTTCCCGTAGCGTCCTTTAAGAAAGTTCCGTTACTATCAATTATAGTGTTTCCTTCCACACGGTCAACTACTTGTTCAAGTGCTTCCCATGAACCAAGGTCATTCCAATCAAACTCGGCCTTAACTAGAGTAATGCGGCTCGACTTCTCCATGATGGCATAATCAATAGAGTCTTTTGGAATTTTATTATAAACTTCTTCCAGTTTGACCTCTTCATTAAGATTGGCCTTTAAATCTTCATAAAAATTAAACATCTCTGGTGAATGGGCCTTAAATTCTTCTTTAAAGACACCAAGAGGGGCCATAAACATTCCGGCATTCCAAACATACTTACCAGTCTTTAGGTAAGCCGTGGCCTTTTCAAAATTTGGCTTTTCAACAAATTCTTCAACCTTAAAGCCATCACCAAGAGCATCCGCAACCTTAATGTAGCCGTATCCAGTATGTGGAAAGTGAGGCGGAATACCAATTGTTGTAATGGTTTTTGACTCACTTGATAGCTTAACAGCTTTTTCGAAACTCGAGCGAAAGCCCGTTTTATTTAAGATGACATGATCTGAAGGCATAACAGCTACGATATCTTCATCTTTAGCTCCTGCTGCTTCTATTGCTGCAAGAGATAAGAGAATACATGGTGCGGTATTTCTTCCTGTTGGCTCATAAATGATATTATTCTTATTAACTTGATCCTTAGAACAATCGATGGCCAATTCACTTTGATCACGCGTTGTAATTATGAATCTCTTATCAATATCAACTGCACCATCAAATCGCTCAAGAGTTTGACCAAGTAAAGTCTCGCTACCAACTAATGAAAGATACTGTTTCGGTTTAGATTCAGTTGACTCTGGCCACAGACGAGTTCCCTTGCCACCGGCCATGATAAGTGTATAAATATTCATAAAAAAAAGCCCTTAATTATTAAGGGCCATCATATCATAAAAATTTTAAAATGATGAATTAATCAAATTTGGTAAAGAAGTAATCACGCCCTGCAAAAAGAGAACGATTTTTCTTAACATACTGCTTCGCTTCAATAATTCTCTCAAAAGCTCCCAAGCTTACACGAAAGCGATTCCCCTTTCCTGGAATATCCTTCTCATTAATAATTGGACTAAAACCAAGAACTCTAAAGCCTTCAGCAAATTCTTTAGCATCATCAATTGACTCAAATGAACCAACAACAATTGTGTATTTACCTGTGTACTCATCTGTACCACTTGATGTCTCTTGAATTTGAGTCGTCTCTGTTTGAGCTTGAACAACTGGTTCGGCCTGTCTTTCTTCTACTTGTTCTTGAACAGGTGGAGTATCTGCAGCGAGATCATTGAACTCTTTATTCTCACTTGAGAACTCCTTAACCATTTTTTCTTTCAATGATTCCTCAATTCGCTTGTTAAGATCTTCTTTTGAAACGTCTTTTGTACGTTGCTCTTGAACAAGTTCTTGAACCTTTTCTTCTTCTGGTGAAGTTAATTCGATCTTCTCTTTTTGTGTTACCGGTGAATCTAAAACCTTTTCAGCTTCTTGATCTAAACCAGACTTTTCAAAAGCATAGTTTGAACCAATCTTTAAACCAAAGAAGAAAGATGTTACCGCTACTAAAATAACGAAGATAACAACCAATAGGATTTCTTTTTTCTCAAAAACGTAGAAGTTACTTTTATCATTCATAAGGATATTTTAATCTCTCCCAAATTATTAGCAACTTGCTGAAAATACTAGGAAAAATAATCCTTTATTTCATAAATGAAATAATCCCCGAGTTTTTCTCTCATCTTAATGAAAACATTCATGCAATCATTTATAACGCCTCTAACTTAATTTTCGGAGGTACAAAGTGAAAAAGATTCTAAGAAATAATAAAGGCCAAGGTGTTATGGAATATATGATCATTACAAGCCTTGTAGGAATCATCTGTATAACGGCAGTAAAAGGCCTAGGTAGCCGAGTTAAAACAAGACTTGAGGATGCTTCATCAAAGATCACAGAAAGTATTAAGATCGACTAATGAAAGTCATTCCTTTTTTCATATCAACTATTCTAATTTTAACGGTATTTCTTGCGGGTATTTCAGTTAGCGAGAAATACCGTTGTAAAAATATGATGGTATTTCGAAGCTATGTTCACACCCTAGCAAATACTCATCATAAAAATGAACGATTCAAACATTTCTCATGTGAAAGTCTTATTTCTCTTAAGAGATGGATTGATCCAAATTCACAATTAACTTTCGTGAAAACAAAGACAGAAAAATTTCTTATCTATAAAGGTAAAAAACACTACCTAAGGATGAAAGATGGACTTAAACCATAAGAAGATTCTAAATAATGAAAGAGGTAGCGTTAGTCTTATTGGTGCTTTCTTCTTTATGACTTTTATAGCTATCACTTTCTACAATATGGCAAAGTCTTATGAAGAACTTCATATTATCAAGCACTATAACAAATCATATATCTGTGCAAAAAAAACCGTTAAACATTACAATGACTTTTACAAGTTTATCTCTCAGACGAATATCGTTATTCGCTCCTTCTTTTATGGAAAATTTATACCAATATTAAGCTGGCTAAGGCCCTTTCTTTCATATGGAGAAAAAGGATTAAAAATCCTACAAGCAAGTTATCGATTTTATTTTCGATTAAAGTTGCTACAAATCAGTGAATGTAATTCTTTAAATATTGTTTCTCTAATGAAGGATGATCCTCTTGGACAAAAAGTCTGGAAAATTAAAAGGCAATTCGATGGAGGTGCAATATTTCAAAAAGAATGGAAGGGATTTATGCCTTTTCACTACAAAGGAAGTGATCTATCAGAAAATCATTCGTTCGTAATTACACTAAAGTTCAAGTTAAAGAAAGGCTACGTCTTAGACGATTTCACACTCAACTCAAGACATATGGCACCAATGGGTTTTCAACAATTGAAGGAATACTATGGTCTTCAATTCTTATAAGTACCCTCGTTTTAATAATTAACCTGGAGATTAAAATTGAAAATTCTAAACAACAAGAAATCAAAAACTTTACCAAGCAATGGAACGCAATCAAATAACTCTTGTACTTCTAAGCTTTTATTTAATAAAGAAAAAGAACAACAATTAAAAAAATCACTCTATCTTAGATTTTGGGTAGCACTTGTCTTAACTAATATCTTCACATTCATCCTATCCCAACCCATGACAGAGGCTACAATTGAAAAAGAAATAAATATTGCTAAAGATGAAAGACTTTTAAAACTTAGAATTAATGAGATGACTAATCTTGTAGGAAAAGACCAATATGTTGCCCTATATTCGGGGAATAACCACCTTACAAACAAGGCAAAGATTGTAAAAAGGCTTGAAAACAATACGAAGTCCATTTACTTAGTAAAAATATCTATTTCAGAACTGAATAAAATAGCTCCATATAAGGCACTTGAGTTAGATTCCTATCCAGTTACTAATCAACCAAAGAATATTGGAGGCGTATATGAAATTGAAATTTAGCTTACTACTTCTACTTATTTCCCTAAACACTAATGCACGAAATGTCGTTGTCTATACTTATGATATTAAGGACGTCATGTTTGAAAAAGTCATGAAACTTGTTTTAGATGAAAATGCTGTAAAGAGTGAAGACATTAAGTTTATTCAAAAGAGTAATCCATGTGAAGACATCTACAAAGATGCTCTTCTTCATATTTGTATTAGTGAGAAAAATGAAGAATTTAAAGTTGTTCGCCAGAACAGAGTCGCTTTAAATAATACTTTTAACAAATAGCAAAAAGGACCCTGAAGAGGGCCCTTTTCTTATATCTAAAAATTAATTGATTTATTAATCTAGATGAATTTTAAACTTAGGAGTTGTTCCCTTGTTTCTGTTTTGCGCTTTTCTTCTAGCACCCATTTTTGTTTTTTTAGCATTACGCTTATTTCTTGTAACACGAGTTCTTGATACCATGATAAATCTCCTCAATATATTTAAAACTAATCTGAAAACAGTTTTCGAGTATAGCTTTATACTAACTTTCATGCCGTTTGTCAAAGTCATTTGCTTAATGTTCATAGTAAATTTAAACGTTTACGCACAAGTTCACAAGCAAATAACACTCAGTATCGGTCAAGTATCTGAAATTTCATTAAAAGATGCTGAAAACTTCAGTGTTTCCAATAAAGAGATCCTCTCTTCAAAGGTCATAAAAGCCAAACAAAAATTGTATATAAAAGGCAAAATGAAGGGACAGTCTTTAGTTACAGTCTGGAAAAGCAATGGAAATAAAGTCGTCCATACAGTCTATGTATTGTCTAAAAGTGGCCAATTTAAAATCCTTGAGACCTTATCAAATTTAAAAAACTTTGGCATCAGAGGAACAATAAAAGGAGATAAGCTTCTCATCTATAGTGATATTAAAACTATTGATCAATATCGAATAATCAAAGAACTTTTAAAAAGTAATGAGGACATAATCTATAAAGGAGAGCTACAAAATAAAGTGGCCAAGAAGATTATATCTGAAGTTCACCATCGTTTCTTCCAAAACTTTTATGATGATATTCGATGTCAAAAACAAGAACTTGATATTATATGCTTAACAACTGAAGAGATCCTTTCAGATGAAGGCTTTCTCTCACCTATTAAGGATAAATTCAAAGTTAAGTTTAGAACATCTCAACGGTTTAATAACTTGAGAAATCACAAATTAGAGATGCGAATTATTCAAATAGAGCGTCTTGATGGTAAAGAAATTAACTTTGGACTTGATCAAATTGATGTAGGCTTAACTGATCTTCTCGACAATGGAGCAATAGCACTTACTCGTAATCAGAATATAGTGTTAAGAGATACTGAATATAATGTTTCAACACTAGCAACGCAAAAGATTCTTCTGCGTACAAAACAAAAGTCGACGGTACAGATTGGATCAGAGATCCCATTTACAACGACAACGGCCAACAATGGAAATAATACTCAATGGCGCTTTGCTGGTTTAAAGATCTCAATGACACTTGAGAGAATTAACAATCGATTTAAGATTGAATATCAAACAAAACTAACCAGACCCATGGCCCAAAACAATGGCGACACTTATATAAATGGAAGCGCTCAGAGCTCAAGTTTTCTAATTCAAAAAGATTCACCTATTCAAATGTTTGAAATTGATCTCACAACAGATGATCAAAGCGGCCGATCAATTCCATTATTTGGAAAGATTCCAATTTTAGGAAAGCTCTTTTCTTCTTCGGCTAAATTTAAAACTTATAAACGAATCATTGCAATTGCAAAGCTAAAGTAAGGATATAAAGATGGAAGATTTGAATCAGTTTTTCTTTAATGAATTTAGAACTTTATTAATTGAGAAGTCAAAGAAATCAAACCTCTTAAGCTTTGATTTAATCGTAGAGGAAGCTCTATCAATTAATAATCTTAGGCCATCTGACTTAGATAATATCGATCAAATAAAGATTTGGTTTGAGCATGTATACAATCAAAGCTATATCGATGATCTTCTTAAAATGTATGATGCAAGAGAGTTCATTATTCACTCTCCGAGCGATATCGAAGTTCACGCAAAAACAAATGAAAAGCTTAAAGTAGAATTCCTATCTAACGAAGACTTTCAATTAAGTCTGACTTTCTTAACAAGAAAGTTAAATATTGAATGGAGCTTTAGTTCACCATTTGCATCATTCAAAGTCTCAAGAATAATTACAGAAAAACCAATTGATATGAGAATAAGTTTAACACATCCTTGCCTTTCCCCAGTTAAGCAAGCGAAAGCTTTTATTCGAGTTCACAGCAAAGAAGTTTTTAATTTAGATAATTTCACACAAGACAATCAAGTTAAGTCACATATATATAAATTAGTTAATGAATATAAGAATATCGTAATTGCTGGCTCGACAGGAAGTGGAAAAACGAGTTTTCTAAAGGTTTGCAAAGATATGGCAAACTCAAATGAACATCATGTCATTATTGAGGATGTCGCTGAAATAGATGGAGATATTTCAAATACCACTCACCTCCTTTCACACTCGAGCTCTGGAAAGAGCTTAAATGATTATTGTACCTATGCTCTTAGGATGTCTCCAAAGAGAATATTCTTAGGAGAAATCCGTTCTGAAGAGATTGTTCCCTTTTTACTAGCGATGAATACGGGACACAAAGGGATGATGACAACAATCCATGCAAATAATGCCAAAGAGACTCTACTAAGGCTTAGTACTCTATTTTCTATATTCTCATCGAGTAAGAATGGAATTGAATTTAATCAAGTCTTAAAGTTAATCTGCCAATGCGTAGATAATGTTGTCTTTGTTGAAAACAAAGAAGTCACTGAGATTATAGAAGTCTATGGAAGCGAAGGAGACAATCCTATTTACTCTACTATTTATGAGAAGAAAAAAGATGATCACCAAAAAGGTTTATCAACGCCGCCAAATCTTGCTGTCTAACTTCCAAGCTAAAATAGTCATCATTATTCTCATCAAGTTCATAAGGATGCTCATTTGTAACCAAGGACTGATCATAATCGAGTCCAAAAACGGTTAATAAAGCTTTTGCCCCATCGATCTCTTGAGTTGAGATTGCCTTAAGTTTTGCAACCTCACCTTCACTAATACAACTTCCAGACTCATCAGGAAAAAAGACACTCTTAACAATTAGGGGTAGATTCTTTTCTATCAATGGATTCATTGTACGGTGAAAGAGAATCTTTGCTCCTTTATTTGTTAGAAGTTTAGTCTGACGATAGCTAAGATTTGGTATGAGTGGCGCAGAGTCTAATAACTTTGGATCATGGCCGTAAATCCCTTTTACATCCTTCCAAATCACAAGTTCTCGAACATCATCTAAGGCCCAAGCAAAAATAGCAGCAGAATAATCAGATCCTTCTCGACCTAGCGTAGAAGTTTCCCCGCTAAGTGTTTTTGCAATAAATCCCTGAGTAATGATCAGTTCTTTCTCATTTAATGGGTGGCACTTATCTTTTGTATTTTTAAAGAGAACCTTAGCTTCATTAAAATTACGATTAGTCGTAATATAGTCTCTAGCATCTGCAAGATGATTATGAACTTCCCTCTTTTGAAGATAATCTGAGAGAATCCTCGTTGAGACTCTCTCTCCAATACTATAAACACTATCTAAAACAGACTTAGTCTTTTCATTTTTAAGATAAGACTCAAGTTCACTTTGGAAATAAGATAGATCAGTGGATGTCTCTAACTCATCAATAATAACTTGATGCTTATTAAAAAAAGCTTTAACGAGATCAAGACTAGAAGTTTCAAAGATCTCTTCTAGCTCGTTTGTGGAATTATAAGTTGCAGACAAAACCACCAAGCAATTATTTGGGCACTTTATAATAAGGTCTGCAATTTGTTTTATAGTGGCAGCACATTTTATCGAGCTGCCACCAAATTTATAAATACTACGCAAAAAATTAGTCTCTTGTTAATTTCTTATAAGTGTAACGTTTTGGATTAAGAGCGGCATCACCTAGACGCTTTCTCTTATCTTCTTCGTACTCATCAAAGTTACCTTCAAACCAAACAACTTTTCCTTCTCCTTCAAAAGCAAGAATATGAGTTGCAAGACGATCTAAGAAGAAACGGTCATGGGAAATAATTACAGCACAACCAGCGTAGTCTACGAGGGCCTTTTCAAGGGCCTGAAGCGTATTTACATCAAGGTCATTTGTAGGCTCATCCAGTAATAGAACGTTTCCACCTTCTTTTAAGACTTTTGCAAGGTGAACTCGATTTCTTTCCCCACCAGAAAGTTCAGAAACTTTCTTCTTTTGGTCTTCACCAGAGAAGTTGAATTTTGCAATATAGGCACGAGAATTAACTTCAGTACCTGCAACATTAATGAACTCTGTCCCATCAGCAACAACATCATAAATTGTTTTTTCTGGATCTAAGTCACGTCCTTGGTCAACATAAGCAAGCTTAACTGTTTCACCTACATCAAAAGTTCCTGATGTCGGCTCTTCTTGTCCGGTAATCATCTTAAATAATGTAGTTTTACCAGCACCGTTAGGGCCAATAATACCAACGATCCCACCTGGAGGAAGAGAGAATTCAAGGTTTTCATAAAGAAGCTTATCGCCAAATGCTTTTGAGACACCTTTTGCTTCGATTACTTTATCACCAAGGCGAGGACCTGCAGGAATGAAAAGGTCATTTGTTTCATTTCTCTTTTCATTAGATAACTTTGCTCTTTCCTCATAGTTTTTAATACGAGCTTTTGACTTAGCTTGACGAGCTTTAGGGTTTGAGCGAATCCACTCAAGTTCTTCCTTCATGGCCTTTTGTCTTTTAGACTCAGACTTCTCTTCTTGAGCAAGACGTTTTGCTTTTGTCTCTAGCCAACCAGTGTAATTTCCTTCAAAAGGAATCCCTTGTCCACGGTCAAGCTCTAGAATCCAGCCAGCGACATTATCTAAGAAATAACGGTCGTGTGTTACGGCGATTACTGTTCCTTTATATTGCTGAAGATGTCTTTCAAGCCACCATACTGTTTCAGCATCAAGGTGGTTTGTCGGCTCATCTAAAAGTAAAATATCTGGTTTTTGAAGAAGTAGACGACATAGCGCAACCCTTCTCTTTTCCCCACCTGATAAGTTTTCACACTTTGCTTCTGAAGGAGGACAATTTAGAGCTTCCATTGCAAGATCAAGCTGGCTATCAAGAGACCATGCATCAACTGCATCAAGTTTATCTTGAATTTTGGCCTGCTTATCAAGGAGATCGTTCATCTCATCGTCACTCATCGGCTCAGCAAACTTTGCAGAGATCTCATCAAACTTAGCGAGAAGATCAACAGTCTCCTGGCAACCTTGCTGAACAACCTCTCTAACAGTTAACTCAGGATCAAGCTTTGGCTCCTGTTCCAGATAACCAACAGAATAGTTCTTTGCTAAATGTGTCTCACCTAAGTGATCTTCATCTAGGCCGGCCATAATCTTAAGTAACGTTGATTTCCCTGATCCGTTAAGACCAAGTACACCAATTTTGGCACCATAGAAATATGAGAGAGAGATATCTTTTAGAACGTGCTTTTGCTTATAAACTTTTCCAACACGGTTCATTGAATAAATAATTTGCTTATCGTTTTGATAGGCCATCGAGTAACTCCATTTGGTTAAATACTTACACAAATAAAGTACCTACAAAAGTATGGAATATCAATCACTCAGCGCGTTCCAATCTAAAGATTTAAATGACTTATCAAACGAAAGAAGTTTCCCACATAAGGAATGAAAAAGAAGACAACCAGCCAGATAAACTTACATATTTTAATTCTTGATAGTAGTTGTTCGTTTTGTGACTTGTATTCATCCCATAGTCCTATTTCAATTGACTCAAGGTCATCCCCAATATCTAGTCCTTGTGCCTGTTTCATCTCAACGAGGGCCGTTAGACGACGAAATAACTCCTTTGCAAAGGACAACTGTATATCTGCTAAGGAATTGATTCTTGAACGATTTATTAACTGATTAAGAGGTGTTCCAACATCATACATAAGCTTGAAAATTAAAAAACTGTGAAGCACATGGCCAATTGGGACAATTTGCTTCTGTGCTAATTTCTTAATTAAATAATGAAAAGTTATAATCCCTATTAGATTGTAAGCAAGGGCACAACTAATAAATAGTGTATCGATTTCAAAATCGAGAATCTTCGTCGAGAAAATATTTAGGAATAAGGTTAAGCAAGCAGCAAGAATAAATTGGAAATAACTTTCATTCATCACACCAGAGCTCTTCTTCTCGATCTGTAAGTCTGTAGACAATGAGTGCCTAAGCTTTGAAAGTGTTTTACTTGTTGCAGCTCCAAACTCCTTAGCAACTTGTGAAATTTCACAAATTAACTCATCAAAGAACTTATAATGAGAGAGGTGCGTCAAATCCCCCATTAGGTTTAGTTGCGACAAGTCAATTAGGAGATCCTTTCCTCTCCGATATTGACTACGATAACGATATGATAAGTTACTGGTTTTACGAATGAGCTTCTCTGCTGGAAGTAAGAAGACCAAGATTGATATAGAAAGGAATGATATTATTGCCAAAGTGAACCTCCAATATCTTGACGTAACGCTATGTATCTGAAATAACAATTACTAATGGATAATAAAGAAGAGTTATTTCACATTCGAAATGAAAACAGACAACTTCATGCTGAAAGCGAGAAGGTTTCTCATCCAGACTTCTATCTAAATGATGAGACACTTGAAGAGCTTCAGAAGTTCTGCCAAGACTTTGACCCTTACCGAGACCTAGATCTTGAGACAAAATTTCGTCTACAAGAATTTGGAATAATTGATCTTTCTAACCCATTTGATATCACAAATAAATTACTACTCTTATTAGAGAACAACCTTCAGTATCGTATAAAGTTACAAGAGAACAAATAGTCATGAATAAAAAGACGTCAGCATCCTCTGGAAAATCCAAGGGGAAATCAACAGGGCGCTCACGCATCCGTACACCACGAGTCGAGCTACACCCTGCAAGTATCAAATATCTTTATAAAGGTCATCCTTGGATTACAAAGGATCGCTTCTCAATGAAGTTTCCTCAGGGATCTCCATTTGTAACGGCAAAACTAGAAGAAGGTAAATTTGCCATTTTATTAAATGACCCTACTCACGATAGTGTGCTAGCTCGCTTATGGAGAATTGGAGAAGGCTCACACCTTGGCCCTAAAGATTTCTACTTTGAATTAAGACAAAGAATGCAAGATAGCTTTGAGGCCCGCCGAGGAATAACAGACCGTGAGAACTACTATCTGGCGTTTGGTGAAACTGACTTCTTGCCAGGTCTTTTCATAATCAGACTTAAAGATCGTATTCTTGTTCAATTCTACTCTAACTTCTGGAATCACTTCGAAAAGGATATTCTAAAGATTATCAAAGACTTTTATCCGAATGATAAAGTTTGGGTACAAAAGAGAAACTTGAAACGTAAAAAAGAATTTTACTGTGCAAGTAATAAATCCATTCAAGAAGATGAGTTCACTGTAAATGAGTTTGGAGTCGATTATATAATCCGCCTCAATCAATTTTACGATATTGGTCTCTACACTGATATGGCAGCGATAAGAAATAGAGTAAAAGATGACTTTGAAGATAAGTCAGTTCTAAACTTATATAGCTATACAGGTGCATACACTCTCTTTGCTCTAAAGCAAGGAGCAAAGGATGTTACAAGTGTTGATCTTTCACAAAAATACCTGGACTGGCTTGAGGAGAACTTAGAATTAAATAAGATGGAAGGAAATACTTCTCTTTGTATGCCTACAATCAAGGCATTAGAAAAGTTTAAAGAAGAAGGTAGAAAATTTGATCTTATTATCTGTGACCCTCCTAGTGCTTCAAGTGATGGAAAGAAAGTATCAAAGGCAATTGATGCATATAAGGATATGATCCCTTTATTCGATATGATTTTAAATAAAGGTGGAAAAGCACATATCTTTTTAAATACTCACTCAATTACAAGAAAGAAGTTTGAAACAAAAGTAAAAGAGTATATTGGAAAAAGAAAGATAAGTATCACAGGAGCTTTAAGACTGACAGGCGACTGCCCTTCTCTAAAAGGCTTTATTGAAGGTGATTATCTAAAAGGTTTAACGCTTTTAAAGAAATAGGAAAATAAATGACAACAAATATATATGTACTAGTACCTGTATTAATTGGTTTTATTGGTATCCTTCAAGGAGCACTAAATCGTGTAATGACCCAAGATATTGGCCTTACTTGGATGGCCCTTCTTGGAAACTTTGTGACTTTAGTAGTTTGTATAGGATTCTATTTCTTTGCAAAGGCCAACCCAGAATTCTTTCCTGATTTTGTTCGTCTAAAAGAATTTCAATTTAAATGGTGGTATGTCATTCCTGGTATCTTTGGATTCCTCTTCGTAGTCGGTCTTCCAATCGGCATTTATCAAATTGGAGCTGTTAAGACGACAGTTGGACTTATTGCCGCCCAAATGGTGACGAGTGTTATGTGGGATTTATTCATAGAGAATATACCAATGACTGTCCCAAAAGGACTTGGTGTTCTTATGGCGATAGCTTCAGTTCTTCTTATTACGCTATTTTAACATTTTTAAAAGATTGCGTTAAAATAGAATAAATTTAACGTAAGCACCGCTAAAATATTATGCTATAAGAAACTTATGGTTTTAGCTTATTTAAGATTACTCTTAGTTGGTATATTTCTCGTTCTTGGAACCCTTGTGTGGATTCCTATATGCATGCTACGTCCTGCAAATCGTGGAAATACATTCTTTATTGCTCGTTACTATTCTTGGCTGACGAGAATATTTCTCAATATTAAAATTGAAACACGCCTACCAGCAGGTTACAAGAGTACTCGCAATGCTGTTTTTATCTCAAATCATCAATCAAACCTAGATATATTCTTTGTAGGCCCGGCCCTTCCAAGACGAACTGTTTCACTTGGAAAGCAGTCCCTTGTTTGGATACCAGTATTTGGTCAAATGTACTGGCTTGCAGGAAATATCCTTATCAATCGAACAAATAAGAGAAAAGCCTGGTCTGTTATGGAAAAGGTTGCTCAGACAATAAAAGAAGATAATTGCAATGTTTGGATCATGCCTGAAGGTACGAGATCAAAAGGAAAAGGACTTCTTCCTTTTAAAAAAGGCCCATTTATTGTTGCTATTAAAGGGCAAATGCCAATTTACCCAGTAGTTTTTTCTAAATATGAGGATTCATTTGATCTTGGAAAGATAGTACCTGGTAAAGTTATTATCGAAGCTTTGGAGCCTATCTCAACACAAGGGTTAACTGTTGACGATATAGATGAGCTAATGAATAAAACTCGTAATCTTATGGCCGCAAAGCTCGATGACTTAACTAAAGAGCTTGCAAATTAAAAGATATTTACGCGAGTCATATAATCAACATCTCTAGCACTTGTTCTTCTTAAAGGGCCCTTTGTTCCTGGTGTAGTTGTTCTTCTTCCATCATTAACAGCAACACTACTTGTTGGACAAGCCATTCCTAACCCACAAAGGTCTTTATTATTTAAATATAAAGCTGCCTCAAGAAAGCTATACTTCTTACCTTTATACATTAGTCTTAGATCTTCAATTTTTCCTGAGCTATTTGGAAGAACAACAAAGTCCCCCTTCTCTAAAATATCAAGCATGAATTCTTTGTATGGTTGATACTCTTCTGTGATTTTAAAAAGGACGTCATTATATTGTCTACCATGTCTATTTTTAGAATATGCACTTACAGTATCTCCATAAACTCTAATTGAAAGGATCTCTTGGTCACCATAATAAGGCCCTCTTATTTTCAGGTCACCTGTTGTTGCAAAGATTTGATCATAAGAAAATGCATTTAAAGTGATAAAAAGTGCAATTGTAAGCTTAAGAATAGTTTTCATATTTTTCCCCTTGTGACTTATATATATGCACTTTGTATGCCAAGTATTTCACGTATTATTGGGGAGATAGAGTGTTTAAAAGATGAGCAGTGTAAACAAAATAACTACTCTACCTTTTGAGTTGAGTTGGGTTGGGTTGGGTTGGATTGGCTTGGATTGGGTTGGATTGGGTTGCTAACTTTCACTTCGTGAAAGTGTCGCTTCTTCTTTGCGATTACTTTCCCATTGCTCCTGAAACAACAAAGCCGGGCTTGAACCCGGCTTGTTGAATAAAATTTTCTAGCTAAAGTGTTGGGGAGCTAGCACCGCAAACAATAGACTGGCTTTGGCCAGTCAATTTTGCGGGTGCTTAACCAACAATACGTTCACGCCATTTTCTAATATCTGGCGCTAGGTAGTCGTACTTCATCTCATCAAGAGTATATTGAGAGAATTCATAGTCTGTCGTGTGAGTTAGACACTCTGTTGGACAAACAGTTGTACAAAGACCACAGTAACAGCAAAGTGCTGTATCAATTGTGAATTGCATTAGATCAAGCTTAATAGGAGTACCATTTTTCGCTTTAATCGTTGGTGCATCTTTTTCTCTTCTAGTTGCTGTAATGTAAATACAGTCAACTGGACAAGCCGTTGCACACTGGTAACAAGAAATACAGTTTTCAACATCGTTGAAAAGACGAGAGCGAGAGTTTTTAGGAAGCTCTTCTCTTACTTCTGGATACTCAATTGTTACAGGCTTTACACCGTATACATATTTAAAAGTAATACCTAGACCTTTTGTTACAGTTCTAACTGCTGTCCAAATATTCTTAAACCATTTTCCTAATGTTAATTGCTCACCTGCTTGGTAAGTTGCTTGTGTACTCATCGGTCAACCTCTCCTAGTACAATATCAATACTTCCGATTGTAGCAACGAAGTCTGCAATCATCTGACCCTTTCCAAGCTCAGGAAGCATTGAAGTGTGTGTAAAACATGAAGACTTAACTTTAACTCTGTAAGGAGTTTTACCACCATCTGAAACGATGTGATAACCAAGCTCTCCACGTGGACACTCTGTTTTTGTATAGATTTCACCTTTAGGTAACTTGATGATCTTTGGAACTTTCCCCATAATTGGACCTTCCTCAATTCCATCAAGTGCTTGGCGTAGAATCTTAATTGATTCAAAGATTTCGAAAACACGTACATAATAACGGTCCCAACAGTCACCGACAGTTCCCATTTCACCTTTACCTGTAACGACATCAAAATCAAACTTTTCGTAGTAACCGTATGGCTTCTTCTTACGAAGATCCCACTCAACACCTGAACCACGAAGAACAGCACCTGTTGCTCCGTATTGGTAGGCCATTTCTGGAGTTACAACACCAACATTTGCAGTTCTGTCACGGAAGATAGCATTCATACCAACAAGATCGTGGTACTTTTTCACATTCTCTTCCATCTTAGTACAGAAAGTATCGATACGACGAAGTTGATCATCAGTGATGTCGTTCCATACACCACCTACCCAAATATAATTATAAAGAAGACGTGCACCAGAAAGCTCTTCAAAGAGTCTTAGGATTTCTTCTCTATCTTGGAATGCATATAAGAAAGGAGTGAAAGCACCAAGGTCAATTGCATAAGTACCAAAGTACATTAAGTGTGATGCAATTCTTTGTAGCTCTGCTACGATAATTCTGATGTATTCAGCTCTTTCTGGAATTTCTGTCCCAAGCATTTTCTCAACACCGTGAACGTATCCCCACTCCATTCCCATAGCACCTAAGTAATCCATACGGTCAGTGAAAGGAATAATTCCGCGGTAGTCTAAGTTCTCGCTGTGCTTTTCCATACAACGGTGTAAGTAACCAAGGTATGGAGTTGCTTGAACAACAATTTCTGAGTCTGTTTTAATCTCAACACGTAAAACCCCGTGAGTCGCCGGGTGTTGAGGACCCATGTTAACAGTTAGAAGATCTGTATGAAGAGCCTCTTGCTGTTTAACATCTTGTGTTTTATTTAATGTATCTTCCATTAAAAATATCCTTAAAAATTAATTATTTGCTTCATCCATTTTCTTATTTAGAGCGGCCTCTAAATCTGCAGAAATCTTTCCATCCCATGAACCAGATACTTTCTTTGGTTCAGCAGCATCAACTCTCGCTTTAGCGAAGAATTCATGATCAGCATTATTGATTTTATGTTCAGGATTAATCTCAAGACCATGCCAAGCTTTTTGAACTTCATAATCTTTACGAAGTGGAAAACCTTCCCAGTCTTCAGGGCATAGGATTCTTCTTAAGTCAGGGTGTCCAACAAATTCAACACCGTTCATGTCATAGACTTCTCTTTCAAGAAAGTTTGCAGACTTCCAAACGTCACATACTGAATCAACCTTAGGAACATCATCCTTGTTAGCTTTTGGAAGCTTAACTTTAATGATGACGTCATCAGAGTTAGTAATAAATGAAGCTAGCATATAATTAACTTCAATTTCACTATCGTAGTCAACGCCTGAAACAACTTGAAGAACATTGAATTGATATTCAGAGCTATCTCTAAGAACAAAACAAACGTCTTTGATTTTAGAAGCATCAACTAAGATTGGCTTATCACCTGCTTCATTTTCAATTAAAGATGCGTTTGCGCCATTAACTTTATCATTAATAAAACTTACTAATTCATTAAGCATGCTTCACCCACTTATCTTTAAGAAGTCTCTCATTTGCTACTTTCTTTTGAAGTGTCATAAGACCCTCAATAAGAGCTTCTGGTCTAGGAGGGCAACCTGGAACGTAAACGTCTACTGGAATGATTTCATCAACACCCTTAAGGACGTGATAACCATGTTGCCAGTAAGGGCCACCTTTGTTGGCACATGAGCCCATTGAAATAACATATTTCGGCTCGGCCATTTGTTCATAAAGAGTCTTAATTCTTGGTGCCATCTTAAGTGTTACTGTCCCTGCAACAATCATTAAGTCCGCACGTCTTGGAGTCGCCATGAAAGCACCACAACCAAAGCGTTCTAAGTCATACTTAGCACCACCAGTTGCCATCATTTCAATAGCACAACAAGCTAGACCAAATGTCATTGGCCATAGAGAATTCTTTCTTCCCCAGTTAAGGAAGTCATCGAGTTTTAATAAAACAACACTATCTTGCATTGTCAGCAATCCTTTTTAGATATGTAAAATTATGAAATTCTTAGCTTATAAATTACCAATGCTTAGGTTTCTAGTCAATTAAAGGCACACAAAAAACGCATGTTTTTTGATAGCGCATAGGGACAATCCCTAAACAGCTATATATCAAACAAATCAATGGACTAAATAAAATTCAATCTAAATATGCTCGACATCGAGCATTAAAGTTGGCACGTGCCTTTGTAACCTTCTCATTAGCACTAGCAATTGAACGAGTTTTTGACTCCGAAAGATAGGTCATTCGTTTAAGGTCATTGTGACAGACCTTTGTCATGATTTCTTGAAACTCTTCTACGATGGCCACCGGATACGGGCTGGACCAGGCAGATGAGATCAAGCTCGACTGTTCAGGTGAAATATGTGTAATCACTTCTTGTTTAATTCCGTGCTCATCAGCAGACTTTTTAAACTTATCATAGTGTTCACCTAGTTTATAAAATTCCTTTATAGCGAGACTTCTTGAGAACTCTTCCCCATCTAAGATATTAAGACATTGTGCAGATATGGACTTTAGGCCATAAATGTCACGTCCCACCTTACATTCAACTATAAATGCATCAACTTCCCCTCCTATACCTTGAATAGTATCTTCAAGAAAAGAGGATAGAGAAAACTCTCCAACATAAGGATTAAAAGGCTTCTTATAAATATAGTGTGTAAGTTCGTGAATTAAATCTAAAACAGCGTTCTTTGTATTATGTGACTTATCGATATAAACTTTTGAGCGAGTTTCAAAGCGTACACTTTCTGGAGAATTTGGACTGAACTTTCTTACAAGTGTCGTATCTGTAACAGAGACTTCACCACTTTCAATAACCTCTTCAAGCCTTTTGTGATCCTTAGCAGCTCTTAGCCTGGCCTTATCAATTAAATTCACACCAAGTTTAGAGGTGTTAATTATATTAATTAATTGCTCAATACTCTTTTCTTCAGTTGAAGCAAGTCGTCTCCAATTCCCACTGTACTTCTTAGTACCAGAGTAAATTGTTCCGCCTCTTTCTCCCCAACTTTGTGCAAAAGTATTGCCCATGCTGCAAAGCAAGTAAGTCATCATTATAAATATCGTAGAATTAGACAATATCGACATTAATTTAAGTATCGACATTTGATGGTAATTCTTGAGTTATAATTAGCAGTTTTAACGAAAGTGCAAAATACTTCCTTTAACTTAATGCGTTTTGCACTTAAGAGGCAAAGCCATTAGAATAAGCATGTTCAAAAAAGAAAGAATATTAAGAATCTATGAATCAAGGAGAAAACAATGGAACATAAACTTCCAGAACTACCATGGGCAAAGGATGCTTTAGCACCTCATATTTCAGCTGAAACAATCGAGTATCACTACGGAAAGCATCACAATGCATACGTAACAAAGCTTAACGCAGCGATTCCAGGAACTGAATTTGAAAACATGACTCTTGAAGAGATCATCATGAAGTCAAAGGGTGGATT
The DNA here is from genome assembly GCF_047084945.1 of Halobacteriovorax sp. YZS-3-1. Lineage (NCBI taxonomy): Bacteria > Pseudomonadati > Bdellovibrionota > Bacteriovoracia > Bacteriovoracales > Halobacteriovoraceae > Halobacteriovorax > Halobacteriovorax sp. YZS-3-1. The sequence continues at coordinate 818,297 of NZ_JBKIYI010000002.1, read as the reverse complement.
ATTCAATAATGCTGCTCAAGTATGGAACCATACATTTTACTGGAACTGTCTTGCTCCAAACGCAGGTGGAGAAGCAACTGGTGCAGTAGCTGACGCTATTAATGCAAAATGGGGATCATTTGATAAGTTCAAAGAAGAATTCTCTAATTCTGCAGCAACTAATTTTGGTTCAGGTTGGACTTGGCTTGTTAAGAACAAGGCAGGAGAGCTTGAAATCGTTAACACTGACGATGCTCAAACTCCAATGACAGATGGTCACACTGCTCTTATGACAATCGACGTATGGGAACATGCTTACTACGTTGATTACAGAAATGCTCGTCCTTCATATATCGACGCTTTCTGGAAACTAGTTAACTGGGACTTCGTAAACAAGAACCTTGCTTAATTAGCGACAAACAAATCAAAAAAGAAGGGCCTCTATTTTAGAGGCCCTTTTATTATCCAACAAATTTTAAAACTTTTACTTCTAGTCCAAAATTATCCTCTTTTCGAAGAAGCTTAAATCGAGTCTTATCCTTAGTAGGATGAAGGTGCTTCACCTTTCCTAACTCTTCCTGAAGGTGTTTAGCGGACTCAATCGACTGACATTCAATCTTGTACTGATCACCCTTCTTTTGTTCAACAGGCAATAGATAGAACTCATCTTCAAATAAGTTTACATCAATTAAAAACATAAATAATTCCCCTATCTCTCTAAGTACCTATTTTTTCGGAAGGAATTAAAAAATATTAATGATTTTTTTCAGAATGTCGATATGTTTAATAAGTATTGGAGCAAATTATGAAAAGAATTATCGCAGCAAATTTAGTTATTTTAATTGCACTTACAGTTAAGGCAACTCAGGACTTTAAAAATAAAGATGAGTCTGTTTTCAATAAACACATTAATGCTCAAGCAAAGACTGCTGTTGAACTTTCTAATTTAAAAGATCAAGCGGATTTTGCTACGCGAACAGCGGCAACATATAAAGAGAAGTATGAAAAAGTACTTCAAGAAAAAGAAGTCCTATTATCTGAATACAAGGCCTATAAAATAAGAAGCGAAAAGCTTGTTGAAGTTCTCGATGAGAAAGGTCTTATTACACCAGAGATTGCAAAATATACTCAAAGATACGATGGTCGCCTACCGGCCAGTGACGAGTAATCTAAAAGCTAATTACATTATACGTAACAGAAATATCAAATTGGAGAAGAGAGTAAATCTCTTTTCCAATATAATAATTGAAATCCGTCCTCACTCTTAGAGCTTCTGTTATCGGAAAATTAAAACCCATTCCAAAAACCACTGAAGAAAACGTTTGATCTAAGAGACCTGATAACTTTGTACCATTATATACTGAAGAACTTCCCTCAACTGCTGTTGAATGATAGCCAAGGTTGAGATCAACTATATCTTCGAGCGTGAAACGAAACATAAAACCAAATTGTAAGGTTTCTAGGTCGATTTTATAACCCTGATGATCATTCTTTAAAGTTCCTGGCCTAAAGAATCCTTCAAGAGAAATTGTGTCATATCGAATTCCAACATTTGCAGAAGGAATAATTGCAGTAGCGCCATTATAATAATCGCTCTCAGAGATGACTCCGGAAAATGAGGTTCCACCTCCAACATAGAAGTCCAAGGCCTTTACATTAATAGATATGAAAATAGCAATTACTATGGATAAAGTCTTAAAGAATCCCACTTATTACCTTTTTTAACAAATTGAAAACGATCGTTAAGTCTGTGCTCTCCGTAAATGAAAAAAGTTATCTCATTAACTTCAACATAATACCCTCCCCAATTCTCTGGATAAGGAACACTTTCATTATTATAACGTATTAGGTTTTCATGGTATTCAGTTTCTAAATTTTTCCTACTAGATACAGACTCTGATTGTTTCGAAGTAAGACTAGCAATTTGGCTTTCCTTAGCTCGTGATTGGAAGTAGTTTCTTGAAATATCTCTTTCACACTTACTAATTTTCCCACGTATACGGACTTGCTTACCTAGACGGTGCCAATAAAAAGTCATTGCAACATTATTATTACCATCTATCTCTTTTGCTTTTACAGAATTATAATTAGTAAAAAAGAGAGGTTTTCCTTTGTGAACTTCTTTTAGCAAGAGAGTCCTTGCATTTGGAGCACCGTGTTCATCCACTGTTGATAAGATAAATGCTGGAGCATTTTCTTCTTTATCTTGTGCATCTTGGAACCATTTTTCAAATATTTCAACAGGTGATTCTTTAAAGTCTCCAATAAAGTCTTTGTAATCGCTCAAATTATTACTCCATAATTATTTGAAAATCTCGCTTCGAATCGTGAAAGTCACGGTTGATATCGAGAATTTCATAGTAAATACTTGGGAATTCATGCTCTCCGTACTGAAAATGAACAGGGGCACTTCTGTTTCCAAGAATATCAAGTTTAAAGTACATCAAGTTTGGTAGATCATTAATTGGTACCAAACTCTGCACAACTCGATAAAAGTACTTCCTAAAATTATTCTTGTCGATGTTATCGATCACCTTTTCTAATTTTAAATACACATTATCTGGATGAGATTTAAGAACTTTTAGAATTTGCTTGGCCACATGCCTTGTATGGGCCCTTTGCCAGAAGAAAACTCGACTTATAAAGTACTTACCATTTTTTCTCGTTCCAATAATACGATAGCCACGATCTTTCTTTATCTTATTAACTTCATGAATAATATCATCAAGGGTAATGTCGCCAATATAATCAAAGATCTCTTTTCTAAGTATCAAGCGATAGCGTACTTCTGTGGTAATATTCGTCTTAAGTCCTGGTACTTCTCCAAAGTCAATTTTTCTAAAAATAAAAGAAGGAACGAGTGCTCTTAACTTACGATAAGTTTTTTTCCACTCTCCTTTAGTGAAGTAGCGATCTTTTCGAAGATAATTTGTCCCAAAGTCTAATGCTGAGTTTAGGACTTTATTTTTAGGTATAAATGAAAAGAAGGACTCTTCCATCTTATCTTTTCGTCGATGAATTAGAATATTAAATTCTTCGCTATATCGGTAGACTTTATTAGGAAAGAAATAATCTCCTTGGTCTTCTCCATTTAGAATTGAAATATTATTCTTATAATAAGTCATATTGTAGTCGATCTCAGAAATAAATACTCCAAACTTCAATCCACTTCTTTCGTACTTATATTCGTTAAAGCCTTGAAATAGTAATTCCACCCCACCATTAAAAGCGGCCAACTCATTTGCTAAGCTAAAGTCTGAGATTAACTTCTCTTCAATATATTGACGTCCCGTATACTGGCCGAACATTTTATCAAAGTTTAGCTTAAACTTTGGCTTTAAAATTAGATCGAAAGCTTCGCGTGCCTTTGGTTTACTTAAATCAAACACGTAATCTAAAATATATTGTTCACCGATTCCTCGACCATAATTGAACTCAAAGACTTCAAGCTCAAAGCGTTTTGATACAAAATCAGGAGCTTTAACTGCTTTTACTAAAGTTACAAAAAAATCACTTTCAACTTTTGCTCCAGCTCTGGCCTCTGTAGATGTACGAGTAACTATTTTGAGTCTCACCTTAGACTCATCCATACGGTAAATATTTATAATATAATTACCACTAGTGATAACATTTGCGTTTACTTTAGCACCAATAATATCGGCATAATCATAACCGTAACTAGCTCCAATATTTAAATTCATGCTCGCAGGCATGGAAACAAAGTCTCCAACATTTAAACGCTCTAATGTACTTTCAGCATCAAATGGAATCTTATGGAATGAATAAGGAAGTGCGAGTATCGCTTTTTTCTGACTTTCAAAATGTCTAATAAAAGTAACTCGATCATCTTTTGAAAATGTAAGGCTTATTGGAGTAATGGCATCGATATAAGAGCCAGGGTTTACAGATCGATTAAATCTCCACTCATCTACTCTTGCAAACTTCCCCTTCAGATACGAAGGAGTCATTTCATAATTATACTTTAAACCGAGTCCGACACCTTTAATTTTATCGTAATTAAAAATATCAACAGAAGTTGAAAGGTTTAAATTTGCAACCTCTCTAATAATAATGTCTTTTAGTTTTCCATCTTTAAGAAAACTATTATCTTCACTATTGGCAAATGAAGACAAATTAAACACTGATAAGAGTGCAATAATAAAGTGAATTGGTCTGATTTTATTCATCGCTAGATGCTAACGATTTTTGAACTAGTCGGCAAATACAATTTAATGAAGATTTATAAGGCCTCTGGCAGTATTATCCTCGTTTTCAACATGTAGAAGATCCTTTAGTTTACGTGCATAAAGAAGATTTTCGTTATGGCGTTTTAATATGGCATATGTTGGAACTGCAATCTCATTATCTGGGCCAAGGCAATATAGATTCTGAAAGATTGTTTCATTACCTATTGCAGCAAGAATGATCTCACCTCTCAATGCCAAGGTTTCAAGATATTCAAGGTGCTCGCTAAAAAAGCTCTCTTTCAAATAAATTCCCTGCTCTTTTAATAATTGCGTAGCATTAAGAATTAAAGACTCATCTGATGATAAGAATCCAACTGGCAATTTTTTAACAACTTGCTCCATAGGCAAATCTCTAAACTTAGCGGCCATGGAAGTACTTATAAAGAAGCGAAGCTGATTATTTGCGACCAAGAAGTTCTTATACATGTCATTACTTATCGGATTGTCACTAATAGCAATATCAACAGTATCGTTTTCTAAGAAGTACATTGTCTGTGAAAAGTTTTTGGATCTCTTTGTTTTTGTATGGCCAAAGTCTCGATATAATTGAAAGTAATCTCCCAAGAAAGCTGAGACGGCCTGTGATTCTAAATGTGACTCTATAGAAAAAGAAACATCATACCCGCCATCATCTTCAAAAGTTAGGCTATCAATAAGGCGCATACCATTATCAAAGATATTCTTTGCATAGGAATAAACGTCTTCGCCTTTTTGCGTTAGAACAATCTCACGGACCTTACGCTCAAACAATTGAACATCGTAATGCTGTTCAAGCTTCTTCACCTGTTCACTCACTGTAGAGGGAGCTAGCCCCATTTTTAATGCGGCCTTCTTTACAGATTTATGCTTTGCAGCTTCATAAAAACAATAGAGATGATTCCAATTCATAGAAGTAACATAAATCGGAAATTCCGAATTTACAAACAATTGACTTAATATAGCTAAATAAAATCGCTACTATCTTAACAGTTTTAAAAGAGGAAGACTTATGACTACGCAAAACACGATGTTTACTGCTATTAAAAAGCAAAATGAAAACCGTATAAACCTTCGAAATATGGAGAATATACGACTGATCAGTGCTTCAAGACTAGAGAATAGTTCATTCGATAACTCAATGCTAGATAAAATCAATATTAGACACTCAGACCTTAATGAAAGTGACTTGAGAAAGTGTAATATGAAGTACGCAAAGCACAATAATTCAAATTATGAAGGTGTTGACTTTACTTGGTCAAACCTAACAAGAAATAAATTCAAAAGAATCAATCTTAAAGACGTTACTCTTGAGTGTACCAACCTTGAAGATAGCTCTTTTGATGAATGTGAACTAGCTGCAACAAGCTTTCGCTGGGCAAACCTAAATGGTGTAACTTTTAAAAGCTGTAACCTAGCAGGTTGTGACTTCTCAAATGTAGACCTTACAAATACAGTCTTCATTAATTGTAACCTTAAAGGTGCCATTTTTAACATCAATACAAGAATGCCATTTCAAAAAGATAATGCAATTAACAAACTTGGCATGGACTTCGTTGGAATCCAATAGCCAATTAAGACGCGCTCCAGAAGATTTTACTCATTCAGTAGTAAATTGCTTAAACATTTCACTGCTTAAGTTTCTGGAGCGTCTACATATTCTATCTCATCCATTTCTTAATAATATTTCCATAGATTATCTTAGAAGAACTTTATATATTTATAGAGTAATTTTAAAAAGGATTAAATCGTAATGAAACGTGCTCACTCCATCGCAGAAAGCGTTGCTAAGTATATTGTTGATCATACTAAAACATGCCTCTTTCTTTCATTCTTATTACTTGCTATTGCCGGAAGTGGAATCGTAAAAATTAAAGCCAATTACTCAGTAAAAGGTTGGCTAATGGATGATGACCAACGCCTTGTTGATCTTAAGGCCCACGAAGGAACATTTGGGAGTTCAGATACAATCGATATCATGCTTTATAAGGAAGATGGTATTTTCGATGAAAAGACGGTTAAGACGATTCAAGATATCACAAGAGATCTGTGGCAGATTAAGCATATTGTTCGAGTTGAAAGCTTAACAAATTATAATTCAATTGAATCAGAAGAAGATGATATTTTTATCACTCCATTTTTAGATGAAGAGGTTGAACTATCAGCTGAAAACCTAGCAAAGAAAAAAGAGAGAGCAATTAATGATAATCAACTTATCAATTCATCTCTTTCAAAGTCTGGACGATTCACTTACATAAGGGCGTTTCTTGATACATTTGAAACGACTCCTCCTTATGATCAAGTTGTTGTTGATACCGAAGAATTGTTAGAGAAGTACAAAAAAGAAGATAATAATATCCAGTTTTTTCTCGGTGGGATTTCATTTATTAACGAATCCCTACAAAGAGCATCTGATCGAGATATGGCCGTTGTTTTCCCTATTGTTGTGACGGTTCTTTCGATAATTCTTCTATGGTTTTTTAAAAGCTTTCTTGGCGTTGTTCTCCCCTTCTCACTTGTTGGTCTTGCGATTTTAACAACTTTTGGTATTGAGGGACATTTAGGAATCGAGCTATCAAGTATTATTGCTGCACTTCCGGCCATTCTAATAGCGATTGGTATTGCAGACTCGATCCATATCCTCATTGGCTATCGTCACTTTGCTTTATTTGAAGGAATGAATAATCACGATGCTGCAATTGCATCTTTAAAAAAGAACTTCATTCCAACCCTTCTTACAACATTAACAACTTCAATCGGTTTCTTCTCTCTAACAACGACAGAAATTAAACCAATTTATAATCTTGGTATTCTCTCTGGTATTGGAACAATGATTGCATGGTTCTTTACTTACTTCTTCCTAGGAGCCTTACTAACTAAGATTTCTTTTAAAAGAAAGAAAGATGAAGACGAGAATAAATTCAGTGCATTTGATGGAATCTTCCAATTTGCAGAAGATCATAAAGTCTCTATAAATATCATGACACCAATTATTGCAATTGGCGCCATTTACCTAGGAATGCAAAATTATATCAATGCTGATCCTATTGAGTACTTTGATAAAGGTACTCCTGTAAAACAGGCCTTTGATAAAACAAGATCTGAATTTGGTGGATCACGTGTCATCGAATTAGTTTTTGACTCAGGTGAACCTGAAGGAGTAAAGAATCCAGTTTTTATGAAGAAAGCTGAAGAGCTAGTTCAATGGATGCTAGAGGATGAGAAGATTATTCGAGTAAGCTCAATTCTTGATATCATCAAGAAAATGAATAAGACGCTCCACTCAGACAATGAAGAATATTATGCAATTCCAGATACAAGAAGGGCCATTGCGGATCAACTCTTCTTATACACTCTAGGACTTCCTCAGGGACTTGATCTAAAGAATCAATTATCTCTTGATAATCAAAAGTTTCGCGTACTCGTTATGTGGGATATCAATGACTCAACTGCTGCAATTGAAAAAACTGATAAGATTATGGAAAAGGCCAAGGAAATTGGAATTGATATTTACGAAGCGGGACAATCCCCTATCTACAATCGAGTTAATGACCTTGTTGTAAACACTCTACTAACATCAATGAGTATTTCACTTCCAATTATTTTCTTAATTATTCTCTTTGTTTTCAAAGATCTCTCACTTGCACTACTTTCATTAATTCCAAACGTCTTACCTTTAAGTGTAGCCGCAGGAATTATGTACTTAGTTGGTGATGAATTAAATATTGGAAACGTAATCGTCTTTGCTGTTTGTCTCGGTATTGCGGTGGATGATACTATCCACTTTGTCTCAAATTACAAACTAAAGATGATGGCCGGTATGAGCGGGCACGACGCTTTAGCATCAACAATGCACCAAACAGGAAAAGCACTGACCTTGACAACGTTAATGCTTACGATCGCCTTTGGTCTCTTCTACTTAGGAGACTTTGTGCCTAATCAAAAATTTGGTGTTTACTGTTCAATTATTCTAACTTTAGCGCTTATTGCAGACCTAATTGTCCTGCCTGCTGCGTTATTAAGTCTAAAGAGTTCAAGAGAATAGACTCTAAGGTATAGAAATTACATATCAACTCATCATATGTCTTAACTTACAGCTTACAAACTGCTATAAGCTAAGACATATTTTGAGGTATTTTAATGACGAATCAAACAGATCAAAACACACAAGAGTACACTGATCAATACGAGGCCCAACGCCAGAAAATTCAACAAAAGAAGGCCCGCCTAAATATCGGAAAAGAGAAAGAGGCCAGAAACCTGGAAAGAAAACCAGAGTGGCTTCGAGTTGGTCTACCAACAGGTGATAACTTTAAAGAAGTAAGAAAAGAATTACGCGAAAAGAAGCTTTTTACAGTATGTGAAGAAGCAAGTTGTCCAAATATGTCGGAATGTTGGTCCGCAAAAACAGCAACAATGATGATTCTAGGTGGAACATGTACAAGAGCATGTAAGTTCTGTCATGTTGATACAGGAAATCCTAAAGGTGTCGTTGATTTTAATGAAATAGAAAATGCCGCAAAAATGGTTGAAACCATGTCACTAAAATACCTTGTTGTAACAAGCGTTGACCGTGATGATCTTCCAGACTTCGGTGCTGGCCATTTTGCTAATGTCGTTAAACGAATTAATAAAGACTATCCAGATACTCTAGTAGAAGTTCTAATCCCTGATTTTAATGGTGAGTCCCAACATATGGACACTCTTGCAAAGAGTAATCCATTTGTCATTGCTCAAAATATTGAAACAGTAAAAAGACTTACTCACGATGTACGTGACAGACGTGCGGGATATGAACAAACTCTTAATTGCTTAAAATATTACAAAGAAAACTATCCTCATATAGCAACGAAATCCTCTATCATGCTTGGACTAGGAGAAACTCATGAAGAAATTCTTGAGACGATGCAAGATCTAAAAAATGTAGGATGTGATATCGTTACTCTAGGTCAATACATGCGCCCTACAATGAGACACCTAAAAGTTGAGCGCTACTATAAACCACAAGAGTTTGAACACTATAAGAAAGTCGCCTATGAAATGGGATTTGAATTCGTAGCCTCAGGACCGTTAGTACGTTCAAGCTATAAAGCAGCAGATTATCTTGATCACCTAAGAGCGAAAGGCCATGACATTTAACGAATTACTTAAAGAATTAAATATCAATGAATTTGACCTTGAGACTCAAGGCCAAACTCATATTTTTCATAAAGATAATTGGGACTATGAAGAAGCTCTTACCTTTCAAGAGAAGGTTAATGAGTTTATTTATAATAACCCTGAACAAATGGTTTATATTATCACTTCCCATCCAGAAGTCTTTACGATGGGACGAGGGTTACAACGTAATCAAATCGAACAACATGGACTTGTTGACTTTGACCAGGCCATTATTAATAAAATTGATGTTCCTGTAGTTAATATAAAAAGAGGTGGCGGGTTAACCTTTCATCATCCAGGTCAAGTGATAGTCTATCCAATCGTCCATATTGGTAGGCAGAAACTAAAGACAATTGAGTTAATTAATAACCTATTCAAAAGTACAGTTAGGGCCATTGAAAATAATGACAAAACAATTTCTAATCTAGACTTTGATAGGCCATTGCTTGGATTATGGCATGGAGAAAAGAAGTTAGCATCAATGGGCGTCCAACTTAAGCGCTTTGTTTCTATGCATGGAATGGCATTAAACGTCTATCCATCACAGAAGATGAATCGTGCACTACAATTAACTTTTCCATGTGGCCTGCCTGGAGATATTTACAATACCCTCGTAAATGTATCAGAAGATGTCATTGATAAAGAAAATTATCGCTCAAATTTTATAAAATGTTTAAAAGAACAATTACTTAATTAAAAAAGGCCTCATTTGAGGCCTTTTCTTATTTTCGATATGATTTAATCTTCTCTCTAAACTTTTTGCGCTCGGCCTTCATTTGGGACTTAAATTCTTTCTTTAGTTTCTTAATCTCATCTCGTTGAGTTTTATGTCTAAGTTCTTTCATTTTTTTCCTAAACTCAGAGCTTTTCTCTTTCAATTCTTTGCGAATGCTTTTATTTGCATCTTTATTACCAAATTTAATTTTCGACTTTATAGCATTCATCTCTTTTATATGCTTTAGAACCATACTACGGTTCTGTTCCAAAAACTTTTCTCTTAAATCAAAGATTTGATTTTCTAACTTCAATCTTTTATTCATTTGTTCTTTTTGAAATTTATTAAATTCACCTTCAAGCTTAGCAATATCTTCTTTAGAAAGTTTTGCAATATCTTTTGAAAAGTCCTCTACTTTTTCATGACGATCTCGATGACCTCGCCTTCCCTCTTCGTCACGATATTTTCCGCGTCCTCCACCTCTTTCAGCAAGAGCAGAAAAGGTTAATAAAAAAGTTAAGATAAGAATATTAAATTTCTTCACGACTCACTCCTTAGGTTGGTCTTTAACTATTATACTCAAGCGATATCAAAAAGTTTCACACAAGCATAAAGTGCTGATATTAATGGCATTTTTTATCTAGTGAAACTTAATACTCAAATAACAGTATAATATATATGCGTATGATGAAGACAATATTTGGTGCAAATTCAAAACTTACAAGGGCCTCTGACAAAGAGCTGATGCTTCTTGTTACCAAAGATAATAATCATCATGCTTTTAGAAAACTATATGAGCGCTTAAGTGAGAAGCTATATCGCTTTATCTATTATATTGTCCTCGATGAGAGTGTTGCCCAAGAAATCACTCATGAAGCTTTCCTTACCCTCTATGATAAGAGAAAGATGTATCGAAGTGATTACCAAGTTTCAACATGGCTTTGGACTATAGGTAGAAACAAAGCATACGACTATAAAAAGAAGAAAAAAGAGATCAGTATAGATGATGAAATATTAATTTCATTACCAAATGATGATATCTCAACACTTCAAAAACTTGCACAAGAAGCAAGCTCTGAAACAATAAAAGAAGCATTAAAGCTTCTTCCAGATTCACAAAGAGATGCCATCCTCTTATGGATGGATGACTATAATACAAAAGAGATGGCTGAGATTATGGAAAAATCGGAACAGGCCATTAAAAATCTTATAAACCGAGCAAAAATGAAACTTAAGGAAGTACTTGAAGGAAGAATGGAGTCGATATGAAAAAAGACTTATTAAAAGACATTCTAAATGAGAAAACTCAAATTCAGGTTCCAAGAAACTTGGAACAGGATTTCTTACAAAAGTTTGATAATCATATTGAAATGAAAAGAACCAAGAAGAGAATTTTCTTTGGTATTAAGAATATTACTCTCACTATCGCCTCTTTATGTATTTTTACTATAGCTTTTATTAACTATACAGCTCCATCATCTAATAAAACGACTACAGTTTCTGATTATCTAAGCTTTGTTGAAAGTAATTTTAAAAACGACGATATTATTAACGAGAATATTGATGAAATAGATGGACTTGCATATACTAACTTCTATGATGATTACTAAACCATAATAGGAGTTTAAATGACACAAGAAAGAAATGACCACTTAAATGTTTTAGGTACTCCTTTACAAATGTGTGGCTGTACTCCAATGACAGGTTTTTATCGAGACGGTTTTTGTCGAACAGATATGCAAGACAGAGGAATGCATACAGTTTGTTGTGTTGTAACAGAAGAGTTTTTAGAGTTTTCAAAAGCTGACGGCAATGATCTCTCAACCCCTATGCCTCAATTTCAATTCTCAGGATTAAAACCAGGAGACAAGTGGTGTCTTTGCGCTGGCCGCTGGCTAAATGCATATAAGGCAGGGAAAGCTTGTCCTGTTATTCTTGAATCTTGCCATGAGGAAACCCTAGCGGTAATCCCTCTTAGCGCACTTAAAGAATTTTCACTTAGATAAGATAACTGCCTTGTTCCTTTAGATAATTTTTCATTAAGATGACTTTTGTCATACTTTAAGAGCAATTTTAAAATTATAAGCTGTATACCTGAATCAAAAGTATACGGACCCTAAAAAAAAGTTAAAATTAAAGTTACTTTTTAGAATATTCGTATATATAGATTCTTAAAAAGTTTTACTTCTAATTATTATGAGGAATAAAAGTTGAGAAAGCATCTTATCATCATCTTGGTTTTTTTATTTTCACAAGCTGGCCAAGCAGCTAAGAACAAAGACAATAGTCAATCTCCAAACAATCAAAATACTTCAAGTAGTAAGAATACTGGAAGTTCGAATAATAATGGCAACAAGGGCAATGGAAATAATGGCAACGGTAATGGCGGCTCTGAGGGTAACCAAGGAAATGGCAATAGCGGTGACAATGGAAACGCTGGTGGCGATAACGGAGACTCTGGAAATAACGGAGACTCTGGAAACAGTGGAGACAACGGAAACCATGGTAACGGAAATAATGGCAACGGTAATGGTGGTTCTGAGGGTAACCAAGGAAATGGCAATAGCGGAGATAACGGAAACGCTGGTGGCGATAACGGAGACTCTGGGAATAGCGGAGACAACGGAAACCACGGTAACGGAAATAATGGCAACGGTAATGGTGGTACTGAGGGTAACCAAGGAAATGGCAATAGCGGAGATAACGGAAACGCTGGTGGCTATAACGGAGACTCTGGGAATAGCGGAGACAACGGAAACCACGGTAACGGAAATAATGGCAACGGTAATGGCGGCTCTGAGGGTAACCAAGGAAATGGCAATAGCGGTGACAATGGAAACGCTGGTGGCGATAACGGAGACTCTGGAAATAACGGAGACTCTGGAAATAATGGAGACAACGGAAACCACGGTAACGGAAATAATGGCAACGGTAATGGCGGCTCTGAGGGTAACCAAGGAAATGGTAATAGCGGTGGCCATGATGGCGATAACGGCGACAATGGCGATAACGGCGACAATGGCGATAACGGCGACAATGGTGACAATGGCGACAATGGCGATAACGGCGACAATGGCGACAATGGCGACAATGGTGACAACGGTGACAATGGTGACAATGGTGACAATGGCGACAATGGTGACAATAGTGACGATGGTGACGATGGCCAAGAAGAAGACCAAGATGATGAGTCACAAGATAATACAGATAATGATGAAACACCAAAAGATACAGCAAAGAAGACAGATGAACTTAAGATGGAGTTTGCAGGGATAAAGCCAATTGTATTTGGTAATATTTACTCAACTTCTAGAATTGAAGCTACAGGTGAAGGCTTTGATGCTCCATCAGAAATTCAGTATACAGATAATGCTGGTGGATACCTTGTAACAACAAAGAGAAAATATGATTTAGGTCTTGGAGCTGCTGGTGTTTGGAATTTCCCGTACGCAGGTGAAGAATATCCAGAGCTAGTAAACTCATCTTTTGTTATTGGCCTAACAGCACTACAAAATTCAAGTGTTATCTATAAGAAGTCTTACCCTACTCTTGCACAAGCAAAGGCAAATTCACTTAGTGGGAAACTTCCATTTAAGGCCAGCGAACTTGAAATTTGGAACAATGGGGATAGTGTAAATTATATGGCAGAAGGAGGAGTTCTCCTTTCATTCACTGCTGTCTACAACTCTATTCCAGTTACCTTAGGTGGTATTTTTAAAGGTACTTATGATTACTATATTGAAAAACTAGAGGATAAAAGAGTCTATGTTGAAATAACGAGAACAGACTTAAAATCTGCGCTACTTTCAACAGGTATTTACTATGCGAATGCTTCTCTTTCAAAAGTTGAGAAAGAGGGTAAAAAGCTATCATATATTTTTGATCTATCAGATGAATATACAGCAAAGGTATATGAAGATGTTCTTAAAGGTAAATTCTTAGAAGCTCAAGAGATGGGAGAAACATATCCAGATCTAAGAGTGACTAAAGTTGAAACAACTGATTTTAAAATGAAAGGAAAAGAGTTTAATATTGGATTCAAGACACCTTTTGTGCAAATTCTTTCTTGGAACTTTAACAAGAGTCTTTTTGTTGGATTATCAGACACTGAGGTTCATAGTAACGGAGTTATCACTCATCGTGATTATGGAGTATATAAGAGCGGAGTTTCTTCAAACTTTGGGCCATTAGAGAGAACTTCACTTAAAGCATTTTATGGTGCGACAGCGAAAGCGACAGTAGAAGGAAAAGACATTAATAATACTAGTGGAACATTTGTATGGTTATATGAATCTAACAATGGAACTTATAAGAAGTTAAGAAGAGCACTTTCGAAAGTTAAAGACTTCACTAACCTAACTGACTTTCTAAATGTTAAAATTGGAAAGAAGAAAGAGAAGCTTAATTACACAAAGCTTGAGCTAAGTCTTGAGTATTCTGAAGCATTTACAAAATATTTAATGGATACAGACTTAAGCTACAACACACTAAAATATGATCTTGTTGGCGATATCAATACTGCATGTACACAAAGACATTACAATTATGATCGCCGCACTGAATGTATAGATAATGAATCAAGAAAAGCAAGGTCTGCACTATCTTCTATCAAGAAGTATCTAGCTAAAATGAAAGCAAGCTTTAAGAAAGATAATAAGGACTTCGTTAGTAATTATGCAAAAGTTGGAAAGAAGATATTATCAAGTAAGTACGTCTTCCAGGAAATCTTTGAGAGAGGTACTAAATGTGGAATGAAATTAAAACTTCATATGACAGGAGAGAAGTTTATTACATTTGAAAAAGAATTAAATTATCCGAATACACCTGAATGTAAATAAAGAGATAGCCAGCTTAGCTGGCCTTTTTTATTCTTTACCTTATCTCACTCTCCTTTTACAATTTAACTACATGCAGCCGTAGTTCAGTTGGATAGAACGTCAGACTTCGGATCTGAATGTCGGGGGTTCGAGTCCTCCCGGCTGCGCCACATCGTGCGGCAAAAGTGCCCCACAGGGCAGTTTTGAAGCACAGATGGATGTCATTTACTGAATACGACCTAGTATTCAGGCAAGACGAGCGAAGCGATGTCGCGGCTTTCGGTTACACTAAATCCCAACTCTAACATCTTCTAACTATAGAGCTTCGTAAGCAACTAACTTCGCGTAATTTCGTAGACTACGTCACAACGCGTCTTCAAATACAATTGCCTAACGTGTAATGTCACTGCATGAAAAAACTAATCGCAATAACACTACTGGCAATCAACACATTTGCCACACCCACTACAACTGAATTCAACAACTGGCTAGAAAGTCTAAAGACAGAATTAAACGAGAAAAATGGCTTTTCGTACTCACTACTAGATGAAGCATTTGACGGAGTAACATTTAATACTGATGTTATAAAATACGACCGCAGACAACCTGAGCATGTCATGAGTATGGGCCGTTATTTAAATATCGTCATTAGTAGTGAACGAGTTGAGAAGGGACAAAAATACCAAAGACAACTTGATGATATCTTCACTCAAATAAGACAAGACTATAACTTTCAAAGCCGCTTCCTTCTTTCATTCTGGGCACTAGAAACAAATTTTTCAAGTATTACTGGAAAGCTTGATATTATACGATCATTAACAACACTAACTTATGATGGAAGAAGATCTGCATTTTTCAAGAAAGAACTTATTAATGCACTAACAATGCTTGATAAAGGAATCTACTCTTACCCTACTGAGCGCATGCAAGGGTCTTGGGCCGGCGCAATGGGGTCAACGCAATTTATGCCATCTACAATGTTGGCCTATGCAATTGACTATGATCAAGATGGCTACATTAATATGTGGGAAAATCGTCATGACTTCCTTGGTTCTTCTGCAAACTTCCTATCACAAGTAGGTTGGCGTGGAGATGAGAGTTGGGGCCATGAAATAGAGCTTCCACAAGACTTTGATTACTTTCATAGTGGACTAAAGTATAAAGAAGATCTTCAATATTGGATCGATCGCGATATCACTCTAAAAGGAGGAACTCAACTTCCTCACACAGATGGAAAGACTGCAATTTACCTTCCTCAAGGAGCAAAAGGGCCTGCATTTATTGTATATCCAAACTTCTTCACTATCTTTAAATGGAATAATTCTGAAAAATACGCTCTAGGAATTGGTGTCTTGTCTGACTTAATTAATAATCGTGCGGATTATTTTTCAAAGTTTAATTTAAATGAAAAGTCATTCATGTCATTTGAAATGGCAAAACAAATTCAAGCTAAGTTAAATGAACTTGGCCATGATGCAGGTCCAGTTGATGGAATCCCTGGAAAACAAACAACAGCAGCAATTCAACGCTACCAGGTCTCTATTGGGCAAATACCCGACGGCTACCTAACTAAAGAGTTGGCCGAAGAGATTCTCTCAAAATAAACTATTCTTAACTTTAATACACAACCTCCTTCCCGATGAGAAGTTTACTAACTAAGTAATTAACTCATTGGAAAGGAGATTATATGCTTAAAATTATGCAAGGATTGCCTGATAGCATTGTAGGAATTGAAGGTTCAGGAAAGATCACAAAGAATGATTATATTGATGTTCTCGAACCCATTCTAGAAGAGGCCCTTGAAAAGGAAGAAAAAGTTTCATTGCTTTTCTACCTAAATGAAAACTATGAAGGATATACTCCAGGAGCAGTATTTGAAGATACAGCAATGGGAGTAAAGTATTTCAATGTGATGAAAAGATGTGCTGTAGTAACAGATAGCCCACTTATCACAGGTGCTGTAAATCTCTTTGCTCCAATTATTCCCATTGATTTTAAGTCATTCAAAATTTCAGAATTATCAAAGGCCAAAATGTGGCTTGGAGAAACACCTGAAACAGATATTGAATTTCACTTCGATTCAAATGACAATATTTTAACAGTTACTCCTACTGAAGCATTAAACATATCAGATTTTGAGACTTTGCAAACACTATTAAACCAAGTTTATAAAGAGACAGATATTATTTCGGGAGTAATCCTTAACACTCAAAACTTCCCAGGATGGGAGGATTTAAGAAGTATGTTAAGGCATTTTGAATTTTTAAAAGATAATCGATACCACTTTGAAAAAGTTGCGATATGTACTGATAATCGTTTTATTCAAAAAGCATTACCGACAGTTATTAAACATCTTGAAGATATCGATGCTCAAATTTTCAAGTATGGTGCCATCGACGAGGCAAGGAATTGGCTTCGAAATGTGGAGACACTAGATCAGATGCGTGCCGTATAAAAGAAGGCCCTCTTCATTAAGAGGGCCTTTTTATTTTTTTTAAAGTGAATCAATCACAGAGTTAAGTGTTTGAGATGGTCTCATTGCTTTAGCAACAAGTTCAAAATTAGGATGATAGTATCCACCCATATCAACGGCAACACCTTGTGCACTATTTAATTCTTCAACGATCTTAGCTTCATTTTCAACTAGGTTTGAAGCAATTGGAGTAAAGATCTCTTTAAGCTCAGCATCGTCATTTTGATCAGCAAGTGCCTTTGCCCAGTACTGAGCTAAATAGTAATGAGAACCACGGTTATCGAGTTCACCAACTTTTCTTGATGGAGACTTATCATTCTTAAGGAATGCACTATTTGCTTCATCAAGAGTTTTAGCAAGAACCTTAGCTTTTGAGTTACCAGTTTTAATTGCAAGATCTTCAAGAGAAACACCAAGTGCTAAGAACTCCCCTAGAGAGTCCCATCTTAGGTGATTTTCAGCTGTGAATTGTTGAACATGCTTTGGAGCTGATCCACCAGCACCAGTTTCAAATAATCCACCACCAGCAAGAAGAGGAACAATTGAAAGCATCTTTGCAGAAGTTCCAAGCTCTAAAATTGGGAAAAGATCTGTTAGGTAATCACGTAATACGTTACCTGTTACAGAAATTGTATCTTCACCCTTAATGATTCTCTCCATTGAGTAACGAATTGCTTTAACTGGATCAAGAATCTTAATTTCAAGCCCATCTGTATTGTGATCTTTTAAGTACTCATTAACTTTCTTTATTAAGTTAGCATCATGGCCACGGTTTTCATCAAGCCAGAATACGGCCGGAGTATTTGTTAGACGAGCACGTGTAACACCAAGCTTAACCCAGTCACGAACTGCAACGTCTTTAGTTTGACACATTCTCCAAATATCACCTTCTTCTACTGTGTGAGTAAAGATAGTGTTCCCTTCAGAGTCAGTAACAACGACTTCACCTGCTGCAGGGATTTTGAAAGTTTTATCATGTGATCCATATTCTTCAGCTTTCTTTGCCATAAGACCAACGTTAGGAACTGTTCCCATTGTCTTTGGATCAAAGGCACCATTTTCTTTACAGAAAGTAATAACTTCTTGGTACATCTGAGCATAACTTCTATCTGGGATACAGAATTTAGTATCTTCAGTTTTATTATCTTTATTCCACATTTGTCCTGAAGTTCTAATTGCTGCAGGCATAGATGCATCGATAATAACATCAGATGGTACGTGAAGGTTTGTAATACCTTTATCTGAATCAACCATAGCTAGACGAGGTCCATTTGCAATGGCTGCGTCTAATGCACCTTCGATCTCTGCTTTCTTTTCAGCTGGAAGGCCAGCAAGTTTTGCATAAACTGAACCTAGTCCGTTTGCCGAATTAACACCAAGTTCTTTAAACTCAGCTGCATATTTTTCGAAAACATCTTTGAAATATACTTCTACACAGTGACCAAACATAATTGGATCACTAACTTTCATCATTGTTGCTTTTAAGTGAACAGAGAAAAGAATGTCTTTCTCTTTTGCATCTTGAATATTCTTTGCAAAGTATTCTCTAAGTGCTTTTGCACTCATTACACCTGCATCAATGATTTCATCTTTAAGAAGTGAAACTTTTTCTTTTAAAACAACTTCTGAACCATCATTTTGCTTAAGTGTGATTTTTACATCAGTAGCATTTGGCATAATTGCTGACTTTTCAGAACCATAAAAGTCATTTGCTTCCATGTGTGCAACATGTGACTTTGAATCACTCTTCCACTCACCCATTCTATGTGGATTAGCTTTTGCATATTCCTTTACAGGACCAGCAACACGACGATCAGAATTTCCTTCACGTAAAACAGGGTTAACGGCAGAACCAAGAACTTTTGCATAACGAGCTTGAATATCTTTTTCTTCATCAGTTGAAGGTGAATCTGGGTAATTAGGAACTTTAAAACCGTGATCTTGAAGCTCTTTAATTGCAGCAGATAATTGTGGAATAGATGCTGAGATATTTGGAAGCTTAATAATATTAGCTTCTGCCTTCTTTGCTAACTCACCTAAGTAAGCAAGGTCATCTGATTGCTTTTGCTCATCTGTTAAAAACTCTGGAAAATGAGCTAAGATTCTTCCAGCAAGAGAGATATCACGAGTCGTAACATCGATACCTGCATGCTTTGTAAAAGCTTTTACGATTGGAAGAAGTGACTGTGTAGCAAGAGCTGGCGCTTCATCAGTAATAGTGTAAATAATTTGTGACATTTTACATCCCGTGTTATTTGTTATGAAGTGATTATAAAACGCCTTATCCTATAATAAAACCAGCTACTTCGTCCACGATCTATGCGTCACACCCATAAAACTAGACTTGTTTACTTTATTTTAGTTTGACACTTCAAACATTATTTCCAACAATCAACCTAATGAAAATTACTAAGGGAGATAAATAATGAAAGTATTTTTACTTCTCGCACTTGCACTTCCAGCATTTGCAGGAATTACTATCGATAAAAATAAAGACATCCAAGAAATTAAGAAAATGACAGGGTGTTACGAGATTAAGTTTCAGTCGGCCGAGACTTTTGCTTACAACAGTGGCTATGACTTTTATGACCGCTACGCTTCTGGAGCTCTTGAGTGGATCTTTGTTGATTCTGAAGATAAAGACTCAGTTAATATTCAACACATTCTTGTTACTCCACACGCTATTGTAAAGCATTGGCGACAGCAATGGGATTGGGAAGCTTCAAATGCACTAGATTATAGAGGCTTTTCAAACTGGAATAACCGTACAGTAAAGAACCCACAAGGTAATTGGGTACAAAGAGTATATCAAGTGGATGACTCTCCAAGATATGAGTGCTCTGCACCTTGGATTCATACTGATAAGAAATCATTTTGGGAATGTACGGCCAACGCACCTCTACCAAGAAGAGAATTCTCTATTCGTTCAGATTACAATGTACTTAGGAGAACAAATCGTCACGAGCAAACTTCATACGGGCACGTTCATGATCAAGATAATGTAAAAGTTAATATGCTTGAAAATGGAATGGAGCTGAAACTTGCTATGGAAAAGAGCTACAATACTTATGTAAAAGTTGATGATAAGAGATGTCAGCCAGCACGTGATTGGTGGAAAGAGCATAAATTATTTTGGCGTGACGTAGTCAAAGTATGGGATGCTACACTTTACTCTCGCCCATCAATTCGTTTTGACTTCAAAAAAACAGGGGCACCAATGTGGTCAAGACTTTTCGCCCTTGATGATAAGTTCTCTACAATGCCTGGTTATAATTCAGAACTTGCGACTCAAGAAATCAAGGACTTAATTGAGTCTCATATCGTAGAATAATTTAATTACAATATTATCGAATAAAAAAGGGCCTGTTTTTCACAGGCCTTTTTATTTACTCTCCCCGTGGTATAATTAGTTTATCTTATTAATCACCTTAATCACCGATACTTTACGGGAAAATATGCTTAAAAACGTTTATCTTTTAGTCTTTTTAACTTCATCAATGGCCCATGCTTCTACATACCAAGCTTCAAATGGGATTGAATTTGAAATTGATCAATGTTTAAAAGACTCAGATTGTAAGCAGCAACTTATAAAAGAGTCTCCCGTAAAAATTGCAAAAATTTTGAATGATTCAAAAAACCAGGGACAAACGAAGTTAGTATTAACTTCATTATTAGATGAAGAAAACTTAGCTAAATTTGATTCTCTTTATCGTTTAAGAACAGTAAATGATCAAAACCTTTTAAATAAACGAGACGCTAAGAAAGTCGAAATAAGTCTAAATAGGATGTCAGACACATATAAGTTTAACTATGCGACAGACTATATCCGCAATAACCATGACCAATTTAAAAACAATTCATATATTAATATCTTAATTAATAATGTAATTAGAGATGAAATTAAGAATTCATCACCCCTATCAGATCAGAAAAAAGAAAAATTAAATCAACTTCATAAAGAAGGCCTAATAAACCTTTCTCATTACTCTCAAGATATCGATTTAGAAGATAATAAATCAGATGAATGTTACGACTGTAGTGTACAAACAGCTTCAACAAGTGAGTATATGTCAGTTACAAATCTTGTAAAGGTTGCAGAGCAAATGATAAAAGTTACAAGTACATGGTCTTCTGAATGTAATCTCGATGCAAAGAAAATAGAAGATGATGTCTTCTTCTATAATAAAACACGTAGGGCCAAAAGAGACTTACAACGTTACAAGAATACAACTTATATTAATCAAGAAACGTTTGAAGATGGTTGTACTAAAAAGATTGAGGCAAAAACTTATCGCAAGTAACAACGATGTCCTGCTCGTTGCATTTTATTTGCCCAAACATTATCACCGGCACCCCTAACACCATCACAATAGTATATTCCTGACCTTGAGAAATCACTTCTTTCTATTTTCTTAGGTTCGCTTTCCACATAAGTGACAAGTTGATTGCTGAAGTCTTTATAGGCATCAAAAAGAGGGCCTTCTTCTACCCAACCATTATCATTGAATACATTAAAATGAGTCCCCCAACTATTGTGGACTTTATATTGATTACGACATTCACCATTGCTATCACAGATAGTTCTAAATCCGCTTAAAAGATAGGCATGACCGCCACACGAACGCTTTCTCTTCTCTTGAGGACACATTGACATATCACTAATATCATCCTCTCCTTCACAATAGCGTTGCCAAGTACAGCTTGATATCGCAGCTGATTGGTCATTCTCAAATAACTCAATCATTTTCTTTCTAAATTTATCTTTATCAGAAATATGTTCTTGATGAAACTTTACTCCTGGTATCTTAACCTTCTCTTTTTCATCTCGACATTTTTTAGGTATCAGTACTTCATTTAAGAACTCTTCAAAAGCGTTGATTGAAGCGATTTTAGTAGCTGCCCTCGATAAGTTTTCAATCATATCCGTACTAAATGGATAGTACTTCTTAAAAAACTCTTCATTACAAGGCCTACAAAACCCATCACTCTCAGTTTCTTTTTTTACCTGATAATAAATATCATTCATGGCCTTTAATTGGGGATGCTCTTCGATATCAAAGTCCCCATTTGCTTGGCCATTGTAGTTTTCAATTTGTTGATAAGGTGCACATTCTTCAGTTGAAAATGATAAATCAACTTTTTTACCATTTGTTAATGATCTAGTAACTTGAGGAATATTTCCACCATTTAGTCCTAAGAATTCTTTAGAATTACCATTTTGTAATTGAGTCTTCCCAAGTACATCTAGAACGGAAATTTGTTTGTCCTCATCACAAGCTCCACTTTTAATACAAGCCTGATCTAATAAAGAAGTGGTAGCAAATAAGTAACATGAACCAAATCCATCTTGATCACGAATGATTGGCTTACTCTTCACCTCTAGCTGACTTGTCACTCTTTCACTCCCCATAGGAGGAAGTTGTTGATAAGCAGCATGATTATATTCATTCCACTTCATTTCTTCAGTAATTTCAAGCTTTGCAAAGGTTGTTAATGAAAGAATAGAAAAGATAAATATTTTAATCACGTAGCAAACTCCACGCACTAATCATACTTCCATCTGAAAAGCGGCAAAAGCCGATTTGATTACCATTTTCCATTTTTAAAATTTTATATTCAGAATTACCTATTGCTTTACATGCTTTTGAGCCAGGGTGGCCCGCTAGTCCACGAGTTTTCTTTTGCTTTACCCTTCGCTTAAGACAGTCTTTTGATTTCTTACAAGTATCATTCATAAATACGGTATTTTTACCGCTGCCTTCTTTATAGATTTTTACTTCTTTGAATTTATCTTTTTCATAAATTTTCATAATTTGAAAATCTTTTGCAAAGAGATCAAAGGTAAAGAAAATTGTAAATGTAGATAGTATTATCATCTTAAACATCGACCTATCCTTTGGCCTTGAAAAATTGTTTGATACGATAAAAGAACTTCTCTACCCAATTACCCTGTACAGATGAAGGATCACGAGTAGTATCACTTGTTTCTTGTGCAATAACTTCAGCTACTTCTTCTAATGTTTTATCCATTTCATCGCCGTGCTCAATTTCTACAATAACCTCTTCAACCTCAACACTTCCATCATCATTTGATTCGATAACTTCACCATCTTCATTTACTTCTTCAACAGTTGCCCTTTCTTCAAGCTTTGATCTTTGATAGAGGTAAATAGGAGTTGAAGCTGGTATAAATTGTACAAGTTGTCCAATTACAGAACGACGATGAGTGATACTAATATCACCACGTGCATATGCCTTCTCTTCAGCGGCCAGCATTCTCTCATAAAATTTAGGATCATTTTCTTTTGCATACTGCTTGAGAAGCTTATACTTCTTCACAGCAAGAGCATCAACCATTCGAGCAAAAGTCACGAGAAGTTCATCTTTAGGAATTGTCGTATTTACTGTTTTTAAATTTGAATAACTCTTTACTAAGTCATTACTGAAACTTTTTACAATATTATTAATCTTTGGAAAGTGTAGTCTTCTTGCTCTAGCATTATAGAAAGCTTGGAATAAGCGTACTGCACGATACTTACCGATATGTTTTGACTTATAAATAAGGCCCATAAAGGTATCAACTATTTCTGGTTGTAATAATAGTGAATATAGCCAATTGACAACTTCAGAGTTTCTTTCCTTCTTTAGTTTTGTAATTAAGGCCATTGGATTTTCGTGAACAATTCGAGTTATATCATCTAACTCTGGACGACTCTCTCCTTTGAAAAATATTGGAAGAGTACTTTTTTCTCTATCACTTGCAACACCAAGGTTTGCCATAAGTTTTTTAAGCTCTACTTGGCATTCCTTATTACATAGATCACTATTTTCAAGGTCTCTAATATGCTCACGAACTAAGCGGTATTCATAGTAATCATTACCTATATTAATAATATTTCTTTCTGCTTCCTTATCAACTTCAATCTTAAATAAGTCGGCATTCGGTGAATTATCAAACTTTGATAAAATAAACTCATTGAATTCATCCGAGTACTCTTTTTCTTTCAAATATTTTTTAAGCTTTGTTTTTGTGACATCAGTAGATGAAAGAAAGTCAGATATATCTTTCATACGTTTAAAAGAGATAAAGTTTACTTCAAAGTCTCTAAAGAATACTCTCCAGTCTCTTACATTCACTGAATAATGCTTAGTAAATAAGTTATTATCGAGTTTCTCAATCTTCTTCCATACAGAAAGAGACATTGCAGGCTCTTTGTGTTCACTAGTATTACGAAGACGACGATTTAAGGTCTCTAGTTTGTTAATCTTCTCCTTTAATTCAAATTCAGGAGTGTCATAGAATGAGTTTTTCTTTATACCAAGAAACGATTTAAATGCTCCTCCACAAGAAGCATAAATCTGAAAGTGAATAATTGAAGATAGAATTATTAAAGTATTTAGTCTTTTCATAGGCCCTCGTCCTCATATCGGATACTTGGGCCTAATCTTTAGAGTGTTTAGCTAAAGAATATATGTAATTTTAGCTATTTAAACAGTTTTTGATACTCACCATAACCTTCTTTCTCTAAATCTTGTTTAGGAATAAAGCGCAAAGATGCTGAGTTGATACAATAGCGCTTCCCTTCAGGGCCTGGGCCATCATCAAAAACGTGACCGAGGTGGGCATCTCCAGACTTCGATCGTACCTCGATTCGAGTCATAAAGAGTTTATTATCCTCTTTCGTTTTAACTAAGTCTTTATCTATTGGTTTAGTAAAGGCTGGCCATCCTGAACCAGAATCATATTTATCAAGAGAACTAAAAAGTGGCTCACCTGTTGTTATATCAACATAGATTCCTTCTTCTTTATGATCCCAATACTTATTAGCAAATGGACGCTCAGTCCCTTCTTTTTGAGTTACTTCATATTCTAATGAAGATAGCTTTTCCTTTAATTCTTTTTCGCTTGGTTTCTTATACACTTTATTATCCTTTTTTGTTTCTTCGCATTTCAGAGGTTTTGAAGAATTGTTTCGAATAAATTGTCCTCGGCCAGATAGCTCTTTATAAGTCTTATATCTAATTGGGTTTTTCTTGTAATAGTCTTGATGATACTCTTCAGCTGGATAGAAAGTCGATCCCTTTTCTATTGCCGTAACTATTGGTGAATCATACTTCTTACATGCTTCAAGATTATTCTTCGAGTTTTGCGCTATATTCTTTTGTTTTTCATTTTCATAAAAGATCACAGTACGATATTGATTTCCCCTATCTGCAAATTGTCCTCCTTCGTCAGTTGGATTTATATTATTCCAATAGATATCTAAGATTTGTTCGAGTTGAACTTTGTTATCATCATAAACAATTTGGACAACTTCAACATACTCGCTTTTACCTGATGATACGATTTGGTAAGTAGGCTTAACTAATTCTTTAGTCTTATCAGGGGCCATGTAACCAGAGGTAACACTTTTTACTCCCTTAATTTTTTCAAATGGAGCTTCCATACACCAGAAACAGCCACCACCGAGAGTAATCTTGGCAGCATTAATATTATTAGCGAAAAGAAGGCCGATAAATAGGTATACAGCTGTAATAATCTTCATTTATACCTCCATGAAACTATTATAACAGGTTCTCGTATAAGTATTCGTAGCTGATGGCCTAATTGTTACATAATATTATCAATGAAAGGTTTGACCTCCTGATTACGGCCACTTAAAATTGTCTTATGAAAAAACTCATTCAATACTTTATCGATAACCTACTTATCTCAAACGTTCTTTTCTTCAGTGTATTTGTTATTGCCATTTTTGCTTGGACAAAAATTCCAAAAGAAGAAATGCCAGAGTTTGAGTCACCTTATGTTCGTGTTTCCACAATTTATCCTGGAGCAAGTGCTGAGGATATTGAATTCTTTATTACAAAACCCATTGAAGAAGAATTAAAAAATGTAGCAGGCCTAGATGAAGTGCGATCTGTTTCCTCAACTGGCTCAAGTTCAATTACTGTTGTTATGCTTGAGAACTACCCTAATCCAAGAGAAGTCTACCTCGACATTCAAGATGCCGTACTTAGGGCCGATCTACCTAGTGAAGCAGAGATTCCAACATTTAGACAATTTAAATCATCTGAAAAAGCCTATATCGATGTTGGGTTTTACCTAGAGGGAAAGAGAGACTTAACAGTTGAAGACCGAGCAAGACTGCAACAGCTTGTTAGAAACTTTGAAACACAAGTTAAAGCGCTACCTGCAGTATCGTCAGTTACTCGAAGTGGTTACCTTGATCCAGAAAATCATGTCCTTCTTGACCCATATAAAATCAAGCAAAACAGAATCTCAATTCACAACGTTGTAAGAAGTTTAAGAGAAAGTCATATTCGAGCACCGATTGGTGTATTAGAAGATACACAACAATCAAAGGTAACCTCTATTAATGAATTAGTTGATGAATCAGACTTTAAAGACTTGATGGTAACAGGTAATTACGAAGGCGATGGTGTCAGCCTCGATCAAATCGCAAGTTTTAAAAAGTCTTTTGAAAAAACGAATTCAATTTATAAAATCAATGGCCACGAAGGGATAATGCTCAACCTTAAAAAGAGTCATAATGTTGATATTCTAGCGGCCAATAAAGCAACACTTGCCTTTATTGAAAAGTATAAGAAGGGTCAACTTGATGATTTAAGGATTGTGACTCTCGATGATGAATCATATGATGTAAAAAACCGCCTATCAATTGTAGCAAGTAATGGGCTTCTAGGGTTTGGTCTTATTGTTCTCGTTCTCTTCCTATTCCTTGATTTCAAATCGGGGATTTGGGTAAGTATGGGGATTCCTTTTACTCTATGCTTTACCCTAATTTGTATGCTCATCTTTGATTTCACAATCAATAATATGACTCTGGCCGCTATTATTATTGTAATGGGAATCGTGGTTGATGATGCAATTATTGTTGCAGAAAATGTTGGCCGAATTACAGAAGATCATAAAGGCACATTAAAAGAATTAATGGATAAGGTTACAACAGAAGTGACTAAGTTACTAATGCCAATTACTAGTGCCATCGCCACAACATGCGTTGCCTTTGTTCCTCTTCTTTTCTTCGGTGGATGGTTTGGAAAGTTTGTGGCCGTACTTCCATTTATTATTACAATGATGTTAGTGGCTTCACTTATAGAGTCATTCTCTGTTTTACCGGCCCACGTTTATCAAAGAAAGCCAAAGAAGAAACATGAAGTAAGTTGGTTTAGAAAATACGAACAAGTCTATGCAAACTTCTTAGAGAAGGCACTAAACTTTAGATTTTTAATAATCTTATTCTTTATTTGTTCAACCTTTTTATCAGGATATCTTTTTACGACAAAATTAAAATTTGTCATGTTTCCGCGAGAAGAAAGTAAAGAGCTTAGCCTAAGTGTATATACAGAGAAAGGTACATCTAAAGCTGAAATCAATGAGTACCTAAAACCTCTTGAAGATATCTTACTTGAAGAATCACAACGACTAAGTATTGTTGGTTTTCGCTCTAACGTAGGTCAATCTCGTCGTGGAGGAGCTGTAAACTATAATCGAGCAAGTATCACTGTAGAGATTTTACCTGCCGATGAAAGAGAATTATCAGCAAATGATATCGTTGATATCTTAAAAGAGAGAACTAAAGACCTTCCAAATATAAAAGAAATTCGCTTCTTTAAATCACGCTGGGGAAGTGGCTCAGGTTCAACAATTGAGGCGCAAATTCAAGATAATGATGACGAAGTTAGAGAGAAAATTGCCAATCTTATTGCCGATCATCAAAAGAATAATAAGAAGTTAAAAAATGTTGAAATTGAAAGACCAATAAATACAAAAGAATTCAACTTTAAAATTAACCAAAATGAGATCCTACGCTTTGGCCTTACTCCTAGTGATGTAACCACTTCTCTACGTACATTTGTCCAAGGTACTATTCTCTATACTCTTAAGAGTACTGATGAAGAGGTTGAGGTAAGACTAACTGTCGCAAAGAATTACAAAGTTGATATTGAAAAGCTAAAACAGTTAAGAATTGATAATGGAAAAGGTGGTTACGTACCAATTTCACGATTTATTACAATTGAAGAGGTTGTAAAACCATCAAATATTGAGCGCGTTGATTTCAAACGAACAACAATGGTTTATTCGGATATAGAAGAAGGTGCAAATACTACACCACTTGAGATTGCTGAATATTACGAGAACGAAGTTTTCCCAGAGATTTTAAAAGAATATCCATCTGCAATTATAAACTTTGTTGGAGAAATTGAAGAAACAAGAGAATCGACTGGTGATTTTAAGATGGCAGGATTTTTAGTTATCGCTCTTATTTATATGATTTTAACAATTCAATTTAAATCATTGTCTGCACCTCTAATTATTATGACAATTATACCTATTGGGATTTCAGGAGTTATCTATATTCTCATGGCCCACGGCATGGAGATCTTCGGCTTCTTCGCAGTTATTGGGGCCCTTGGAATGGTTGGGGTTGTTGTAAACGACTCGATTGTCCTCATTGATAAACTTATTAGAGAGACAAAGTATACAACGCACAAGACTCAACTTTATAAGCAGATCGCTCAAATCTCTTCCACAAGACTTAGAGCAATTATCTTAACTACATTAACGACAGTTATTGGAGTACTTCCTACCGCCTATGGGTTTGCTGGTTATGATTCAATGTTAGCAGAAATGATGCTTACAATGGGATGGGGTCTGGCCATTTCCACAATCATTACACTTTTTCTAACACCATCAATCTTCTCTCTTTTATCAAGATTTCTTGTGACGAAAGAAGAGCAACAAGAAGAAGCATTCTTATAATATTACCCCTTGGAAACAAATACTTTCAAGGGGTTACATATTGATTTAACTTGTTCAAATTTTATACATATGGCCATAATTTTCAAAATAGACTTAACAGTTAATAAATAATGTTAGTTTTGTCATATGACAAAGCTCTCTTTGAAAACAGGTATATTCACTATACTCCTCACCTACTTGTACCTAAGTATGGCACAGGTCTATGCTCAAGATTCCATGGAAATGGACTTAGTAATCAATGACATTACAATCGAAAATGATTTGGGTGAAGATATTGGAAATAATCTCTTATTCGGAATTGAAGAGCTTGAAAGTAAGACAGGTGAAACTCTTGATATCATCAAAGTAACAAATGATCTTGAAAATTTAAAAAAGAATAATGATGAAACATATGAAAATGTTGAACTTGAAGTACTGCCAATAGATTCAAGTAGCATTTCAATCAAATTTGAAATGCAAAAGAAAAGAATTATCAAAAGAATTCTAATAAGTATTGAAAGTATAGAAAAAGACAAGAATGACATTGATAATGACTTAAGGAAGGAGCTTAAATTAAGACGAGGAGGAATTTTTAAGTCCAAGGATATGATGCTTGATATCTCCTCTATTGAAAACTTCTATAAGAAAAAAGGATATCCTCTTGTTAAAGTTAAAAAGAAACTTGAGCTAAATAGTGATTCCGAAATTATCATCGACTTTAAAGTTCTCCTAAATACAGCTGAAGTTACAATTGATGACATTAAAATTTCTGGAAATAATTATTTCACTGATAAAGATTTAAATAAAATTATCAAATCTAAAGAGTCTTCTTTCTTCTCAAAGAATCTCTTTATTGAAGAAGAATACTTGAATGATATCGAAATCATTAAACGTCATTATATGGAAAGTGGTTTCATCAACATTGAAGTAGAAGCAGATTATAAAGTTAAAAAAGATGAAGCAGATATTTACTTTAAAATCAGTGAAAACAAGCAATTAAAATTAAACAAATTATCAATTGAAGGTAATTCTTTTTTAGAAACTCAAGAAATTCTTAATGTTTTAAACACAAAGTTACCCACGGCCTTTTCAATAAAGAAGCAAAGAGAGGCCATTCAAAGAGTGCGAGAACTATACGGAAATAATGGTTACATCTTCACACAAATAACGATGAATTATGACGATAAGAGTGAGAGCGCAACACTAGTTATCAATGAAGGTAAGCCGCAAAAGATTATTAAAATTGAAATAATTGGTAATACAAAAACAGTACCAGAAGTTATTTATGAAAAGTTAAATTTTAATATCGGAGAAATGGCAAATACGAGCAAGATTAATGAGTCTATATTGAACCTTTATAAAACTGGTTTCTTTAAAGATGTAAAAATTGACTTCTTCCCAATGACAACAAGTGCTGGGAAAGTAGTCATTCAGCTACAAGAAAACAGTACTCAAACAATCCAATTCTCACTTGGCTCAGCCTATGGTGGAGCAGGTTTTGGGGTTTCTTTAAGTGACAACAATCTCTTTGGGACAGGAACATCGCTTGCCCTATCAACAATGATCTCAAAAGAAATAAATCGTGTTGGTCTTGTTTATAATAATGAGAATATATTTGGATCTGAAATTGATCTTAATATCAGTGCTAATCATGACTTTGAGAGAAGTTACCATTATAAAGAAAAGAAAACAGCTCTTAGAATAATGTTTGAAAAACAAATAAACAAGAATATAAGTCTAGGGCTAGGAACTCGCCTCGAGTTTGTTTCCATTGATAGCTTATCACAACAGTACTCAGATAATATCGACTTATCTGACACAAAAGATGTTGTAAGTGGCCTCATTGGTTCTTTCGCATATCGAATTCAAGATAAAGAAGAGAAAACTAATGGTGTAATATCTGTACATCTTCTACCTTCATTTCATAATCAGGAATTATTCTTTAAAGGAGTCGTTAATGCTCAAGTAACAAGAGATATTTATGAAAATGATGAAGGCGGTAAACATCAAATTTCAGGAAGAGTAACCCTAGGATATGCATCTCAAAGTACTCCTTTTTATGAAAGACTACAAGGTGGAGGAAATGGAACTATTCGTGGGTTTGAGTATGGATCAATAAATAAGGATGGCCAACTCGGATCTAACTCAATGATCTCAGCGAACCTTACATATAGTCTTCCAATATATAAGGATATCTTTAGCGGTGTACTCTTTTTAGATGCATTTGCTCCAGGTAGTAGTGACTTCGCATTTGATGACTTTAGAGTAGTTGGTGGTCTTGGGCTACGCGCTCACATGAACGCAGGCTTTGTACAAGAGACATTTGAAGCAGGTGTCACTATCCCACTCATAGGCAGACAAAATGATATAACAAAACCTTTTTATTTTATAATTGGAGATTATGATCCAGCTTACAACTTATAGGAGATTGTAATGAAGAAGAATCAATTACCTCAGCTCATAATGGCACTTACCATTATAAGTGGAGTTAGTGTCCAGGCACAAAATTTAAAAGTATGTGACAGATTAAAGAAAGACTTTGATATTAAAGATGTTTCATTTGAAGATTCACTTGATAAGGCCGAGCGATATGCTAATTCAGATAAGCATTGCAAAGCGGCTCGAAGCTTTCAATTAGCAATGGTTAAGGATCAATCTAAAGCTCTTGAGCAAGGGCTAGATATCAAATTACTAAATGAGCTTTATGAAGGTAATTTTCTTAATGATTATGTAAACTTCTCATTATCTCTAAAAAAACTAATAAAGGATCATCCACAGTCAGAGTTAATGCATTTTCAAATGGCAAACCTCTATAATCAGAATCTACCTAAAGACATTAAAAATATGCCAATTGGTAATTTTGTAAAAGCAGATGGTAGTGCTAATAATATCGTTAATGAGTCAATTCTTGTTAACCAAGACTTCTTAAACAATTATCCAAATTCAAGATTTTCAAGAGAAGTTGAAGAAAATCTAGCTAATTCAAAAACGGTAGCTCTAAAAAAAGGGTTGGCCGACTTTAAAAATGAAGTTTGGCTTAATAGAAAGTCTGAAGATAAAGATATTTACGAATATCAAGCTGCAATTCTAATGAATCAGATAATTGAAGCAAATGACGGACGCACAAAATCTCAAGCTCTATTAGAACTATTTGAGCTATTTGCAGACAATCAAAATTTAACAGATGCAAAAGAGAGAATGGCAAACTTAGCATCATTAATTGAAACAAGTGAAGATGTAAAAAGATCGGAGCTAAGAAAAGTAAGAAAAGAGCTTAAAAAAATAGGAAAAGTCCCTCAAACAACGAGTCTTTTGGATTTAAATAATAAAATACAAGAAGCTAGTGAACTTCAACAATCAATGCTTAGCAATGATGACTTAAAAGAATTAATCAAAAGTAAAAAAGGTAATGATCGTTCAATCTTTATGCCTATTGAATTCTCTGATTCTGAAAAATCAATGATGCTAAAAACACTTGGTGTTGTTGGTGTAATGATGGCCTTTGATAAGCCTTTGATGGATTTTGTACAAGATAATAAGAACGATACAATGACAACAATTACTGACTTTACTAACCTCTTTGGAGAAAAAGCAGGACTGCTTCCTGTAGTTGGTGCTTCAATGGCAATCGGACTTGTTTTTAAGAATGATCAATTTAAAAGAGCTGCCGTTAGAAGTGTCGGGGCCGTTCTAATTGGACAATTAGCAACTCAATTACTTAAGTCATTGAGCTCACGTGCAAGACCTCGTGAAGGAAAAGGTCCATATCACTTCGATGGTGTAAACTTTGGACGAAATAACACTTCTTTCTCTTCTGGTCACTCTGCTGGAGCATGGTCAGTTATGACTGTATTTGCAACAGAGTTTAAAGACACAAAAATTGTACCGATTGCAGCCTATTCTCTTGCTGCTTTAACGAGTTTTGCAAGAGTCTACAAGAATGCTCACTGGTTCTCTGACGTTACTCTAGGGGCCCTAATTGGATGGGTATCAGGTAAGATTATGTATCGTTTATTTGATAAAAAAGAAGACGGCCCAGTAAGTTTTACGCCAGTAACTGGAGATCTAAACGGTGCTGCTGTAACTTATAAGGTAGATGGGCAAAAAGACCTTAGAGCTTGGCCTATCGATTATTATCAACTAGTTTTTAATAATAAAGAGTCTGAGTAATACTTGAAAACAGTACTGGTTATCATATTCACTTTAATACTATCAATTGGCGTAAGTTCAAGTACTTATGCCATTGACTATAGTGTTTCTGATAATCAGGATGTTTTATTAGATATTAATAAAACTATAAATAAGCGTTGGCGTGACCTAGAAGAATTACAAGAGAACTCTGACTGGGTTGATACTCAGCTTAAACTCCAATATTTTGGAACAATTTATCAAAAAGGCTGGTTTGGGCCAAAAGTTCAACGTCAAATTATGCCATCTTTAGATGGAAAATACATTGTTGTTGATTCTATATCTGTGGGTGTGCCAATTCTTAAGCAAATGGCCTATTTAGGAACAAACTTTTTAATTAGATCTTCTTTACCATTCATTCAAGGTACTCCAACTGAAGAAAGACATTTCTCTAAGGCAACAGCTGTAGATAGTTATGAAGAAGCTATTGAGCTAAAGCATATGGAAGTAATAGACTTACCGACTTCACGTGAGAGATTCAATTCGTTAAGAGTGGGTCAACAAGTAAATACTGTCCTAACATCTGGTTTTGCTTCAAGAGTAAACCTTCTTTGGCTTGATTTTCTAAATGTTGTTATTCCAGAAGTTACGACTTTTGCACCAAAAGCAAAATTGAAAATTTCAAAATCATTAGATGTAACAATTGAGAAAGAACAAAATGACATTGCAATAATAACAATCAAACATCTCGATGATATGTCTAAAGGTGCAGGACTAGGCTTAAGTTTAATTGTCGATGAGATTATTGATCTTCCAATTTCAATCGGCATTAATGAATCCCAGGGCTACTCACCTATTGTCTTTAATCTAAAAAAGAGTAAACAAGAAATAAATCAACTAATCTACCGCCTTGATTTGAGTACACCAGAAGGACTTAAAGCTTACCTGAGTTTTCTTGACCAGGACTTTTCAGAGATTCAAGATTTAGAAGAAAGTGGAAATGAGAGTGTCGAACTTTTCATGAAAAAAGAAGGCCAAAGAAATAATTCTGAATTTAACTGGGGTTTAAACTTTGTTCTATGGAAGACAGGTGCCCGCTATATAAGTGAAAACGGAAAATATGAAACGAGGTTTAAAGATGGTGAAAACCTAAAGTACGAAGAAATTATTTATTCAAAGGTCAGTGATCATAAAGGATTCTCAGGCAAGGAGAAAAGAAACTATAACTTAAAGGCCGTTGTACCTACAAATGATAATGCGACAAAGTCTTTTAGCCTAACTATCAATTACTCTTATTCTGATGATGACAGTTCAGGAAGAGAGTTAAACAAAGAGGCAGACTTTTTATATGAGCGCTACCTTGATAATGGGATGAGAATTGATTTCGATAAAAACCAAGACTATGGAAAAGTACAAATTTATTCATCACTTATCTTTTCAACAAAGGCAATTGAGGAGCTTATAGAAGTCGATGACTTCACCCTTTGGGAGTCCATTGCATTAGCATTTGAATATACAGATTCTCTAATATGGATAAGTGAAGAAGATCGCAACGACTTTAGAAGAGATAATTATGTCTACGAACATTCTGTCCGTAAGAGAAATCATCTTTCAGCTAATCAAAAGAAGAAACTTAAACAACTTGAAAACTTAAAATTAGCACAAAGAGTATATAAGCTATTTGATAAATTACGTTCAAATATCTCGGTAAAAGAAAAAGCCAAGCTTCTTGTTCATGGACTAAAATCATCAAAGTTAGCACCAGTCGTGCAAAAAGCAATGGTCAATATAATTGGGATTAACGATTTAATGGGACAAGGATATATAAAGGGAAATCTCTACTAATCTTTTAATCGCCTTAATTTCTTTCCATGTAAATAACAATTAGTACTATGATCTTGAACGATTCCACATGCCTGAAGAAATGCATAAACAATAGTACTTCCGACAAAACGAAAACCTCTTTTTTTCAAATCTTTTGATATATCATCACTTAATTGTGTTTTAGAGGGATATTCTTTTAGATTTTTAAATGAGTTATATATAGTTTTTCCCTCTGTAAAAGACCAGATATACTTATCAAAGCTACCAAACTCTTTTTGAATCTTTAAAAAAGCCTTTGCGTTTGAAATAGTTGACTCGATTTTAAGGCGATTTCTAATAATCCCTGGATTATTCATAAGTTTTTCAACTTTAGCAGGGGTAATCTTTGAGACCTTCTTTATATCAAATTGGTAAAAGGCCTTACGATAATTATCACGCTTCTTGAGAACTGTTTCCCAGCTTAGCCCGGCCTGGGCGCCCTCTAAAATGAGGAATTCAAATAATACTTGATCATCATGCACAGGTCTTCCCCATTCACGGTCATGGTACTTCACATATTGATCGTTAGATAATTTAAGCCACGGGCATCTTTCTTTCATAGAAAAAATTATATCTCTTTTTTTAATTACGGTTAAGTATTAAAATATAAGCTAGTGCTTTAAAGAAGGAAAATAAATGAAAAAAGTCGTTAAAAATCTTAGCTTCTGGGTCCTTATCGCTGGGATTCTAGGGTATATATTTGGGTCAATTTTTGGTGACCCATCTTGGGCAACAATGAAGACGCCACCAAACTTCTATCAAATAATCGTTATGATTAAGTCAGTATTTATTAGTGCTCTTAAGATGATGATTGCACCAATGATTTTCTTCTCTCTTATTGGAGGGATTATCAATATTGGTGAAATCACAAAGCTTAAATCAATGGGACTAGTAACTATCACTTACTATGTCTCAACGACTATTATCGCAATTATGATTGGCCTTACTGCTGTTTTCTTTATTCATCCATGGAAGAACTCAGGTGTTACCATAAAGACCAAGGATACAATTACTCAACAAAAGCCTGCTCAGTTTATTGAAGAAGGTTCAAACTCGATTCCTGTAGTTATTAAGAAAGTATTTGAAACAGCTCTTGTTAACCCATTTCACGCTCTTGCAAATAATAATATTTTAGGAATTGTAACTGCGGCACTTCTACTTGGGATGTCATTATTAATTGTTCATCATACTTCAAATCCACTATATCAAATAGTAAAGGACCTCAATATTGTCATAAATAAGGTACTTCATTGGATTATAAATCTCAGTCCAATTGGGATCTTTGCCATCGTCTTTGATTTTAAGGTGAAGGTTTCTGGAGATATCTTTAGTGAACTGCTTTCATTTGCCCTGCTAGTCTTTGGGGCCACCATGGTTCACGGCCTTTTGGTTTTACCATCAATAGCTTGGTTCTTTGGAAAGCTTAATCCAATTGATCTATTTAAAAAGACGGCCCGTCCCCTTCTTCTTGCCCTGTCAACAGCATCAAGTTCAGCAACTCTTCCTGTTACAATGCAAACTTGTGAAGAAGAGTTAGGAGTTACAAAAGGAGTCAGTGGTTTTGTTTTTCCTCTCGGTGCTACAATGAATATGGATGGTACAGCATTATTTGAAGGTATTGCGGCCATCTTTTTGGCAAATCTCTACGGGATTGAATTATCAGGTGTTGCCATGTTCTCAATATTCTTTATGGCAATGCTCTCATCAGTTGGAGCTCCAGGAATGCCATCAGGTTCAATGTCGGGTATGCAAATGGTATTATTAGCGGCCGGGATTCCTCTTGAAGCAATTGGTATCCTCCTTGTGATTGAAAGGCCTCTAGACACATTTAGAACGGCCGTGAATGTGGAAGGTGATATCATTGGTGCTGTCGTCACTCAAAGATACTTAGATAAAAGAGAAGCAACTTAATAGGTACGTCGATACTTTTGGTATGACCAAAAGTATCGACGTACCTAAAACTATTTGAGAGAGTCTTAACCTAACTACTTAAGAACAACATTAAATGCTAGGCTAACTTTATTATCAATTGCCTTATCACCTAAACTTTTGAAGAAGCTTTTAGATCCGTACTTAATTCCAAAATCTGTTCTATCAAACTCAAGTGTTCCAACAAATTTCTTTCCATTATTAGCAGCAAGGAAAGTAACTTCCTTCGTTTTACCCAATATTGTCATATCCGCTATTACTGTAAAACCTTTTACTTCTTTAATTTTTAATGTAGCAGTTGGGTATTTCTTTACGTTGAAGAAGTCTTCATTTTTAAGGTGACCATTTAATTTATCTAGCCACTCACCTTCAAGATCTGTTGCTGTAAAAGAATTCATATCAACGACAACTGTTCCAGATACAAGCTGACCTTTTTCAACTTTAACGTCACCAGATTTAATTTTAACTGTACCAAAGTGGCGACCTGTTACTTTTGTTCCCTGCCAGTAAATCGTTGACTTAGCAGTGTCGATTGTCGCTGCATTTGTTGTTAAAACCGTTAGCGCAGCAAAAGCAAAAACTAATAACTTCTTCATAATATTTTCCTCCATTTGATTATTGAATTATGAAATTTCTTAAAAATATAATAGCAAAACATAGCGGAAAATAAAGATCATTATTGGCGACAAGTTGTGCTATAATTAGTCCATGATTTGGATAACGATAGAACAGATTAAATGTCTTCAGGCCCTTGATGAGGCCGGCAGTTTCACTAAGGCCGCAACAGCACTAGCAAAGGCGAAGTCTGCGGTAATTTACTCAATTAACAATCTCGAAGAGCAAGTAGGGTTCCCTCTTGTGGATCGAACGAGCTACCGACCTCAAATTACTAATAAGGGTAGAGACTTCCTCAATGAAGCGGCCAAGCTAACAGCTCAATATGATCATCTTATTGAAAAAACCAAGCAAATTTCATCTAATGTAGAGACTCGCGTTTCCATTTCAGTATCAGGAATCTACGAACAAGAAAAGCTTTATCCAATTATTAAAAAGGCCATGTCACTTTACCCTTCCACAGAAATTATTCTTGAAAAAGAAATATTAAGTGGAGAGAAAATGCTCATGGAAGGTCGAGTTGATTTAGCAATATTTGAAGATCTTTCTCGTACTAAGAATTTTGAGTTCAAGCCTGTTGGTGAAGTTGATATGTACCTAGTTATTACAAAAGATCATCCTTTTCTTGATTTACCTAAGAAAGAACAGAGTTTCGCTAGTCTTGTGCAATATCCACAAATCATCCAAAGAAGTACCATTCCGGATGACACAATAAAACTTGGTGTAATGGATGAAGCTCTAAAGTGGCGAGTAACGGATACTCCTTCAAAGAAAGAGATAATTCTTAATGGTTTTGGCTGGGGACGTCTGCCCTCAACGATGATTAAAGATGAGCTTAAGAAAGGTAGCTTGGTTCATCTTAAGTCCCTAGAGAAGAAATCACTTGTAAAATTCTGTCTCGGACACAAAAAAGGCCATCAACTAGGAGAAGTGGCCCGATTTATCTGGGATTCTTTCTAGATACCTAAAAGAATTACCTATTTTCAAAGGTTTTCTCCCTTTTTTCAGTGATAAGTGTTAGGTTGGGCCATTATTATTGATTTAAACACAAGGTCCAAATGGAAACTATTTATATTGGAAATCTCAATTACAAGACTTCTGCACAAAACCTTAAGGGAATTTTTTCTCGCTACGGTAAAGTAAGTGATGTGAATCTTCTTAAAATTCCAGGAACTGAAAAGAGTAAAGGTATTGCTTTTGTAAAAATGCAAAAGAAAGATCAGGCACAAAAGGCCATAGATAGTCTAAATGCCACTCAACTTGATGGTAGAACTGTTAAGGTCTCATTTGCAATTGATAATCACGAAGTAAAAAAGCAGCGTGAAGTGGAAGATAAGAAAAAAGTAGCTAAAGAAATAAGCGAAGAAAAAATTATTGTCGCTAAGAAACGTCGCCGTCGTCGTGGCCTACAAGAATTATTTGATAACGTTAGAAAGTAGGCACTGAAATGACGAATAATGATATTTTAAAAAAGCTGCGAATTGCTCTTTCTCTAAAAGATTTTGAAATCATCGAAATCTTAAAACTTGTCGAATTTGAAATGACTAAAACTGAACTTTCAGCTCTATTTCGAAAAGATGATCACCCTAATTATAAGGAATGTGGCGATCAAGTACTAAGAAAGTTTCTAAATGGTTTAATCATTAAAAACCGTGGAACGAGAGAAGAAAGGGCCGAAAAAGCAGCGGCCAATGCAAAGAAGCCTACAGCAAATAAAGCGGCTCCAAAAACAAAGAAACACTCAAAGGTAAAATTCAATGGTTCATATAGGAAAAATAAACCTTCTAAAGGTCCTAAAAAAACTTCATAACGGTTATCGTCTAATTGACCAAGAAGGAACTCAGGAAGTCTTTCTTCCAGAGGACTTCGCACCTTTAAAAATCACGATAGGTGGTGACTTAAAGGTCTTCATCTATCCAGATACTCAGGGAGAGCTAGTGGCCACAACAGAGATGCCATTTGCATGTGTTGGTGAGTATGCTCTATTAAAAGTTGTTGAAGTTCAAGAGTTTGGTGCTTTCTTTGACTTAGGTATTAGTAAAGATCTACTTGTTCCTGGAAATGAACAAAAAATAAAAGTTCGTCCATATGAGTCTCACCTTGTGCGAGTTTGTAAAGAGGACGGTACAGGAAGAATATTTGGTACAACAAAACTTGGTCAATATATTCAAGGCTCAGACTTTGATATAAGTGAAGGAGATCAAGTTGATATTCAAATTGCTTCTCAAACTGAGCTTGGTCATCGTGTAATTGTAAATCGTAAATTTATTGGAATGATCTATAAGAATGAAACATTCCAACGAGTTTTAGTTGGTAATACATATCAAGCATTCGTAAAAAAGATCCGTGAAGACGGACTTGTGGATGTGGCCTTGCAAGAACAAGGAATTAAAAACTTAGTTGATTCAAAAGATGTTATTTTAGACTTTTTAAAACGCAATGGCGGCTCAAGTATTTTACATGACAAAAGTTCACCAGAAGATATTAAGAACTTTCTAGGAATGAGTAAGAAAACATTTAAGAAATCGATTGGTATGCTTTATAAAGACAAGCTTATCGAAATAAATGATAATGGAATAAAATTAGTAGAAGATAATAGATAAAGAAAAGCCTCGCAATAGCGAGGCTTTTTTAATAAGTGAATTTGCAATATTATATATATTAATTAGTTACTTTAACATTAATAGCGCATGGACCTTTTGGACCTTCACCTAATTCGTATTCTACTTTGTCACCATCATTAGGCTCTCCACCTTGAACTGATGAAATGTGAAAGAAAAGATCTCCACCATCATCTTTTGTGATGAAACCGAAACCCTTTGTTGAATTGTAGAACTTAACTGTACCTGTACTCATTTTAATAAACCTCTTAAAAAAATTGTTTTTGTTAAGATAATTTTACCCTACAAGTAGCCAAATACCTACGAAAAAAGGAAAAAAAATTTATTTTGCTGTCCATTGTCAGTTTCGTGAAAAAGCCTCTTTAAGTTTCACTTCTAACTCTTTGATTTTAAAAGATTCTTTTTTTGACTTTGTGCCCCAAATAGCTCCGGGCCACGCTCTATCACTAGAGTAACGAGCGATAATATGAACATGTAATTGCGCAACCATATTCCCTAGAGCGCCAATATTTATCTTTTCAGGCCCAAAATTCTTATCAAAAAATAATGAAACCTCGTTAATTTCATCCATCAATTGTATTTGATCCTGACGTGATAATTCATGCACTTCTCTTATGTCTTCAAGACGTGGAATTAAAACGGCCCATGGGTTTTCAGTATCGGGAAGGAGCATGAGCTTACAAAGTTTTAAGTCACAAATCTCTACTAAGTCTTTCTTTAAAGTTGGGTGTAAACTAAACATTGAGTTTTCCTTTTATCGATTTCGCAACTTGAAAAGCTGTCGAAAAACATCCTTGTAAGAGATATCCTCCAGTAGGTGCTTCAAAGTCTAACATCTCACCTATAAAGTAATATCGATCATTAATTTTCATACTTAGGTCTTCGTTTAATGAAGAAAAACAAACTCCACCAGATGTTGAAATGGCCTCATCCATTGGACGAGTTCTTCGAGCAGTAATTAAACAGTCCTTAATAACATGTGCAAGATATTCCTTATCAACTTGTGCCTTCTTGCGATCAAGAACTTCATACAAAAGAGCAAGTGCCACTTTATCTAAACCTAATCCTTTCCTTAATCGATTTGTAAGAGAGTCTTTTCCCCTCTTAGTAACTTTCTCAAGGACTTCTTTAAAAGTGAGATCAGGCTTTAGGTCAATACTAATGACTCCTTCACCTACTTCATCAATTTCATCACGAACAAAGTTAGAGATAGCATAGATAGCGCCACCTTCTAGGCCATATGGAGTTAGCATAATCTCACCTCGAGCAGACTCTCCTCGACTAGTCACAATGACATTCTTTACAAAGCCTCGGTCAACTTTTTCTAAAAAGTGCGATGACCATTCAACTTCAAAGCCACAATTCATGGCCTTTAGCTTACGAGTTTCAACTCCAAGTTTTTCGATATAATCGATCCACTTACCATC
Organism: Halobacteriovorax sp. YZS-3-1; assembly: GCF_047084945.1. Taxonomy (NCBI): domain Bacteria; kingdom Pseudomonadati; phylum Bdellovibrionota; class Bacteriovoracia; order Bacteriovoracales; family Halobacteriovoraceae; genus Halobacteriovorax; species Halobacteriovorax sp. YZS-3-1. The sequence continues at coordinate 776,583 of NZ_JBKIYI010000002.1, read as the reverse complement.
ACTACCTGTCTTTTTCCAACTTCCGCCTCCAAGAGCGAAAATATAGTAATCAGCTCTAACTATTTTTTGGGCATGCTCATGACGAAAGACAAGATCGCCATCATCAAGAATATATTCTAATTCGTGTTTTAAATGGAGATGAAAATTAGGATGATCTTTTAGGGCCTTCATCCATTGATAGAGAATATCAGCGGCCTTCATTTTCTTTGGAAAAATACGTCCGCTTGAACCAATAAACGTTTCTGTACCAAGCTCTTTTGCCCAATTAACAAGATCCATCGGAGTAAAGTCTTCAATATACTTTTTAAATCGCGCTTCATTAACACCATAGCGTTTAACAAAGCTTGATAACTCTTCACCGTGGGTAAGATTTAAGCCGCTATTTCCAGCAACTAAGAACTTCTTTCCAACTCCACCTGTTTTTTCATAGAGGTGAACTTCAATATTATTTTTTAACAGCTCATATGCGCAGAAGAGGCCGGCCGGGCCTCCTCCAACGATGGCAACCTTTACTTGTTTTGACATGTTCAAATTTTAACATGCTAGCAAGTGACAGGAAAGTTATGCAGCTTTTGAGGAAATAGTATCCATATCAATTTTATATCTCAAAGCCTCGATTAATCGATCAATCTTATCTTCAGAGATGGGCTCATGTTTACGAGAATCATTAATTAGGTCATTCCAAGCAACCACATGGTCAATGACATCCAGATCAACATCACTTAATTTAATAAGTGCCATTGGCCAATTCTCAAAACTTCTGTGCTCAATCTCACGATCTGATAAGAGATTAACATTTTGATGTCTAGGATCGAGAATAATCTTATTATAGGTATAGATAACGTCTTCTTTTTTTCCTTCAATCACTTGAAAGAAGAAACCGCCGTTGTACATGAGAACACCGGTGACATCACGGGCATTATTATTTCGAAAGGATGCAGAAGTAATTTTATTCAAGTCGCGATCTGCCTCAAATTCACTAGTCTTCTCACTAATGTAGATAATTTGATATTCATTACTCATTATGAACCACCTTGCTCGTCTATTTCTTCCATTATAGATGTCCAAATGGATTCTTTTGAAGACAAGAATACTTAAATTGCTACTTAATAATGAATCTATTCAATGCTTGATTTTTGATACTTCAAAAAGAACTTGAGCATCTTTTTGTAAAAACGATACCGCAGCAGCTCGATATGCCTTCCTCTTCTAACGGTTGCTAATTTCACAGTTGCTTGGTTTTCACAGTTGCTAAAGGTTTCAACTCTTGTTTCTTTGCCCCAAATAAACAAGCTCGCATTTGTTCTTTTCTGATCCCCTTGCATGTCACAACGATTATGATAGAGCCATCGCTCAACAGCTTCCCTTGCTCCAATATGGCCAAAGTCATACTCAGGCATATAATCCTTTCCTGCATATGGAATTGATTTATCCTTGGTACCATGAATATGAAAAATAGGAATCGCACTGGCCTGTGGACATGGATCCTGCTCAACGATAATTTCTCCATTTTCATCTCGAAGATCTAGAGATGCTCCCAAGGTGCCAACGGCCGTTACATAATTGGGATAAGCACAGGCCATCTTATAGGCAAAGAAGCCGCCGTTTGAATGGCCGAAGTAATAAATTCTTCTGGTATCGACTCGATTAAAGTCTGGATGTGAAGCTATATAGTCGATAAGATTTTTCATATAGAGCGTATCATCCACTCCAGTTTCGTAGAAATCACAACAGAAGTTTCCACCATTCCAAAATGTATTACCGTCGCGATCAGTTCTCCCTTGAGGAGTAAGAATCATAAACCCAAGAATATCTTTATAATTCGAAAGTCTCGTTAGTATATACTGGAGAAAGATATTACCGGTATAGCCATGTATATTGACCACAAGTGGCCATTTTTCCCTTTCTTTATATCGTCTTGGTAGCTCTAGAAGGGCCTTTGGGTGGCCATCTTTTGAGATCTTTATATAGTGAGTTGTCTTAATTGCCTTAAAGCGATGATGCTTTGAGTAATAGTCTGATGGACCAGCGTAAGCATTTAGAGCAATAAGAAGGAACGCCACTATTGTGGCCCAAGCTTTCACGACAGACTCCTTTTGATGAGACAAATTTTATCACAATCAAAAAAATCTTTTGATGAAGTTAGTTGTCTTTGGCCCTAAAATAATTTTGCTTTAAGAACCAAGTAAATCCGTAGACTAAACGCATTAAATATATTAAGCTATGCCTCGTTAAGCATCTATTTAAAATGAAGGACAATTTATGATTTCAACTTCCAATGTTGGTTTAAGCTTTGGTGGAAAGAAGCTATTTGAAGACGTTAATATTAAATTTACTCCAGGTAATTGCTACGGGCTAATTGGTGCCAATGGTGCTGGAAAATCAACGTTTATAAAAATTCTTTCAGGAGAAATTGAACCTAATAATGGTACAGTTAATATCACTCCAGGTGAGCGCCTCTCAATTCTTAAGCAGGATCACTTTGCATATGAAGAAGAACAAGTTCTTCAAGCTGTTCTTATGGGTAACGAAAAGCTTTACTCAATTATGAAAGAAAAAGATGCCATCTACATGAAAGAAGACTTTAGTGATGAAGATGGAATGAAGGCAGCAGAGCTTGAAAGTGAATTTGCCGAAATGAATGGTTACGAAGCAGAATCTGAAGCAGGTATCCTTCTTTCTGGTCTAGGGATCGGAACTGAATACCATTATAAGACGATGAAAGAACTTACTGGTCCAGAAAAAGTAAAGGTCTTACTTGCTCAAGCATTATTTGGATCTCCAGATATTCTTCTTCTGGATGAGCCGACAAACAACCTTGATATCAAGGCCATTCAGTGGCTTGAGAACTTCCTATTAAATTATGAAAAGACTGTGATCGTTGTATCCCACGATCGTCACTTCTTAAATAAAGTCTGTACACACATTGCAGATATCGACTTTGGTAAAATCACAACTTACGCTGGAAACTATGACTTCTGGAGAAAGTCTTCAGAGATTGCAGCAAAGCTTCGTGCCGATCAGAATAAGAAAGCAGAAGAGAAGGCAAAAGAGCTTAAGGCCTTCATTCAACGATTCTCTGCCAATGCTTCTAAGTCTTCTCAGGCGACTTCTCGTCAAAAGCAATTAGAAAGACTAGAGCTAAACGATCTTCCAAAATCAACTCGTAAGTATCCATTTGTTCATTTTGAACCAAAGCGTGAAGCTGGAAAAGAGATCCTACGAGTTAATAATATTTCTAAGACAATTGATGGTGTTAAGCTGCTTGATAATATTTCATTTATGCTCAATAAAGATGACAAGATTGTTCTTCTTGGTGAGAACGATGTTGCTAAGTCAACTCTTATGAAAATCCTTATGGGTGAAATGGAGCCGGATTCAGGTGACGTTGAATGGGGTGTGACAATAACGAAGTCATACTTTCCAAAAGATAACTCAAGCTACTTCATGGATGGAAAGAACGATCTTGTGAACTGGCTGAGACAATACTCAGAAGATAAGGATGAGACATTTATCCGCGGCTTCCTTGGTAAGATGCTTTTCTCAGGAGAGGAAGCTCTTAAAAAGACGAATGTTCTTTCAGGGGGAGAAAAAGTTCGTTGTATGATGTCTAAGCTTATGCTCTCAGGGGCAAATGTTCTTCTAGTCGATGGACCAACAGATCACCTAGACCTAGAAAGTATCACATCAGTTAACGAAGGTTTCACTAGATTTAAAGGTAATCTAATCTTTACTTCTCATGACCACGAGTTCATTCAGACGGTTGCAAACCGTATTATCGACCTAGATCATAAAACTGGGAAAATGATCGAAGATAAGTACATCAGCTACGATGACTACCTAAAAACAAAAATTAAATAATTTGAAATACCAAGGCCTCTTAACTGAGGCCTTTTTGCTACTTAGTTCTCACTTTTGACTTTGTGCAATGTAAGAAATCCTTCCAAATACCTATAATATCGTAACAATAAATGTAAGAAAGTTAATTTAATCGGCCAAATAAAATTTTTATTTCAAATCTCCTTTTTCCCAAGCTAGAAGAAAGAATATTTTAATAAACTCTAGGGAGATTCTTCATGAGAAAATTAGTTCTTTTTGCTGTTCTAGCAGCACTTACGGCCACAACTTTTGCAGCTGGTAGACGTGATGACCGCGATCGTCGATCACGTGGAAATAGTGGAAAATACGACAATAGCCGTACACGTGGTAATAACCAATCAGATAGAAGTCGTTCAAGAAATACAAGAGATGACAGACGTTATGATAACTCAAGAACTCGTAATGATCGTCGCTATGATGACTCTCGTACGAGAAGAACAGATGATAGAAGATACGACAATTCTCGCACAAGAAGAACTGACGATAGAAGATACGATGATTCTCGCACAAGAAGAACTGACGATAGAAGATACGATGATTCTCGCACAAGAAGAACGACTGATAGAAGATACGATGATTCTCGTACAAGAAGACCAGATCCAACAAGAGCATATCGTCGATATCGCCACACACCATATCGCGATCATGTAAGACACAATCGTCGTTGGTACACGACTCGTGACTACCACAGAACAATTAGACCAATTTACGTATATAACAACCGTTGGCTAAGAGTAAGAGTTTCATATAGTGATGGTTATTGGTATGGATCAGATTACCCATACTTCATTTATAATGGTTACCGTCACCGTTACAGTTCATATGATACATGTAATTACGAGTTAGTTGATAGCTATACTGATCACGTTGAGCAAACATTTTACTCATATACTTGTTCTGTTGGTTATGACATCTGTGCTGACCTTAGAGATGATCTAAATTACTACCAAAACGATTACCGTTATTTCTGTGCCGAAAGATATAACTGGTAAATTTCAATACTTACTCCAAGGCGGCCTATATACCGGGCCGCCTTTACTTTCTAATAAAGCGATTAAAAGAAGCAAAAGAAATGATAATTGAAAGAACAATTATCAGCATACCAAAGCCAATAATTTCAACTCCACTAAAGATATAGCGCAGATCAAATTGTAATTCAGCAATTGCAAAAGTTACCAGTTGACCAAGGACAATACCCACTAAAACAGAGCTTATGGCCATCAATGCCATCTCTTTCATAACAGACTTTCTGATCTCACTAAATCGAATTCCAATTATATTTAAAAGAGAGATATCCTCTCTTCGTGACTCTAATTGATGTGAGATTAGAGAATAGATCACTAAGAGCCCAACTAAGAAAACAATGAAGCTCATAGTGACTAGAATCTTTGTGATACTCTCCATTATTGTTGCGATCCTCTTTAGAGAACTTTGAATATCGATAAGTGATACGTTTTGAAATTTAGCGGCGAAATTTGATTGTAGCTCATCATTTACAACGCCCTCACCTTTACCAACTGCTGCGATAAAAGTTTTTGGTGCATCCTCAAGAACACCAGGGCCAAAAGAGATAAAGAAGTTTGGAAGAAAGCTTGTCCAACGAATTGATCTAAGAGCAACAACCTTAGCTAGAATTGGCATTCCCAAAACATTGAATTCTAACTCATCACCTAAATCAACTCCAAGTCGATTTGCATATCGATACTCTAGGCCGACTTCTGCAACTTCATCAGTTTCAAAGTCGAACTTCTTAGGCAGGCGTCCTTCTATAATCTCCTCACCGCGTACGAGGTGATCACGATAACTTAGATTCGTGGAGCGGTTACGACTCCTTCTCTCTCTTTGTTCTTCCCTTGTAAGATCTTCTCCTTCACTAGGTTTATAACCTTCACCATTAATTTTAACAAGTCGTCCTCGAACGATTGGAGAGATATTTAAGAGCTCTAATTTTTTTTCTTTAACAAAAGACTTTAAATCATCGACTTGTTCGGGTTGGATATCAAAAAGAAAATACACAGGTCTTTCTTCTGCGGGAAGCGAAAGCTCTGCACTTAGAATGTTTTTCACTGATGGGATGAGAGTCATAAGTGAAGTCGATATAAATAGGCACAGAAAAATAAATAAAGTGGAAATTTTATGTCGAGTTACATACTTATAGGCCATACTCGATGAGAGATTAAGATTTAATCTAAGTTTACCAAGCCTATCTAAGATAAAGCTTCCCAACGGAAAGAATATACCGACAATAACAAGGAAGACGGCGATAAATGCACTTCCAACTTTTATACTTTCACTTAAGTAAATGGCCATTACCCAGTAAAAAAGAATAATTGGAATATATAATAAATAATCATAAATATTACGTGAAAGCGTTGTATCGTGATCAAATAGTGCCTTCTGGTCTAGTCTTAAATAAGGAATAATTAAAGCTGGAGCTAAGACAATTGTTGAAGCAACACCAACGGCCATTGTGACGAAGAATGTTGTTAATTCAAATTGTAATTTAATATCAATACCTAGGTTCTTACTAACCATAGTTTGAATAACAGGACTAAAGGCCGAACCAATTGTAATACCTAATAGAGAACCAATAAGACCTAGAAAGAAAAGCTTTAATGTATAGATTTTAAAGATATCTTTCTTACGCATTCCTATGAAACTTAGGATTGCAAGATCTTTTCTACGTTTTAATAAGAAGCCTCTAAAAAGGTAGATTAGGCCAAGTCCTGCTAGAAAAAGACCACAAAGAGATACTAGGCCAAGAAAGTCTCCAAGATAATCCATCGATCGACCAACTCTTTGAGAATTAGACTGTGGTGATCTCACTCGAATGGATGAGTCCACAATTTTACTTTCTAAATTCTTTTCGACTTCTCTTAAATTCTTATCTGAGAGTTCACCTGCAATTTTAAAATGAACACTTCTCCAAATTGTACTCCCAGGCTTAATTAGCTGGGTTGAATTTAAAACTTCATTTTTAAGATATAACCTTGGGGCAAGCTGACCCATCGAAAATCCGGCCGCGCCATCCTCTTCAACAATACCTGCTACAACAAAGGACTTCTCCCCTATTTTTACATTATCACCAACTTCTAAACCTAGTTGCCCAACAAGCTCTGGATAAATAAAAACTTCATTATCTTTTATATCTTTAAAGTGTTTTCCACTTTTTGCAATGATATCTCCATAAAATGGAAAGCCTGCACCAAGTCCTCTAACATTAACTAAACGAGACTTATCACCGTTAAAGAGCATGGAATAAAGAGAGCGATTCTTAGTCATCTCAGTATAATCGAGATTTTCCTTGGCCGTATCAAGACTGTCTTTTGTGATGGCAATTCTTGAACTGATAGAAATATCAGAACCAAGAAGAGTTTTAGACTTTGCACTTAAAGCATTATCAAAAGAAGATTTAAATACTTCAATTGTTGAAAGCCCAACCATTCCAATTGATAAATTTAAAATAAAAATAAGAAAGAATACAGGAGAGCTTCTTAGCTCTCGCATTACCATTTTAATCTTCAAGACTAAGAACTCCATTCTCAAGATGATATATTTTTTCACATCTCTTAGCTAAGTCCTTATCGTGAGTCACAAGAACAAGACTCATCCTTTCATCGCGAACGATATCAAATATAAGATCCATAACTTCACCACCTGTATTCTCATCAAGAGAGCCACTTGGCTCATCTGCCAATAAAACACCAGGATGAGTAACGAGAGCTCGGGCAATAGCAATCCTTTGCTTTTCTCCGCCACTTAGTTGGTTTGGAAAGTGACTTTTTCGATGAGACATTCCGACTTTTTCTAAGAAGTAGTCCACTCGCTCACTTTTATCACTATTACCATTGACCTCTAAAGGTAGCAGAACATTTTCATATGCGTTTAGATGTTCTAATAGGTGAAATTGTTGAAATACAACACCAATATGTTTTGCTCGAAGATCAGTTATCTCTTCACTATTTAAGTTCTTGAGAGAATTAGAACGATAAGAAATATTGCCGGAAGTTGCATCATCAATTCCACAAAGAAGTGAAAGCAGAGTTGATTTACCACTTCCTGACTTACCTAGAATGGCAATGGTTTCCCCTTCACTAACATTTAGGTCAACGCCCTTTAGAACGTTTAATACTTCTTCCCCTTGAGAAAAGTCTTTTTTTACTTCATCTAAAGTTAAAACAATTTCAGTCATTAAAGTGCTCCCTTAATAAATGGGGCAACAGTTTTTGCAATGATCTTATGCCCTTCTTCATTTGGATGAATTCCATCATCTAAATTTAGTTTTCTTTGTCCTGCTACGTCTTTTAAGAGAAAAGGAAGTAAGGTTACTCCTTCTTCTTTTTTTAAATCAGGAAACATTTTCTTAAACTCTTTTGTATACTCAGGCCCATAATTTGGTGGAATCTGCATTCCTGCAAGAATCACTTTTACACCTTTTGATTTTGCTAACTTAATGGCCTTTTTAAGATTATCTTTTGTCGAGTGAAGCTTAATTCCTCTTAGACCGTCATTTGCACCAAGAGCTAATAACATCACATCTGGCTTACCTCGTAGTGACCACTTTAGACGGGAAACAGCTGAAGCTGAAGTTGAGCCACTGATACTAGCATTCATAACAGTGATCTCAATCCCTTCTTTCTTTAGAATATCTCTAACGAGATTCGGATAGGCTTTTTCCGGGTCAATTCCATAACCAGCAGTCAGAGAATCTCCTAGAAATAAGACTTTATTTGATGCAAATGCACTAAAGCTGATTAATAGAACTAATAATAATTTATTCATATAAAACCCCATTTTAAATATTCTATGGCATCACAGCAAAAATAGCGAAGTTCATTTCGCTTTTTTACAAAGATTTAACATTACAGCTTTTAAAGCTTTGCCGACCCTTTTTGATCAGTTAAACTATAGTAGTGAGTCAGGGAATTGAAATACTTCAAAATATATTCAAATATGATGCGTTTCGCGGCAAACAGGAGCAAATTGTGGAAAGCGTTATCGCTGGAAACAACGCACTGGTCCTAATGCCAACAGGTGGCGGTAAGTCATTATGCTATCAGATTCCTGCCTTGGCCCGCTTTGGGACGGCCATTGTAATCTCTCCTCTTATCGCTTTGATGAAAGATCAAGTCGATGCACTTATCGAAAAAGGTGTTGAAGCTGCTTATCTTAATTCATCAATATCTCATAGTGAACAAGATGATATTGTTGGTAATCTTCTAAATGGAAATATTAAAATTCTCTACGTCTCACCTGAGCGTATGATGAATGAATACTTTCAACGTATCCTAGAGCGAGTTGAGATTTCTCTCTTTGCAATTGATGAGGCCCACTGTGTTTCTCAATGGGGCCATGATTTCAGACCTGAGTATATGCAACTTGGAATGATTACAAAGAAATTCCCAGATGTTCCAAGAATGGCCTTAACTGCAACTGCGGGAGAGGCAACTCGCGGAGAAATTATCCGCTGTCTAAACCTTCATGGTGCAGGTATATTCATTAGTTCATTTGATCGTCCTAATATCACTTACGCCGTTAATAAAAAAACCACAAAAGAAAAAGACTTTTATAAGCTTGAAGAATTCATTAGTGAAAATCTCAATGGCCAATCTGGTATCGTTTACTGCCTCTCTCGCCGTGGTGTTGAAGAATGTGCAGATAAACTTGTTAAGGCGGGCTTCAAGGCCTATGCCTATCATGCCGGGATGAGTGCTCCTTACCGAGAAAAAGTGCAAGAAAAGTTTATTAACGATAGTAACGTCATCGTTGTAGCAACCATTGCATTTGGAATGGGAATTGATAAAGCAGACGTTCGTTTTGTTGCCCATATGGATATGCCAAAATGTCTTGAATCATACTACCAAGAAACAGGACGAGCTGGACGTGACGGACTTCCTTCAAAAGTCCTTATGTTCTATGGACTAAGAGACCTTGTTCTTCTTAAACGAATTGCCACTAAAGGCGTAAGCTCTGCTGCTAGAAGACGAGTTACAGAAGAAAAACTTGATGCAATCCTAGGCTTTAGTGAAGCAACAACTTGTCGTAGAGAGGTCCTTCTAAACTATTTTAATGATCCATACATTGGCCCATGTGGAAATTGTGATATTTGCTTAAACGATCAGACGAAACATAAGCGTATCAATGCAACAGAACTAGCTAAGGCAGTTCTTACTTGTGTTTATGAAACAGATCAACGCTACAACGTTCATTATATTGTGGATGTTCTTAAAGGTAATATCTCGGGAGTTATACAAAAGAATGGCCACCACCATATAACAAGTTTTTCTTATGCATCTAATGAAGATGAAGGCTTTCTCTATTCGCTTTGTCGCCAACTCATTGCTCAAGGCCATCTTAAGATGATCATGGATGGAACCTCTCAGATAAAACTCACTCAATCTGCCATTGAAGTCATCGAAGGCCGAAAAGAGGTCTTTATTCGTGCAGATTTTAAAAAAGGTGCGCCAGCTGCAAAAGTAAAAGCAGCAAAGAAAGCAGCTAAGGCAACAAAGAAAAAAACGACGAAAAAGAAAACGACTCGCAAAAAGTCAGCAGCAACTTATAAGCCTAACGACGGAACAGATAAGACTCTTTATGAGAACTTAAGAGTCCTGCGCTCCAAGCTTGCCAAGCAAAAACGCACTCAAGCCTTCAAGATCTTTCCAGATAAGACACTAATGGAGATGGCCGCGCAACGTCCACAAACCCTTACCGACCTAGAAGATATCTATGGTGTTGGGCCAAAGAAATTAAAGAGATTTGGAAAAATCTTTTTAGAAGCAGTTAATAGCGATTCTTAAATCTTACAATTAGAGATGGCTTTATATGGAGATTTCCGCGACGGTAATCAATGAATTTTGCACGCATAAGATTTTTAATGGCGTGAGAAAAGTCTTGATCACCAAGAGCAAACTCCTTGTACTGCGGCTGAGTCCAAAGACTTTTAAGTTCATCATGGAGATCTTTTTCTCTCTTTCTAAACTTTCCAAGATCTCTTAAGTGATAAATAATGAAAAGCTCTTCATCATCTAATTCAAAGCCTAACTCGTCAGTAATAGCACGAAGAACATGAGTTCCTGCAAGATACTTCTTATCTTTACCAAATTCATTTTGAAAATTAGGCATTCCTTTAAAGAATTCATCGAGTTTAAAAACCATATTATTGTACATTGCGTACGTACTCTTAGACGAATCGTTAGAGACGTGGATAAGCTTAGGTAAGAATTCAGCAAATTGCTGATGCTTCTTAAACTCAATTTTTTCTAAGATATTTTCAAATGCTTCTGATAATTCATCCATAGCGTCATTTTTAGCACAAAAGATCTGAAGATTCTATTGTGAAATACCTCGTACTTTATAATCTTTTCTAGGTTTTGAGCGCCAATTGAATTCTTTTTCACCTGAAGATCGCGAATTATTATAGACATCTTGAGCTGAATAAGAGTTATTAAGCATACATGCATTTAATTGAGCAACACGATCACAGCTTGCTTTAACTTTACTATCGTACTTCTGCTTCACTGTTGTGGCCATATTTGCTCGGCGATAACTATCACCTTCTGCATATTGAGTAATAAGATGCTTTTTGCCTGGAAAAATTTCATCTTTATAAATATCAAAGACTAGAGACTCACATGTTACATCTTTTAACTCTCTTTCAATTTGAGGAAAGTAATTCTTGAGATTAGCAGCTGAAGTCATTCTAAAACCGCCCTCATCATCACGACCTTCAAAATATGAAATATTACTGTAAACATCTTCAATTCCAGCAGATTCATTTTCACATGCGACTATTTTTTCATCTACTTTTGAAAGTAGTTTTTCAAAGTTTTTCTTAGTGACTACCTTATTTTCATCTGAGCATGATACGCACCACTCTCTCTCAGCAAAGTCAGAGTTTAAGTATAGTAGTGTTGCTAACATCGCATTTTCTAACCCTGTATTTGCATCTGCAAAAGCGGGACTTACAATAAGGTCTAGGATTGTTACCCTCTTTTGTGTATTAACCTTATCCTTAAGCTTATTAAATGCTTGATTAAAACTTAATTTCTCAAACTCATAGGCCCTACCATTGACAAGGATTTCATTTTTAACAAGTGTTGCAATCGAATATTGAATCTTATGTTCACCTACTTGAATTGTTGCAACACCTTCTTCAATTTTTGCCTCTGGTAATTTCTTTATACCAACTTTCTTGGCCCAACGATAAAACTTATGTTGTTCTTTAACGTCTTTGAAAGAAGTTGCAAATGTCTCAGGATCGAGACGATTATCATTATATGTATCAGTAATATCAAGGAAGCGTTGATAGAAGTTTTCAAGAGCATACTCTTTGATAATGGCCTGAGCATTATATTCTTCTTTTTCAACAATCATTTTTGATTGAGCGGGTATTGAAACTAATGAAATTAGTGTAAATGTCGCAATAAATGATTTCCTCATATAATTCTCCCATTACACTTAACGGAGTAATTATATCAGAAATTAAATATTTATCTTATATTTATAATGATATCAAAGACTTGACCAACTTAATAAGCTAAGCTGGTCAAATTAGTGCCAATTAGAATTGGACAGACATATTAAATACGAAAGAAGAACGACACTCTAATTCATTCTTCTCTACTTCATTACATTCCATAGCTGAAACTTTATAGTCCATAGAGAAAGAGCCCTCATCTGTTTTCATATGAAAACCTTTAGCAAGGTCTAATCCTTGTGCATCTAAAACAGGCTTAAGCGCAGCTTCTAATTCTTCAGAACTTACATAAACAGACTTCACACGTCCAAATAGAGACTTTTTAACGTCTGCTTTAACGATTGTGTTAATACCTGATTCATCATCAATTAGACGAACTTCATCTTTTGATACCACTTCAATTCTCATATTATTAGAATCTACTTGTACAGGAACTACTTGAGAAACTTCTTGGCTTTGACCTTCAACAACGATTAACATATCAACCTGTCCATTAATGCTTGATCGATCACCTTGCAGAACATTTTTTTCTACTTTATATGTATCAACTCCATTTAACTCAACAGATGCTTGGATACCGTTTGCAGCAAAAGTAGGAGCACTAAGAAGTGCCAACATAGAAATAATAAGTTTCTTTTTCATATTTTCTCTCCCTAAAGTTTATATTTAATTAATTTAACAACTAAACATTAAACTTTGGGTGTAATTGAAAATTAGATAGGGCCTGTTAGAAAATTTGACACAAAAAAAGCCCTTATATATTAAGGGCTTAGTGATTATTTGAATTGAACTGACATTTTAAAAATAAATGCGCTGGAGCATTTAAAAACACCTTTTAGATCTTTTCCACAATCCATGGCCGACACTTCATAATCCATGGCAAAACTTAAATCCTGAGTATTCATATTAAGGCCTTTGGCCAAAGAGATTCCTTGTTCATCAAGGACAGGCTTTAAAAAGGCTTCTAAGTCTTTAGAAAGTACAGAAAATGATTTTATCTCACCTTTTTCATCCTTAGTGATAATTGCATTTACATTGGCATCGAGATCATTTTCTTTGCTACTAATATTAATCTTCTTATCGGAAAGAACTTTAATTATGAATGAATTGCTTCCCACATCAGTTGGGATACCTTGAGAAATTTCATTTCGCTTACCATTAACACTAACCATCATGTCGAAGTCACCATCAATGATAGAATTAGTACCCGTGTAAGTCGTCCCATTGACGACATACTCATCAATACCTTTTAAAAGTATTGTTGCTTCGATTCCGTTATCAAATAACTTCTTAGAAGTATCAACGTTATTGATAATATCTTCGTATTTATAACCTTCTTTTAGAGCCATAGTCATAGCAGTCGAACACGAATCGACTTGAGCAAGATCAGCAGTGCTAATTCGGGCCGCTGCAACAACAGAGCCATCAAGTGCCTTTGCAAAATTTCGTGCTTCATACTTACTTGAGAAGCGACAACTTGATAGTCCCTCTATATTAGAAAGGCTGGCCGAAGCTGATAGATTCAAAAGTACAAGTAATGCAATAATTGAAATTTTCCTCATTTTCTCCCCTATTAAATATTTAAGAATAAATTATCATTTATTGAATAAAATATTCTAAAATTGAAAAATTTAAAGCTAGTGAACTAAGATTAAACACCATATTGTGACAGAATAAAGAAAGCCTTAAAACTTAAGATTTCTCTTAAATTTTAAGGCTTTATAGATTATTGCGGACGCATTTTATGAATAAAGAGTCGATAGAGAGATGGTAAGACAATTAATGTTAAAATTGTTGCCGACAATATTCCCCCAACAACAACTGTTGCAAGAGGGCGCTGAACTTCGCCACCAAGTCCCGTTGAAAAAACCATTGGTAAAAAACCAAAAATATCAGTTAGTGCCGTCATTAGAACAGGCCTTAGTCTAATCATCGTCCCTTCTCGAACGACATCATCTGGAGACTTACCATCTTTTAGAAGACGATTAAAATACGTTACTAAAACCACACCATTTAAAATACTAATACCACAAAGAGCAATAAAGCCGACTCCAGCTGAAATACTAAATGGTAGGCCAAGTAATTTAAGTGAAAGAACTCCACCAATTAAGGCCATTGGTGCGCATAAGAAAATAAGAAACACTTGTGCATAATTTCTAAAAGCACCATAGAGCATAACGAGAATTAGTAAAAGAGCTAGAGGAACAAGAATACTTAAGCGCTTCTTAGCAGAAATGAGATTCCTAAAACTTCCACCCCATTCAACATAGTAGCCATCAGGAAGGTTAAGCTTCTCAACTTCCTTAGATGCATTCTTTACAAAGTTTTCAATATCACGAGTTTTTGGATTGATAAGAATAGCAAGTCTTCGAACAGAGTTTTCACGATTCACAGAAGAATAGGTTTCAGAAAAATCAATATGGGCAACGTCACTTATTTTTACAGTATACCCATCTGAAATTCCGACAGGTAGATTGGAGATCGTTTCAACATCACGCCTTTCTTCACCAGAGAGTCTTGTGACAATTGGATACTTCTTAACACCATCATAAATGCTACCAACTTGAGCGCCACCAATGGCCGTTGAAATGACATCTAATACTGGTTTACTACTAACACCAAGTTTTGCAAGTTCATCGAGTTTAGGAGTGTATTGAATCATTGGAGACATTCCCTTTGATTCGACTTCTACTTCTCCTGCACCATCGACTTTCTTAATTGCGGACGCAACCTTATTTGCAACATCAGTTATGACGGCCAGATCTTCACCGTAGACCTTAGCTGAAACTTCAGATCGAGTCCCTTCAAGAATCTCATTAAAACGAAGTTCAACTGGTTGTGAAAACATCATCACTTGGGCCGGAATATTATTGGCCAAGGCCTTGCGAATCTCCTCCATCAAATCCTTCTTCGTTTTAATATCTCCTTTAGGCCACATACTTTTAGGATTTAGCATGACATAGGTGTCTGAGATATTAACTCCCATAGGATCAGTACTAATTTCACTTGCACCAGTACGGCCAAAAGCATTTTTAACATGAGGGAATTCTTTAATGACATCTTCACTTAAGCGTTGAAGTTTAATTGAGTTTTCAATACTGATATTTGCAGGACGAATAAATTGGACAGCAAAGTCTCCTTCATCAAGTTGTGGGATAAATTCTGATCCAAGAGAAGAAAAAAGTAAGACACCAAGAGCGATACTTGCTAATCCAAAACCAAGAACAACTTTTTTAAACCTTAATGCTAGATTTAAAATAGGCGCAAAAGACCGCTTTGCCATTGTCATAAGTCTTGGTTCCACATCTTTTGTATTTGAACTTAAGAACGTTGCGGCCAGGGCCGGAACAAGAGTGAATGAGAGAACAAGGGCACTTGCTAAGGCCATAATAAAAGTCATGGCCATAGGCCCAAACATCTTTCCTTCAATACCTGTTAAAGCAAAGAGAGGAATGAAAACGACGATAACGATGAGCTCACCAAAACCTGCAGCTGAGCGAATTTCGATAGCACTTTGAATCACAAGACTTTTAATCTCATCTCTTGATAAAGACCTTCCTAACTCCTTAGTTCGCTTTTGTAGACGATGAACACAATTTTCAATAACAATAACAGCACCATCAACAATAATACCAAAGTCTAAAGCACCAAGGCTCATGAGATTCCCTGAAACATTTTGCCAGTGCATTAGAATAAAAGTAATAAGAAGAGAAATTGGAATTGTTGCTGCGACAATGATAGCTGCTCTAAAATTTCCAACAAGAAGCATGAGAAAGGCCATGACAAGACCCGCTCCAACAATTAAGTTATGCTCGACAGTACTTAAAGTAGCATTAACCATGTCAGAACGATTATAGACAACTTCTAACTCCACCCATTCTGGTAAGTTCTTCTTAATCTCATCAATCTTATCTTTTAAGCGTAGAGAGACGGCACGAGAGTTTTCACCAAGAAGCATAAAGGCCGTCCCAAGAACAGCCTCTTGGCCATTATGAGTTGCTGCACCTGTGCGAATCTCTTTATCAAACTTAACTTGGGCCACATCTTTGACACGAATAATATCAAGAGAGCCAAGACGCTTAATAACAATATTTTCAATATCAGAAATAGACTTTAATAGTCCTACACCTCGAACAAGTAATTGTTCTCCAGTTTGTGGGATATAGCCACCACCCACATTAATATTTGTACTGCGAATTGCTTCTTCAATATCATCAAAGTGAATTCCGAAGCGGGCCATTTTATCAATATCTGGTTGAATGAAATATTGCTTCTCATAACCGCCAGTTGTATTGACTTCGGTTACCCCTTTTACAGTTAAAAGACGTGGCTTGATAAACCAATCTTGAATTGAGCGAAGCTCCATTAAAGAGAGAAGTTTCTCCTCTTCGTTAACATATTCTTTCTTAGACTTTAGAGAGTAGTGAAAAATCTCCCCTAATCCTGTGGATATAGGTCCCATCTCAGGTTTTATTCCTTGAGGGAGCTCCAAATTAACAAGTTTCTCTGACGTTAACTGACGAGCCTTGTAAATATCTGTCTCTTCACTAAAGATTACTGTAACTTGTGAAATTCCATACTTTGAAACTGAGCGTGTTTGTTCCACACCAGGCATACCTGTTAAGGCCGACTCAATTGGGAAAGTCACCATTCGCTCAACTTCTTCGGGTGTTAGACCTTTAACTCCGGTATTAACTTGTACTTGAGTATTTGTTATATCTGGAACAGCATCAATTGCTAGTCGATCAAATGAATAGATCCCACCAATAATGAGAATAACCGTTGCGATAAAGACAAAGAGTCGATTGTGAACACTAAATTCAATAAGCTTATTAATTAAATTCATCTTATCCCCCAATCCTAATGTGCGTGGCCATATTCTGACTTATCAGTTGAGAAGATATCGCTTATTCTAAGTAGCTCTATTCCTTCAATGACAATTTCATCTGAGGGTTTAAATGCAGTGGAAAAATCATGCTCATCAATAAGCTTATAAAAACCATTTCTTTTACGATAAAGAGCGCGCTCTTTTCCGATGATCACATATGATGACTTATTTAGATCACTTAAATTATAAGAAAAAGGAATGGTTTTAATCTTTAAGCGTGCTGTTGCTTGAGGTGAAAGCTTTAAGCCCAAGTGCTCGTCAATTTCTGTGATGGCCTTATTTTTTCCTGATTTTTCATTTCCGTGTCCATGATGATCGTCATGATCGTCATGATCGTCATGATCGTCATGATGTTCTCCATGCTCACCTTTGTGTTCACCATTGTGTTCTTCATGGTGGTCCTCGTGGTGATTATCGTGGTGATCGTCTCCACTAGCAAAAATGCTTAGAGAGAAGACTAAGACTATTAACTTAATATATTTCATATTCTTTCCTTTAAAATTGATCCGCGTAACAGATAGATATTCCATAAAGCTTCAACGGCTCCAAGTTCATAATCGTTACGACGATTAGTGAAATCAACGAGTTGCCTATGAGCCTCAATAACAAGGCCAGTAGAAATGACTCCTCGTTGAAAGAGAGTTTCAATACGCTTATGTTTCTTCTCAAGTGAACTTCTTGAAACCATACGCTGATAAACTGACTTATACCTTTTGTACTTTGCTAACCAATTATTTAAGTCCATCTTCAAGTCAATCTCTTGGTAGCGCATATCAAATTCGGCTCTCTTAACTTGCGCTAGAGCTTTCGCCTTTGGCCCATCATTGGTATTAAAAACAGGTATATCGAAAGAGAGACTTAATCCAAAAGCATGATCCTTTTGGTTATCGGCCTTTGCAAACTCATACATCGGCCCGATTTTTAAATCACTATAGGCATTAGACTTTGCCAGATCATAACTAGACCTTGCGGCCAAAAGCTTTGCCTTATTCTTTTGATACTCAGTACTTTCTTCTAAGTTAAGCTCGTGCATGGAAATATTCTTAAAACGAAATTCTCTTGGTAAAGAAGTTAGCCTAACACTACAACCTCCTCCTGCATTTAATTTCAAATGAGTTAAAAGCGTTGCTCTCTTAGCAGTTAATTCAGAAAGCTTTAGGTAGTAATCATCAATGGCAAGTGAAAGAGTTTCATATTCAACCTCCTGTGAAGGAGAGAGAGATTTCTTGATACGGCCCTTCTTCTTTAAAAGACTCTGTAGAGACTCATAAGCTTCTTTATAAATCGGTATCAATTCATTAATTTGTCTTAAGCGGTAAAGACTCAAAACATTTTCTAAAATAACATTCTCTTTGTTATTCTTTATTTCTAATTCACCCAGTACCATTTGATTTTTCGCAAGACTTTCACGGGCCCCACGCTTTCCACCAAGCTCAAATGTTTGAGTAACCTTAATCATGGAGTTTAATTCACCACTGCCACCAGAAACAATCTCAGATTCAAATTCTGGATTATAAACAGCATTAGCAGATTCAATTTCTCCTGCTAGAGACTCTCTTGTTGATTCGGCCAAGAGATTGACTTGATGGTTTTCTTTAATGAGCCTTAAGAACTCATTGGCGTCTTTAATCTGACAAGTACTCTTTGTAGCAAACACTACTTGTGAGAGTACAAGCGTTAAGACGCAAGTGTATAAGCATTTCATGCAACTATCCTTCTAATATTCTTTGATAAAAGTCGTGTTAAATTTAGTTAAGAATAAGAAGGTGGTTTTATTGTGGGATCTAGGAATGGAGACTTAAAGAAATTATCTCCAGAAGTTAATAATTGAGATTCAATTTTAACTGGCACATCTAACTGGTGTACTTGGTGTATATCGGCCACGAAATGGAGTCCTGTACAATGAATATGACAGTGGTCTGGGTTACTATCATGGCCATCGCAGTGATTAGCAGGAGTAATATCGTGTGAGGAATTAATTTTCTCTACTTTAACTTGTAGTTCAGTCATAACTTCGTGGGCCTCGTGAGAGAAGCTCACAAAAATCATGGCAATTGTGAATAGAGAAAGAAGAATTCTTAACATGATAAAAATATTAGCACGCAAATATTTGATAGTCTAGCCTCCAGTCTGCTTCCACTTCAAATTCTTTTTATCGAGTAGCGCCTTCACTTCTTCAAGTTTTTCACCATGAACTTCGATATAATCATTCTTATAAGCACCGCCTACACCTAGGGACTTCTTGCATTCTTTTGCTAGTTTTTGGCACCATTTCTTATTATTTGGAAGGCTTGAGATCTCCACAATAGCACGGCCCTTACCTGAGGTAAGTCGTCTAATACTTAGAACAAGTTCAGATTCGTTAACTTCTTCGTTGGCATTTTTATTTGAGTTCTTCTTTGAATTTTTTTGGCGTAAATCACCGGCCTCGTCAGACCATACTAATTTTGCATCTTTCAAGATTTATCCTTTTCAAACTTTTGTATTGCAATGCATGTTAACAAATTAAAGGACAAATGTGAATTTTATCTCAACGAGATCTCTGACAGAGGCAATCCAAATTGATGGATCTGGTATCTTTAACGCCTTAATTGATACATTTGAATGCCCTGAAATCAAGGTTTGTTTTTCATTATGACTTTCGCTCATAAAGATATTTATTGGAAACTCTTCTCCTCTAAGTTTAATGATACCAAGATTTTCTTGATTAAATTTGATAGGACCATTTAGAGAAACAATGATTTCAGGATACTTCTTAACAGTTAATGTCTCCTCATACATTTTTTCATTTCTTGCATCGTTATCAGTATCCAAGCTCATTGCCTTTATCCTAATAACAACATCTCGATATTGCCCTTTTTCCTCTTTATATACAATACTTCCTTCTTTAACGACACCATCAAAACTGGTTGTAATAAGCCCCGCCTTAGTGGACTCCATATGAAAGATGATTTTCTTATCTCCACTATGTGCACTGTCATAATCGTTATAATTTAAGCTCAGCTCCTTTGCATAAAGAGACTGAAAAAATAGAATTGTCATGAATCCAATAAGTATATTCTTCATATAAACCTCGATTTAAAAAATCATTTTCATTACACCACGAAATGGTGTGTAGATATTTCCAATAATGCCGATGAAAGCATCTCTTTTTTTCTGACTTAAATTAATAAAGGCCGCAACGATCTCAACAAGGAGCTTAGAACGAATGAGCCATTGAAATCCCTTATTAAGTCTTGTCTTTTCTTTAAAGTAGAGTTCTTTTTTTTGTTTATAATTCAGAAGGCCCTGCTCAAAACTCACAAGAGATGGGTAATCCTCTAAAGACTGCACTAACATATGGGCAGTCTTGATGGCATTAAAGATCCCTTCACCTGTAATAGGATCAACGAATCCAGCGGCATCACCTATTAAGGCGACATTTGTTTTTATGATATCGCTTACAGAGTGCTCGATAGGAAAACTGGTATGAACCTTTATCTCTTTTGTGATAGAGACTCCTATTTGATCTTTTATTTTATTAAGATAGAATTCAAACGTATCATTTGCCGAGCCGTATTTCTTTATATGCTTTGCCTGACACACAAGAGAGATATTAACTTCTTTGTCATTGATTGGATCAACACCAATATAGCAACCTTCATCAAAAATAAACATTTGTCCTTTTCGAGGAAGTTTTCTTTTACAAGGAAGCCAAGCATGTAGAGCAATATTCTTCTTTTCGTTTTCAAGCTTTAGATTAAGACTTTTAGCAACAAATGAATTTCTGCCATCAGCACCAATTAAGAGACGGCAATAAAACTCTCCTCCATCAAAAGTTTTAATCTGCCAGAAAGAACTATTAAATTTAATCTCGACAACTGTTGTTCCCATTTTTACTTGTGCCCCACTCTCCATTGCTTGAGAGAGGAGACGGTTATCAAAGACTTCACGATTAACACTGACTCCATAATTAGAACGGCCATGACTAGCTGGAAAATTTGAATCGACAACCGCTCCTTTCGGAGAATGGATAATCATTCCATTTAGATGTTTAAAGCCAGATAAGACATGATTTAAATCTAATTCTCTAAGGGATTTAACTCCTTCAGGACAAAGATATTCTCCACAAACCTTCCTCTTTATTTCTGATTGTCTTTCCAAAATTAAAATCTTATTTCCTTGTTTTGCCATAAGGTGTGAAAAGATGCACCCAGCTGGGCCGGCTCCAATAACAATTGCATCATAAATCATGACTTCCCCCAGTGTTAAAATCAGATCGTCCTAAGTAAAGAGTTGGTAGAACAAAGAGATCAAATATCATCCCACAAAGTAAAATAAATGAAAGATTGAGCCCAAATTCCTTTATTGGTAGAAAATCGTAGGCGCCAAATAAGAGGAATGCGACAATCAATGTAATTGAACTTGTTAAGACGGGTTTAACAATTGTCTCGAGGTATTCTTCCATGGAAAACTTATGACTACCTAGATAATGAAGAATATGGAATGTGCTATCCACCACAATTCCAAGACCTACACTATAAGTCATAACAGTAGCAATATTAAGTGACATATCACTAAGGTTTAAAAAACCAAGAGAGAGCCCTAAAGGTAGTGTATTAACGAGAATAAAAATAATAAATAACTTAAGCTCCTTAAGTGTTATCACTGCTATCAATGCCATAATGATAAGACTAATAAGAAAGCTTTTTGATAGCGTATGAACCATCTCTTTTTGAGAAATCATTAAATTATAATAAAGGCCATCAATTGTGTAATTCTGCCCTTTTAGAATCTGATGCACTTTTTTTATAAGACTTTCATACTTATCAACATTTAGAGGAGCACCGAGTAAAGTGATCTTATATTCGCCATCAATAGAATAGGCTTCCCTTAAGGCCTCTGGTGCTTTTGAATACAGCGTAGTATAGGCAAAACGATTTTCAGGTATTGAGAGGCTTCCACTATAGTCTTTATTAATTCTTTGAATCATCTGATTTCGTGAAAAGACCTTAAGACCTGTTACTTCTTTCAACTCATTTTCTAATTTAAGAATATGTTTTAAAGACTCATAGTCCTTTGTGTTAATACCAATTTCAACGATGGGCACTCCACCTGCAAGCTTCGTTACTTCTTCAAAACTTGCATGTATATCACTTTCTTTAGGAAAGTACTTTGTGGCATCAGTGATAACCTTCACATTATTTCCACCCCACATCCCTGCCAGGAGAGCAATTACAACAAGAGAAATAATCCCAAAAAAAGAAAGGCTCTTTTTAGGATAGAGTCTTAACTTATATTCTCGATCTCTACGGTAGTGAAGGAGCCCTTCAACAGATATTAGCCATATAATTGCTAAGATCGATGAGATAAGAATGAGAAAGCTACTGAGTAGACCAAAGCTTCTAATGACAAAAATCTCACTAATATATAAAGACAAGAAGCCTATAAAGGTTGTGATAAGCATTAAGACAATAGGCTTTAATTTTACTTTTAAGGCAAGCTTTAGGGATCCCATATCTCTTGCAGTAAAATAAAGATGTTGTCCAAGAGATAAAGTAATCACAAAAGTCATCAAGGGCACTATTGAATTCACCATATTCATATGATGAAAGAAATACTTAATGACACTAAGAGAGAGTATAGAAGAGAGGACACATGGAAAGAATAAGAGAATCGAATCTACGATATTTCTAATAAAGACAAAGAGTAGAAATAAAGAGAAGGCAAAGAGAAATGGAAAGATCTTTTCTTGCACGACCTCAGAAGACTTATCCAATTGGTAATTTGTATAGTCATGACCTGCACAATGAAAGCGAACTTGTTTCTCCACTTCCCTAACAATATTTTTTAACTGCCCCTTCTCCCCTTTATTAAAGACGATAAAGCCGACACTTTCTGAAGATGTTAACTCAAGACTTTTGAAGTCTCTTTCCTTTAATCTGTCTAAGTAGTCCTGGCGTTTCCTAACTAATTCATGTGGATAGAGAAAGTAACATTCATCATCACATGCCTCCTCTAGCTTCTTTCCAAATACCTCAAGATCTTCGTAGGTATTCACGGTAGGCATACCATGAGAGTAGATCACTAATGACTCGACTTCTGGAAAATCCTCTTGGAATTTTTCAAACTTTTCCATTCCTTCATCAGTTAGAAAGATAGATTCTGGATTCTTCTGGGCCAGCTCTCTTGTGTAAGAGAACATGGCACCAAAGGCTGCAAGAAAGATGAGAATGAGGGCGGCGCGATTGAAGTTCAAGGTGGGCTACCTCCACTCGAGCAAAATACTCTGGGCCATAAATCCAGGGCCAAAGGCGAGCATATAACCACGTTCACCTTCTTTAATTGTGCGCTCACTCGTTACCTTATGAAGAATATGCATAATAGTAGCACTGGACATATTGCCATGATTTTCTAAGACCCAACGAGACTCAGAGATATCCTTTTGGTAGTCTGAAATATAATTTTCCACCATTTGAATAATCTTCTTTCCTCCTGGGTGAAACATATAATTTTCAATATCTTCAATCTCAAGTCCATTGCGTTTTAAAAAAGGTAGGAATATATCTTCAAAATTTCCTTCAATTGCGGAAGGTACATCCTTATCAAGCACAATCTTTAAACCTGAGTTAACAAGCTCAAAGCCCATGAGATACTCACCGTGACTAAAGTGGTACATATCACTATCAATGATATGGGCGCCCTTTCCTTCCCCACCTTTTAAGACAGCACAAGCAAAGCCGTCTGAGAAAATTGCCGTTGAAACAAGGTTGGCCCCATCAAGATCATCCTTTTGAAATGTGATACTTGGTATCTCCATTGTTAAGACAAGGGCCGTTTTATCAGGATTTGATTTTAAAAAGTTATCTGCATAAATAAGGGCCGAAGTTCCACCTGCACAACCCATTTCAGTAACAGGTAGCCTAACCACCCCCGGCTTCATTCCAAACTCATTTACCAAGTAGGCATCCACTGATGGAATCATAAAACCAGTGCAACTTGTGGTTATGATATAATCCACCTCCGATGGATCCACATCACTATTTTCAAATGTTTGCTTTAATAACCTCTTTCCGTACTCAATCATTTTCTCTTTGTAGATATTATTCTTCTCTTCAAAGCTTAAGTCTGAGAAAACTGTCTCTAAATCCACCACAATACTTCTTTGGTCAATATTTGCACCCTCAAGAATCTTTAGGGCCTTTCTTCTTGTTAACTTATCTACATCTTTCAACCACATACGATCAGCAGTATCCATAATCTCCTGTGTTGAATAAGTGTAGTCTGGTCTAAGCGTTTCCATATGAACAATACGAGTCATTTGTTCCTCCTTCGTGCATATAGATTCGCTCCAAAAGTAAATTTTTGTAACTGGACTTACGTCCTATTTCCAAATAAAATATGTAAAAACAAGACGTTACAAATATATAAGACCAAGGTCCTAATCCAATGTTAAATAAACGTGAACGCCTTATAACAGGGCTTCTTTTCCTAACCATTTCAATTTTTCTTATCTTTGACATTTACGAGGACCTCCATGAAGGGGCAAGTTTTGAACATGTCTTTGAAGAGGCCATCATCATGATCATTGGCTTCATCGGAGCTGCATATTTGTGGTTTAAGTTATTATTTATTAAGAAAGAGAATATTAGGATAAGTGCAAACGTATCAAAGTTGAAAACTGACTTACAAAACTTTAAAGAACAAACAAAGAATCTCTCAGAAGGAATTTCTGACAAAATCAATGAACAATTGGATGACTGGAATCTGACCAAGTCAGAAAAAGATATCGCCCTACTTTTGTTAAAAGGCTTAAGTATCAAGGAGATCGCAGATATTCGCTCCACAGCAGAAAAAACAATCAAGCAACATTGTACAAAAATCTATCAAAAGTCGAATCTCAGTGGACGAAGTGAACTATCGGCATTCTTCCTTGAAGATATTTTGGTTATACGTTAAAAACTTGAGCCAGGTGTTTTTAAAAACTTCTTTTCTTCATCTGTTGAGCGTCGACCTAAGACCTTATTTCGATGTGGGTAGCGACCAAAGCGTTCGATAATGGCCATATGCTGATGCATATAATTAAGGGCCTGCTCACTTCCTAGTTCCTCAAAATACTTCAGTCCTTCTTTTTGAACCACTAAGGATTCACTGTGCATAAAGGGCATATAGAGAAAGTGTTTCTTTCTTTGCGTGAAGCCTTCATGGGTTTTCTGGGCCACGGCCTCCTGGGCCAATACTAAGGCCATGTCATCACTGGCAAATGCGCGAGGATCGTCGCGGTAAATATTACGAGAAAATTGATCTAAGAGAATGATTTCAGCAAGACGCCCTAAGTGCTCATGGCGCCACTCAAAGAGCTCCCCTTTAGCGGCCATAGTGTGAAGACGACCAAAGCGCTTCTCTATTTCATGATCAACTTTAGGATCTTTGACCCATTTTTGTTCATCACTTAATTCATCGAACCAAAAATCAAGTACTTCGTGATACATCACTCCTCCTAATACTCTACTTTTTTACCATCTCACTTGCTCTAATTCTTAGATCTTAGTACATAGCATATATGAAAAATTTCATTCTCTTAGTGGCCATAATCTTTTTAGCAAGCTCATCTTTTGCAAGTGTGACAAGAGATGAATTTCTACAAGTAAAAGAGGCCCTCTACCAAGCATATAGCGAATTGGCCCCCTCGCAAAATGAAGTTTTAAAAATTAACTTACCAATCCCAGGTATCCCCAATGCTGACACCTATTGGTGGGATATCGACATGGTTCACGCTTCATATGTAAAAGTTGAAAGTGATCAGAATCAAATAGAGCATCGCATTTACTTAATGGGTGGTTTTGCTCGTCTCTCAGGCATGACTCCTGATGGACTTGCCCTTACTGGCTGTCATGAAATCGGACACGGTATTGGAGGAGAACCCTTTAAGAGCTCAGGTAGTACAACAGAGGGACAATCTGACTACTTTGCCACAAAGGTGTGTTTACCAATAGTTTTTAAGTATTTAAATGAGTTACGTGAGATCAATAGTAATCCAACGTATGAAGCAATTTGCTCAAATCAGATTATGCACAACTCAAATACATGCCTTAGATTATTAACGGCCATGGAAGCCGATCAGGCATTTTTTAAGACCACAGGAGATGAAGTCGACTTCGATCAATTCTCTAATAAAGTTGCAACTGAGCTTAATACCGATGCATCCTATTACCCAGATTCACAATGCCGTTTTGACACAATGATCCATGGGGTTCTAAATATTGAGCGACCAATTTGTTGGTATCCTGGTGGTGCTGCAAACGGAACAATGCGACAATAGCTCAAATTTTCGACACATCCTCCATTAAGTGCTATGGTGCTTTTTCAATACTGTCAATTAAACAAACAAAGGGTGTTTATGGAAACTCATATGGAAAAAGTTAGCTACATTATCGGTCGTCAAATTGGATCTGATTTTGTTGCTCAAGGAATAGAAATCAATTCTGAAATCTTCGCAAATGCTGTTACGTCAGCAATGAAAGGTGAAGAAAGCCAACTTTCAGCAGAAGAAACACAAAAAACAATGAATGAATTTCAAGAGCATATGGCAAGACAACTTGCTGAAGCTGCAAATAAGCTAGCGGAAGAAGGTCGTGCTTACCTTGAAAAGAATAAGAGTGAAGAAGGTGTAACAACAACGGCATCAGGTCTTCAATACAAAGTTCTAGAAAGCGGAAGCGGTGCAACTCCGAGTGCAGACTCAACTGTAGAAGTTCACTATGAAGGTAAATTAATTGATGGTACTGTTTTTGATTCATCAATCCAAAGAGGTCAAACAATCCAATTCCCAGTAGGTGGAGTTATTAAGGGTTGGACTGAAGCACTTCAACTAATGAAAGAAGGTGACACTTGGGAATTAACAATTCCATCAGAGCTTGCTTACGGTGAGCACGGTGCAGGAGCGAAAATTCCTCCACACTCAACTTTAGTCTTTAAAGTTCAACTAATTAAAGCAAACGTATAGAGTAAATAAGGGGCCAGCTTCGGCCCCTTAACTTTTACTAACCTTTCTTAACCAATCTTAAACATCAAAAGTATTAATAAAAAGCTACATTTCCTTTCATTAACTTATGGGAGGATTCAATGAAAAAACTCGTACTACTATTAACAGTACTACCTTTCTTTTTTAACTCGGCCACTGCTAAGCAAACAAAAAGAAATTCAAACACGAAATTATCAAAAACAGAAACAATGACTGCAATGAAGCACACGAGACGTTTTAGAAACTTCATCAGTGCAGCTCAATTAGCAGGTCTAGATGATCTTGTTAATGCAGACGAAGATATCACAATCTTTGCACCTAACGACCAGGCCTTTGCAAAGCTTCCACCTGATACAGTAGAGTACCTACTTGCCAATCCACTAGAGCTAAGAAAAGTTCTAATGTATCACGTTGGCTATGGGCGCTTAACAAAGAAGGATCTAAGAGCTGATAAGCAAGTAAAGACTTATAATGGCCGTGTCATTCTTGTGGATCAAGATAGCGAAGAATTTATTCTTAATAATCTTGCCATTCGTTTTAGTACTCTAAAGGGATTTGATAAGAATATTATTGTTCACGAAATTAATGAAGTTTTAGTTCCATCAGAAGAGCTTCCTCTTAATAATTTTCAAACAGTAGAATATGTTAATCTTGAGCAATATTTAGGAACTTGGTACCAACAAGGTGCATACGATGCTTTCTTTAACTTAAGATGTAAGGGAACTAAAGCACAATACAAGTTTAAGCATAACCGCGTTAGAGTAAAGAACTCTTGCCAGCTAGCAAATGGTGAAGAGAAAGTTGACAAGGCCTATGCAAAAGTCGCTGATAAGATTTCAAATGCGAAACTTAAGGTTAGCTTTGTTCCTCTTCTTGGATACTTTGGAGTTGGAGCTGGAGACTATCAGATCATTCATCTTGATGAGAATTATACAGAAGCTATCGTAGGAGATAGAGATCGTAATACTCTTTTCATCTTAACTCGCGACAGAGAAATTGATGAAACAAAGTATGAAGAGCTAGTTCAAATTGCAGTTGAGAATGGGTTTAGACCTGAATATATCAACAGAACACCAGTATATGAGATCGAAGAACCAACTGAA
Organism: Halobacteriovorax sp. YZS-3-1; assembly: GCF_047084945.1. Classification (NCBI taxonomy): domain Bacteria; kingdom Pseudomonadati; phylum Bdellovibrionota; class Bacteriovoracia; order Bacteriovoracales; family Halobacteriovoraceae; genus Halobacteriovorax; species Halobacteriovorax sp. YZS-3-1. The sequence continues at coordinate 748,231 of NZ_JBKIYI010000002.1, read as the reverse complement.
CCAACTGAGCCAACGGAACCAACTGAGCCAACTGAGCCGACAGATCCAACTGACGATCAGGATCAAACTGATCAAGACCAAACTGATCAAGATGATGACCTCATCATGGATCCAAATAAGGATCAAGATGAAGATGCAATTCTTATTTTCAAATAATAAAAAAGGGCCATTAACTGGCCCTTTCTTCTTATCTATCTTTTCTATCCATACATTTGAAAAAAGATCACTGCAAAGAAGACGACAATAAAGAGAGTAAGAATTAGATATAGGCCTATATCACTTCCCCCTTCATTTATATACTCCTTCCCTTCAGGAATTTTACCTTCATAATCAAATCTCTTAACTTCCGAAGAAGTGCTATTTGTCGTATTTTCCATACGTCCTCCAAAAAAATTAAATAATAAAAAAACTTATGAATTTGGATTACTTGGAGGGCTTAGTCCTGAGTGACCACCAAGATGCTCTTGGCTAAAATAGGTTTGAGAAAAATCAATTCTATACGTGGTAGGCTTCTTAGATAATTTGAAGCTATATGAAGAAATGAATAAAGAATGGTCAAAGTCGAAATCTTCTTCTACTAACTCAGCTTGTTCACTGACCTGATCAAAAGTAATTGAAAAAGGAGATTGGCCATAGTGGCCGTGGCCTTTATAGAGATCACCATCATGGTCAGCGTAAAGACTACCAAATAGAAATAAAGATAATAGAAGATAGAGACAATTAATTTTCAAAACGCCACAGTCCTCTTACGTTATTGACTCCTGCAACACGCCACTTATCTTTCTTTCTTAATGTAAAAGTAATTTCTACTGGCTTTAGAGTATACTCTCCATCATTTATATTTTTTAAAATAGTTGCATTGGCCTGAGCTCTCTTAGAAATAAGAGGTGGCCTTGTTAAGCTTAAAAGAGCTATTTGCATATCAAATTTATTATCAAACTCTGGTACGATTACAACGGCCTTTACTGTAGCTGTTCTGGCCTCCTCTTTTACCTCAACAATTTTAAATGAAAGTAGGCCTTGGATTGCTTCTAAGACTTCTTTCTTTGTCTTCTTAATATTCTTTTCCCAAATGACCACATCTTTGACGAAGCCACGATAATCAGCGATTTGCTGACTTGAGCTGAATCCGGGATCATAGTGATTAAATGTCTCTTCAAAATTTACTAAGAAAGTCTCACGAATTACTGTTTCCACAGTCTCTTTTGGTGTTGGCTTTGAGCATCCAAAGAGAAGTAATCCGAAAACTAGAAGAATAAAAGTCTTTTTCATGACTCATATTATACACTAAACAAGCTCAGTCTTAATGATTTCTTTTTTACTACGCTCAATAGAAGTTGAAGTCGCTAAAACGTCAAAAATACTAGAGAAAGTATTATGTTTATAGATGTGATCATCGGGAAGTTTTTGCATTAGCTCACGATGGGCCTTGGCCAAATTAGTATAAGGTAGCTCTGGAAAAAGATGATGAATTGCATGGTAATTAAGGCCATTAACAAAGATAAAAAATGAACTCGGCCCTGATTCTATTGTCACAGTATCAAGAAGATGATCTTCCCAACCCATTGGAGTCAGGCTTTCATTTGTATAGAGGTGATTAAATAGCGCTCGATACATATTAAGAGTTGATGAGATGACTACAACACTATACCAAACCCAAATTATCTCAAATGGAAGAATACTAAGATAGATAGCGCACCCAATGACAAATTTATAAAGCATACACATGAGATCATTTCTAATCATTCGACTAATCTCCTCTTCCTTCCTATATGGCCTTTTATAATCCATAGAAAAAGCGAGAGTTGAGATATTCTGATAAGTCCAAATTCTTTGTTCTTTATTAAGAAATAGATATGAAAGTGGATAGATGCCGAACCTAATAATTTGAATGAATGGTAAAAGTAGCGATGACAAAAATGGCCTAATAAGAGTCAAAGAATCAAAGCTTGAAATATACTTATACTCCGGATCGCGAGTGGTTCCATAGGTCCTCTTTCCGTGATGAAAGAGGTGGGCATCACCAAGATATACGGGATAAGCATTTGGCCATCCAAATAATAAATTAAAAGCTAAGCGATAGCCTTTAATCTTTTTAGCAATATGTGAAACCTCATGAACAAGGAGTGTTCCACGATAGATAAAAAATATAGCAAGTAAGAAAGAGATTATATTAAAGTGAAAGCACGTATAAAAGAATGCACTCCAACCAATAACTGCATTAATAATAAGATCAAACCATACCCTAGACTTATTAAGGGTGTGATGCTTTTTAAGAATGTCACGCATTAGCTCAAGGCCTTCCTCTCTCATGCACTATTTCTAGCACATAAGAGAGGAATCAATAATACTTATGTAAAATGTTTACTTAATTTAACTTACTTAACACCATTTTTTATTTCTTCAACAACCTCTGGATCTAGAAGAGTTGACGTATCACCAAAATTATTAAAGTCATGTGCAGCAATTTTTCTAAGAATTCTTCTCATAATTTTACCACTTCGTGTTTTTGGAAGACCTGAAACAATCTGAATCTTATCAGGACGAGCAACGGCACCAATTTCTTTAATAATTGTATCGTTGATATGCTTTGTAACTTCTGCCTCATCTTTTAAATCAGTCACAACATAAGCATAGATCCCCTCACCTTTTACATCGTGCGGGTAACCAACAACGGCACTTTCAGCGATGGCCGTATTCTTACCGATAGCATTTTCAATCTCGGCCGTTCCAAAACGGTGACCAGACACATTGATAACATCATCCACGCGTCCTGTGATTCGCATATAACCTTCGATATCGCGTTTGGCACCATCACCAGAGAAATAATAACCCTTATAAGTTCTAAGATAGGCATTCATGAAACGCTCATGATTCTTATAAACAGTTCTAAGCATTCCTGGCCATGGGTGCTTAATACATAGCTTTCCTTCGGCCATTGTTTCACCAATTTCACGGCCATCATCATCAACAAGAACAGGAATAATTCCAGGAAGAGGAAGTGTTGCTTTACAAGGCTTTGTCTTTGTCAGCCCTGCTAGTGGAGAAATAAGAATCCCACCTGTTTCAGTTTGCCACCAAGTATCGACAATTGGACATTTCTTCTTTCCAATATACTCATTATACCAATGCCAAGCTTCAGCATTAATAGGTTCACCAACAGAGCCTAGAACCTTTAAAGTTGAAAGATCATACTTTGCAGGAACATCGTCTCCACACGCCATTAAAGCACGAACCGCAGTTGGCGCAGTATAAAAATGTGTCACCTTATTCTTTTCAACGATATCCCAAAAGCGTCCCGCATCTGGATAAGTTGGTACACCTTCAAACATCATTGTTGTGGCACCATTTAAAAGTGGCCCATAAGTAATATAAGTGTGTCCAGTGATCCAACCGATATCGGCAGTACACCAATAAGTGTCATCTTCATCAACTTGAAAGACATTGGCAAAAGTATAAGCGGCCCAAACCATATAACCAGCTTGCGTATGAACAACACCCTTAGGCGTTCCAGTTGACCCCGAAGTATAGAGTATAAATAATGGATCTTCTGCATCTAGTTGAGGAGCTGTGTGCTTATCGGAAGCTTTATCAAAGAGATCGTGCCACCAAAGATCACGCCCTTCTTGCATAGTTACTTCATTATTTGCACGCTTGTGTACAATTACATTCTTAACACAAGAGCAGTCTTTTTCTTCTAGGGCCTCATCGACAATAGACTTAAGTTCAGTGACCTTAGTTCCGCGAAGTCCTCCATCATTTGTGACAAGAACACTACACTCTGCATCTACAATTCTTCCGGCCAGGGCCTGAGCTGAGAAGCCACCAAAAACAACAGAGTGAATCGCACCAATTCTGGCACAAGCAAGAACTGTAAACATCAGCTCTGGTACCATAGACATATAGATACAAACACGGTCACCTTTTTTTACACCAAGCTCTTCTAACATATTTGCCGTTTTACAAACTTGAGCGTGAAGTTCTTTATAAGTGAATTCTTGATTTTTCTCACTAGGATCATTAGCAACATAGACCAGTGCTTTCTTATCACCTCTTGTTTCAAGATGACGATCGAGACAATTTTCAGTGATATTTAATTTGGCACCATTAAACCAACGAATTTCCCCATCAGTAAAATCACCTAACGTAACATCTTGCCATTTTTTAGAAAATTGAAAATTCTCTGCGATCTTTCCCCAGTATTCACTCGGGTTATTCTTTGCCTGCTCATAAGCGACTTCATATTCTTCGAAAGTTTTAAGACGAATATCCATATTCTTTACCTCATAAAATTTTAGTGATTAGAACTAAATTTTCTCGCAAAGATATGAATTCGTCTAGTAAACGTATGGATTCTTAACTTCTATAATCTTACTTAGTAAGGCCCTTAAATCATTCATTTGGCCGTACCAATAATTAGGCGACTCAAAGTAGCCAAAAGTATATTTAAATGACGGATCGTCCCATCGCTTCGCAATCCATGCACTAAAGTGAATGAGGCGTAGTGCACGAAGAGAAGGAATTAATTTTAGCTGCTCATAAGGAAATGAGCGAATGCTATCATATGCCTCTAGAAATATATTTCGATCGATAATGGATTGTTGATCATCCCCTGGACAAATTGGCCATACATCCTGTACGACTGGGCCCATTACCATATCATCAAAGTCAACAAAGTATGAATCATCACCTCTTAAAATGATATTTCCTTTATGAAAGTCACCATGAACTCTTTGAAAGTTCATATTCTCAAAGAGAGGCTTTGATTCACGAATGATCTGATCACAGATTGTAATGAAGCTTTCTCTGATATCTGCAGGAATATAGTCCGTAGACTTTAAGTAGTTAAGATTAGCTTCTCCGTAAGATTCAGGAGTGAGCTTTATTCGATGTTTGGCCGCCTTAAGAGCACCAACACTATGAATACGAGCAAGTGAGCGCCCCATTATTTCAAGTTGCTCTTCATTCATTTCTTCAGGGTTTCTTCCCCCTCTCTTTTCATAAAGGCAATACAAAATCTTATGATCAGGCATTTCAAATAGAGTTTCACCATCGATATTTAGTGGTGGAATCACTGGAACTTCTGCTTCCACAAGGTCATTTAAAAAGTCGTGTTCATCTCGTATTTGTTCCTTTGTCCAACGTCCAGGACGATAGAATTTGGCCACGATAAAATTATCACTTGGTGAGTTGATCTCACTTTCAGGTCGATCAACTTCAATTTCATAAACACGATTTTCGATACTATTTAAAGGTAAACAACGGCCAGTGGTTTTAAAGCCCACAGCGTCAATAGCATCCAAGATGGCCTCTGGATTTAATTTGAAGAAGTATTGGGTCTCTTCACTACCCCAAACATATTTAGACATGTAAAAAATCATACGCTTGCGCACGGCGCCATGGCAATAAAAACATCGAATGCTACAAAGCCATATATTTAGGAGAGATTATGTATAAATTTGCACTTTTAGCACTTATTTCAACTTTTAGCCTTGCTGCAACTTTTGAATTTGTTGGCCCATGTGAAAGAGCCGCACTATTTGAAACCCAAATGCAGCTAGATAATGGTGCAACAGTTGGAAGTGCAACAATTAAGCTTCTAAATACTTATCAAATCCCTCATAAGGGTACACAACGAGGAATGAATTCCATCTTTGATACTCCAACAGGAATTGATGCCATGGAGGTCTTAAGTGATACTCAAATGAATGCTCATGGATGGTGTTACTCAGTAAATGGCCTAAGTCCAGAGGTTTATCCAAACGAAGTTGAGCTTAAAGACAACGATCACGTTATGTGGTGGTTTGGATACGCTCACTATGATAGCGGAAAATGGATCACACAATGTGAGCCGACTTGGAAGCGAGCTCCTGCACAATTTTGCAACTAGGCCCTAAATTAGCTTGAACAACTTAGAGTTGAGCATCCTGGTCGTGAAGTCGACCACTCAGGAGCTTTTTTATAAAAAGGTCTCGTGAACTCATTTAATTCATATGGATTCAAAATCGCCTGCTCTAAATTACGTAGACTTGTTTCATCACCATTTTCTAGGTCATCAAGAACAAGTTGAACGATATAATTTCTTGGAATAAAGACAGGGTTTGATTCGTTCATAACTCCATAGGCAATCATAGGATCTACTCTTTGAAGCTTTTGCTCCCTTTGCCATTTCTTTAACCACATATCCAGACGATTTCTATCATCATTCGTTAAGTCTTTATAGAAGATGCTTTGCCAGTCAACTTCTTTGCCCTCCATCACATCCATTAAGCTGCGATAAAAGAGGGTCATATCTGCTTGAAGATCATATTGAAGATCAAAGAGTTCATCTATAAATTGACGCTCACAGGTTTTAAGTCCAACTTTCTTTGCTTGAATATCTTGATAGAAGTGATGGAACTTATCAGGAAAGCTACCCAGTTGTTCATCGAGGTTATCAAGACAAACAGTCTGAAGCGCCTCTTTTAATTGAGCAAGATTCCAATATGCAATATTGACTTGATTAATAAATCGGTAACGTTTTTCTCTGAAGTCAGTTGTATTTGGTGTCCAATTAGGATCGAATCGATCAAGCCAACCATAAGGCCCATAGTCGATAGTAAGTCCTAGCATTGATAAGTTGTCAGTATTCATCACTCCATGAACAAAGCCAACACGCATCCATTCACTCATAAGATAGGCCGTTCGGCGTACAACCTCACCAAACATTTCCTTAATGGACATGCCAGGAAAATAATTTTCTATCGTATAATCGATAAGTTCTTTTAATTCTTCGAGTTCATGGTTGGCCGCATGTATTTGATAATTCCCAAACCTCAAGAAACTAGGTGCAATTCTAGTACAAATAGCTCCTTTCTCGTAAGCAGCATTTCCATCATAGAACATATCCCTAAGGACATCCTCTCCGGTCTCAACAAGGCTTAATGCCCTTGTGGTTGGAACTCCTAAATGAAACATTGCTTCAGAGCAAATATATTCTCTAAGTGATGAGCGTAGTACGGCCTTACCGTCTGCTCCCCTTGAATAAGGAGTTAGACCTGCACCTTTAAGTTGAATTTCCATCCCATTTAATTGACCAAGACTCATGGCCCTGCCATCACCAAGCTGTCCGGCCCAATGTCCAAATTGATGGCCACCGTAGCGAGCAGCAATCGGAGTTGGAATATAATTATCTTGATTACCACTTAAAAGTTTAATCCAAAGTTCTTTATCTGAATCTTTAATTCCCATGGCAGAAGCTAGGCCATTACTCCAACAAAGTAATTTGGGATTAGGTGCTTTCTCAGGTGTAACTTTAGAAAAGTGTGCACCTGGAGTTTGTTGAGGACGACCTGTTAGCTGTTTAAACTCTCGCAGCCCCTGATAAATTTCTTCGAGTTTAATCATTTTTTGCCTCTAGTAATGTGGTGGCTTAAAGTCTTTAAGATTCTCAAGTGTCATCTGCTCAGCAGGACCGTCGCTCTGGGCGGCCACGAGATTCTTAACATGTGCAACTAATTCATCAATGATAAACTCTTGCTTTGTTACAACTTCATTTAGTTGGCCTAATAAATGATCATGATGACAAAATTTTTCTTCAAGATCGACTAATCTCTTTTCAAGTTCTTCTTTATTCATGTTTATTAAATACTACATTCCTTAAGTAGCGTCTATTTATTAGTCGTAGCTTACTGTACTTCTAGTAACTTAGAGAGGGGTCAAAAATTAGGATTTAATTAATCACTTCTATTTAAGATCATGCTAAAATATTTGCCATGAAAAAGAAGTGGAATTTTGCCACCAATTTTATCAGTCTCATACTGCTTGGATTTATAATTTACAAGCAGGCGCCTGCTGTCATGAATAACTTTAAGAAAGAGGGCTCTAATCTCAATCCAAAAGAATATCTTGATATCAGAACAAATGAGAAGATCAACTTTCCGTCTCAAAACGAGAAGGATCACTCTGTTGCGATCTTTTGGGCAACGTGGTGTGGGCCATGTAAAGTTGAAATGCAAAGACTCCATGACTCAGTATTGGAAGGAAAAATCAATCCACAATCAATCTACGCTATTAACGCATTTGAAACAGGAGTGAAAGTACGTCGCTTTATTAATCAAAGTCCATATAAGTTTCGTTTCATAAATTCTCCTTATGCAACGAGAAAGCTCCAAGTAAAGTCCACACCTACAACAATCTTTTTAAAGGGTAATAATGTCACTTCCATGAGTTCTGGTTTGAGCTTAATTGGTATTTGGCGAGCAGAAAAGCATCTGGCCACAAAGTAAGAACTCTCGACAAGAGTTTCTTTAAAGGCTAATATCGATTTATGGATTCAAATCAAAAACTTACATATACTAATGATGAAGGCCTAGAGGTTAAGACATCACAATTTTTAAGAAACCGAGGTTCTTGCTGTCGAACAAGCTGTCTTCACTGCCCATATGGATTCACTCTTAAGAATAACGATATCACTTTTAGAGATGTTGAGGCACAAGAGATAAAACTGGCACAAACAATTATGGATGAAAGTGCTGGTAAACAAGAAGAAACCTCTTCCATTGCGGCTTCACTCATGGGATCTGCATTTGGTGCACCTAAGAAAAAAGTTAATTCAATACAAATTAATGATGAAAATTATCACAATTATGCTTTTGCTACTTTAAAAGAAGTTGTCTTTGGGCTAATTGAAAAAGGACCGAATCAAGCAAGAAAGCTCTACTTAAGAGAGCACTTTAAAGAGCAAGGCCTGGATATCGACTTCATAAATTCAACGATTTAAACCTGTTCATTAAATTTACACCCCTAAAAACTTTTACAATCATACTCATCTGAATCTCTAAATAACCTATATTAACAGGGAATATTTGGAGAATTAGATGAAGAGAACCGCACTACTTTTAGTAGTACTAACTACATTAATTTCAAGCTTACAGGCCCAGGCCAGACACAGCGACTCAGACTTTCGTGAAAGACAACGTGAAAGAATGAAAGAACGTCGCAAAGAAAAAGAGCGCAAGAAGAAAATTAATCGAATCAACTGGTCTGCAAATTATCAGGACTTATTAAATGAGAATGGTCGCTTCTTTCAACGCCTATTTAGGCGTCATGATGCCGGTCGAATTATAGGTTTAGAGCTTATTATTGCATCAAGCTCTTGGTCAAATATTGAAAGTGGCTTTGGTCACACAATGCTTCGTTTTGTTGATGATATTGGAACTGAATCTGATGATGTTGTTCTAAGCTTTGTAGCAAATGTCGATAGTGTAAAGCTCAACTATGTAAAAGGTATATTTGGTGGATACCCAGTATTTCCTCAAGTCAAAAGTCTTCGTCTTTTTATGGATGAATACAATAACAGACAAAAAAGAGATCTTGATCGATACATTATTATCTCAAATGAAGAAATCAGAAATAACGTAATTAACGAGTTAAAAGAGCAATGGCGACAGATCGCTAAACACCGCATTGAAACACATAAAGGTGTAATGCAAGAAACTGTTGAAAAACTTAAAAGCTACTCTAGTGAAAAATATGGACAGGGACAATATGGAATCCTGCCACTGAGGTCGCAAACAGGGTCAATCTATGCCCTATCAGCAATTCCAAAGAAAACTGAAGGACAAGTAAAGACAACAGTAGAAGAAATCTTTCCTCTTCTTTATGACCTTCCACAAAGTAGTGATTTGGGAGATTATACTTTCTTTGCAAATAATTGTGCTGGAGCACTTGTAAACTTCTTTAAACAAGTAGGACTTCCATATCATAAGAGCCTTGGTATAAAAGGAAGAATCCCTCTAGCTCTACCAAAGTACTTAAAAAGAGCATTAGTTAATCCTTATCCAATTATTAAGATTAAATCACTAAGAGAATTAAAAGAAAAAGTTGTTGAGATACTTGATCTTAAAGATATTGATCAACTTCGATACGACATAAAACCAGAACAAGTTAAAGTGCTAATTAATAAGCTAACTCTTAATGAAATTAGAAAACTAAATGAGATTGTATCATTTGACCTAGCTGCCTTTAATGAATACAAGGCTTTTATCAAAAAAACAGACCGTATTGGATTTGATGAATTACATGGCCTAGAAAAGGTTCCAGCTAACCTCTATGAAATTTGTAATAACTCAAAATGCGAGTCTGAAATCAAGACAAGCTTAGAGTCATTTTATGGAAAAGGTACTTTAGCAAAGATTCAAGAAGAAGGACAAAAGCTTTCTAAAAGAGAAATTATTAAGTGGAAACGCGATCATCGAACAAAAAGAAGAGTTCGTGTCTACACTGACCCATACGAAGGACTATTAGTTAACAAAGAAATACTAGATCATCAAAAACGATTCTATCTTTTACATGAGAGATGGTAATTTTAGGAGGAACAATGAAAAAGTCACTTTTAGCACTTGGGCTACTATGCTCTATTGCAACAACAGCAGCACAAGCAAATTGTCTTGAGCTTTACAAAGAAAGAAATGATGCACCTACTGATAAAGCAATTGGTACGGCTGCAGCACTTAGTACAACAGGTGTAGCACTTGCCTGGGGTGGAACTGAGCTTGCATCATCAACAATTGCAGCAGGAACAGCTGTTTTAGCAGATTCAGATAATGTTATCATTGATCTTATCGCTCTAGATATTATTCATGATGGTATTACTTCAGCAACTGAAGCTGTTTACTACGGTTCATCAAGTACGCTTGCTGCCTCTGGTGTTCTAGACTCAAGTAGAAGAAACTTTAGCGGGCAAATTAAGCTTATCGAAGATGCACAACTTGCACCAAAAGTAACAGGGACAACTCTTGCAGAGTTTACTGAAGACTTAAATGACAAGCGCTCTGAAGATGCTAAAGTTTCAACAGCAGATGTTGCTAACGAAATCCGCATCGCTAACGATCGTCTTGAATTCTGTATTGATCCAGATGATATGATGTCTATGTCTGAGATTAGAGATTTCATCAACAAGCAACTATAATACTTGTCTATATCGTGGGCCAAATTCCTTGGCCCACTGTTTATTTCCTAAACACTTTTCAATAACTAAACATTCAATTATTTGCTAACACCCTATAATCACGATATGAACTTGGCATATCTATTGCAGTTATATATGAAATAGAAAAATCCAATCGTAAATCACAATTAGGGAGAAAGACGATGAAGAATATCTGTTGCCTAGCTTTAATGACATTAGTCGTTTTCAGTACGAATACACAAGCTGAAAGCTACCGTGGAAAGTTATTCAAGAAAGATGGTGTTGTGAAAGCAAAAATCCATATTGATGGCCAAGTCGACAACTTCAAAGTTACACAATTAAAATTCCCTAAACGCTACAACAAGTATCTCGATAAAGTCCTAGTCAACTCTCCTGATTATGTCTTTGAGTTTGATGGTGAGATCTCTGAGAATAATCTTATTATTGATAAGATGCCAAGAGTTGTTGCCGACTTAGAAGATCGAGTTGGAGTTCTTACAAAAAGTGCCGATGGTACATTCTATCTTAATGATCAAAAGGCTGAGTTTGGAAGAACAAAGAAGATTTACGGAACAAAATTTGATAAAAAATCACGTAACTATTTTGTTGGAAAGAAAGTCCACACTCAAGGTCACATGGAAGACAATACTTATATAATTAATGCAATTATTCCTGCAAACCTTTTCACTGTTGGTGATAATCCATATCCAGCAAATAAGAAATTCGAAAAGAATCCTTTAAAATACATTCTTAAAGAAATGCCAAAGAATAAAAATTCTCAATCACTTGAGCCATTTAGAGGAACTATTCGTCATCGTGATAATTATCAGGCCACTCCAGGAGATCACGTTTTTGTTGTCACTTTAAGTGGACGACAAGGAGATATTCCAGGTTCAGCAGCAGGACACTTTGCTATTGGAATGGGAGAAGTACAAAAAGACTTATCAATAAAAGGTGAAACATTTAATTTTTACTTTAAAGGTGAAAAAGAGGTTCTTGCTAGTAATACAGACCTAGTAAGTTACTTTGGTCACCTAATTCAAGGACAGGTTAATTACCGTCCAACTTATACACTAATTGGCTATGCTCGCTCAAAAGAAGATATGATGAAAGTTCGTGATATCTTTGAAGAACAACTACATCGAGTACGTACAGAAGAGGGTCTAGAAATTACTCCATTTTATAATTGTACAACGACTTCTAATGATACAATGAGAGAAATTGGAATCAAGGGAGCACATGAGTTTGCTATTAGTAATATCCTTGACTACCAATTTTATCTACCACTTAGCCAAAAAGCGCCAAAAGATGGAACTGATGCATCGAAATTATCTCAATTACGTTATATTCTAAAAAGAGATTCTGAGCATTACGTACCCAGAAAAGCATTTGAGTCTTTTGCTAAAGCAATGGTTTATCAAAGTAAGCGATTAAAGCTAAAAAGAACTGATTATATATTCTTACCTCAGACACCATCAGAGAGAAAGATGGGTGGTATATCTTATGATGAAGTACTTGCTGAAGGAAATAAGATTGTTAACTTCAGTAAGGCCAGAGATGAGAGAATTGCAAAAGAAAAAGAAGCAAGAAAAGTACTAGCAGACGAAAGCTCTACACAAGAAGAGATTAACGCTGCAAAAGAAGTACTAGCAAAAGCTCCTTCTAAAGAGGAAGATGAAAAGCAAATTGATGAGCTTCTCTATAGTATCGATTAATAAAATTTAAATACAAAATTAAGTTTCTCCTAAACTATATAAGTGTCACTATATAGTTTAGGAGTTTTCATGTTTAAGGCCCTATTTTTTTTGGTTATCACTCTCCCCTTTTTTACACTCGCTTCAGATGAAATGGAGTGGCCCACTCATAGTATCACCTTAACTTATGGTGTCTCTTTCCACGATAGTTCAATCCAACTTGGAACGCGCTCAGGTGGAGGCTTTATAATTGATACGGAGGATACCTTAGGCCTAAAAGAAACACAAAGCTCAATTCGACTAAACTATGACTGGCGCTTTAGTGATAATAAAAAGCATATTATGGCATTTTCCTGGTATCAGTATCATCGTAGTGGAAGAAAAGTACTTGCTGAAGATATAAAATATGAGGATAAAGATGGTAATGAGCAAACAATCCCAACTGGAACACTCATCGACTCAGTATTTAACTTTGATATCATAAGACTCTTCTATGCTTACTCATTCTTTCTTGATGATCGAATCAACCTCTCAGGTGGTGCTGGATTCTATGTCATGCCTATTGAAGTAGGTGTTGGTGAATCAGGACAAGCAAAGACCAAGAATAGCTTTGTTGCACCATTACCAACATTTAAACTCAAAGCTGAGATTAACTTAACTCAAAAATGGATTTTAAATAGTGAATTAAATCTCTTCTATATTAAGATAGGTAGTTTTTCTGGAAAGGTCTTTTCTAATAATCTCTATGCTGACTATCGCTTTGATAACGATTTTTTTCTAGGACTAGGTATCGAAGCATTTAAAATCGATATAAAACTAGATGAAGATAACACAATTTTTGAATCTGACCTTGATGGACGAGTAATCCTGGCCAATCAGTCACTGCTAATGCGTCTTAGGTATGATTTGTAGGAGTCTTATATATTTTTAAATATAGATCAATCCAGGCCAGAACCTCTTGTTTCTTCTTATTAAATTTTTCGACTTGTTTACTTGTTAAGGTTTTTTGAAATTCATCAAAGAATTTAAAGAAGTATTCATTATCTTTTAAAACTTGCTTTAAATTCTCTACATCACTAAAGTTTCTTTTCAATGCTACTTGGTAAGCTATTTGATCATCTATCTTTAATGTCTCGACAAATTTCTTTCTCCAAGCACTTGAAGCCTTAAGGTTTTCCTTCTTCTTTAAGTAATCCACAACAAGCTTTTCCACTAATATATCTTGCTTCGGTGTTAATTCACCAAACAATCTTGAAAGTCTCTCTATTCCTCGCTTTTTATAGCTTTTAAGGTCAGTTTCTCTTTTTTCATTTGCTTTTTTCTGTTTTTCAACAAGCTCCTTTCTTTGCTTACTATCAAGCTTAGAGAGCACTTCAATAGAAATAGCATTTACATCTTTTAGAACACGAGAATACGGAGGATATCCTTTCACGACTTGCTTTCTTAGAGAGTCTTTCGTTATATCATAATCAGCTAAGATTTTTCTTAAGATGATTACTTCTTTATGATGCTCAAAAAATGAAGATGTTACCTGAGATCGAAGTTCTTCTTCCTGTGCCTCATCTAATTCTAAATAGTCTTCAATTTTGTCACTGAGGAAGTCAGGAGCCTTACGTAGAATAGTTTCACGATAACTACAGCTCGATAAAAAAATAAATAGAAATAAGAAATATAGGACTTGTTTCATTTTGGGCACTCCACTTGTCGCCACTTCTTATCATTTACATAGCGAAGAGTGCGTGCATCCTTAACACCTGCTTCTTTTAACCAAATATCCCAACCCCACTGTCTCATAACAATATAGGTCTTTGGAAACTTATCACTTGTCACACAAGTATTTGCTTCTCTTTGAATTACAGTTTCGCCACCACAGCTTATAAAAAAAGCAAAGGCCAATAAAAGACTCATTAGAACCACTTTTCAACTTTAAATATAAAATCTAAAAAAGTATTATCTGCAACATAGAGATCATTGTTATTTATAAGTAAATTATAACGATCAATACGTTGATTAACTTTAAAGCTTATAATACCTAAACTATTTTGAAACTTAAGATAGTCAAATTCTATGTAATAATTTTGTTGAGTTGATTGATCCACATTAACTCTCTCTGTCACACCAGTGAGGTCAAAAGCGTCGGCCGAAAGAAAATTGAAGCCAACAGTCGCTCTTATATTCTTTGTCACTTTAGCTTGTCCCAGAAAGCCCAACAGAACCTGAGAACTGTCTTGTGCCTTTAATCGTTCATTATTAAATTCTGACTGATTAACACCACCATTGTAGAAGTTAGCACCAATGACACCCATAAATGAAAAAGTATTAAAATCAATACCAGTATACGCAGCAATCTTATAGTATTCTTGTCCATCAAAAGGACTTACTGTTCTATTTAAAGGAGTTTTAGAAGAATTAGTAGCACCCCATACAATAGAGGCTTCAATATCAAAGAAGACTTCATTTTCTTGAATTAATCGATAACGTAAATCAATGCTTGGATCATAGAATGCAAAAGGACTCTTCTCAGGTGTTTCACTATCATTTTCATCTTCTAGATGAGTATCAAAATCAGCTACTTCAGCATGAGTACTAAAAGCAATAAGAAAACGATCCGATATTGAATACCTATAGTTAATCCCAGCAACCAGAACAGAGCGATCAACCTCAAAGAATTCTTCAACGCCACCAGATCGATCATCAAATTCCATTTCATCCAATGACCAATAGATAGAATATTCTACTACACTCCCACCCTTTTCTGGAAAGCGATATAAGTAGTCTAGACTCTTAAGTTGGGCCATTGATGAAAAAGAGAAGAAGATCAATAGAATAGAAATTAGATAATTCATAGAGAAACCCCAATGCTTAGACCGTAACGGTTACGAATAGGATCAACAGTTGGAGTTAGAATTGCTCCATTCTTATTATTAAATCGATACTTTCCATTTTCATCAAAGTGAAACTCGTACATGAAATAACTCGTCAGAGATCCTATAAGGGCCCCAGTAGCGACATCTTTGAAGCTATGTTTATTTGCATCAATACGAGTCCAGCCAATATATGAAGCGTAAATAAGTGGTAGAGATGCAATGTAAATATTTTCATGAAACTTCTCGCTTCGATAAATATCCATACTCATCCACATCCCAACAGTAAAAGCATGAGTTGTATGACCACTTGGAAACGAAAGATAATTAGATTCATCTGGGCGCTGTTTATTTACAGCATACTTTGTACCAAAAGTTATCCCCTGAGAAATGAGCATAGACTCAGTAAAAACAAATGCTTTTTCAAAAGCGTATTCATCATTTCCAAATAAATAGTATCCATACATTCCAGCTGTTAAAACTTCAGGCCCATGATTACCTAGTTGGTATGCCCATACAGGAACTTCAATATCATCTTCGTTAAAGTCGTAATCACTACTATCGATTTCTTGTTTTACAAATTCAGGGGAAATTATGGAATATGTCACTAATTCGATAGCAAAGAAAGTAGCTAAGAATTTGATTTGGATTGGAGAAACATCCCAACGACTCTTACGGATATGCTCAGAAGGAGGTGAAAACGCAAAAGTGTGAATGGTCACAAATAAGAATAAGATACATGCTTTTAACATATATTAATGAGACCAAATTTTACTTTAATCGTCTATCTATTTTACTTTTTTTACGATGAAAAGAGATAGCATGCTACAAACTAAGAAGCCTATTGCGATAGGCGTTACCGTTTCATTATACAATTGCCCAATAGTGGAACCAATAAGAGCTGAAATAAGAATCTGGACAGAGCTTATAACAGAGTTTGCTGTTCCGGCAATATGCCCCATAGGCTCGAGGGCCAAAGCACTGAAGTTCCCAAAAAGTAGACCGAAGTTGAATAAACAAAGAAGCAGAAAACCATAGAATAAATAAAACGATGGATTTCCATTTGTGAAGTAAACAATAATATTAAATATAATTGCGACAATAGTAAGAACTGTAAGAGCTGTTTCACAAAGCTTTCTCATCCCCATTTCTTCAACAAGTTTTGAATTTAAAAATGAAGATAGTCCAATGGCCAATGCTAAAACACCAAAAGCAATTGGAAACTTATCACCTAGTCCATATTTTAATTGTAAAATTTGTTGGGATGAATTTAAGTAGCCAATAAAAGCACCAAATATTAAACCAGCTGCTAGAGTGTAACCAACAGTAGCAGGGTGCTTAACGGTTTCTAGAGTTGCTTCTTTAATCTTAGAAAAAGAAAGAGGCCTGCGATACTCTTCAATTAATGTTTCTTCTTGTCTCGTACTGAACCAAGCGAAATTAATGATCGCCAAAAAGATCATAAAGAGAAATATATCTCGCCATCCTCCAAAGCTTAGAATTAGTTGACCTAAAGTTGGCGCAAGCGCTGGAACGAGGACAAATATGATCATAATTAAAGACATCGTCTTTGCCATGACATTTCCAGAGAATCGATCTCTTACCATCGCTGTTGATATAATCTTAGCTGATGCTGCCCCTAAACCTTGTATAAGTCTTCCTAACAACATTAGATTAAATGTTGTTGCACTATAAGATATTATACAACCAAAGAAGAAAGTTCCTATACCAATATACATTGAAGGCTTTCTACCGATGGCATCAGAAATTGGCCCAAATAATAATTGCCCAATTCCCATCCCGATAAATATAAATGATATGACCATTTGGTTATCATTGGGATTAACGACACCTAAGCTATCTCCAATTAAGTTTAGGGCCGGTAACATCGAATCAATAGCTAGGGCCGCAAATGACATCAGTGCGGCCATTAATGCAATAAATTCTTTCTGACTTATTTTCTTTTGAGTTGCTTCAATATCTTGAGAAGGAAAATCCATTAACTGAGGTGTCCCATTTTGCCTGATTGGTAATCTTCAAAAGCTTGAATAATTTCTTCTTTTGTACTCATAACAAAAGGGCCGTGTGAAAATACAGGCTCATCAATTGGAACGGCATTCATTATTAAAAGCTCTGCCCCCACTTTACTCGATACCTCAACCTCTTGGCCATCCCTATGAAAAATTGCTAATTGATGTTCGTTAACTTCATTACCATTTAAAGAAATACTTCCCTTCCTAACGAGAACAAGTAAGTTTGTTTTATCTTCTAAAGAAAGCGAGAAGTTAGAAGCTTCTTTCATATCTGTTTGAATAAGATTTATTGGAGAATACGTTTTACAAGGACCCACTTCTCCTAAATAATTTCCTGAAACTAATTTTAGTTCAACTCCTTGAGCAGGATGAATCCTTGGAAAAGTTTCTCCCTTTACGCCTTGATATCTTGGCGACGTCATTTTGAACTCGCTTGGAAGATTTACCCAAAGCTGTACCATTTCAAAAACGCCACCCTCTTCACTAAACTTCTGAGAATGAAATTCTTCATGTACAACACCACTTGCAGCAGTCATCCACTGGACATCACCTTTTCCAATGACTCCTCCGCCACCACTTGAGTCTCTGTGCTCAACTTCTCCACCAAAAGCAAACGTAACGGTCTCAAATCCTCGATGGGGATGTTCTCCGACTCCACGTTTTGCTTTTGTTGGAGCAAATTTCTTAGGAGCAGCAAAGTCCATCATAAGAAATGGTGTCGTATATTTATAAAGATTATGTCCAGGATGAAACATTGTGTGGACATGAAAGCCGTTACCAACCCAGTGCTTAGGAGGTGGATCAATAATATATGCTAATTCTTTTTTACTCATAAAATCACCTATATAATTTCCGAAGGGCCAAGAGCGACAATTCGATATGGATTAATATCCTCATGGCTATAAAAATAATGTCTTTTAATATGTTCAAAATTCGTTGTTTCACTTATCGCCTTCATCTCATAAAGTTCCTTGAGATAACGAGATAAATTTTTGTAATCTTTTATTCGTTTAAGATTACATTTGAAGTGGGTCACATAAACGCAATCAAAACGAAGAAGAGTTGGAACCAAACGAAGGTCTGCTTCGGTTAACCTTTCTCCTAAGAGAAAACGATTTCCTTCTAACTTCTCTTCAACTTTATCTAAAGCATCAAACAAACTAGTAACAGCGGATTCATAAGCTTCTTGCTTCTTTGCGAAGCCACTACGATAAACTCCGTTATTTATATTTGGATAAATAAAATCATTTAGCTCATCGATTTCACTAGCTAGCTCTTTAGGATAGTAATCATCAGTATTACCTGTTAGCTCATTAAATTCTTTATTAAAAATACGAATAATCTCAGATGATTCATTATTTACGATTCTCTGTGTCTTCTTATCCCATAAGACTGGAACAGTAACACTAGTACTCACTTCTGGATCAGCTTTAGTATAAATCTCTTGCAGGTAATTTAGGCCATATAGGTCATCTCCAGTGGCCCCTGAAATATTAGTTTCAAAAGTCCACCCCATATCTAACATATCTGGAGAGACAACACTTACACTGATATGCTCTTCAAGCCCCTTGAGCTTTCGATAGATTAAAGTTCGATGGGCCCAAGGACAAGCGTAGCTTACATAGAGATGATAGCGGCCAGACTCAGGCTTAAAAGTGTCGTGATCTTTTGAAATCGTATCTCTAAATGATCGAGGAATACGATCGTAAGCACCATCATCATCACTTGTTATGATTGAGGTTTTTATCCATTTTCCATCTACTAAACGTCCCATTTCGACTCCTTTTATTTACTAAAAGAATAGTGGGAATTCCGTCCTATTAAAAGTACATATATTTTAAGATTTTGTACTAAAAATAGATCATTTGGTATTGAGCTGACCACATGCGGCCAAGACATCATCACCCTTGGTTGTACGAACAAGAGTTGGAATAGAGTAAGTATCGAGGATTTCTTTGAAATTAAGAATATTATCTTCTTTCGGACGCTTGTATTGTGTTCCAGGAAATTCATTGAACGGAATCAGGTTAATAAGGGCCCTTCTATTTTGAAGCAAGTTCCCTAGCGCTCTAGCATCCCTTTCTCCATCATTTAAGTCCTTAATTAATAAATATTCATAAGTAACAAATTGCTTATATCTTAATGGGATATTATCAATGTACTCGAG
The DNA here is from genome assembly GCF_047084945.1 of Halobacteriovorax sp. YZS-3-1. Taxonomy (NCBI): domain Bacteria; kingdom Pseudomonadati; phylum Bdellovibrionota; class Bacteriovoracia; order Bacteriovoracales; family Halobacteriovoraceae; genus Halobacteriovorax; species Halobacteriovorax sp. YZS-3-1. Next base: position 728,522 of record NZ_JBKIYI010000002.1, on the reverse strand, counting down.
AACTTCTTCTAATGGATAGCGCTGATTTATTGGGATAAGTTCATTTCGTATCTCATCAAATGCAGAATGTAGAGATAAGGCCAGATTAACTCCAGGTATTTCATCCTTCCATCTCTTTAATCCCGGTATATATCCACTTGTTGATATGGTAATTTTTTGATGGCCAATTGAAGTTCCATATTGTGAAGTAAAAATATCACATGCTTTTTTCACCTCATCAAAATTATGTAGAGGCTCACCTTGTCCCATGAAGACAATATTTAAGATGCGCTCTTCTCCAGGGCGATTCTCCTTAAGCCAATGCCATGCCGCTAGAAACTGACCTATAATTTCATAGGCCTTAAGGTTTCTTTTTAGGCCCTGCTTACCAGTAAAGCAAAAAGAGCATTTCATCGCACAGCCAACCTGAGAAGACAGACAAATCGAATACTTCTTATGAAATGGAATAAGAACACTTTCAACTTTATTACCATCTTCTAATTCAAAGAGAAATTTAACGGTACGATCGTTGGCCTCTTGAACCATTGCGATTTTAGGCAAAGAAAAACTTAAGTTTTCATTGATAAAACTTAAAGTTGATTTCGCAATATCTTGGATTTCTTTGCTATATGCGTTTTTCTTCTTATAATACCAATTGTATAGAAGGTTTGCGCCAGACGAATTTAGGCCTTTAGAACTCAATAACTCTTGTAGCTCAAGGAATGTGAATTGAAAGAATGATTTTTTCACAGGGCAACAATATAGAATTTCCCTTTGTCCGTCTAGCTCAAGGGAAGAAAATGGAGAAAAAATGAAATATATAATCATTTTATTACTGTCTTTAAGTTGTTTTGCATCTGAAATAGGTCTAAAGGCCGGTGAGAAGGTCCCAAATCTAGCTCTAAAATCTATCACAGGAAAAGAATATCAATTAGATAATTTAGATAAAAAGACCGCTCTGATTTTCTATCGTGGTTCATGGTGCCCGTACTGCATAAAGCAATTAAAGAGTGTGCAATCAGAAGTTATGAGTAAAATCGACAAGAACTCTCAAATCTTAGTTATAAGTGTCGATCGAGCTGCAGTTGCAAAGAAAATGAAAGATAAAAATAAATTCACTTTCGATGTTATTAGTGATCCTAAAGCACAAAGTTTATTGGCCTTTAATATTGTGAATAAAATTGATGATGAACTCGTAAAGAAATACAAACAATCATATCAAATTGATGTTGAAGCAGACTCTGGAGAAACACATCATATGGTGGCCCATCCTGCAGTATTTGTTATAGATGGAGATAAGATTACTTATAGTGATATCCATATTAATTACAAAGATCGTACAAAGAATGAAGAGATCATAAAAGCACTTAGTTCTAATTAATAAAGTAGCTTGCGATATTGCCATCAATAATAATGAATTGATCTTTTTCAAAGATAACCACTCCCCTGTAGTCACCATTAACAGGCAAGAGAATAGATCCAGTAAAAGAAGAGAAATTATTATCTGAAATAATGATTTCTCTATTATCAGGAGCAAGTCCATAGGCAATGGAATCATAGATTTTCAAACTCGTCACATGAGGCTGAAATTCACTTTCATTAGTAAAGACTTCCTTTTCACTACTAAGCATATAGTCTATTGAAGAAAATCTTGTCGCAATGATCTTATTGAACTTCTTATTAGGAACACTTAAGGTAACAAATTCATTTGTTTCGCGATCAAAGCTTAAACTTTGAATATATGCATATTTAGAGCGTACTGTTGAAAATCGTCCTCGCCTGGTTTCTAAAATTCCATCAGTACCATCTTTAAAAGACGCATATTGATTCTTTAACTTAGCCTCTTTATCCAATTTTAAAATGACATAACTCTTATTAATTCCCGTAACCATTAATCGATTACGATCAATAAAGGAAACTGCTGTAAGAGTCTTTATTTCGATACTAAAGAGATTATCCAGGTGGACGTAAGCTTTTATATCACTTAATTTATCATCGAGGATATAAACGTAGAACTGATCTGTAACAAGAGCAAATAGTTTCGATTTTGGATGATAATCAATGTCTGTAATATTACCAATGATCGTTTCAGGAAGTTTTACTTCCTTAACTTTGATTAACTCATCACCGCTTTCAAACATGGCAATATCTCTTTTGGCCTGAGTCTTAATAACTGGCTTTTCCACATGATACTTACCACGTAAACTCATAGGACTAAGAATATTTGACCACGACTGTGTCGACCATTTCCAATCTTTTGGAGTCCAAGAAAAACGTATAGGATCACTTTGACCAATAAATGGTGGTGGCCCAACTTGTGTAATCGCTTGTATGGAGTTAATTCCAAGAACGATGAAATAGATAATAAAAGCACTTCCCTGCAGCTTAGTAAGGTATCGTACTTCTCCGTCCTCGTTATCAACAAGGTTCCCTCCAAAGAAGCCAAGAATGATGGCCAAGCATATAAAAATCATCCAATAAACAAAAATCCCCCAACTGTATGTATGGAATCCTAGAATCTCAAGTGCAAATCCCTGTCCAATATCTCTTAAGAAATGACCACCAGTGTGGCGTAAGGCCATAAAGATTCCAATTGCACAGTAGAAAATAAGTAAGGCCAAGTACTTTGGTCTTAGGCCGTAGCGCAAAATAAAGAGTGTAGTCAAACTAATGAACATCATAACAGCTCTTTCTTGCCAACAAAGAATACAAGGGTTATCGCCAAATCCGAAACCTAAAACAATACTTGCGATACCAATAGGTAGTACAACCAGAGCAATCGTTGCAAGAGAGACAATATTGTAAAAGCGCTCAGTTTTGCCTGACATTAGTAATTCCCTGGAGGAAGGATCATATGCTTAGTCGCTACAAACCAAACAAAGAACATAATAAAAGTAGCTCCAATTAAAAGATTTTCGGCCCTTTTTTGAAATTGAGGCCTACGCCAAATATAATAGGCCGACATAATCAGTAAAATAATCTCTAAGAATTCCATATATACCTCCTCAATGAAATACTTTGTTAGAAAATCGGAAGAAATATTTTCTTAGATAAGTTAATTTCACTTAAATTCGAATTGCCCTTAAAATTAAAGCTACCCCAAAGGAGAATTTATGAAATCGATAATCTTAAGCGCACTTATTTTTGTATCACTAAATACATTGGCAGGTCTTACACCTAAAAGAAAAGAGCTATACCATTGCGTAAATTATGACATGAGCTCGAAAGTTACTGATGCAATAATTTATGAGTCGCGATTTGGTCGAAATACTCCATTTCATGAAGTTGAAGTATTCGTCGATGATCTAAATCAAAATAATGAGTATTCGTTTATAAAGAAGGTAAATTATATTCATAAATACAACAAGAAAGTGGAATCGTTTACTACAGGAAACTTTCGTTTTCGCCTAGATCATGTTGCCCCAGGGATTAATGGTAATATTTGGACATTTGCTAGAGTTCCAGAACATGGAGTTCACTCTTTTGATTGGTCTTGTAAAGATATTAAAGAAAATAAATAAAAAAAGGGGCCAATGCCCCTCTTTTCTCACATCAAGTTAAATTGAAGAAGAAAGTTAAGCCTTCTTAACTTTCATTGCACATGGGCCTCTTTTTCCTTCTCCAATCATATATGTCACTTTGTCATCATTAGCTAATTTGTTACCTGATTCGACAGCAGAAATATGAACAAATAAGTCCCCGTCTCCTGTATCTGGCTTAATAAATCCAAAACCTTTTGCTTCATTAAAAAATTTAACCTTTCCCGTTTTTAATTCATTTTGTAATGCTTCCATAATCATCCTTGTTTTTCCCTTTCTCAGTGAGAAGTAATTTATATTTGATAAAGAAAGTTATCTCCCTAATGAAACAATATGAGAATTTAAGATAGGTTAATTTTTCACACAAATATAATCATGACATCCACATGCTACGGCCACTCCACCTTTTTCCTGACATCGCTCAGCGAATGCCTCATCTTCAGTAAAAATTTCTGTACAAGATGTTCCTTCCTTCATAGGGTGACAAGATCTTTTCATTCCCTGGCGATCAACACCAACAACTGTCTCTGTTTCATATTCAACGCAAACAAAATTGTGGCATCCACATTGAACGGCCTTAAATCCTCTTGCACGACAGTCTAGTCCATGCAAATCACCTACTTGAATTTCCATCGAACAATAAAGAGGCTGTACCATACGCAAACAACTTGACTCATTACCATTAACATCAATACCTGTGACAATACTGTCTAGCCCTTCGTTTTTTACAGCAAGGGCATCATTTGGAATAAAGAAGTTTAAAAGAAATACAACTAAAAAAAATAAATATGATATTTTCATAAGGCCTCCTAAAAGCATTATTATTAGAAGGCTCTTCGACATGAGTTTTAAATCTCGAAACTAAATTATGTTAAAGATTCAAATTAAGTAGCGATCTTTTTTCGTAATATAAACGGTAGTACAAAGATTGGAAGAACTGTAAATACCACAACGATGATTGCTCCAGCAGGAAGATCAAGAACATAACTCAAGGTCATACCAATAAAGCTAAGTATCGTTCCTATGACCCAACCTAAAAGAAGTTGTCCTTTTAGAGAGCTTACAAGATTGCTGCTTAAAAGAGCAGGTACCACTAGAAATGAGAAGACAAGTAAAATACCTGCAATCCCAACTGAGGATGTTATCACAACACCAAATAGAGAGAAGAACACAAAGTCCCAGAAGCTAGATGAGTCTGACTTTTCCATACTAGCTGCTATTATTTGTTTTCTAAAAATATAATGAATTAAAGCAACAATTGAGTAGATCACCCCTGTCTTTAGAACATCCATCCATGTTACCCAAAGGATTTTTCCAACAAGGATTTCTTTTATATGTTCAGCTCCATGGGCCATCATATTAACAACTAAAAGAACAGCAGATGAAGCAAAAGCATAAACAAGGGCAATTAGAACTTCTTGCGAAATATACTTTTCATACTTCTTTGCCCATGCAAAATATCCTGCTGCTACAAACGTGAAGCCAAGGGATATAAAGTAATTAAGTGAACTATGGTGATCTAAATGAAAAAGTAATGCGACAGTTGATCCAAGACTCGCAACTTGAGCTAATGAAAGATCAACAAAAATCACCCCGCGCTTAAGCACATGTAACCCTAAATAGCAGTGAATCCCCACCAGGATTAAACACATAACAAAAGGAGCTGCTAAGAACGAGATGATTTCCATATTTATTCCTTTAAAGCTTTAGCTAATTCATCATATAGAGAGAAAATATCTTTTGCCTTATCATTTCCATTTACGGCCACTGGTACGATATTAATTTTAACATCTTTAATGCTCGTTTTAATTCGTTTTGCCACACTAGAATCAAAGTAATTTTCAACGACAATAGTTCTAATCCCCTCTTCTTTCATCTCTTTTATCACTTTAATGATATGAGACGCTGTTGGAGGAATTCCAGGTTTAGGCTCAAGAACATTCTTAATATGAATACCAAACTCATCTAAATAGTAAGTTAAAGTTCTGTGATAAGTGATAATATGAGTCCCACTCTTAATTACACTTTTTAACTCTTTAATCTTGCTCTTCATTTGATTCTCAAAGCGCTTGAAATTTTCTTCATAGCGAGATGTATTTTTTGAATCAATAAGAGAAAGCTTATCCTTAATGGCCTTTGCAACCTCAAGGGCCTTAGTTGGAGAAAGCATAAAGTGAGGATTTCCTTCAGGGTGAACATCACCTTGAGCTCGACTAATCTCTCCCTTATGCTCTTGCTTTAATGAGACAATATCTGCTGCTTCAAGACGTCCTCTTTGGCCATCTCTAATACTAGGGTTTCGACTTCCTCTAATAATTAAAGGAAGCCATCCACTTTCAAGACCTGCACCAATATTAACGAGAAGATCAGCTTTTGCTAATTTAAAAGTATAGCTAGGCTTAGCTTCTAAGAAATGTGGGTCTTGAGTCCCTTTAGCAAGAGAGAGTACCGAAACACTCTCTCCACCTATTTTTTCTACAACATCTGCTAAATTAGTCGTTGTCGTCACAACACGTACTTGAGCGAGACTTGCTATTGAGAAAAAACTCAATACAAAACAAATCAATAATCTCTTCATCTTCTATCCTTTAGTATACGTGGGCCGGATGGGCACCAATACTAAAGCTTAGCTGGAGAGACACTCTTTTCTCAGGGCGATCTTCACCATCATGAATATCATCGTATTGTACTCTTAGAGACGAGAATTCAGTAGGAACAAAAGCAATTAGGCCAGTATAAACATTTGTATCTGTTAGGCTCTCATCAGCAAATAAACCTAGGAATTCATACTGAGCTTGCGCATACCAACGTTGTGCTAACTGATAACGGAAGAATGTTGAAACACCGCCGTTCTTTAACTCATTTTCACCTTGAATATCTTTGTGAATGAATTCTGTCGACCAAACAAATGAAGAGTACTTCCCCTTCTTAACTGGTTTCCACTTAAAAGTAAGATCTGAACCAAGAACAGTCGTACGGTTTCTTAATTCAGTTGGTAAGCTTCTGTGATTATAGTATAGACCAGAAAGCCCCCACTCTAATGTTAGAGACTCAGATAGGTCCCAAAGGTTTTTCAAGTTTGCAACTGTTGCAATTGAGTGTGGATCCTCATGAAATAATTCTTCATTTGATGGTTGAATGAACTGAACTGTAAGGTCACTAAACCATGGAAGTGGAAGCATTGTTGAAACGCCAACTCCAACTTCATTTAGACCTTCTTCACCAAACATATACTCTTGAACGACACCACGATAAATAAATGGCTGTGCGTGCGTATGAACCATATTATACTTACCAAATTGAGTATAGAACTTACCAATTTTAACCGTCACATCAGGAATTGAAATCGTTTCAGCAAAGATCTCTTCTGGTTCAAAAGCATAACCATGGCCTTCATGTCCAGCTTCTTCCTCTACTTCATGTTCAGGGTGAATTGCAAAAGTTGCTTCTGCTCTAAAGTATGCATCAACATCTGCACTAAATTGAATTTCTGCTTCTTGTAACTGGAAGCCGTCATGATCATTATCACGAGCAGAGTTCTTATAAAGAGTTAGTGCATTTAGGCCAATTGATGGATTAAAGCCGTTTCCTCTCGATGTGTCTGATAATGATGTTGATTGAGCTGATGCACTAAGAGCACCAAGTGTTAAAAGTGATGTAATAATATAATTCTTCAAAGTAACCTCTTTGTTATTTCATAAATAATAAATAAAAATTTAAATTAAATGGGATTATGAAATAAGACTAGGAGGACCGCGAAGAGTGATAGAAGTTAAATCTAAATAGAAAAGTGGTTCATCAGATGTGACAAATGGCCCAGCAACTTCAACATCAGTCGCTCTTACAATTAAAGTTGATTCAAGATCAGGAGAATCAAGACAGCTGATTCTTTTTCCATGAAGACACACGCTACAACTATCATGGATATTTGATATTTCATGAGAGTCATCGTGGGTATGAATCGTTGCAGCTAAGAAGCTTGCAAAGAATGCAATTAGTAATGTAAGTCTGGCGTAACGTAACATCAGACAAATCTTATCAGGAAGCTTTAAAAAATGTCTCGTTTTTTTTCAACAATAGCAAATATTTAGATGCGCAACATCTGACCTATAAAGAGGTTATTTGAAGATAATGAGTTACGTCTTCTAATTTCCCTCGCCGTCGTGTTATACAGTCTTGCAATGCGAGAGAGGCTATCTCCTCTTTTAACGCGATAACGAAATGTACGGACACCTTTTGTTACATCAAGTTTTTGCCCTATATAAATTCGGTTAGAGTATAAACCATTTAAGCGTCTAAGATAGGACACAGATAATCCATGACGTCTTGCAATCTTTCCTAAGAAGTCATTCTTCTTAACAAAGTATACTTTCTTCCCAACGACACCCTTGTACTCATCTAAGCGTAGAGTTAGTTTTTGTCCCGGATAAATGCGACTTCCTTTAATTCCATTAATTCTTTTTAATCTTTTTAAGGAGATCTTATACTTTCTAGCGATACGAATTAGAGAATCCCCTCTTCTAACTCTGTAACGAGTTGGAAATGAGTTTAATTTTCCCCACTGACGATTTGAAGAAAGCTTCTTTTGAATTTCTTCTACGTTTGTATAGTCATTTCGAGGAAGCCAAACAGCATAACTTCTAATCCAATTAGGTGTTCGTTTATATTTTAAAGCAGGATTAATTCTTTCTAACTCTTTACGATCAACTTCAAAGTGCTTGGCTACTTCAGCTAGCCTTACACCGCCAGGTACTTCAATAAGCTTTAAGTCAGGATATTTTTCGACTTCAGCAATTGCATTTGTATCAAAGCCAAACTCTTCCAAGTTTTCTCCAACATAGGCAGCGGCCAAAAACTTTGGAACATAATTTCTCGTCTCTCTTGGAAGAAGTTTACGATCAACGAGCTCCCAAAAATTTCTCGTTCTTCCCTTCATAATGGCACGAAGAACTCTAATTTCACCGCAATTATAAGCTGCAATTGCAAGCTCCCAAGAATTGAAGACATTATATAAATCTTTTAAATACTTTGTGGCCGCTTCAGTACTATGAATTGGATCATGTCTTTCATCAACTACGCGATTGACTGCTAAACCATAGCGACGGCCAGTTCCCTTAATAAATTGCCAAGGCCCAACCGCCCCAGCATGTGACAATGCTCTTTGATTAAATCCACTTTCAATTAGAGGAAGATAATATAGCTGATAAGGTAGCTCCTCTTCTTCAAGAACTGTTTGAATTACTTCTTTATAATACATCCCTCTTTCAATGAAGCGCTGAAACCTTTCGCGGTCTTTGGAGGCAAAATAAGTGATCCATTTTTTTACATGCTTATTCTGATATAACTCCATCTCATGGCGAATATCATCGTCGTATTCATAAGAAATAGTATTACTACCATTATTGATATCATTACTTTCAACGCGCTTTGGAGACTGTCCACAGCTAATGATGATTGATAGTGTTGATAAAATTATTAAAGTATTAATTGATTTTGACATTTTAGTTTTCATAGAGAAATTCTACGATGAAATAAATGACAAAAGGAATGCAGTATTGGCCTAATTAGACAAAACCAAAACCCTCAAGTTTACTTCAGTAGCTCATCTGAGACGTCTGAGACTTCAATCTGAAGATCAACATCTTCATAGCGCTCAGGAACATTAGAAAGCTTCGCCTGAATTAACTCTTCAAGTTTTCTAATTGAGATAAGTCCTTCATCAGACTTCTTCCAAATCGCATATAAAGACATTCTAATTGGCTCACCTACGCGAAATGTCTTAATACCTTCATAATCCTCTAGTGGATTCTTTGGTAAGAACATAACACAACGGCCACGGGCACATAGCTTATGAACAAAGTCCAAATGATCGCTATAGACCTTTTCCTTTGGAACAATTCCATTCTTTCTAAGATGCTGATAAATAACTTTATTAAGAGTCTTATCCCAATTACTTTCGGCAAATGGAATATTAACTAGTAGGTCCTTGTGATCACGGAACTTTCCATAAAGATCATTTGAACAGCAGAATACAAGCTCGAATGAGCCAATTTCAGCAACTTCTAAGCTTTTTCTTTTCGGCTTTCTTAGAGAAATTCCCCAGTCAATATAACCTTGTAACAGGTTATCAACGAGAATATCATGTCCAACTTGGCGAAGTGTATTAACGGTACCGTATTGAGTGTAGAGGTCCCAATATTGAGAAGCGAACTCTGTCGCTAAGTCGTGAGAAATTGTTTCTTCTATTCCGATAGAAACTGGGTAACCACCAACAACATCTTCCGAGAAATGTTCAAGAAGTTTACTTCCCTCTTCAAAGATCCCCTTAGTGCGCTCAAATAATTGCATCCCTTCTTGAGTAAGGGTTAGGCCTTTTGAGCTACGATTAAAGAGCTTCATATTGAATTTATTTTCGAGGCGTTTAAGTTGTTCACTTAGTGTTGGAGACGAGGTTCCAATAATTTGTGCGCCTTTTTTTAAAGACTGGACCTTTGCTACTTCATAGAAGCAATATAGGTGGTTCCAATTAATGTCCTTGAGTTTCTCCAAGCTTATACCCCTAATCATTAAATTCGTCTCCTAGCTTAACAAGTTGAACATAAATTAGCAAAAACCTAAGTCTAGGTCCTAACTAACTAAAAATAATCAATTCTTTTGATTTTTTAAGCTTCTAAGAATTAGAAGAAATTGGGAAAACTTGGTTTAGAACGAATAAGACAATTTTTGTCGTGCGTTCAATAAAGTTTTGAATTAATTTTTTAAACATAATAACTACCTTTCTTGTTTACTAATATTAAACTTGTGGAAATCGATACCTTCTCTTTGGAACTCTGCATAAAGCATTGTTCTCATATCGTTTCTAAGCTCCCATGCTTCTGATGGGTTTTCCGCCCAAGCGGCCAACCAGCATTCAACAGCATCTTTTTCTAAATTCATCACCCACATTGTTGGGTCCTCAACATCGCAATAATACGATGATCTCTTTGCTGCCATTGTTCCTATCTCTTTAACCCTTTCAAGGTCCGTTCCAGGAGCAATGAAAAATGAAATATGGGTCCAAACAAAGCTGTCATTAATCGTGTAATTCAAAATTTCTTTTTGTAGAAGTTTTGAATTTGGAATAACAACACGAATCCAATTCCATTTTTTTACAACTGAATAAGTTAGTCCGATCTCTTCTATAATCCCGTAGTTATCATCTATCGTTACTGTATCTCCAATCTTAATAGACTTGAAGAAAGATATAATAACTCCAGCAAAGAGGTTCTCTAAAAATGGTCTTAGAGAAAAACCGGCAATAACTGAAACAATTGCTGCAATCAATGAGACATAGACTGTTGGAATCTTTCCAAGATAAGGAATTGAAACAAAAATCGACCAAAGAATAAAAATTAGTATTGGAAGTGCTCTTGTCATAAACGAGAAGCGGCCTTCAATACCTTCAGCTCCCTGTGACTTTAATTCCTTCTCCTGATCATCAACCGGAGAATCTGTCTCAACGGCATCAATGATATCTCTTCTCTTGATGCCTCTTAATTTCTTTCTCTCTACTCTTTTAATATTTAAAAGAACAAAGAAATACCCTCCTAAAAATAGGAGGGTAACTGTAATAGGATATAAATAACTAACTACTAAATTCTTGAGATCCATCATTTCCAAATTCTGCCGCTTGCTGAGTTCTGGCGTCTTTCACCTTGTTAGATGAAATTATATCATTGAACTTCGTCTGTGACAGAACTAGGTAAGTTATTAGACCCATAACAATTCCTGGTGCAACTTCATAAATGATTCCACCAAGGCCTTGTACCATCCAAATAACTGTCGTAGCACCACCAATTACCATCATGGCAATTCCTGTAAACTCTGAAACCTGCTTCTTCATTGCATAAATAAAGAGTAGAGGTCCAAAACAAGCTGCTAGAATCGACCAAGAAAGAAGAACTAATTCAAATACGTTCTTACTTCCATATAGCGCAACAACTAATGCAATAATTGTTGTTAATGCTGTCGCTAATTTTGTTAAATAAACATTATCTGATTTCTTTGGCATTAAATCTCTCGTAAATGCCGCTGAACAACTTAGTACCTGAGAGTCTGCTGTCGACATTGTTGCTGCAAAAATACCAGCTAGAACAACACCAATTAAAATCTCAGGAAGAAGCAATTGACTCATCATTGGAAGAGCAAGTTCAGCATCAAAGTTAGCTGAATTTGGCAGAAGTAATCTAGCTGTAAGCCCTGCTCCAATAGTCATAACAGTAAATGCGATGAACCATGCATAGTAATACATTCTTGTTTTATTCATGTGTTTCGTATCATCAATAGTCATGAAACGAATCATAATATGTGGCTGGCCAATTACACCAAATCCTGCAAATACCCATCCAAGGATAAAGAGGAAGACACCAGAGGCACCGCCAACTTCAAGGCCTGTTGGCATAAAACTTAAATAACCAGGTGAAACTGCATTTAGCTTATCAACATATTGTCCATAACCACCAACTTCGTTAACACCTACTACAAAGAGCATACCCATAGCGACAATCATAACGAAAGACTGAGCAGCATCGGTCCAAATTGAGGCCCTAATACCACCTGATAGACAGTAAGCGAAAACAATAATGGCACCAATAATTGCACCAGTACTATAATCCCATCCAAAGAGAACATGTAGTGCTTTTGAACCGGCCTTAAATTGGGCAGCAGCATAAACACCTAAGAAAATAAACGTGATTAGACCCGCAATGAATCTAAGTTTTTTAAAGCTTGTTCCTCGTTGCCATCTTGATAATACCCCACCGAAACTTAATAAATCTTCGGCTTCTGTTACTTCTCTTAGCTTCTTATGAACAAACATACTCATGATGTAGTCACCAACAATCCAACCAATCATAATCCATGAAGACTGAATCCCGCTGGTGTAAGTATAACCAATTAAACCAATGAACATGTAACCACTGTTGTTTGTGGCAACCGCTGAAAGAGCGGCCATCCAAGGAGGAGTGTTATGTCCTGCTAGGAGATAATCTGAGTTGTTTTTCTTACTTTTAAAACTTGAAGAAACTCCAATCAATGTGAACAGGAGTAAAAAAAAGAGGAAACTGTAAACAATCATTTAGCAATCCTTTCTTTTTGAGCCCTTTTCTTTTTCGACTTGTACTTAGTCTATAAAACCCACAATCACAGTTATTGCGGGCAAGAAAAGAACTCTTGTTTATTAATAAAAATTATCAATTTAAAAATATTTACTTTTTTAAAGGACTGAGAGGCAATTATCCTCATCTTCAATTAGGCTTCTACGAACGAAACCTAAAGGCCTGAGCGCCTTCCCGTGTCCTTCGTCATTACCAGTTTTTCTTTTTGGTGCGCGGTGTGCAGGTTTTTGATCCTGTTCAAGTGCACCATAACTAACTAATTGTACTAACTTTTCTGTTTTTTTATTATTCATATACCTACCTTAACACTGTCTGGATTTATTAAGAATTGCTTACCCCACTAATTAGGTTATACCTAACATATTGGTTATAGCGATTTCTTAATTTCGAATGAGCGATTAGCTGCTTGCTCTAAACCTGCCTGAATTCCACTACTTAACTCATCTCGACGAAATCTGTCGATTGCCTCAATCGTCACACCTTTCTTCGATGTCACCTGGCCAATCATATCTTCCAGATCCATATCAGACTTTTGAAGTGCACTCTTGGCACTTCCTCTAAATAGTTGAGCAACTAGAGCTCTTTGATCTTCTTTTTTGACGCCCCACTCTCCTAGGGTTTTCTCCATTGCGGCCATGAAATAATAAATATATGCAGGGCCAGATGCAGAGACGACTGTTACCTGATCAAAAGCATCTTCATTTTCAAGTTCAAATAACATTGAGTTCTTCTTTAGAATTGTACTAAGAAAGTCTTTTTCACTATCTTCAACAGCTGGAGAATAGTGAAGAAGACAAATTCCTTCTCCGTGTTCCATAGGTAAACTCGGCATTAAGCGTATAACCTTAGGTGCGCTTAGAAGTTCACTTACTTTCAATTGACCGATTCCGGCCATAATCGAAATAATCACCTTCTCACTTAAATCAACACCTTCTAGCATTTTGGCCAACTCAGAAAACTGCTGCGGTTTACAACCAATCATAATGTAGTCAGCTTTTGCTACATCTTCTAAGTTTTCTAATACGCTTCCCCCAACTTCCTTAGCAAGTTCTATTGCTCTTGTTTTGCTTGGAGTAAATGTTAGAAACTCAATTCCTTCTTTATTACTATCATTCATTGCGCGTACTACCGCGCCGGCCATGTTTCCACAGCCAATTACTGCAATCTTCTTCATTGAAATCTCCTAGCTTCTAATCTGACCATCACCTACGACTACATAACGAGATGTTGTCATCTGCTCAACACCCATTGGCCCGTAAGCGTGTAGTTTAGTCGTTGAAATACCAAGTTCAGCACCTAGTCCAAGCTGTCCACCGTCATTAAATCTAGTAGAAGCATTTACCATCACACAACTTGCATCAACACTACGTAAGAACGTTTCACAATTTTCTTGGTTATTTGAAACAATACACTCAGAGTGGTTACTACCAAACTCATCAATATGTGAAATCGCTTCATCTAAACTATCAACTGTTTTGATTGAAAGAATATTATCTAAATATTCTGTCGACCAATCTTCATCTTTAGCTGCAACAAAATCTCCCTTTGTTGCTTGAGAAAACTTTTCGTCAACTCTAAGCTCAGTTCCTTTTGCAAGTAAACGCTTAGCAATTTGATCATTAACTTTTGGTAAAATATCTTTATGGATTAGTAATGTTTCAATCGCATTACAAACTCCAGTTCTTTGTGTCTTTGCATTCTCAACAAGATTTACGGCCTTTTCAATATCAGCATCGCTATCAATGTACATATGACATAGCCCTTGATAGTGAGCAATAACAGGCATCTTAGCATTTTCAAAAATATGATTAATCAGTCCATGACCACCACGTGGTACAACTACATCAATTTCTTCTTTAAGAGAAAGAAGACCGTTTAATTGTTCACGACTATCTGATGCTAATACTGAGACTACATTCTTATCAACATACTTTGAAATTGAATCCTGAATAATTTGACCAAGAATCTCATTTGAATGTTTCGCTTCTTTACCACCTTTTAAAATAATGGCATTTGAAGACTTAAGAGCAAGAGCAGCACAATCGACAACGACGTTTGGTCTACTTTCAAAAATCATAAGAATTACACCAATTGGTACTCTTTGTTTCTTTACTCTAAGTCCTAAGTCATTTGTAAATTCATCATAGAAGCTACCGACAATTTCAGGTTGATCCTTGATTGTCTTTACACCTTTGATAATGTCATCAATTCTCTCATCAGATAACTTAAGACGATCAACCATTGCTTTATTTAAATCGTTCTTAAAAGCTTCATCAAGATCGAGCTGATTCTTTTCAAGAATAAGTTTACGATTTGAGTCTAGTCCTTTAATTAGGTCATCAAAGATTAAATCTTTTGTTTCTTTATTAAGCTTTAATAGTTGCTTTGAAGCTTTTCTAACTGTTTTAGCTAATTCTTTCATTTTTATTTTCCTTTATTATATCGTGTTCTAAAATTAAATTAATCGTATGAATGACTTCAATAGATGTTCTAAATCCAATTAAGTCTTCAATCTCATCACTATGGCGTCCTTTAATCTGTTCAACTTCAGTATTTCCATATTCACAAACACCTGAAGCGAATACTTCTCCATCACAGATAATATCCACGCAGTCTCCCTTATAGAATTCTCCGTAAACATCAATAATACCTTTAGGAAGAAGTGACTTACTCTTCTTAAGGGCCTTATAAGCACCGCGATCAACTTCGATGTAGCAATTTGGCTTCTTCATCGATAATAGCCACGCCTTTCTCTCTTCAGGATCATAAGCATTCTTAGGAGCAAAATATGTCCCAAGATCCTTAGTCAGTGGATCAAGAATAATGCGATCAGCATCAAGAGAGCTGATAATTGCCTTAATCCCAAGTGGTGTAATCTTTGTTACAGCATGGACTTTTGACTCCATCCCACCTTTACCGACAGCTGTTTTACCTTGAAAGTTAACCGAATCGAGAACGTCACTTCCAAATGGAACTTCTGCAATTCTCTTAGCATCAGGATAACCTGGGTCTTTGTCATAAAGACCATTAGTTGATGTAATCATTAATAATGCATCAGCGTTAATCATTTGCGCGGTCTGAGCAGCGAGATGATCATTGTCACCCAGAGCAATCTCAGTAAAAGAGATTGAATCATTCTCATTCAAGATTGGTGTAATATTGTTTTTAAGAAGAACATTAATATTCTGCTTAGCATGTAGATTTCTCTTACGATTTCTAAAGTCATCGTGAGTCAATAAAATCTGTGAACAAAGCTTTTCGTTCTCTTCAAATAATCTTGAGTAAGTATTAATTAATTTTGGCTGGCCAATGGCACTTGCTGAATGTTGAAGATCAATCTGCCCCTTTCGTGGTAGATGTTTCTTCAAAAATGACTTTCCAACACTAACGGCACCTGAACTTACCAGAACGACCTCAATACCTGAGTCAATTAATTCAGAAATATCCTCAACTAATTTTCTCAATCTTCTCGTATCTAAGTTACCGTTTTTCTTTGTTATTACGTTACTTCCGACCTTCACAACGATGCGCTTGACACCCTGCAGCTCTTTACGGAGTCTCATTAATTCCCCTTATCTTGGTTTAATAAGAAGATGCCACAAATTAAGGATAACCTAAAGTCAGTATATTACGTATTAGGTTTTACCAAACATGGTGTAGGGGCATTTGAATAAAAATATATGTGACGTATGATGTAGAAAACATGGAGGTATTAATGTTTATAAAAAGAGGAAGTATACAGCGACAGAGCAACGATACAACACCTATTCTGATTAATCCACAAGGTAAGCGCTATGAAGTGAGTTTTTTAGCTGCTTTTATTTGGGATCACCTCGATGGAAGAAGTCCGCTTCAAGAAGTTGTGACAGAAGTACAAAAAGCGGCCCGTATTGAAAAGCCAGGGCTATACAAAGTCGCTGAAAATATTGTTTCAGACCTTAAAAAGGTCGATTTAATAACAGAGACAACTAGTGAAATGAGTCAGCGTTAGTTCGCTAAAACTTACTCGTGATTTATATCGATTAAGGCCACACATTGTTGTGGCCTTTTTTATTTGCCAAGTATTTCCCTCAACATTTACACATCAGGTTAAATTAATTTTTATGAAATATAAAAATAGGTTTTCGCTGTCTTTCAATTTAAGACTATAATGATGTCACATAATTTATTTTTGAATTGGAGTAATTTTGACTACAAAAACAGTAACACTAAGAAAGGTCGAACGTATTAGACCTGATAACTTTGAACAAGAAGATCACTTTTATCCGAAAGCACTAAACTCACAACTACATCCACTAGTGAGTAACTTTTTAAATTTAGATCATGAAAGGATTATTAAAAGGTATAGTCACCTAAATCCTCAAATATGTACTGATACATTAAGAGATATACTTTCATACGAAACTCAGCATTTCTTTTGGGGAGGTTCAGACCTCTTCTATGTTACGACAGAAGCAGGTAACCGCCGTATGGTAATCCTTGAAACAAACTCATGTCCTTCAGGACAAAAGTCAATGCCACCTCGTACTGATGCTGATGAACACCGTGGCTATAAGTTTTTAATTGAAAATTCATTTATCCCAGCATTAAAGAAAAGAAAGAAGCGACTTCCAAAAGGCTCTCTTGCAGTTATTTACGATAAGAACTATATGGAAACTTCTGGTTATGCATCGACAATCGCTGACTTAACTGGAGAAGATGTTTATCTAATTCCCCACTTTCATGGTGAAGAGCAATTCATTACTTTTGAAGATGGTGTAATGCAACTTAAGCTTGAAACTGGTGAGATCATTCCAATTAGAGCAGCATTTCGCTATGTTACCCAGAAGCCATGGAATAGAATTCCTGCAACGACTAAAACATTTATTTATAACTCAACTCGAGTATGCTTAGCTGGTGGACGTAATAAACTCTTAGCAAATAAAGCGTATGAACTTTATAATTCAGAGCTTGCCGAGTCAGGTCTTCGAATCAATATGCCTGAGACAATCAAAGATGTTAACAAGCTTGCCGTTCCACTATGGGTACAGAAGTTTGGAGGTAAGGCCGTTATTAAAATTCCTTATTCAAATGCCGGACAAGGAGTTTTTACTGTAACAAATCAAGATGAATTAGATGCATTTATGCAAATGGATTATCCATATGATCAATTCATTGTACAAAGCTTAATTGGCCACTATGAATGGAGTTCGACGAGTGAGCATGGTAAGTTCTTTCACATTGGAACTGTTCCTAATAAAAAAGGAAATATCTATATTGCTGACTTAAGGCTTATGGTCTACAACTCACCTTCAAAAGGTTTCATGCCTTGTGCAGTTTATGCGCGTCGAGCGAGAAAGCCGCTAGAAGCAGAGTACCCAAAAAATAGTTGGGATGTTTTAGGGACAAACCTTTCTGTTAAAACAGGTGAAAACCAATGGGATTCTGATACATCTAGACTCATGCTTATGGATAGAAAAGATTTTAACTCACTTGGTATTGGTACAGATGATCTAATTGAAGCTTATATACAAACAGTTCTAACAATCGTTGCCATTGATAAAATGGCCCAGTATCTATCAAACAAGAAAGGTGGATTTAAGAAGAAGTTATTTAAAACACTTGATAATGATGAATCATTATTTAATGAAATTATGTTCTAGGAAAAGAAATGAACGATATAAGAATTATTAAAGCAACTGAAGAAATTGATATTAATAGCTATGAGCTGGGAGAAGTTCACAGACTTCAAATTCTTCTTTCAGACAACTCCATGGGGGTACCGTGGAGAATTCCAATCGTCATCATCAGAGGAGTTGAAGACGGGCCAGTATTTGGAATTACTGCGGCCGTACATGGTAATGAGTTAAATGGTATCTCCACAATTTTTAAATTAATTGAAGAATTAGATCCCAAAAAAGTTAAGGGAACATTAATCATGGTTCCTATAAGTAACGTTCCAGGCTACTTAAATAATCAACGCGCCTTTATTGACGGTGTTGACCTAAATCGAATCATGCCAGGAAAACTAGGTGGTAATACAAGTAATATCTATGCTCATTATTTTACGAGCAAGATTATTTCAAAGTTTGACTACTTATTAGATCTTCACACTGCAAGTCATGGCCGTGTAAACAGTCTCTATATTAGAGCTGATCTTGAAAATGAAGAAACAAGAACATTGGCCTTCCTGCAAAATCCACAAATTATTGTACAAAAATACGATGAAAGTGGAACACTTCGTGCTTGGGCAAATGACCAAGGTATTCCAGCTATTACAGTTGAAATTGGAAATCCAAATGCATTTCAACATACGTTAATTGATGAAACCCTTGAAGGAATCAGAAACACACTCCGTTATTATAATATGATCGAAGGTGAAGTTCACGATATGGTTACAGATGCAACGATTTGCGATCATTCATACTGGATATATTCAACGAAAGGTGGAATTGTTGATGTACTACCAAAATTAACTGATCGTATTAAGAAAGGACAAGTTATCGCTAAGGTATATGATGTCTTTGGACAAGTTAAAGAAGTTATCTGTGCAAACAAGAAAGGAATTGTCATTGGTAAGAATGTAAGACCTAACTGCGAAGCAGGAACAAGGATCTTACACTTGGGTGTTGATTTTATGGCCCCAGACCCAGAAGATATTCCAGGTCATGATGATTACGAAATTACAGAAAAATAAAAAAAGGGCCATTCATGTGGCCCTTTTCTTATAAATTCATATTTAATGTCAAACCTACATTCGTTCGATCTGCTCGTATATCCTCTGCGATAAAACGAATATTTGGCGCTATCGAAATATCACGATTGAAGAAATAAGTTCCTGCGATAGTCTGTTGCAATACTCGCTTTTCCATTTCACTCTCTCTTCTCATTTGATAACGAGAATAAATGTCAGAGATAAGTCGAATTGAAATATTTCTTCTCAGGTACATTTCTGTCGATAAACTGAGCTGGTAAGTTCTCTCTGTTTGATATGGTAGTAATGACATATCAAAACCCATATACTTTGTTTTTGATTTATTAAAAAAGTATTGTGTAAAAGTTGCTGATGCAGCGATATAGGCAAATTTAGCTATTCGATAGGCCATGGCCTGAGAAAAAGCTGCAGCACCTTGATACCCATAATCTTTTTCAGTACCACGAGTTACGTGTTGGTATTTAACAAATGATACATTTTGTAATTCACCAAGATTATAAGTTTTAAAGTATGAGAGTACAGGATTATCAATATCTAATTCTTGTGAATTATCATCAAATTCTTTTTGAATAGTTGAAGTTGAAGCCGTGTGATTTGAATGAAATGGAGTTGCCATATACATACCGGCCTGAAGAGAAATATTGTCAGATTTAGTTAATCGATACTTTGCTCCAAACACACCAGAGATATTTGAAAGAGACGGTGTCCCTTGCGCATTTTTAATATTTGGTCTTTCAGCACTTGTTAGATCATTTATCGCTCCGCCTTTATAAGCGAATGTTGAATAAAATGACCACCTTTTTAAAGAGCCCGATAAAGTCTTAAGCGTTGGGTTTTCAATAACCTCTTCTTTTGTATCAAAAGATGATGCCTTTTTTACTTCTTTTTTTGAATTTGCTACTGGTGCAGCAAAAGTCATACTTGATACTAATATCAATGTTAAAATTTTCATTTTATACTCCATTTATTTAAAAAAGCTTAAAAAGCTTTCTCCTGTATTTTGTGTATTATAAGTTGTCTCATTCGTTAAATCGTTAGCGATCATTGCGGATCTCCAAGACATCAAGCTTGTTTGAGGATCGGCTATACCGTGGCCATGGCGACTAAAATTCATTGTATAAATCTTTCCAGAATTAATATTTGTTAAAAGGCTATAGTCTTGATTAACAATCACTCTTCCTTGATGATCTTTTTGAATAACATCGGTTAATGAATCTAAAAATTTTGGCAGAACGCTTTTAAAGCCTGTTGCTAAAATAACAATATCTGCTTTAAATAACTCCTCACTTTCTGACATTAAATTATCAACTAATAATGAGTAATTACTTCCATTATTCTCTATACCTTTAAGCCAGCGCATTGGCGCAATTTTATATTCAGGTAACTTCTTTAAGTAAAATTTATCTAAATAAAGTTCATTATACATCTCTTGCAAATATTGAGGAGTATTGCCATCACTTGCCAGAAGCTGTGCTTGAGTATAGCTATCTTTTTGTTCTTGAGGTAAGGAATGAAAGTTTAAAACAAATTCAGGTGTGAAAATTTCATTTGTAAATGGAGCCTCATCTAATGGCTGCAGGTTCTGTCGCCCACTTAATAAAGTGACACTCTCAACTCTGCCCCACATACCATTTAAAGAGTTTCTAAATGTCTCAACTCCAGTTTGTCCTCCACCGATAATAACAACTCTCTTACCTTCAAGATTTAAGTTTTTCATGTACTTTGACTTAGCATGAAATACCTTGTCAGAAAGATGTGATTGAGCACACTTTGGAATATTCTTAGTTGGACCAGAGGCAACACAAATATTCTTTGAAAAATAAGAACCATCTTCTTTTATTACTTCAAATTTTTCACCATCATGTTTAATGTCAATCACATTAGAATTAAAGTCGATATCTTGGGCAAGTTTTTTTGAAACCCATTTACAATAGTCTTGAAATTCATAACGGTTAATGGCCTTACGATCAGTATTTAGGAAATGATAGAATTGTCCATTTTCCGTTAAATAATTTAAAAAGCTAAACTCACTTCTTGGATCCACAGGGGTAACTAAATCCTTGAGAAAAGATGTTTGCATCATAGCATCACCAAACATTAATTCCGGATGCCAGCTAAACTCAGACTTATTGTCTAGAAACTTTTTACTAACATTATTAAGGGGATTTAATAATGCTGCTAAACTAAGATTAAAAGGACCTAAGCCTATACCTACAATATCATATGTCGTCTTCATCACTTACCTCTACTTATCCGACAAAAGGGGATTTTTTATATTATTACCAAGCATTGGCTTTAAACGTTGCGCTGTCTCACTATAACCAGCAACAAATCGCACAGAATTAACCAATACTTTTTCAAATTCTACTTTTAATAAATTTATATTCTCACTAATATTCTTACCGGCTTGATAATTTGAGATCACTCTACCGAGTAAGTGATAGAAGTCTCTTTCTTTATAATCTAAATTTTCTTCAACAACTCTTGAGAAGTAACGAAGAACCGTTACAAAATGACCTGTAATAAGATCATGGATTAAATACTCAGGGACAAGCGTATCAAGAGAGACTCCAAAGTCCTCATTTATATGCTTAGAATTTGAGGCCATTCTAAAGTCGCCATGAAAGTCTTTTATAATTAACTTCTGAGGAGCTCCATTTTTTAAGATGACAATAGTATTCTGCCCATGAGCGACTAGTCCTAGTCCATGTTCGGCCTGAAGATGATAAAGAGGGATAACCACTGATTCAAAGTATTGTTTTAACCATTCTTCACACGTAAGTCTTGATTGCTTAATGTACTCAGCTACAAGGGAGCCCTTATCATTTGAAAATAATAAGGCGGCCGTTGGTATAGCAATTTCATTATCCCCTAACTTTGACTCAACACTTTCGCGCCAAACACATCCTAATAATTCTTTATAACGATAAGATCCGCCAGAAATCCGATCAAACTCTGGCATTGGACAGCTAATCGCTGCGACTTCCTTTAGTACTATTACCTTATCTTTGAGAATATTATCGTCTGCGATGATCTTTTCAATTTTTTCAGATAGACGATGGCCATCCTTAATATATTTTTGAGGAATCCCTCTTACACACGAAGTATTAAGGATGGAAATCGCTAGTTTTAGATCATACTGACTCCCCTCAGTATCTGAAGACAAAGTACGAATAGATACTTGAGGGGTATAAGTTGATCCTAACTCTCCAAGAGAGATAATTATATTTTTATAGATAAGCGGCGCAAATTGAATACTGATATACTTATTCCATTGCCATGGATGAACTGGAACGAGTAAGTAATCATCAAAATTGAGATCATAACTTGCAATCTTTTCTTTGATTTCTTTAAGCTCAGTCTCATCAAATGAATCTGAATACAATGTTGAAAAAGCTAATTGTGTCTCATCTAGGCCCCAGATAAGATTGTTCTTTGCGATTGCGCACCAATGAACTTGATAACTATTACGTGACTCAGGAGCATATTTTTCTAATTCGCTCTTTCCCCATCCTAGACGTCCTTTATTCATAATGATTTTTGGATGCCCAGATAGGATTTGATCAACAGATTTAAAGTTATATTTTGCAATTTCTTCAATATTTATATTTTTTAATGTCTCATTTAAAATGAGATCACCATAAATTGTCTGGTTCCCTTCCTCAATAAATTGAGCAAGAGTATCATCAGACATTTTACAAATATCTTGAACTTCATAAAAGAAGTCTGCCAATGTATACTCTTTTACGACTTTACCATTACTATATTTTCTAAAGGACTCTTCTTCTATTTGGAGATTATCCCAAACACTTATACGTCCAAGAAATGTATAATAAACTTCTTCAGATATCTTTAAATAGAAATGACTATGATTATATTCAATATCAAATAACTCTTCATATTGAAGTTCTTCAATGGCCTTTATAATAAGCTTCTTATGAAGATTAAAGAATTCATGACTATTCATTTGTATTCTCCATATAAAAAAGCTCTCGACTAGCTTTTAAGAGATTAGATCTTTTATGAGGAAAATCGAAAACACCTTCATGAGACCAGCCAGGAAGTAGTTCAGCTAACTTTAAAACCTTTTTATTATCTTCACGTGGCTCTCCCCAAATACTTTGAGTGCGCTTATCATCTTCAAAGATAAACTTTGTTAAATGAAAGATAGATTCATAAACTGCTTTTGTTCTTAAGTACTTCTCTTCACCAATTAAGATATGAATTCCACGATCAAAGATATTGGCATCACAATATGGGGCAATACGATCATCAAATGCCCAATAAACTTCAAAATATCCTGCCTGTTGGCCATTGATATCGACAATTATTGGTAATTGAAATGGTGAAGACTTAAGGCCTTGAATATATTTTGCCAATTCATCTTTTGAGAAATTCATTTCCCAAAACTCATAGATATACTCTTTATTATGCCACTCATGGAATTTATCAATATCTTTATCTAAATCAAATGCACGAAGAGATATCGTTTGGCCAGAGTGAGTCCTGCACTCATAAAGAGTCCCTTGATATTGACGAGGTCGTCTTAGAAGAGAAACTATTGGGTTTTCGATTTGGTTATAAATATCCCAAGGGTTAGCTATTGTATTTTCATTAATATTACTAATACAGCATCTAAAGTTTCCTTTTTGAAAAAGAGTTTCTGATTCAAGGAGAAATTTAAGAAAGGATGACTTTTTATATCCCTTAAAAATAAAATTTCTAAATTGATTTAAATGAAAGATCTCTGCTTTCTTATCTCCATTAGCGAGAGATATGATTGTATTAAAAACTGAATTTATTATTAAATAATAAGTATAAACCTTATTTACATCATCTGGATTTAAAATATTCCCCTTAGTCTTGCTAATAAAATCATATTTTTTGCCAAACTTCTCAACACTCTTAGAAGTGAAGCCAGTTCCCTGACAATCACGATAGACTGCACCAATAGGCAGGCCATCTTTCATTCTTAAGATAATATTTTGCATATGAGCACCTAGAAGTACTCCATGCTCCTCTGAGAGCTTAATAAACTCTCCAACTACATTTTCAAGAAAAGCTGAAAACCAATTCTTACGAGCTAAAAAGAAATTACCAGTTTCAAGTTTTAGGTTTTTAGCATTTTCTTCTACTAACGTCGTTAAGTGAGACTTTCCAGTATATGGATTCTCTTCGGCCAGTGTTGCTAAGAGTAGACAATTATCACTTGCAAAATTCTCTCGTAATTGAATCGTTGATTCTATTATTGCACTTCCATCATTATTTTTAAGTGCAACATAAAATGGCTCATACAGGACTTTAAATTTCTGGCTAAATTCATCGACCTTTTCATTTTTAAAAACAGTCTCCATTTGCATACCGCGAATGGCCTCTTCAGGCTGAAGATGACGAATTGAATTAGTGAGCTTTACATCCATTGAATACTTAACTAAGTACGGAGCATCTTTTGAATATAGTGATCGAAGAGATGAAAGAGCACACCATTTTCTTCTCCCCTGTGAAATTTTTGTGATAAGTCCACTTTGTAAGAGGGTCTCGACTTCATTCTTTTTGGCCAAACGACTCCATTGCCATGGATGCATAGGTATATAAATATAGTCCTCTTCAAGTTCTTCAAGGTCAAAATTGGCCAATTCATTCATGGCCTTATGAACATTTATAATGTCACCATTTGTATAAATGACAGAAGAATGGCACTTAAGCCAAATTAAATTAAACTCATTTTTAAATTCTGGTGAATATAACCTCATATCCTCTTTGTTCATTCCATTTTTACATTTTGGGTATGGATGAAACGGATGGCCTAAGAGCATCAATTGTTCACTTGAGAGATAGTCATCAATTATAATGTCTTTATTTTCATATTCTCTTAAAATAAGTTCCATATTATTTCGAGAGTTCAAAACATTATGAATAAATGATGTATCTACTTCATTAAATCTTTCACATAGAATGGGTAGCATTTCATCAAAAGAAACTTCCTCATTGTTAAACAAGATCTTACCTGAATAGCGGTGACCACCTAGCGGAGAATATGCAGCTAATTCAAAGGTCAAACAATTCAATTCATTGACTTCAACGATAAGTGCATCATTTGAAAACTTAATAAAATTCTCTTGTGAATAATCACGTGCCAAAGAATTAATAAGAGAGCGGATACTGTACTTATTTGCTAATATTCTTGGATTAGAGCTAATCATTACTTACTCCAACATAGGCTTTACTCAACTTTAGGCGAGAGTTTTTTACAATCATGTAAACAGAGAAAAATGTTAAAATTGAAAATATAAAAATTATATAAACGTCTAAATTAAGCTTAATTATTGTCCCTGCAGAGATGGCCCCAATAGCATTACCTAACGTTTGATAAAAACTTATCTTACTTGCCACAATACTTTTTTTATCTGTGACATATTGTCCATAAATAAATCCCATATAATAAACTGGGATGATTGCCGCTCCGATTGCAAATAATAAAATGAAAGCAACTAGAGTTGTGATACTAGTAATTAGTGTAAATGCATAAAAGCTAGCAATGAGTGAGACAACACCAAAAGTTATGAAAATGTATGATTCAAGAAGTTTATATTTTTTTATTATAAATTGAATAAGGACAAGACAAAGTGTAGCTAAAGTTAAAGACCAATAAATAGTGGCCGACTGTTTTGTTGCCTCTTCAAATATAGAACTTACAGCTTTTGTAATTCCTGTATTATAGAATGATGATATAAGAGTAAAAAATAAAGGAATTAAAAACAAAGGCTTAAACCTTACTTTCTTATCTTTTATTTCATCACTTTCTTCTTTGTAGTCTTTTTCACAAAGAAGAATTCCTTTTCCTGCTCGCTCCCATCCATTCAAAGATACTGCAATAATGAATACCATTAAGATCACTAAACTCATACTTAAGTTAAATGCGAATACACCACCTAAAATTAATCCAAAAAGACGGCCAATATTTAAGAACATTGTTGTATTAAGAACACCATCGCTAGATTTAGTGTGAAAACGTAAATTAATTAATTGAGAGAATGGAACAATGCTACTTGCAGTTGAGGCATGGATAATTCTTGATATGATGAATAGCCCAAATGCAGCGATTGGACTACTCACAAGAAATGCCAGTAAGAGAAACCCATAAGAGAAGAAAATCCCAAAGAGTCCCACTCGATATACCGTAACTGGACTTAAACTATTAAATAAATTTCCCCAAACTCTTGTCATCAAAAGAAAGTGAAAAATTGAAAGTCCATAAAAAATAATAATTGTCGTAATATTTAAATTTGTTGCTTCTGAGATCATTGGAAGAAGTCCCAACAATATCATTTGTGAAGCGCCAAAGATGAAGCATAATAAGGAGATGGCCTTAACAAATTTATTATTAATTTGAAATTGTGAACTCATGAGACTTCTTTCCTTACTACTTTATCTTTTAGACGAAGAGTAAAGCTAAGAATATCCTTCCATGAAATTCCTAAGTAAATAAGAAAGAGTCCACTTAGTGGCCAATTATAATCAGAGGAGACAATGAAAATAATAAAAATAAATGCGCTTGGTAAAACGATCTCATTTAAAGAGATATTCACATCATTTAAAGTCGAGCCATCATACATTTTTGATGTAGAACTAAGTAATCGTTTTCTAAATAAGAAAATATAAATTCCACTGATTGGAATAAATGAAATGACTAATCCTAAAATACTCCAAATGACCTTTAAGATCACCCCACCATAATCACCAAAGTGTAGTGGTTCAGATAGAATAAGTAATTCTAGATACCAAGGTAGTGAAACAGTTCTAATTAAACTTCCTGTGATAGCATCAACATAAGCAATTTCATGATGATGCTCTTCATTTTCCATTAGAATCACAAAGTGATTTGGAACCGAAAATTCATTATCTGGAAATGAGATAAAGTCATATTCAAGATGTGGCAGCTTTTCTTTTAGCTCATCATAGATATCTAAAACTGAAACATAAGTGGCATTTTCAATAACTCTTGCATTTTCTTGTTGAGCACGAACATTATCTCTTAAGAAGAGGCCTATCAGTGTACTATTGAAAGCAAGAATTGTTCCTGTAAATGTCACGATCAATAGCCAAGCACATGTCTTAACTCCAATTATCTTATGGAAGCGACCTAAGAGAATTCGAGAATTCATATTCCTTATATTTCGGTAGAATTTATTAGAAATAAGAGCACCACTAAAAAGTGCAATTAAAAAGAAAAGCCCTATTAGTCCAATTAAGATCTTCCCCTTACCTCCTAGGAGAAGTTCTCGGTGAAGCTTTAGAATGAAATCGATAACTTTATTAGAAGTTTGTGATTTAACATCTTCCTTATCGATTGCATTACCTGCCATATCAAATTTAAGACGTGTGGCACCTTTAAACTTTTCGATACCTGGCTCGGTTACTCTGGCATTAATATCACCATCATCACCTTTAAAAATAGAAAGGACTTTCTTACCTTCATACTTAGTGGAAATGAAATTTTCAATTTTTGAAAGAGATGATTTTTCTGAAATAAATGACGTTCTTTGTTCAACAGCTTGTACAGGTGCGAGCTCGTGTCTCCATACCAACACAACACCAGTAAGTCCTAAAATTAAGAAATTCACGGCCAAAACAAGGCCAAGGATTCTATGTATTTTTAAAAGTTTTCTAATTAATGAGCTCATATCTAAAATAAAAACAGGGCCGATCAAATTTCTTTGAAGGGCCCTGCTTCATATCAAGGATTTTTTTATAGTCTTTTATAAACCATAAAATCGATTCCAATATGTGTTGCACCAGCTCCACAAACTTCAGCAGCTCCAGCAGCAGGAACCATTAGTGTTGCGTGGTGAGGGTGTCCCCAGTATAGGTAGTCATTGTACTCAAGCTGAGAATCAAGGATTGCCTTACCTTCTGAACAGTCAGCAGCGGCATCAACTTTTGAGAAAGCTCTTGATTCAAGAAGTTCGATTGTTGACGCATCGTTATCAGCAAAAAGAAGTGAAGAGTAAGAACATTCAACACCATTTGCATTTTCAAAAGTTGCTTTAATTAAAACATTATCAAGTGTGTAATCAGTCGATAGGTCACCCCATACTACATTCATCCCAGAGTGAGATGAAGGTGCATTTGTATACTCAGAGTAAGCTCCACATACATAACCTTTGTTAGCAGCAAGCCATCTCTCACCTTCAAGAACTAGGTCAGTTTGAGCAAAAGTTGTAATTGAAAGTAATGAAACAAGTGCAATAAGTGATTTTTTAAACATGTTATTCTCCTTAAATTTAATACTTTTGTTAGTATGGAGAATAATTATCGCCACCAGTTTGATAAGTCAAACAAATATCGGCAACACTAAACAAATGATTACGTACTCAAAATAAAAAAAGGAGGCTAAAACCTCCTTTTTTCATAAAATCAGATAGTTATAATCTTCTCTAGCTTAATATAATTGTTGTAAATAGTGTATGAACTCGCATATGGTCCTCCTTTTTTATGTGACCAGTATATGAGTTGATATAGTTACTAGCGAATAATTTCTTGGAAGAGCTGTTTGAAGGCACCGAAATAAGCTTTGAGTTCCGACTTTTTAGAATGCCCATATGAAGACAAGTAAAATATTATGTTGCGGCGATGAAAAGCGTGCGCCCAGTCATAGGCCGTCATCTTATTTGAATTTTCAATTTCAATATTAGATCCATTTTGAATCAGTAATTTAAAAAGGCTCAAATCCCCTTTTTGTGCGGCCTTCATAAGAGGTGTATTGCCAAGATGATCAAGACAATTCGGATTTGCACCGGAGTTTAACAATGTGTGTGCAAACGAACGATGCCCATTTTCAACAGCGACGTGAAGTGGTGTTTGGCCTTTTTGGTTTCTTACCTCTAAATTAATCTCTGATACAGAAAGTAATAAAATGCTTAGCTCCTGAACATTTCCTCTCTGGGCCCATTTAAAGATTCGCCTATCACTCATTAACATCTCCCTAAAATAAAATTTTAATCACCTGTATAGGAAGAAGAAACTTAATTATGTTAAATTTAGCGCGGAACGCATCATCGTATTTTATTGAATATCAAGGTTTTGTTAAGAAATTATTTGATCTTTTACGTCGTTCTTTAGACAATAGTACCCTAATTAAAAACATACACATGGAGTGAAAATGAGAAATTTAGTTAAAAGCTCAAAGCTACTTATGCTTCTTCTAGCAGTGGCAATGGCAGCACCTGCTCAAGCGCAAGAAGAATCAAACAAGGAAGACATTGATAGTGAAATTACAAACGCAAGACTTAGAGCACAGTCTGGTTCAAAGTCTGACTACTCTTTATCTCTATCAATGGGATACAACGGTGGTACACTAGATGATATCTTTGGTGAAGAGAGACCAGATATCTACGGTGATCCAGAAACAGAAACAAAAACATCTTTTGGTGGTTCATTCTCAGGAAGATACCGTTTCAACAAAAATGACAGTATGACTGTTGGTGCAGGTTTTTCTGTACTAAACCCATGGGGACATTCAGAAGGTAACGTTGATAATCCATATATCGGTTACTCAAGAATTTACAAAATTGGTGACTTCCAAACTTCAACTTCTGCAGACGTAACTTTTGGTACAGCTGAATCTTACAAGAATGTAGACCTTAGACAAGTTGTAAGTGCATCACACAATATGATGAAGAACTTTGAAGGAACTAACCTTACTATCGGTGCTTCAGTTTCATTAAGTGCATACTTCTATGGAAATGAGCCAGAAACAGTAGTTCCAAAAGATGCTCTTACTGAACTAGCAGTAGGTTTCTACCCACAACTAGAGTACAGATTCAATGAAATGTTCTCTTTTAGAACAGTATTTGGTTACTTCAACTACCAAAAATCAAGAGGTGAAGATTCAAACTTCTTAAGAGCATATGAATACCAATCAGTTGGTGTAGGAATTTCTGTAACAAGAGATATCTACGTATATCCAAATATTCAGTTCCTTGCTGATGATCTTGACTCAGACAAGACAAACTTTGCAATCTCTGCAGATATCAATATTCTTTAATCAAGTTAAAGTTTATACTTAGGCCCGCTTAGCGGGCCTTTTTTTTTGCCTAAATTCTATCTTAACCTTATAATTTAATTATGAATGTATTTAAGGGATTAAAGAATACCCACACAGAAATAAAACGTATCAACGGTTACTTAAAAGAAGTCGTCACTTTCCTTGATGACTCTGGAAAACCAATGGGACATGTAATAAACCCTCTTATGGTTGAATTGCGCTTAAGAGATATTACCCAAATCTTTGTTGGGGCCTTTCTTGTTGCTTCTCCTCTGTGTTTCACAGAAGAGGTCTGGACACTTAGTGAGACTCTCCCCTTTCAAAATATTTACTATTTATTTGCCGCATCTATTACGACAGTAACGTTCTTTGTGTATTTTAACTTTTATCGTTTTAAGCTTAAGGGAAATGTCATTGAGTTCTTAAAGCGTATTTTTGCCATCTACTTTATTACGACTTTAAGTGTTGTTATGATTTTATTTTTGATTAATAAATTTCCAGTAAAGACAGACCATATACTTGCATTTAAACGTACTGTAATTATCGCCTTTCCAAGTATATTTGGTGCTGCCGTTACTGATTATTTAAAATAATTAGAAGCTTGTATCTTTACTACCACAATGAGGCATATTAGCAGCGTATGGGTTGTGTACTTTTTCTTGCTTAGAAGAATTCTGTACCCACTTCTTCTTAACCATAGGACATGAATAAGCGTTATACTCGCTTCCTACATCATAAGTATTAAGAATATAGATAAGTGCCATTGAGATCGTATGATAATTTTGTCCATTCTCATCTTTTGTCTTATTAGCTTTTATTTCATCAAGCTTAGTCATTGAAAACTTCAATAACTTCTTTATCTTTTCATGTGAGACCTTATTCATTGCATTCTTAAGCTCTTGGGCCGAGTCAGCAACACTCTTAGCATCATACTTAAAGAAGCTTGCGTGCAGCTTCTCATTGGCCTTTAAAACATTCACAACTTCTTCTTTCTGTGCCGATGTTAAGCTTTCTCTTACATCTGCAAATGCTAGAAAATTAAAAAATACTGAAAATAATGTAATTAGTTTAAACATTTTCTTCTCCATGAGTGATTTCTTTTATACGTCTTTCTTCAAAGTACGAGTATGTAATTGGAACAATGAATAGAGTAATTAATTCAACTAACATTCCACCTAATGTTGGAATGGCCATAGGCTTCATGACTTCAGAACCTGTACTCGTTGACCACATAATTGGAAGTAAGGCCACAATAGTTGTAGTTGTTGTCATAATAAGAGGTCTAATACGTCGTGAGCCTGCATTACTTATGACCTCTTTTAATTCTTCCCAGTTTTTAGGATTAATTTTTCGATTCTCTTCTTGAAGATACGTCATAAGAACAACACCATCATCTACAGCAATTCCAAAAAGAGCAATAAAGCCAACCCAAACTGCAACAGAAGTATTAAACCCACCAATCCATAGAAGAATTAGGCCACCAGCAAATGCAATAGGTATTGCACTAAAGATGATACCTGCATTTCTTAAGTTCTTAATTCCTATATAGATGATAAGTAGGTTGATAAGTAAGGCCAACGGAATTAAAAGCAAAAGCCTCTGATTTGAGCGAACTTGATTTTCATATTGTCCTGCCCATGAAAGAGAGTATCCTTTTGGAAGCTCGACCTCTTTAGCAATTTTTTCTTTTGCCTCTTCCACAAAGCCTATGAGGTCCCTATCTTGAACATTTAATAATACCAATGACTTTAGCATTCCATCTTCAGATTGAATCATAGCAGGACCAGTCACAATCTCAATTTTTGCCAACTGCTCAAGTGGTATATGTTGACCTAGAGGACTTGGAACTAAAACTTTCTTTAGTTCATCAATTCGATCCCTTAGTTCTTTTTTATAGCGCACACGAATCGGAAATCTTTTTCTTCCATCGTAGAATTGACCGATTGTCATTCCACCAATAGCAGTTTGTAATATTCGATTAATCGTTCCAGTATTTATACCAAAACGACTTGCAGCGATTCGATCGATATCAAATTCAATATAAGGTTTACCAGTGATCTGTTGAGCGTAAACACCACTTGCACCTCTCACCTCTTCTAATTTTCGTCCAATTTTATTACCAAGTTTTTCAAGAGTCTCGAGATTATCACCAAATATTTTCACACCAATTTGTGTTTTAATTCCTGTGGAAATCATCGAAATACGGTTTTCTATTGGAAATAGCCATGCATTCACAAGTCCTGGAACCTGAATCTTTTGGTCGAGATCATTCATAATATCATAAATGGAAGTACCACTAGGCCATTCATCTTCAGGAATAAGCTTAACAACTGTTTCAAACATAGCGACAGGCGCTGGATCGAGCGCAGTTTCAGCACGACCTAATTTTCCATAAGCATCTTTTACAAGAGGGTGCTTCTTTAATTCACGATCAGTATAAGCAAGTAATTCACGGGCCTTTGTCATACCAACATCAGCTGTCGTTACTGGCATATAGAGGATCTCTCCCTCATTTAAAGAAGGCATAAATTCTTTTCCTAATTGAGTCAGAGCAAAGCCACCTAGGATTAGAATGATGACGGGAAAAATAAAAAATATTTTACGATTATCGAGAAACCAATCAAGTACCGGTTTATATGTTGAGACTATTCTCTTACTTACTGGATTTTTCTCAATTGGCCTTAAATCACCTTTTAGAAAGTAAACACTTAATGCTGGTACGAGAATAATAGCAACAATGACAGATCCAAACATTGCTAGAGTTTTTGCCCATGCAAGTGGACCAAAGAGCTTCCCTTCACTACCTTCTAATCCGAAAACCGGTAAGAATGTAATTATTGTTGTTGCCACAGCAGTTAAGATAGCAGGCCCAACTTCCCTAGCAGAACTTACAACAATCTCTATTCTTTCATTTTTTGTGAGCTTATTTCCTTTTTCTGCAAGTGAAGAGTAAATACTTTCAGTCATGATAATTCCCATATCCACCATTGAACCAATGGCAATAACGAGACCTGAAAGACTCATAACATTTGAATCAATCCCTAATAACTTCATTAATATAAAGCTAATTCCAACACCAAAAGGAAGTGTTAGTGAAACTAAAATAGATGATTTAAAATGTAGTAAAAAAAGCAGGATAATAACTACTGTTATAACAATCTCTTGTGCTAGAGCACTGTAGACAGTTCCAATAGTTCTCTCAATAACCTCAGTACGGTCATAAAATGATTTAAGCTCAACTCCCTTAGGTAGGCCTAGCCTTACTTCTTTGAGTTTTTCTTTTACATTATCAATTACTTCTTTAGGGTTTTCTCCAAAGCGCATTGTAACGATACCACCAACAGACTCTTGTCCGTTCTTATCGAGGGCACCACGTCTAAATGCCGGTCCCGTTCCAACTCGGGCCATATCCTTGATTCTAATAGGAGTATTTTTCTTCACATCAACAACGACATTCTCAATATCTGAAATTGATTTAAAAAATCCCTTACCTCGAACAATAAACTCTCTAGCTCCATCTTCTATGACTTCGGCCCCAACATCAATATTACTATTCTCAATAGCTGAAATGATTTTAGTAAGATGAATATCATATGCAATGAGCTTATTTGGATCCACATCAATTTGATACTCTTTAACAAAGCCACCAATACTTGCAACTTCACTTACACCATTTACACTTTGAAGCAGATATCGAACATAGAAGTCTTGTAGAGTACGAAGTTCCTCTAACGATAATGGTTTTGAGTTCTCAGGAGTATTTTCCAATGTATACATATACACTTGGCCAAGCCCTGTTGCATCAGGTCCCATTGCAGGAGACACACCGGTAGGAAGCTCATTCTTTGCAGACGTTAGTTTTTCAAGAACACGTGACCTCGACCAATAAAAGTCTATTTCATCATCAAAGATTACGTATATTGTAGAAAAACCAAATGCAGAGGTTCCTCGTATATTCTTAACTCCTGGTATACCTTGTAACATAATACTTAATGGATAAGTGATTTGTTCTTCAATATCTTTTGGAGATCTTCCGGCCCATTCAGTAAAAACAATTTGCTGATTTTCTCCAATATCAGGAATTGCATCAACTCTTGCAGTATTCAAACTAAAGATTGAAAGTAGCCCTATTAGAATAAAAATAATAACAACAGCTACTCGATTGCGAATGGATAATTCAATAATTCTCTTAATCATTCATATCCTCATAGCCACCAAATAATTGTGCTTGTGCATCTAGTAGGAAGTTGCCCTCAATAACAACTTCATCACCTTCTTTCAGTCCTGATACTACTTCAACATAACCTTCTGACTCATGACCTGTATTAATAACTATCGATTTAAAACTTCTATCAGATTCTTTAACCCACGCAACCTTACGTTTTCCCGTATCAATCACTGCAGAACGTGGTATTACAAGAGGTTTTCCTTCTAGGTTAAGACTAATCTGAGCATTTGCGACCATACCTGGCTTTAGTTTACCGTTTTTATTCTCGATTGTTGCTCTTATCTTCAATGTACGAGACGTTGAATCCAAAACAGGACTTACGAAGTCGATTTCACCAGTAGTAGTCTCTCCAGGAAGAGCAATGAAATTAAGTTCCACCTCTTGTCCAATTTGTACAAGAGCAGAGTCTTGTTCATAGACATCAAACTCAACCCAAACATCACTTAGGTTTGATAATTTAAAAAAGTCCTGACCTTCTTTAAAGTACTTTCCTACGGTAGCATTTCTAGTTTGAACAACACCAGTTGCAGGAGAATAAATCGTGATATTCTTAGGAATTTTTCCGTTTTTGGCCCATTCTTCGTATTGGTCTTTCTTTATTCCCCATAATTCAAGACGTTCACGACTTTGGTGATAAAGATCTCGAAATTCACGACTTCTATTCTTTAAATATGTACTTCGGGCAAGAATATATTCTTCTCCACCTGTGATAAGTCTTGGACTATAGATATCAACGACAGGATCACCGGCCTTTACAAAACTTCCAGTCGACTTCACATATACCTTTTCAACTCGGCCATCTATTCTTGCCGGAATATTACTTTCTTTTTCTTCTGACTCTAAAACTTGTCCAAGAAGTCTAATTTTCTTCGTCATTTTCATTGTCGTTACAGGAAAAAAAGATGGATTAAAGTGATTAAGATGAGACTTTCTAAGTTTGACTTTTGCAACAACACTTGCCGCTTCTTTTTTATTTATATCCACCTTAACCATTGGAGTTCCGTCTAAAGGACAAACTTCTTCTTTCTCACTTGTAACTTCAGGAAAGTTCTCACATGCCCAGAGCTGTTTCTTTTCGGCCTTGGCCTCTTTATCAGTGGCGTGATCGTGTTCCACCTCAACTTTTGTTAAGTTCATATGACAAATAGGACATTTCCCTGGCTTGTCTTCTCTTATTTGAGGGTGCATTGAACATGTGTAATAAGTTTCAACTTTTTGAGACGTTGTTGTTTCAACTTCTTTCTTACTCTGACAAGAAGAAAAGAGAGAGATAAACCCTAAAAAGACAATAATCAAGACCTTATTCATATAAAGATTCTCCAAGAGTATACTTTAAGTCCACCTTTCTCATTGAAAGCTTTGACTCTAAAGCGACCTTCTTTAGTAATATTGTTTGTAATCTAATTTCACTCTGTAATAACTCAACATAAGTGCTATTACCTAATCCATAAGATTTAGAAGTAATTGAACGTGAGTTTTGCGCAAAGTTGACTGACTTTCTTGAGATAATTCTCAGCTCTGCATTAAGCTTAGCAATATCGTCTTTAATAACCTCAATATCACGACTCTTTTTTAATTTGTAATCATCTAATTGCTTAAAGGCAACATATCGATTGGCAACAGCTTCCCCTTTAGCACCAGACTTATCGTCTGATACAGGAATTGGAAATGTAATTTGTGCACCAATAAAGTCACCATTATTATCAATGTCAGATCTGATCGTATACCCTACAGATACGGTAATATCAGGGATATAAGCGAGCTTTGATTGTTCTAGTGAATATTCTTTTGCCTTTAGATTTTCCTTTAAAGAGCTTAAGCGAAAATCCTGGCCTTCAGTTTTACTTGTATCAAGAAGCTTCCATGGCACTGATTTATAGTTAAAATTTAGCGCCTTATTACCTACCAGATACTTAAGCTGAGATTTATTCTGCTTTATTTCAAAGTTTTTATTACTAATTTCACTTTCAACTTCAGACTTTCTTATTTGAATATCTAATAAAGCTTGTTGGGTAATTCGGCCATTAGAGTAGAGTTTCTTACTCACTTTCAACATCTTAGAAATCCAAGATAAATTCTCTTTTAATATATCTAATTCGTTATTAATCCTTTTATATTCAATAAGATTTGCCCAAAGATTTTTTGTTAAAGCTTGCTCAAGATCCATTGCACTATAGTTAATTGATTTAGCTTGTGCGCTTTGACTTTCACCGGCCTTTCCATATTTATTAGATAAGGCTATTTTTTGACCGATTCCAAATTCCAGTCCAGACATTGGCGTTTGATCAAACTTAAGAGAGTCCACTGGAAGGTTTTTTGCAGCAATCTTAAACATTGGATCACCCCATGAAGCTTGCTTTTGAGACTTCTCTAGTAAAGATTTTGCACTTCCTTTCATGGCCTGAAGGCTATTGTGATTCTTTAGTTCTTCTACTGCTTCATTGAAAGTAAAAGCAAAAGTTGAGCAACTCAATAATATGATCAAATACTTAAACATTGAAACTCCTAAGACTTGGCAGATCTTTTAAGTAATTCCATGATTTCATCTATCTTTTCTTCTGATTCTTTGGAGGATCCAGTTTTAAGAGCATTTATCACACAACTATTAAGGTGAGACTCTAAAATGACTAACTCTAGTCCCTTCAAAGCACTACGAATTGATTTTATTTGTGTAAGAATATCAACACAGTATTTTCCATCCTCGATCATATTCTTAATGCCTCTGACCTGACCTTCAATACGATTTACTCGAGTCAGTGTTGCCTTATGGTCTGGGTGTTTACTCATATCAACTTCCTTATTCTTAAACTATTTGTAACAACTGAAATACTACTAAGTCCCATTGCAATACTTGCAAGAACTGGTGGCATGGCAGGGCCTCCAAATGGAACAAGAACGCCTGCAGCTACTGGTATTAATAATGTATTATAAATCATCGATAGGAAGAGATTTTGCTTAATGATTTTCATTGTACCATTAGCAAGTTCAATAAACTCAACCGCTTTAACTATATCGCCTTTAACAATTGTAACATCAGAAGCACTGATTGCAACGTCTGTTCCTGTTCCCATGGCCATGGATAGATCAGCTTTTGCTAAAGCTGGGGCGTCATTGATTCCATCCCCAATCATTGCAACTTTTCGCCCCTTGGACTGTAAATTTTCAACTTGTTTGGCCTTTGCAATCGGTAATGCCTTAGAAATATAATGGTCGATTCCGATCTCTTCACTCACACTCTTTGCAACTTGTTCATTGTCACCAGTAATCATCCAAGTTTCGATTCCAAGATTTTTAAAATGATCAATGGCCTCTTTTGCACTTGGCTTAATTTCATCACCTACAATTAAAGTTGCGATGTGAGTTTTATTCTTAGCAACAAAAACAAAACTTCCGACTTTATTTGAAACGAGATCAGAGTCCCTTTTAATTCTCGCATCATCAAATAATGCTTCATTACCAATATGGTATTCAATATCATCGATTTCAGCGATTAGCCCCTTTCCTTTAATAACTTCAAAGCTATCTGGTTCAAAAAGCTCGATATCACTTTCTTTAGCAAAATTAACAACTGCCTTAGCTAGTGGATGTTCCGAAAATTGCTCAATTGAAGCTAAATGAGTAAGTAATTCTTTTCTATTACTCTTATCTAAGTAGACCTCATCAATAACACTAGGCTTTCCAAAAGTTATTGTTCCTGTTTTATCAAAGATAATTGTATCAATTTTTACGGCCTTCTCTATTACTTCTCCACCACCAATTAAAAGTCCTTTTAAAGATGCGCGACCAGTTGAAACAACAACGGCCGTTGGAGTTGCTAGTCCAAGAGCACAAGGGCATGCAATAACAAGAACAGCAATAAAGTTTGAAATTGAATTACCCCATTTAGGTTCTCCACCTAAGAAGTACCAACTAATAAATGTGATAATTGAAATAAGTATTACTGCAGGAGTAAAAATACTACTTATGCGATCTGCATATTTTTGTATCTCTGGCTTTGACGACTGAGCATCTTCTACAAAACTAATAATCTGAGAAAGAAAAGTGTCATTACCTACTTTACTCGCTTTATACTCAACGACATTGTCGTCATTTATTGTTCCAGCAAAAACATCATCATCAACAGTCTTACTAACAGGAATTGGCTCTCCTGAGATCATGGATTCATCAATCGAGCTTTTCCCTTTTGTAATCACGCCATCGACAGCAAATTTCTCACCAGGACGAACTCTTATGATATCTCCAACGACAACTTCACTAATATCAATTTCTTGAAAAGTATCATCTCTTAAAACATTTGCCTTCTTTGCAGATAACTTAAATAAGTCATTTAAGGCCTCTTTAGTTTTCTTCTTTGCTCTTTCCTCAAAATATTGACCTAAGTAGACAAAAGAAGTGATAAACCCTACTGCTTCAAAATAAACTCTTACAGTCAATCCCATCTCTCTTGCATGGCCAGTAAAGACAGTAATAAAAACACTGTAGAGAAATGCCGCACTAGTACCTAAACCAATGAGCGTATTCATATTAGAGCGACCACTCGTTAAGAATTGAAAAAGTGATCGTTGAAATTTCAGACCAATCCACGCCCATACAGGTAGAGTCAAAAGAAGCTGGATATACCAATTTGCTTTTTGATTAGGCCAAGATTTGAAAGGTCCCATCTCAAAGAGGAAAACAGAGATTGCCAGAATAATCCCAAATAAGAACTTATAGAAATTATCTTTTTCAATCGTCTGTTTAGAATCCTCTTGTTGCTCACCTTCAACATCAGATTGAATTGAATAACCTAAATCGACGATTTTATCTTCAATCTTTTTCAAGGTCTCCTGATTATCAAATTCAAAGTGTCCACTTTCAACAGCGTAGTTAACACTACTAGACTTTACGCCATCAATCTTTGCAACTTCTTTCTCAATTGAAGAAGCACAACTAGCACAATGCATGCCTGAGATTTTAATATTTATATCCTGTTGATTCACATTTTCACTTTGCATTTGTCTCTCCTAGGCCTGAAGTTTTTTAATACTTGAAACAGGGAAACCGATACCAGAAAGAGTGGTCTTGATTTGCATATTTGAAAAGTTACTCTCACCACTTACAAGCACTTCCTGATTTTCAACATCAACATCGACACTTGAAATACCTGAAATATCTTTAAGTCCGCCTTCAACTTTACTTACACAACCACCACATTTAATACCACTTACAATAAACTTAACTTTTTTCACTTGTACCTCTCTTTAAACCATATACCCCCATAGGGTATCTTTTCTAATCATATTATTCATCGAGGTCTAAAGCAAGAGAAGTTAAGTTAAGTTGACAAAGAAATGACAATGAAGTGGAGGCTTATTATCTAAGCTACTGTAAATTCGTTATAAGAGATAGGAAGGATTTCTATTGAGAGTTCTTTATATAATCGGGAATTTTAGGGCCAACAAATCGATCGTCGTTATAGACATTATTCACACTAGATATATTGCGACAATTTGCTTTTGATGTTGGACTTGTGTGTTTAACAACTTTTTGCCCTAAAAGACTTATGATAACTTGATCTGGTAGCATTTCATTAAAAATATGGCCAACCACACTCTCCCTTAAACTCGTACTCTTCTCACAACATACGAGTTCACGAATGGTAGGCCTAGTTGTATCCACAAATTGCGCTTCATTCAAAGCCTCATCAATTTGAGGTCCAACAAACTCTTGTCCATATTCTTGTACTTCTAAGCATCTTGTTTTTTGAACTTCATGACATTTTAATGTGGCCACTAACTCTTTATCAGAGATCTTCCCCTGTGCTAGAGCGACAGTTGAATAGAGAAGAGCAATTGAAAGAATGGCCAATTTTAAAAGGATCACAATTCCCTCCACAGAGAACTTGAAAATACGTATATATACATATGATCAATAGATCTATTTTACTGCTCAATCAATTTTGATGTTGAATATCACCTAGGTACCTAGAATCACGATCGCAAACAGAGTTCTTTACAATAATATTTGGCTAGTTTTTCGGGCAAAGAGGCATATCAGGGTCTTTTTCACAAAGGTAGGCCTTAAGAATTTCATTTTCCTCTTTTAGGGCATCCACTTGCTCTTCAAGAGAAGAAATACGACGAGAGTTGCCTTCTTGCATGAGCTTTTGCATACGCTTATTTTCTTCAATTTGCTCCTGCTGCTCTTTTGTTGCATTAATTAATGCCAAGAAGATTGGGTCATTATCAACAGTTAAGAAGTCATCAGTTGTCTTTCTAACTGCTTCAGGAATTACTTTTTGAACATCTTGAGCAATAAAACCAGAGTGCTCTCTTTCATTTAAAATTCCAAGGGCATTATTCTCTTTATAGCGATACTTAACAGTGTTTAAATTCATGATCTCATCTAATCCGTGACTATACTCACCAGTAAGATCCTTCAGTCTCTCATCTGAATATGTGGCCCAAGAACCTCCACCGGGTTTTGCAGCAGTACCATTAACAACTAATCTCTCACCATTTGCCGTTAATTGCGTTCCAGCACTAAGACCAATGGCAACCCCATGATAATTTGTATCTGTTCCAACATCTGGCTGAAGGTGTAGAGTTGATAAATAAGCTCCATAAGTACTCGTTGAAGAGTGCCTTGCAAGAATCCAGGCACGCCTTCCATTTACGGCCCCACTTGTCCCAATTTCAACACCATTATTGGAATTTGTTATCTTATGGACAAGGTTTCCTGCTGTTGTATCTGTTGGATAGGCCGCAGCGCTATCTCGCCCGTGAACATGTAAATCAGCTCCAGGATTTGTCGTTCCAATCCCTAGTGACCCTGAACCAGTAAGCCTCATATACTCGGTATAACTTCCACCACTCGTATATCTTGTAAATGCTAGGTCATCAGTTGGGTTATCACCCCAATAAACTGATGGAATTTTATCATCACCGGTTCCTGCACTTCCATCGATATCAAAAACCTGTAGGCCGACCTGATCATTACCTGATATTACAGTTAATCCACCAACTCCTGTTGAACTCATCTGTCTTAAAGATTGGTTTACAGTAAAGTCTGCCTCTGAAGTAGGGTTTCCACCTACTGCAACTTGTCCATCTGCGTATGAGAGACTATTTCCATCTCTTTGCCATTGAAAGTGCCCACCCCAAGTATGAGGAAGAGAATTAGCTTCACCTGACGCACTACGAATTGTTACTGCAATACTATAATCATTAGTATGACTTGTTTTTATCTTAGGAACATTAGATTCAATAACAACATATGGATTATTAGAAGTCCCGTTATTACGACTAGAAAGACGAGTCTTCCATGTAGCAGAACCTTCATCATACCAAACAAGATAAAGTGCACCTGTATCTGTAGCTGTCCCCTGAGTAACGAGTTGAACAGAATATACCCCAGTTGTTGGAAGAGACGCCCCACCAATCGTAACTTCAGCTAAAGTCGTATTACTTGCTGTTACTTGATATGAGTCAGTATGGTAGAAATTACCAACAGAGAGTTTTCCTTCTCCTGTTGTTGTTCCAATCCCGACGTTACCTCCATAAGGATTTAAGAAGAAATCATAAGCTGTTGAACCGGCACCATTTGTTCTCTGAAGATAACCAGCACCTAAACTAAAGGCCCCAAAAGAGGTTAAGGTAGAGTCCGTATCATGAGTCTTTAAAAGCATTGTTGCTCTAGAAACTGTCTCTGGAAAGCTTGTTGTGTAATCAGCAATATTTCTTTCAACAAATAATGGTGCAGTAGGTGTAGTTGTACCAATCCCGACTTTTCCATGCCTAAAAACGGCCGTTGGTGCTGCCGTGAAATCATCGTCTTGAGTAGCGGCCCCTTTTGTTGAATAAATAGAGACTACTCCTGAGTCAATAAAGTCACCAGAAGTTGTGTTACCACCAATAGTAATACCAGCACCAGACATAGTAGCATGAGTTTGACTCACTTCGAGATCATGTCCAACACCGGTATCTGAAATTCTTAAATTAGAACCAATTAAAAGATTTGCATGATTATTTGATTGAATATTTGAGTAATCACCTTCACCATCTGTACCTGAAATGACGACATTTCCTTCATTGCCTACAACTTGAAAATCACCGACTGGAGTATTTGTTCCAATTCCGACATTCCCAGAACTTTCGACAGTTAGAAGATCATTAGCTCCAATTCCTCCAGAACCAGCAATAGAGAAAGCTCCAGTTGCATCATTAACTCCTAAATTAACTTGATCTGCTGATCCACTATCTGGTCTTAGAGTGACAAAAGTATTATTTGCACCAGTTGACTCTAGGATAAGTCGACCGCTTGTATTAGCAATATGAGCAACTGATTCAGGCGTACTCGTTCCAACACCTAGATTTCCACTATTATCAATAGTCATCTTTGTTGTACCACCAGTTTGAAAATTAATAACACCTGTTCCATTTGAATCACTATCTGCAGCGATGACATTATCAACTTCATTTGATGAAGATGTTGAATCAACACCAGTTAAGTTT
This sequence comes from Halobacteriovorax sp. YZS-3-1, assembly GCF_047084945.1. Lineage (NCBI taxonomy): Bacteria > Pseudomonadati > Bdellovibrionota > Bacteriovoracia > Bacteriovoracales > Halobacteriovoraceae > Halobacteriovorax > Halobacteriovorax sp. YZS-3-1. The sequence goes on along the minus strand of NZ_JBKIYI010000002.1, from coordinate 685,388 downwards.
GAACCATCACCATAGAATGCTGCCCCTTTAATATTTCCAGAAACATCAAGCGCCTGAGTTGGTGATGCTGTTCCAATTCCTACTCGACCATTTCCTTGAATTGTCATTGCAATCTTTGGAATATCATCACTACCTGTGTTGATAAAATATAAGCCGTCATCTGGTACGGGATTATTACTATCTTGATTTTCAAAGATGATAGCGCTGTTATTATTTGTCCCATAGACATTTGCATTGGCCTGATCATCTTGAACAAAAACCCTAAAAGGCTCAGTTGTTTCAGCTGAAGGTGCCTTGAAGTGATTGGTTGGATTATTATCAAATCTAAGAACTCCGCCAGATAGATCTAATGTATCCTTAGGATTTGTTGTTCCAATTCCTACATTTCCAGAGTTATAGTAAATATCACTACCAGCTGTCGTCCACTGAGTCGCACGAGCATCAACATATGTTTTAATAGCACTAACTGAAGGTGCTTGAGTTGTCTCATTCCCTACTGTTGAATCAACGACTGCTGCAGTTTGAGCACGGCCATCTGTAAAATATAAATTAGTCACTCCTTCGGAAAGATCATCTGTATCACTTAGGCCAGTGATTGCCGTGTAGTTAGCATTAATCTGAGCTTGAAGCTTTCCATAAGCATCAAGAATTGTATCGGTTGGAGCAAGAACAGCATTTGCACCAACAGTGTAACCAGTTAATGGTGTCCCCATTACATTTGATGCAGGCACTCGCCCACTTCCATCAAGTCTTAAAACTTCACCTGCACCATTAGATGTTGAAACTCCAATTTGAATATCATTGGCATTTGCCGTAAGTGCAATATCACTTGTCGATGTTAGGCCTTTAAATGGCAGATCTGTTCCAGACTTTGGAAGAACAAGTGAAGTCCCTCCGGCACTTGAGGCAGTATTTGTTTCACCGCCACCAGAAACAGCACTTGATAAACAGCCAGATCCATCAATACAAATATCATTTCCTGTTGTTACATTAATATTTCCATCAACAGTTAGTTTTTGAGTTGGAGAAGTTATACCAATACCAACATTTCCAGTATCTGCTTCAATCGTAAAACGGCGTCCAGTTTCACCGTGGCCAAATTCGTATAATTGAAAGCTATTACCATACATTCCAATGCTCCAATCGGCACTTGAAGCTGTGCTTAGAAGAACTTTTGCTTGATCTGAACTAGTTGCTCGATCTAAATGTAAGTTAGCTGCTCCATCATTTGATTTCACTAAAACATTTGTGGGCCCAGTTGTTGTCGTAACTTCAAGTGGAACCGTTGGTGTTTGAGTTCCGATACCAACACTTCCAGTATTGTAATAGATATCACTTCCTGTCGTGATCCACTGTGATTCATTTATTGCACCTGTTTCAGCAAGTACGTATGATTTCATAGCGGAAACTGATGCAGCTTGATCTGTTTCACTTCCAGCTGTTGAATTTACAACTGATGCTGTTTTTGCACGAATATCTGTGAAGTATAAATTTGTTGCACCTTCAGTAATATCATCTGAATCTGTAATAGAATTTCCTGCAATTGAAGTTGCATGAGCATCAAGTTGGCCTTGAACCTTACCAAAAGCACCTAGAATACTATCCGTTGCAACTACACTTGAAGCGGCCCCTGTTGTGTATCCAGATAAAGGAGTAGCTAAGGCTGTACTTCTAACAACGGCTGTATCAAGCCCTATTCCAATGTCACTTGCATTTGATGTAAGTGTAATCCCACTCGTTGAAGTTAGACCTTTAAATGGAAGATCTGTTCCAGACTTTGCTAAAACAAGAGAAGTCCCACCAGCACTTGAAGCAGTATTCGTCTCTCCGCCACCTGTTACGGCACTAGATAAACAACCTGATCCTGCAATACAAATATCATTTCCAGTTGTAACCTGAATATTACCATCGACTTCTAGCTTTTCAGCTGGATTTGTCTTCCCAATACCTACGTTACCTGAATGAGTTAGGTTTAAAATTTTATTGGCACTAGTCATGGAATCATCATTAGAAGTGAAAGATAGAATATTTTCGGCAGTACCATTTACATTCATGATTTGAAAATGTTTCTTATCGAGTGGTGCTGGAGATGCTGCGGCCAAGAACTCCACAACAGCAGTAGAAGCACCAACCGCATCACGGCTTGATTCAAGTCTTAGCATTGCTTGAGTATTTGTACTCTCTTTTATATGAAGATGTTTTGCGGGAGTTGTTGTCCCAATTCCAATATATCCACTGCTATAATAAATATCACTTCCTGAAGTCGTCCATTGAGAAGAAGTAATTGCTCCCGTTTGAGCAGTCACATAATTTTTCACTGAATCAACAGAAGGAGCTTGTGTCGTTTCTGTTCCGGCCATTGAGTTAATTACTTTAGCGTCAGCGTAAGTATCGATGTATCCTTTTACAGCAAGCTCACTTGGAACCTGTGTTGCACTATCAAGAGTTCCCGAGTTATCAAGATCTGATGCTGGGATTTGAGCAACGTTTAAAACATTAGGCAGGCCTACATAAGTCTTATCAATTGTTGGAGCATTAATTTTTGACCATGAGATATTGGCCGCTGAATTAATATCGGCATCCACAATTGAATCATCTGTTATCTCACTTGAGCCAATTGTTGGAGTAGGATTTGAACCAGCAGTTACACGCCCGTAAGCATCAACTGTAACAGAAGTATAAGTTCCTGCCGTGCCAACAGTTGCTTGCCCAATTGTTCCTGCATTATTTACAAGAGTTGAATCAATTGAAAGCGCTGCCGTTTGATTTATACAATCAAATTGAGATCCATTCTTAATTAATATTTGGTTATCAGCACAACTTGCAACAAAGTCTAAACTTTGTGGTGTAATGGCCGCATCTGCAATAGACTCTGCCGTTACTGCGTAACTTGCAAGAGGTGTTGCTAGAATATTTTGATAATCAAATGTGATCGTATTTGTTGTATCGCGAACTTGTATTACAAGGGTTTCACTAGCAGGTGTATTAGCAATTAAAGTTGCCAATGAAGGAAAGTCTAACTCAACAGTGTAGATTCCATTTGAAAGAGGTACTGAATTAAGTGTTTGCGTTGCAAGTGAAGTTGCAAGATCGTTCGAGTAATAGAGATCAAATTGAAGATTAGGTGTTCCTGAAATTGGAGTTCCATCTGCTTGAACGAGTCGACCTGAGTAACCAATTTTTGTCGCAAGAGTGTTTGAGCTAAATACTAAGCTTAAACATAGTGCTAGAAAAAATGTCAATTTTCGACTTACGTGCAACATAATCCCCTGTTGTTACAGTGGCTTATCGTCATCATAGCGTCGTTTAATTAACAAACAAATATCAATGAGTTAACAAGGTTAACTTTGCCTAAAAGACAAAAATTGTGCCTTCTAAATGTGCGATTTTACATTAATAAAATAGAACAATAACTGCTATTTGCTAGTAGCCATTTGGCATATTATAGCCAACATCATCTGCACTCATATCAAAGTAAAAGACTTGGCCATTCTTCTTAAATGAAAAGCATCCATTCTTAGTGGCATTAAAAGAAATTCCAGATCCCCAATAACGGTATTCATCTGGACGATAAGTTGATGTCGCCTGTCCTGAAGCATCAAGATTGAAGAGAATTTTTCCGTTTCTTGATCCATCATTCTTGGCCACGAAGTTTCGAGTATAGAATCTTTTTTGAATATAGCGATCGGCCAGAGGAAATTCATCCCCTCTTTTTTCAAAGAACTTCATTTGCTCTGCTGTATGATAAAGAGATAGAACACTTTTCTCATTCATTAGTGTTTCAAAGAATTTTGCCTTCTCTTTTGCATATGAATATTTCGATAATTCACCATTATAGAATTCATTTGGAATAAAGAAGTGGCTATGGCCCATATCTGAGAAATTGATAAAGTCCACATAGTCATTATCTAGTGCGTATTCAATTTGTGAAACTAAGCTCTTGATAAAGACCTCTGGAACACGAGCATATTGAGTTTTTCCACCACTTGCCTTAAATGGCATAAGAAACTTATCATCCTCAAAAAAGACGCGATTATCCATGCGCTTACCAGAATTATATATTGCCCAAGAATTCTCTTCCATTTCAGCTCTTGTTTGATTCCAAGGAAACATATCCATATAGAGAATTTCTTCATTATCTGAAAGATAACAACTTGGACGAACTTCAATTGAAGCAAAAGATTTAAAGGAAATAATTAAAGCAAGTACGGGGATAAATTTCTTCATACTGAATACTTAACATATCCAAATAATGAGAATGAGTAGAATGTAATATTTTTATAGGTAGTGAGTAAGAAATTTACTGGCAAAATGGAGCTTGCGGATCTTTTGAACAAAGATAGTCTTTAAGCATCTGATTTTCTTCTTTCAGAGAAGAAATTTCACGATGATTATCCTCTATTTCAGTATTTAGATCTTGAATTGCATTAATAATATATGGAGTAAAAGCCCCTTGATCTAAACTTAAGAAAGTCCCTTCTTCCCTTTCATCTTCTGTTACCGCATGAGGAATTACTTCCTGCACTTCCTGAGCAATAAATCCATAGTTAAGAACTTTTTTATCATCAGCACGCCATACATATGTTCGTGGACGAAGCTTCATAATAGCTTCAATACCATCATTGAAATCTTCAATATCGTGCTTAAGCCTTCTATCTGAAGAACAAGAGAATGTTGCAGCCCCTCCGGCTTTACTACAAACTGATCCTGAACCAGCATAAGTCTTAATTCTTCCATCGGCGTAATTAATTACATATGCATCTCCAGAACATGAGCCTTCACAACCTGCTCCAACCCACCCTGTGGCACCGATATTTCCATTTACATGTAGGCGATTTGAAGGAGAGGTTGTACCAATTCCAACATACCCGCTACCGTTTTCTTCAATAATTCTTCGCCACCCATTCCAGCTTGTATTTGATCCATAACGATGAAAGAGTCTACCCGAAGTTGTAAAGCCAAGTTGATGAGCAGGCCCACCAGTCCAGTCACTAGTATTTCCATACGGTCTAAAAGTCATTACTCCGTTATATGTTCCACCATCAGAGAGGCCATTCGTTACATTTCGTTTAAAATCGAAGCTAACACCCTTATCTCTTGTTTCTGGAGTTGTTACATCATCTCTTGTATCAATAGAGTTGATCATCCCTGTGAATAGACCTGTTGTTCTAATATTTCCATCAACTTCTAGTTTATGACTTGTGGGCTTAATACCGATTCCAACATTTCCGTTACTTGTATCTAAAAACATAATATCTCGAGAATGCCCATGCTCACTAGCACCATGACCACCTCTAAACACAATATGCTTTCCTGTACCATTTCCACCACCTGTGTGGGCCGATATATATGAACTTCCATTCCCAATGGATCTCAAATCAGGAGAGATAGCAAGTCCGTAATCTGCGCTACCATCCTCATCATGAATACCGCCAAGGTTCTGTTCATCAGTTAATAAGATCCTTGCTGTCGTAGTCGTTTCAGCAGAACTTCTACTAATAACTAAAGGATCTGTTGGATTAGTCACTCCAATACCAACATTTCCCGTATTGTAATAGATATCACTTCCTGAAGTCGTCCATTGTGTTGCACGGGCCAGAACATAGTTTTTCATTGCACTTACCGAGGCAGCTTGAGTGGTTTCACTTCCTGCTGTTGAATTAACAACCGAAGCTGTCTGCGCTCTAGTATCTGTAAAGTATAGATTTGTTCCTTCACTGACCTGAGTGGTACTCATGCCTGTTAATTGAGAAGCATCCATAGCAGGAATTCTTCCAGAACCATCAAGCCTAACTAATTCATTAGCTCCATTTGAAGTTACAATCTCACTTTCATTTGCAAGAACACTTGAAAGACAATTTCCACCATCAATACAAATATCATTATCAATGGTAACGGCTCCGTCAGTTGCAATTGAAAGACCTGTTCCCCCACCATTTCCAACTAATTTATTTATTGCTAAATCGAGATTTTTTGAAGCGATGTGATTCCCCATATTATCGGCACCACCAAGCTTTATAATTCTTAATGTCCCGTTAGTAACAGATCCTGTACTTAATGAGTAACGTCCTTCAATATAGTCAGTAGAACCATTCATGGAAACAATAGCAGATGCGTTTTTATCTGCATTACTTGAACTCGTTGATCTTGTCCAAGAGCCTATTACTCCACTTCCATTTTTTGTAATTGAAGCATAATGGTGCCCCCCAGTTGTCATTCCATTTGCAACAGTGTGAATAATAACTAAGTAATTTCCAGCTTGTTTTGGGGTAAATCGATCAGTACTTAGATCAAATTCTCCATTTACATCAATACTTTCATTCGTATAGTTAATAACTCCACTTCCACTTTGTGTACCACTTGAAAATGAAACTTCTACATAACTTTCCGCATCTCCGGCTCCAGTAACACTATCACCGACGGCCCTCCATGCTCCACCTTTATAGACATAGATCTCTTGAATATCAGTATCATAAACCACAAGACCTTCTGCAGGTGATGCAATAGCATTTCTCTGAACTGAAGTCATACGCGGTGGCAAGAAACCTTTTGAAGTTGAGCTCACATCAAGAGCTGCTGATGCATCAGGAGTTGTTCCAATACCAAAACTTGTATAAAAGTTATTAGCTAAATCGAGTGGATCATAACAATAGAAACTTCCTAGGCCATTTGTTCTTAGGACCTCACCATTAGCACAACTTGTTGCTAGGCCGGCCAGTTGAGTATCTGTAATGGCCTGGGCAGCAATAGAGAACTCTGTTCCAGAAAGTGTTAAACCGCTACCAGCTGTATATGTTGTGTTAGTATCTGTATCTGTGTCTATATCAGTGACACAAGAAAAACTTGACCCATCTGAAGATAAGACTTGTCCTGCGCCACAAGTTGGAAGAGTTGTCTTTGCAAAAGACTCAACACTTGGATCTGTCTCAACTGAACTTGGAAGGCGTCCACTTCCATCAAGTTGTGGAATTTGTCCTGCACCTGTACCTGCATCAACAGCAACTGTACCGGATGTTGTAATTGTTCCACCAGTTAAACCAGTTCCTGCTGTAATTGATGTAACAGTTCCAGCACCTGTCCCTGCAGTTGAGAGACAATTTCCACCATCAATACAAATATCGTTTCCAGTTGTAACATAGAAGTTACCATTAGCAGTTACTGTAGTATCAGCAGCAATTGAAAACCTCTTACTTCCTGCTCCAAAAACTCCAGAGTAAATATTAAAGCTACCATCATTATCATGAACAATATGATGGTTTTCACCTGCGATATTATTCCCTAACATTAAAGCACCATAACCACCAACGACAGCAGGATTACCAATATGAAGCTGCGTGGCCGGTGAAGTAACTCCAACTCCAACACTTCCAGAATTATAATAAATATCACTTCCAGTCGTCGTCCACTGGGACTCATTAATTGCACCAACTTGTGAAGTCACATAGGTTTTCATTGAAGACACAGATGCTGCTTGTGTCGTTTCACTACCTGCTGTTGAATTAACAACAGCGGCAGTTTGTGCACGCGTATTATTAAAATAGAGATTTGTAGCACCTTCTGCTACATCATCTGAGTTTGTAATAGTATTTCCTGCTATCGCAGTTGCATGAGAATTTAATTGTGCCTGAATTTTCCCAAAGGCCTGAAGAACAGTATCTGTTGCAAGGGCGGCCGAAGCTGTTGAAGTATCAAGACCCGTTAAGGCCACATCAAGTGCGGGGTTATAATTAATAATTGAGTCTGCAAGTTTATCACCTGCTCCAACTTGAGCAATCTTGCCATTTGTTGTTCCCACATCAACTGCAAGTGTTCCTGATGATGTAATTGTTCCACCAGTTAATCCAGTTCCTCCTGTTACTGATGTCACAGTTCCAGCATTTCCAGTTGGCCATGCACCACGGCAATCGGTACCAATACATAATTCAGTACCCTTTACCTTTCCTGCAACTTCAAGTTTTTCAGTTGGAGTTGAAGTGCCAATACCAATATTCCCACCAGGAAGAATGGCCATTCGATGAGTTAATCCCTGCTCAGATATTCTAAATGATCCATCGGAAACGCGATGACCTAGTTCCCATCCATTATTGGCAACACTATTTACGTTATTGATATGAATAGATGATTCAGTAGCATGGTCACCCTCAAAATAAGCGATAATCCAATTAGAATCACTTACATGAAAAGCTGTGCTTGGAGCAATAACTCCAATCCCTACTCTTCCACTATTGTAATAAATATCACTTCCTGTTGTTATCCATTGAGAAGAAGTTATGGCCCCAGTCTGTGCCGTTACATAATTTTTTACAGAATAAACTGATGGTGCAATCGTTGTTTGCGCTCCTGTCATATCATCAATTACTTTTGCATCCGCAATTGTTTGCGCTGTCGTATCTACATAACTTTTTACAGCAAGCTCACTTGGGACCTGTGTTGCACTATCAAGAGTTCCCGAGTTATCAAGATCCGACGCTGGGATTTGAGCAACGTTTAAAACATTAGGCAGCCCTACATAAGTCTTATCAATTGTTGGAGCATTAATTTTTGACCATGAGATATTGGCCGCTGAATTAATATCGGCATCCACAATTGAATCATCTGTTATCTCACTTGAGCCAACACTTGGTGCCGGATTAGAACCACTTGTTACGCGCCCGTAAGCATCTACTGTAACAGAAGTATAAGTTCCGGCCGTACCGACTGTAGCTTGCTCAAGCGTTCCTGCATTATTAATAATTGTTGAACCATCGACAGAGATTGCTGCTGATTGGTTAATACAGTCAAATTGAGAACCATTCTTAATTAATATTTGGTTATCAGCACAACTAGCAACAAAGTCTAAACTTTGTGGTGTTACGGCCGCATCTGCAATAGATTCAGCGGTCACAGCGTAACTTGCAAGAGGTGTTGCTAGAATATTTTGATAATCAAATGTGATCGTATTTGTTGTATCGCGAACTTGTATTACAAGAGTTTCGCTCACAGGTGTATTTGCAATAAGGGTTGCAAGACTTGGAAAGTCTAACTCAACAGTGTAGATCCCATTTGAAAGAGGTACTGAATTAAGTGTTTGGGTTGCAAGTGAAGTTGCAAGATCGTTCGAATAATAGAGATCAAATTGAAGATTAGGTGTTCCAGAAATTGGAGTTCCATCTGCTTGAACTAGTCGACCAGAGTAACCAATTTTTGTCGCAAGAGTGTTTGAGCTAAATACTAAGCTTAAACAAAGTGCTAAAAAAAATGTCAATTTTCGACTTACGTGCAACATAATCCCCTGTTGTTACAGTGGCTTATCGACATCTTAACGCTCTTTAATTAGCAAACAAATATCAATGAGTTAACAAGGTTAACTTTTCCGATTCTCAAGAATACTGCCTTGTAAATGTGCGATTTTTAGTGAGTTAAAGTATAGAGACCTTGCTTACTTGAAGTTGTTCCTTGGGTATTTGAAAGTTGACCAGAAGTAGCGGAATTAGGTACTGCCTGAAAGTGTCCAAAGCCAACAAAACTTCCAAGTGTTCTTCGAACACCTGTTGTCACAGGAGTTTCTCCAGTGCCAGTAAAGTCAGCGATAGCGAAGTCTTTGACCACTACGTTTTGTACCTGACAGCTTACCACCCCAAGAACACGATCTTCTAAAACTGTCACAATATGATTATCTCCAATAACAAGATTTGGCATATCAACAGTTTGTATAATTTGATCTGTCACAGCAAGACCTGAAGTTGAAAAATTCGTTTGAATAACTTGAGGTGACGGTGTTGCCGTCGCATAATCATTTAAAACCTCATTACATGTCCAAGGAGTCGCCGCAGTAAGCGGATCAAAGCTTTTAAAGTTTATCTGATGATAATAATAGTCAGGCATTCCAAAGTCCGTTGATGCAGTCGTATTCTGTAATGGAACTTGAGTCGTTTGAGCATAAATCACATCATGAGATACACTTAGATCAGGACTTGTTGTATCAATTCGATAAAGTAAATCATCGACATCTGTTGTACTTGCTGATGCTTGTGCATAGTATGAGATTCCATAATCACCATCTGTAGGTAGATTAATTGGAGCTGTATATTGAATTGAAGGCGTACAAGAACTTCCTCCAGTATCTAAGCAATACCAAATCGTTGCGGACTCACTACAACTAATTGTCACACTAATAGGTGTAGCATAACTTCCCTCGGCCATATCATGCGAACATGTCACTTCTGTCACTGCAACATCATTACTACTTCCACTCCCAGAGTTTGTGAATGTACCTCCATTATCATTTGTCTCTTCGTCAGCGCTATTACTAGGTTTTGAAGTTACACAAAATGAACATTCATTTCCGCCAGACTCTTTGAATACACCAGAGCCTGATCCTGATCCCCCACTGCTACTTCCAGAGGAGTCTGAAGTGGTAGTTGGAGAAGGAGCACTATTACCAGTTAGTGAATTTGCAGGGCCTAGTGAAAATGATCCGCTACTATTTGAAGGTCGATAATTACTGCTCCCCTCTATCTCACGAGCGTTATAAGCAGGATCTCTTGCTTCTCTTGAAACCTCACGGGCGGGCCTTGAAGTATTGGCCCCAACACTAGTTCTTGATCGATCCTTTCGGTTATCTCTCTTCGTTTGTATTTCATCTGAGAAATTTGCTAGGCCACGATTTCCGCGCCCTGATGAGTTGGACATATCATTTTCGTTATTTTGATCTTCAAGATTTTTAACTTGTTGTTCTTCAATTTGAGAAATATTATCTTTGTTTTCATCTGAAGAAGGAGCAATGAAAGTAAGATAAGAAAATAGGCTGGCCAGAGTAACTCCACCGACAACATTTCTTAATAAGGACTTAAATTCATTTGTCATAATTCAAAACGCTCCAAAAAAAAAGCAATATCACACTATTTCTATCGGTTAATTTTATTGTAATCTTTAATTTAAAGCGAAGTGTTATCTATCGTACTGAAATGACATAAAAATAAAAAGGCACAGCCTAAAGCTGTGCCCATGATTTATGCCATATAAGTAATTAGAACTAAACGAGTTCTGAGTTAGTTAAGTGTAGGAATTGATAATGCTTCTCGTATTGGTTTACTGCATCGGCAACAATTTGCTCTTTTGAGTAACCAAAGACATCATATTCCTGGCCTCCACTTAATAGGAAGACTTCTGCACGGTAATACTTTTCTTGATCACCTGGTGCATATTCTGGAACTTGGAATGTTCTTAAATAAACTTCGTATTTGAAATCATCAAAGCCTTCTTTTTCTATCACTAAAGAAATTGAGTCATCTTCACCATGGCGAATTTTTGCATCTAGGCCATTTTTAACAAACTCTTCTTGTAATTCAATGAGTCCTGGCTCGACTACTTCTGTTAAGAACTTATCTGCTTCCTTAAATTTTGGATGCCTAAAGAGTGCATTAAGTCGCTCTCGCCACGTCATACTCGCCTGTTCATATTGAATAGAGCTATTATGATTTCTTACTTGATTTCTAAGCATATAATCATCTTGTAGGGATCGTACTAGACAATAGACGGCCAAGAGAATTAAGAAGATCATAGGAAAGGCCGAAGCAATCGTCATCGTCTGTAGTGCCTCTAGACCACCAGAATGTAAAAGTACCGCAGCAACCACACCTTCAGTCACGGCCCAAAAGATTCTTTGCCACACAGGAGGATGCTGGCTTCCACCAGAAGCAAGGGTATCAATAACAAGAGATCCCGAGTCAGAAGAACTAACAAAGAATGTAATAACAAGAATTACTCCAAGAATTGAAAGAGCTGCCGACATTGGAAAGAATTCAAAAAATCTAAAAAGTGCAACTGGAACATTTGAACTTACTGCTTGAACAAACTCTCCAGACTTATCTTTTAGAGCAATACTAATTGCAGAGTTTCCAAAGACAGTCATCCAAAGAAATGTAAACCCAGAAGGAACAAAGAGAACACCAATTAAGAATTCGCGAATTGTTCTCCCTCTTGAAATACGAGCGATAAACATCCCGACAAACGGTGACCATGAAATCCACCAACCCCAATATAGAAGTGTCCATCCACCGATCCACTCTTCTTTCTTATCATAAGCGTAGAGATTAAAAGTTTTATAGATAATATCAGAAAGGTAGGCTCCACTATTTTGAACATATTGTTGAAAAAGGTGTACCGTATCTCCTAAGAGCATTACTGAGACTAAGAGAATAGCTGCTACTGCTAAGTTGATATTTGATAACTTCTTAATTCCACCATCAAGCCCTAAAACAACCGAGATTGTTGCAAAGCCAGTAATTATAGCAATTAGAATAACCTGAATTGTTTCTGATTGAGGAATTCCTGTCAGATAGCTAAGACCTGCATTTACTTGTGCAACCCCAAAACCTAATGAAGTAGCAACACCAAACATCGTTCCAATAACTGCAAACGTATCTACCATATCCCCTAAAGGGCCATGAATCTTATCTCCTAAGATTGGAAAGAATGCAGATCTTGGAAGTAGCGGAAGACCTTTTCGATAGCAAAAATAAGCGAGACAAACTGCTAACATTGCATACATTGCCCAAGCGTGAAGTCCCCAGTGAAAGAAAGTAATCTTCATGGCCTCTCTGGCACTTTCTATAGACTGCGGTTCACCAACTGGTGGAGATGAAAAGTGCATAATCGGCTCAGCAACTCCAAAGAAGAGAAGCCCAATCCCCATCCCAGCAGAAAAGAGCATGGCAAACCACGAGATATTAGTATAAGACGGTTCTGAATGGTCAGGACCTAATTTAATATCTCCTAACCTACTTACCATTAGCCAGATTGCTGTAAATAACATTGCCCCCATTGCAAGTACATATACCCAACTAGTCTTGGCAATCAGCCAGCCCTGAATTCCCTTAAAGAACTCACTTAACTGTGTAGGCCATATTGAGCCAATCGCAGTAATGACGAGGATAAAAAATGCGGAGGAAAAAAACACATTTTTGTTAATAGTAGATTCTTTATTGATAACAAACTCCCTTTTAATCAGACCCGTTTCGGGACCGACACAAATTAACATATAAAAACCAATGCCAACTTATCGGAAGCTTGCTCTTAAATTTTAGGTACTTATATATTATTTACTCCCAAGGGCCTTAGAATTCACTCACTTGGCCAATAGCAACCAGTTAGAGCGTATAAAATCTTCTTCTGCGTTCATTTTCATTGAGAAAAATTCTGCGATCTGACATAAAGAAGCTATGTTTAAAAAGATCTTCCCCACTCTAATGTTTACGCTATTAACATTTAATTCTTATGCTCTACAAGAATATGCCGCTCCATTTAGTAGCGTTAATTCTGCAAAATGTTTACAAGAGATGCCAACCCTCCTTGAGATATCAAAATTTTCAAATAATTTTCTTCATCGAGGAAATAAAGAAGTAGCGATTAATGGTTTTAAGTTTAGAAATGAATCAGAGACTTCATCTCGCCTATTTCGATCTTTAACAAGAAGCTATGTCTTAAAAAAACTAGATAAACATGAAGACTTTTCTCATTTAATTAAAGCAGCAAAGAATTGCGACAGTATACGTTGTGCTTTAAATGAATTATTCAAGGGACAAGAAATGGTTTATAAAACCATTTATCTCTCTGAAAAGTATGGCCTTAATACTTCACCATATCGAAATAACGATGCAGCACTTTTAAACCTGAAACAAATGAATGCTATCTTAAAAGGCATAAACTTAATTCCATCTCACTTTCCAAGATTATGGAAGAGTAAAAGACTTGTTCGTCACATAAAAGAAGACATCGGCTATGGCCATGTTGGGATGATATTTGCAAACGCTTCCATCGAACTATACACCCCTTGGGATCGTGAACTCGATAAAGATGGAAAGGCATATACCCTATTTCATGAAATTGGCCATAACTTAGCCTACTTCTACAATCTTAATTATTCTTCATTTTGGTGGGATATGTCTGGTTGGATCGATCACCCAATGGGATGGCGCTATAATCGTGACGAAATGGTTTCAACATATGGCCAAACAAATCCAGGCGAAGATGCAGCAGAAAGTATTGCGGCCTACCGTCTAAATCCAATAAATCTCAAAAGAGTATCACCAAAGAAGTATGCTTTTATAAGAGACTATATTTATCTTGGGCAAGAATATCTAAGCAGTAGCTCGTGTGGCCATACTCCAGTTAAGGACTACCTTAACAAGGTAATAAATAAAGCATCGAAGAATTGTAGCGAGACGAGCTGCGTAATAAAAAATATCAGACAATCAATAACAAAAGACAATCGTTTTCCACTCTTTAATAAGGCCAAAGACGACTTTTTTGAGGTATTTCTCTAGTGATAGGAATTGTAAGACATTTTCCTCACTTAAAAGCTGCCAGAAACTTTAATAATGGTTCACTAAGAATATATAATTACTCAATTGTATTAAATCTTAGGGAAACATTATGAGAAAGTATATTTTAATTACTTTTCTTCTACAATTATCTGCGTTTGCAAATATTTGTTTTAGTTTAAATTTACCAGAATCAAAAGAATACTCTTATGAACCAGATGTCGTCATTTCAACTTTTGATAATATAGAACTTCACGGAAATCTCTTAACACCAAAGAATAAGCAAGGTCCATTTCCAACAATTATTTTTCCAAATAGTTGGACGATAGAAGAACATGAGTACATGGCCCAAGCAATCCGCCTTGCCAAAGAAGGCTTTCAAGTCTTTAGTTACAGTACACGTGGCTGGGGATGCTCTGGTGGATATATCAATGTGGCCGGAGAAAATGATTTAAAAGATCTAAAGACTATTATCGATTGGCTTGAAGACGAAACTCCAGCTCAAAGAAGTAATTTTGGTATGGCCGGAATTTCTTATGGCGGTGGACTCTCTTTAATGGGCCTAGCTAGAGAATATCGTATCAAGACGGCCTTTGCCATGAGCTCATGGACTGACTTAAAGGAGTCACTTTACGCTCAAAACACACCGCGTCTCTTTTGGACAAAGTTCTTAGTAAACTCAGGAAAGCTACTTGGAAATCTCGATCCAAGAATTCCAGAATTATTAGATGAAGTTTTAGAGGGAAATGAAGAAGGGTTTAAAAAGTGGGTTCAAAATCGAAGCCTCAATGACAACCTTGGTATGATTAATCTTTTAAGAAAACCTGTCTACTTCGCTAATAACTTTGGTGATAATCTTTTTCAACCAAATGCCCTTATTAAAACATTTCACAAACTAAGAGGACCTAAGGTCTTAGACCTAAGCCAAGGCTCACATGCAACAGCAGAGCTGCCAGGCCTCTTTGGATTACAAAATTATGTCTTTGATAAAATGAGTTCATGGTTTAAGTATTGGTTACAAAATGACAAGACAGCAAAAGACTTTGAGTTAGGAAAGATTGTTGTTCAACCAAGCGTCTATAAAGAAAGAGAGATTCAATCTTATTATCAGGTACCAAAGAGACTTTATCTTCATCCAAGAAGAATTACTCGAGGTGGCCTCTCGCCTTATCCATATCTCTTACCAGCTCAAAGCGATAGCTTTATGGCAGGACTTGATACAGGAGCCAGCACAGGAGTTCCATTTCTTTCGGCCATATTAGACGCTCATTTTGAAGTGCCTACGATAAAGTATCCAAAATTAAATAACTTAATAAATAGTATAAGATATCAAACTGATCGCTTCGAAGAAGGCCTTAAATTAAGAGGAATCCCGCGCTTAAAACTAAATGTAGAAGTTAGTTCTACTCCTTATCAACTCATCGCCTATATTTACGATGTATCACCGACAGGAATAGCAAAGCTAATAACTCATGGTGCATATACTGGTAAATCACCACAAGAGAGAATTAATATCGAATTAGTTGCTACGGCCTATGATATTGAAGCAGGTCATCGCCTGGCCATTATCATCGACACTCAGGATCCTCTTTATGAAGAACCTAATAATAAGCTTTATAAAGTTAATTTAAACTTTGATTTCAAATCACAATCTTATTTAGAAATAAAAGGTTGGAAATAAGAAAGGCTCCTTACGGAGCCTTTTATTTTAGCTTAATTTTTCAAATGCTTTTAAAATATCTTTTCTTGTAATCATCCCTACTAATTTTCCATCATCAACAACAGGAATTCTTTTAAGGTGCTTAGACATCATTAATTCAACAACGCCATTTAGAGTATTTTCACTTGTGACTGTAACAACATTATGACTCATTACATCTGCTAAAGTCTTATTCTTAGACTTCTTATATACATCTTCAACATCTGTTAGATTAAAGTCTTGCCCAAATAGTCTCTTTATAGAAACAAGAGCATGCGGGATCTCAACTTCTTTACTGATGAAATCAGACTGAGTAACGATTCCAGTAAGAATACCTTCATCATTTACAACAGGCATAACACTTATACCTAGTTCAATCATTTTTTTAGCAGCGTCACCAACTGTCTGTGATTCAGTACAAGTTGTTACATCTTTAGTCATAAAATCTAAAACTTTCATATTCACCTCATTTGAGTTTTAATGCCCCCCTATTTTAACTCAAACTCTAGTTTTATTCCACATTTATGAACACAGGCACCAAAGTAGCATTATTTCCTGACAAATATCTTACAATTACCTGACCAAATAACACTACAATTGAATTGACACGGATACCGACTAACTTTAAGCTATTCTAATACGTCGAGAATTATGCCAAGGAGTTATCTAGCTAATGCTAATTGTTTATATAGTAATCTCAATTGGGGTTTCATTTCTGTGTTCCATAATGGAGGCCGTTCTTCTCTCAATTACTCCAAATTTTATTCTCGCTTCAGTTCGTCAAAATAAGGGATTTGCTAATTCTCTAAAGAAATATGCATCAAATAAAGACGAAGCGATTTCAGCAATCTTAACTTTAAATACCTTTGCTCACACACTCGGTGCTGCAGGAGTTGGTTCTGAATCCATTCAACTTTTCAAAGAAATGGGAATTACTGGGGCAAACCTAGAGTTTTATCTTTCTGCTGTATCTGTTGTCTTAACACTGGCCATTCTATACTTATCAGAAATTATTCCCAAGTCGCTTGGTCACCAACATTGGAAAAGTCTAACTCCATTCTTACTAAGAGTGCTACCTCCACTTATTTTCATTCTAAAACCTGTTCTCGTTATCTCAATGGGCCTGATGAAGTTCTTCAAAAATGAGCCGTCCCATACAATGAGTCGAGAAGAAGTTGAGTCGATGATTGAGTTAGGCGTACAGACAAAAGCACTTGCAAAGGATGAGGGAGAATTCTTACGTGAGTCTCTGTTGGCATCACGTAAAACAATCGATGAAGTCATGACACCGGCCAGAAAGGTCTTTATGGTTAAAACGACTTCAACTATTAAAGAAGTATATGACCTAAAAGCACCAGTAACTCGTATTCCATGCTTTGGTGAAACAGTGAACGATATTTGTGGCTATATTCACAAAGAAGATATCGCAAAGAATGTCATTGAAGAAAATTGTGATAAGCAATTATTTGAAGTGGATATTATGCGACCGATTTCGATAGAGAATTGTCGCACACCTCTTCGAAGTCTATTTAAGAAATTTATTCGCGGAAAAGAACATATTGCCATGGTTTCAGATGAGTATGGGACAATTCTTGGTGTCATCACTCTTGAAGATATTGTGGAAACATTCTTTGGTATTGAGATTATGGATGAGTTTGATGAAGTTGAAGATCTTCAAGAGCAGGCAAAAGAAGAAATAAAGGCCGAAGTGAAAAAAAAGGAGCACAGTTAAGTGCTCCTCCTAAGGAAGAAAGAGAGTTTATTCCTTAAAACTGAGAGGCATTTTGAGGTATCTTACCCCATTGGCCTGTGGACGAGGCATATGCCCGCCACGAATATTTACTTGAATACTTGGTAATAACAGCTTTGGTGCACTTAGAGTCTTATCACGACTTGTTCTAAAGTTTACGTACTCTTGACGAGTAGTATCTTCTTTTAAATGAATATTACTCTTCTTATTCTCACCAATAGTACTCTTATACTTAAGCTCACGGCCACCTGGCTGATAATCATGTCCCGTATACACATTAGTATCATCTGGTAATGCATATAGCTTATTCTTTACAGAATCATAAAGTGCATTTGCATCTCCACCTGGGAAGTCACAACGGCCAGTACCATAATCTGGCATAAAGAGGGCATCTCCTGTAAAGACATTATTACCAATGACAAATGAAGAACACGCTGGAGTATGGCCGGGAGTAAAGATCGTGCTAATCTCAATAGAGCCTGCATGAATAGGTTTATCTTCATGTAAGAACTCATCAAAGTCCTCTAGCTTTAGCTCCTCTAGCATATTGAAATGTTTTCCAAAAACATCTTGAACAATTTTTATATTTTCATTTATTGCAACTTTAACGTTTGGAAAAAAGTCTTTTAACTTTAAAGCTCCAGTTAAGTGATCTGCATGAGCATGAGTTTCAAGAACATAATGTAACTTAAGCCCTGTATCTTTAATAAAGTTCGTAACTTTTTCAACTGACTCAAAGCTAATTGAAGATGATGCCTGATCATAATCAAGAACTGGATCAATTATAACTGCATCCTTCGTTTCTTTATCGTAGACGACATAAGTAAGGGTATAAGTTAGTTCATCAAAAAATGTTTCAATTTTTAAATTATCCATAAGTTCCTCCTACACTAGAATAAATAAATTTCTAGTAAAAGACATTGATTCCCATCAATGTTTAAGAAAATTTTATCTACTATACTAATTAAAGGAGGAATAATTCATGGCCTATCTACTCGCACTTATAGCTGGAACAACTTTAGGACTTCTCGGAGGAGGAGGATCAATTCTAGTGGTTCCCATTCTGGTCTACATTGTAAAAGTTGACCCTAAAATTGCAATTACAATGTCTCTTGCAATTGTCGGTTTGACTGGATTTATGGGAACTTTTCGTCATTATAAGAATGGAAATGTACTTGTGAAGTTGGCCTTTCAATTTGGTGCCATGACCATGCTTTCAACATATCTTGGAACCTACTTAGCAAAGTTTCTAACTGGTCAGATGCAATTATTCATCTTTGCAGGAATTATGCTTCTTGCTTCAATTTCAATGCTTAAAAATGGTAAAGAAGT
Source organism: Halobacteriovorax sp. YZS-3-1 (assembly GCF_047084945.1). Classification (NCBI taxonomy): domain Bacteria; kingdom Pseudomonadati; phylum Bdellovibrionota; class Bacteriovoracia; order Bacteriovoracales; family Halobacteriovoraceae; genus Halobacteriovorax; species Halobacteriovorax sp. YZS-3-1. Next base: position 666,304 of record NZ_JBKIYI010000002.1, on the reverse strand, counting down.
TAAAATTAAAAATACATCTAATTTAACTATATTCTTAGCGGCCAGTGTCGTAGGAATTGTCACAGGTTTAATTGGTGTTGGAGGTGGTTTTCTTATTGTACCGGCCCTAGTGAACTTCTTTCATGTAGACATGAAAAAAGCAGTGGGTACTTCCCTTCTCATTATTGCAATAAACTCATTGATTGGGTTTGTAGGAAATATTATTAACTCCCCTGGCCTAGAACTTGATTATCAATTTATTGCGATTTTCACAGCTCTTGCAATTGTTGGATCTCAAATAGGATCAGCACTTACTCATAAATTGCCACAAGAGAAGCTAAAAAAGATTTTTGGCTACTTCTTAATTGTAATGGGTGCTTTTATGATTATTCGCGAAACTCTTCTTTAACTTATAAAGATACTTTTTCATAAGAAGAGAATAGAGTTTTACCACAACTTCAGGTTTAGCATTAAAGCCAAAAGTTTCTTTAATCATACGTTTATCAAAATCAACAACATAAGAAAAAGTTGTTCCATTTTGTGTTTCCTCAAATAAGCGGTTACTTCTTAAAAAGTATGGATTTGATTTTACAGTCTCAAATAGTGCCTGATGAGGATAGTCTAGCTTAATTAGCTCAGTTGTCGTTATAAAATGCTTTCTTATTCCAATCCAAGCATCTTCCCTAAAAATACTTCCTTCTTTAAGATGACGAGTATTCGTTGTCATCTCATTTACTTCACTTCTCCAAATATGATCATTCATAGGATCTGCAACAAATTCAAAAACCTCTTCAATAGGTGCATCGATTTCAATACTTCCTACAACTTGAACAGTCTCAATTGCATATGTAAATGTTGATATTAATAAGGCCACTAAAATATAGTTAAGATTTTTCATGTTAAAATGATGGCAGGCTTAGCGAGATGTGGCAAGTTTCCCAGACAAATGTAAGAATAATTGAATAATGGCCACACTTAAGAAGGCACTTAGTCCTAGCGCCCCTCCATACCCCTTTAACAGAGGGACTAAATAATGAAAGAAAATTGCAAATATGATTGAACTAATCGTTACTGTAATATTATGCATTCGACTAGGACAACTCATCCCCACAAAAGAGGCGCCAAAGAAGACAATGGATAATAATTCATAATTTGGTGTTAGCAAATAAAGAATACCATATGCAATAAGACTTAAAAGAGCTGATGATCTTATTATTCCAAACGCTTTAAGTTGTGAAAGCTGAAATGTTGAAATTCCTGCAATAATAGAAATAATTATTGAAGAGATCATATAATACTCCCCTTAATTAAATAAAAGAGAGCAACACTCACAAAAGCGATAGTACCGAGTTTTCCACCAAAGCCTTGAAAAAGTTTGAGTGAGTAGAGATAGATTACAGCTCCAATTAATGAAATCCCAAATATCTCCCAATAATTAGAAACTAATTCACTAGAACACATCCCTGCAAAGCTTCCACTATAAATGGCCGCACGCATATTTGAATTCACAGGAAGAAAACTTCCAATAAGTCCCACTGAAGCAGATGCTAAAACGGGAGACCAACCGGCCTTTGAATGGAGGATAAAACAAAAAAGGCATCCTAAAAAGAATGCCCCTAGCTTATATAGAAATCGTATTCTCATGCCCTTCTATCTTAGAGCAATGATCTTAGTTTTCCAACACGTAATGAAAAACTAGTGGTGCAACGATTGTCGCATCAGATTCGATAATGAATCTTGGAGTCTTAGAAGATAGTTTACCCCAAGTAATTTTCTCGTTTGGTACAGCTCCAGAATAAGAACCATAACTTGTTGTTGAATCAGAGATTTGGCAAAAGTATGACCAAAGAGGAACATCATCTTCCATATCTTGATTAAGCATTGGTACAACACAAATTGGGAAGTCACCTGCAATTCCACCACCGATTTGGAAGAAGCCAATGCCGCTATCTCCACAATTTTCTGGATACCACTTAGCAAGGAACATCATATATTCAATTCCATTTTTAACGAGTGACGGCTCAAGCTCTCCTGTTAGACAGTAAGAAGCAAAGATATTTGCTGTTGTTGAATCTTCCCAACCAGGAACGATAATTGGTAGGTTCTTTTCACAAGCTGCCATCATCCAAGAATTCTTAGCATCTGTTTCAAATTCTTTGGCAAAATCTTCTCGGCGAAGGATGCGATATAAGAACTCGTGTGGAAAAAGCCTCTCACCTGCTTTTGCAGCATTTGACCACTCTTCAAAAAGATATTTTTGTAACTTTCTAAAAGCTGTTTCCTCAGGAATACAAGTATCTGTTACGCGGTTAAAGCCTTGTGCTAGAAGCTCCTCTTCTTCCTCTGGACTTAGGTCTCTATAATTTGGAATACGCTTATAGTGATTGTATGCGATTAAGTTCATGATATCTTCTTCAAGGTTTGCACCAGTACAAGAGATTATTTGAACTTTATCTTGGCGGATCATTTCAGCAAGACTGACACCTAACTCTGCTGTGCTCATAGCACCAGCAAGAGTGATCATCATCTTCTTCCCACTCTTTAAATGATCAACATATGCCTTTGATGCATCAACAAGTGAAGCGGCATTAAAGTGACGATAATTGTTACTAAAAAATTGGGCCATTGTGCTCATAATAATTCTCCAGAGAAAGCCTAAATAGAACGAGACTTATTACACCATATTATGGATTCAAGTCTACATAAATTAATCAAAAATATTATAATTCGAAGAATACATTAAACCAAAGACTTTACTGCCTGAATTAGAAGTACTCTTTTCATCTTCATAATAGACTCCAAAGATTGGACTTGTCTTTCGATTGGCCAATTTAAAGCCAAACGAGAATTGATAAGTGCGTCCTGTATTTTCCTCATCTGTAGACTCATTGACGGTATCAATTTGTCGATACTGGAGTCCAAAAAGATATGAATAAGTCGATCCTTTAAAAACTCTGTTGGTAGGTAGCTTAAGTTCAGGTGAGCGCAGGCCAAATTTTATCAAAACATCATCAGAGAAATTGGCCCTATTTCGGTCTTCATTTCTTGAAATATTAATATCAATATTTTTCAGATCATAAAATAGATCAACAGAGGGGGCCCAGTTAGCACTTAAATAACTATAGCCTAAGTTTAGGCTTGTATTGCTTTTGTAGTCCGGTTTATTTTCACTTTTCAAGCGAATAACATCACCACTACCATCTTCTAATAGAAAAGTTTCAGTTCGTGAGGAAGAGGAATACTTAATACCAGGAAAGTCCAGACCTGCACTAAAGAAATGCCTCTCTTCTTTATAAGAAGCACTTATAATGGAGTTTATAATAATAAACTTTGTAATATTATTAGTCGTTTGAAGAAAAGTGTTACCACCACTTACCCCTTCAAAAGTTGAAAAAGTTTTACTACCTTGTATCTCAAGGCTGAAACTTGCCCCCAGTGAGAACCTTTCATATTTCTTAGCAACAGAGATCCCAAGAACTGTTTCTTCAAATTGTACATTGGCCTTACCGCCGCCACTAATACTTGGAATATTCAAGTCAAATTGCCCGTTATTTGTACCAGAGTAAGTTACAAAATTTGTAAATGTTAAACCAAAGAGCTCTCCAGCAAACCCGGTAAAGTATGGAATGAACTGACTCTCAAAACTACTTCCCGTCCCTTCAAGTTCGCTATCTCCAATTGAGCCAATCTCTTGACGCGTATAAATTAGACCAAAGTAAATCTTTATATCGTCATATTTAGTAAAGGCCGTGGCAGATGGAAAAACGAGTGCGGCCCCAATATCTCCCGGACGTGATGTCGTATTTCCAAGAAATCCAGACTCGTGACCAATTGGAAGCCCCAAGCAAGAAAAGCAAATAAACGTAAGTATTACTAACTTATGAGAATTCATAGACAAAATTAAAACACTTAAAGTAAACAAAGTCTATTTACTATAAAATTAAACTTTATTGTTGAAGTAACATACTGTTTGAGGTATCAAACCAATGTTTTAAAACATAACCTTTTGTACAGGCAATATAACAAACAAAGGATCTAACAATGATTAAAAAGTCTATCTTATCGATTTCACTAGGTTTTGGCCTAAGTATCTCTGCAGCTACGACAACACAAACTGTAATTAATAATTATGCTGATCTCGTTTACAGCACTTATTCTGACTCACTTGATAGAGCTGTTGTTCTTCAAGAAGACGTTGAATTCTTTATTTCAAACCCAGGGGTTATGACTCTAGAGATGGCCAGAGAATCATGGAAGCAAGCAAGAGCTCCATATGGCCAATCTGAAGTTTTTAGATTCTACAATGGACCAATTGATAGTGATCAAGGCCCAGAGGGACTTTTAAATGCATGGCCTCTAGATGAAGCATATATCGATTATGTTGAAGGTGCTCCAAATGCAGGTATCGTAAATAATGTTGCTGACTATCCTGTAATTACGAAAGACCTACTTTCTTCTTTAAATGAATTAAATGGTGAGAAGAATATCTCAACAGGATATCATGCAATTGAATTCCTACTTTGGGGACAAGACCTTTCTGCAACTGGTCCAGGTAATCGCTCATATACTGACTATGTAATTGGCCTTGGGCAAAATGCTCAAAGACGTGCAACTTACCTATCTGTAGCAACAGATCTTCTTATTGATCATCTTCAAACTCTTGTTGATGCATGGGAGCCTAATAAGAATAATTATAGAGCTGAATTTGTAGCTAAGAATCAAAAAGAAGCTCTTAATAATATCCTTGCAGGAATGATCTATATGTCAGGTGACGAATTATCTGGTGAAAGAATGTTCGTAGCTTGGGAGACAATGGGACAAGAAGATGAGCACTCATGTTTCTCAGATATGACTCACATGGATATTCAGTGGAACTTCTGGGGTGTCGCAAATATCCTAAAGGCAACGGGAATTCTAAGCCTAACTGAAAACACAGTTTTATCAGATGCAATTAATACTCGAGTTGCAAAGATCAACAAAATGCTAGCAGGTCTCCCTGTACCATTTGATCAAGCAATTCTTGATGAAAATGCTAGAGTTGATATCCTAGCTTCTATTGAAGAAATGGAAGAGCTTGCCATTGAACTTGTTGAACTATCTGAAGAATTAGAGACTCCAGTACAGTGGTAAGAAACTTAGTCTTAACATTTTTCTTTGTATTATCTTTTAATACATACTCCAGTGAAAAGTTCCCGGCCGGTGCCGGGACTACACTGGATCTTTCAGTTAATGCCTTCTCTCATCCAATGGCGGGAACCAGAGGAATGCTTCGTCGCTACTTTCAAACTGGAAATAGCTTCTTTAAAGGAGCATGGGTTACGGCCCCTTCATCAACTCCCCTACGGGACGGACTAGGACCAGTCTTTAATGCGACATCTTGTACTGCATGCCACTTTCTCGATGGCCGTGGTCGAGGACTACCAGATACTGACGGGCCAACAGATATTTCTCTTCTCTTTCGTCTTAGACAGATAAAAGAAAATGGAGAAGTCATTGAGCATGAAAAATACGGTGGCCAATTTCAGCCACATAGTATCGAAGGTGTAAAAGGCGAAGGTGAAGTCTTTGTTAAATTTGAAACCATCATTGGAAGTTTTGCAGATGGTGAAACTTATGAATTAAAGAAACCAAATTATATCTTTAGAAAATTATCTCAAGGTAAATTTGGTGATAATACCATAATTTCTCCACGTGTTGGGCCACAAATGATAGGCCTAGGCTTATTAGAAAATATTAAGGAAGAAGATATCCTTGAAAAAGCTGATCCTGAAGATAGAGATGGTGATGGAATTTCAGGTCGAGTAAATCGCGTCTTCTCGATTGTCGAACAAAGAGAAGTACTAGGACGCTTTGGGTGGAAAGCAGGAAAGCCTAGTCTTCTTGAGCAAAACGCAGCGGCCTTTGTTGGTGATATAGGAATTACGAGTTATCTTTTCCCAAAAGAAGAATGTACTTACGTACAACTTGATTGTGAAGAAAAGAAAACTAAAAGTGATATTTCAAAGCACCTTTTAAATCGCGTAACAGAATACACTCAACTTCTATCAGTTCCAGTTAGAAGAAACTTTGATGACCCAAGAGTAAAAAGCGGTCAAAAGGTTTTTAATCAAATTAGTTGCCAAGCTTGCCACACTCCAAGTTATACAACTGGAAATCAGTCAAAGTTTAAAGTCTTAAATAATCAAAAGATATATCCTTATACTGATATGCTTCTACACGATATGGGCGATGCCCTTGCAGATGATATCAGAGAGTATAAGAATGAAGCTCAAGCAACAACAAGAGAATGGAGAACTCCTCCTCTTTGGGGTCTTGGCCTAATAAAGAAGATAAATGGGCACACTCGTTTTCTTCATGATGGAAGAGCAAGAAATCTAAAAGAAGCAATTCTTTGGCACGGTGGCGAGGCAAAAGAAGCCAAAGAAAACTTTTTAAAATTAAAAAAGTCGGATCGAGAAGATCTAATTAAATTCCTAAGGAGCCTATAATGAAGAAAATCATTCTATTAGCAACAATTCTAACTAGTAGCGTTTTTGCACAAATATGGCCTCTACCAGCAGGTACAACATATATTGTAAAAGGTACGGGCTTTGATTGTGGAAAATTCATTCGTCGTTATAAGGTTGAATATACTCAAACACCAAAAGTCTTTTTAGAAAGAGGCATTAATTTTAATCTACTAACTGCAGATAAAGACCTAAATACTTTTTCAATTGAAACAAGCTGGTCAACAAATAACGGACAAGTCTGTCAATTTGGACTCTTCTTTAACCGAGCAAGAGAAACCAGAACCCTTGATCTCGATTATACGATGTCACAAACTGATGATGATTCTAAGTCTTGTTTAGAAAATGAAGAGCTTTTAAAGAGTAAACTTCAATCTGCTACTTATACAGCATCAAAACGAGGTATTCGATATATAGCAGTGGATATCTTAAATGAAGAAAATAACGTATGTGACGAAAATCGAGTTAGACTTATTTTTGACCGTAGAGCTCAATAATTAAGAAACGGCCTGCTGGTCATTTAAGTCTGGCAGGCGCATAACAAAGCGAGTATTTTCACATTCTGCATCATAGAAGAACTCTCCCCCATAATTAGAAATAATATTAGAACAGACAGTAAGACCTAGGCCGGCCCCCCTCTTATCTGCTTTTGTCGTAAAGAATGGGTCCATCAACTTTGATTGATCCTCTTTCTTTATTCCTTTACCGGAATCAGTAATTGAAATCTCAACATAACTCTTATTATCTCTTAGATAAACTCTTTCAGCTTTAAGTGTAATCCATCGATTGTCTTTTTTTGATATTAGCTCATCAAAAGAATTATTAAGCAGGTTTAAGAGCATCTGCCCAATTTGAACAAGTGAGCCATAAACCTTAAGCTCTGGATCAACCTCCACATTGAAAGTGATATCATATTCCTTAAACCTTTCTTGGCAAAGAGAGTTAACATCTTCAATCGATTCCATTAATAAGAAGTTTTCTTTCTTAGACTTTTCACCGTCTTTAGATAAGTGTTTTAAACCTTTTATAATTTTAGATATACGAGATACAGTTGTATTTATTCTATTGATTTGCTTGAAGTTACTTTCAACCTTGGTTCTTTGTTTTACTCGACCAGCAGTTAAGTCAATAATTGCTAGAGGGTTATTAATCTCGTGTGCGATTCCACTTGCCATCTCACCCATTGTAGCTAGCCTAGCGGAGTTAACAAGCTTAGACTGCTGATCAATTAATTGTTTTGTTCTCTCTTGTACTTTTTCTTCAAGAATATTATTGAGAGTAATTAAGCTTTCTTTAAATTCTTTTTGCTTAATAGAAAAATAATAGAGTACGCCACTACTAATGAGAAGAACGATAAATGACAATAGAGTCAACCAAAATTCTTTCTTATAGCTAGTGTATAAATTATAAAGCTTCCCGTGATGGTAAATGACCCTTGCGTTTGATGGGATCCTTTTAAAATCAATATTATATTTCTTTAAAAGTTCAGAATCGAGAATCAAAGGATTTTGTGGGTTTTTAATAATAGGAATATCTTCGACTTTTTTTCCACTTAGATAATCATTGGCCATTTTTGCCATAGACTTACCTTGCTCAAAGCCACTTACAACATGGCCACCAGCAAGGCCATAATTTAAATAAAAATCAGTAAAGCCATAGACAGGAAGAGTTGAGTTACGACTTATATTACTTATGACATCGCGAAATCGAGCATGTTGATTAAGGCGATCACGTGAATACCCTCCATAGAATACAACGGCATCATCTTTAAAATTTCGACACCTCTTATATAGTTCTTCAAAGCTTAAGTCTTCAATATATTCTACTTCATATTGCGAAAGAAAAGGCTTAACACCATCTTCAAATTGCCCTTTGAAATATCTCCCTGATCGAGTGTGCTTTGTATTGATAAAGATTATCTTCTTGGCCTTTGGCTGTAGTCTTAAAGCGAGTTCGATATTCTTTTTAACATCTAGAATTGAGAGAATCCCTGTAAAGCTTTTATCTCTCTTATAAAGCTCACGCTTTCTCTTATCAAAACCATTGATACCACTAAAGATAATTGGAGCGTTATTAAAAATTTCCTTTCGATACTTTAAGGCAAAATCAAGAGCATAATCATCAGTAGTCGCAATCAAGTCAACACTAAGAGTTTTAAACTTATTAAAATATAAGTTCTTTAATGACTGATCAAAATCATCTCCATAAAAGCGCTTACTATCGATATACTCGGTAAAAAAATCAACCCTACTATACTTTGAAGAATTAATATTACTCTTAAATCCTTGTGCAATTCTATTTGTCCAATCATTTTCTTGGCTATAAGAATGGAGAACGACAATATTCAGATCTCCTTTGACTTGAGCATGCAGAGAGCTTGAAATAAAAATGAAAAGAAATGTGAGTAAAGTCTTTAAATATAGCACCTATAAATAATAACACTTTATCCTATAAATGAAATGCTTAAGTGTTAAAAATCTAGTGTCAATCTAGGAGATAGAAGGTATTTGAATCACAAATCTCGTATTAGAGGATGATGTATCAACAAATAGACGCCCGCGGTGATGCTCGATAATATTCTTACAAATACTTAAGCCTAAACCAGTCCCCTTCTTATCAACTTTCGTTGTAAAAAACGGCTCCATTATGCGCTCACGTATCTCTTGAGGAATACCATCTCCGGAGTCAGTTACTGAGATTTCCACCATGTCATTATCTCTTTTCCCCTCTAATTTAATCCAACGCTTCCCTTCACTTTCCACTAATTCATCAAAGGCATTATTTAAAAGGTTTAGAATTACTTGAGATATCTGAACAGCGCCGCCAGTAACCTTAAGATCATTTGCGATATTTACCTTGAAATCAATTTCATTATCTTTGAATCTTGCCTGACAGATTGAGATAACATCATCAATGGCCTCACGTATATTTACGAGCTCAGGAGAAAGCGAATCATCTTCTTTTGCTAATTGCTTTAGTCCTTGAATTATCTTTGTAATTCTCTGAACTGTATCTTTAATTTTCTGGGCCGACTTTTCAACTGTTTCATTATCTGCATTCTGTTTCAAACGGTGGGCCGATAGATCAATAATAGTAAGAGGGTTATTGATCTCATGAGCTATTCCACTTGCCATTTCACCAATAGAAGCTAGTTTTGCAGAGTTAATAAGTTTGGATTGCTGCTCAATAAGCTGCTTTGTTCTATCCTCAACTCTTTTTTCTAATTCTTCATTAATACGCAGAACTGCTTTCTTATGATTTTTTTGCTGATTAAAATAATATGAAAGAATAAAAACACTTGAGATTAAACTTATAAATGAAAAGAGAATAATCCAAAACTCAATTGTATATTCTTGATAAAATTTTTGAAGTTTATTCTTCTGGTTAATGATTTGTGCATTCTCAGGAAGCTTAGAAATATCAATATTGTATTTAACTATTTTTTGATAATCAAAGAGGATTGGAGCTGGTGCCTTTAAAACGATTGGTAATTCATCGACATTGCGTCCCCCTATAATATGATTGGCCAAAATTGCAGCTTGCTCTCCATAAACCTCGCTACTTACAAAGTAGCCTCCAGTTAATCCATGAGGTAAATAGTATTTCAAAAAACCATAAATTGGAATTCCTGCGTAACCACTCATACTTTCTAAGCTTTTTTCAAAGTTTAGAAAAGTACCATTCTTATCACGTGAGAATGCTCCAAACAAAATAAAAGAATTTTCATCTAGTTCACCAAGCTTCTTATATAAGTCTTGTATTGCATAATCTTCAAGATAAACGATTTCCTGTGAAGGCTTAAACTCTTCAAAAGCTTTTTTAAATTCTTGTTTTAAATAGAGACCTGAATTTTCATGTATAGAGTTTAGAATATAGATCTTTTTAGCTTTAGGATGAATCTTTAGGCCTGTTTTTACCATTTTTATAATCTCAAATGATTCGACAACACCAGTGTAGCCACCTACTTTCTCATATTCATCAAATCTCTTATCATTGACTCCATTTAGGCCGGTAAATACGACAGGTGCATTTCTAAATATTGAGCTTCGATTCTTCATAGCAAAATGAAATGCATTATCATCAGTAGTAATAATTAAATTAATCTTAGTCTTTTGATATTTTTGTTTATAAAAATCTTCCAAGCTTTTTAGGTAGTCCTGTGAAGAGCGCCTTTTTGTATCCATATACTCGGAGTAAGTAATTATTCTATAGTTTTCATCATCTATATTCTTACGAATGGAGTGATCTAATTGTGAAGTCCAAGAACTATCAGGAGAATACGAATGAAGTATTAAAATATGAAAGGAGTCGGCCGCCTTGGAAAACACCTGACTAGAGAAAGCAAAGAACAAAAATATTGAATATAAAGTTACTTTTAAATTAACCACTCTTATTTTTATCATTTTAAACAACTTTTGTACCCATAAATCGCCATCCGCACAGCGTCAATACAAGTTAAACGAGACATCACATAATGGACTTATGACTCATGATGAATTCTTATTAAAGATTAAAGAGTGCGACACACTGCAAATAATTGGCCCTATGCTGAGCGATACTTCAATTTTAAATAGTGAGCTAGCTTCTATTTATGTTGATGGTGGCCTAAACTACTACCGGCCATCTAAAATAGCCTCTCTTTCTATTGGTGATAATGATTCAAATATAAGTGATTTTAATATTGATATAAGACTTAATCCTGAAAAAGACTTATCTGACCTTGATGCCGCCCTAGAGCTTATTCCCAATAATATTACAAATTTGTACTTCTTTGGCTTTAGTGGCGGAAGAGCCGATCACCAACTCTTTAATTTAGGCTCTATTCATCATTTTTTAAAAGATAGTAAAAATCGACGTATTTGTTATATCGATAGGAATATTCAAGTTATATCAGCTGGACATCATATTATAAAACAAGACGGGCCCTTTTCAATTATTAGCCTAGAAAAGCAAAAAATTAAAATTTATGGTGAGTGTAAATATAAATTACGAGATTGGACCAGTGTTGAAGCGCTAAGTAGCCTTACTCTTTCAAATATTGGAAATGGAGAAGTCCACTTAGAAAGTGAACTCCCCCTTTTCATCTACCTTGATTAGTGTGAAGACTTATCACTGCTATCGGCAAATAATTTCACGAAGCTTTCATTAGCATCCGATACATTTATTCGCTTTGACTTGTTCTCAGCGCTTTTTGGTAAAGCTAAATACAAGATACCATCTTGCATTTGAGCTTGAACCTCATCACGATTTATTGTCTGAGGAACAGTGATGCTTCGAGAGATTCTTCTTGTTTCTCCCCCACCATTTTCAAATAATGTTTTACGAGTTGCTTCAATTGTAACGAGTCCATTATCAACCTGAATATTCAAGTCTTCCTTTTTTACTCCAGGCATATCAACACTTAGTAAATAAGCATTATCCGTTTCTTTCATTTCACCAAAGCCTGCACTTTCACTTGAAAGACCACGTCCCTGCCAAATATCCTCTAAACCATTGATCATCTCTCTGAAGTCGCTATCAATTGAATCTCCAGAAAAAAAGCTCGATGCGAGATTGGAATTTCTACGTGGAATAATTGAACGTCTCATCATATTCGCCTCCTAGTTTTAAATTAATAAGACGATTGAGATTTTAGCACTGTGAAAAAAGGAGCTAAACTTAAGAGATTTTTAAATGATTCAAATAATTATTAAATGACCTCATGACCCATAAATGAACAACTGCTTGTGTATAGCGATAAAGATACCAAGGTAAATATGGCCTAAATTCATTAACCGATACTATTGTGTAGCGTCCTTCGGCAACAGCGCGAAACTCGAGCCAGCCAGTATTCTTTGAGCCAGACAATAGACCTCCTACAATATGAAATTTAACTCGATTAAGGTTTGAGGTATTTGAGATTTTCTTAAGAGCAAGTAGAGACTTTTTTAACCCTATCAATTTGAATTTAACAATCTCATCATCTTGCTCCACATAAACAATCGAGTGAATATAGCGTGGGAGCCAATTCATATACTCTTGGGCCACTCTTTGCATATCTAAATGAGACGGATTGTCTAAGCGCTGAATTGATCGGACATTCTTATGTTCAAATCGACGCTTTTTATAACGTTTTGATTTTTCAAACTTATTAGTTGAGATCTTCTCTAGCATAGACTTATATGTTGGATAATTTATACAGTCCTTAATATCTTCATTTACCTCAACTACTGGTAAATGACATTTAAGGCTATCCACAAGAGGAGCAACTAATTCAAAAGGGGCCTCACCAAAAGTACTCACCCACCATTTTGAAAGGCTTAAATAATTAATTGGAACAGGTATCATTGGACATCTCTTACCAATATGAGTGGCCGTCTCTCTTATTAATTGTTCATAGGTGACCTTTTCACCATTAACAATATTAAGACACTTATTATAGAACTTTGGGTTGCCTACTACTTTTTTGAAAATATCTGTTAAGTCATCAATATAAACGAGCTGAGTACGACTCTTAGTCCAGGATGGCAGAATCATTGCAGGAAGGTTTAGAACAAGATTCTTTAAAATTTCAAAAGAAGATCCACCATTTCCAACAATCATTCCCGCTCTTAAAATTGTCGTAGGGATTTTACAAGTCTGGAAAACTTCTTCAACTTCTAAACGACTTTTTAAGTGAGTACTTGTTTCTCCATCCGGAACTAACCCACCAAGATAAACGATCTGCTTTACATTATTTTTTATACAGGCCTTAGCAAAGTTATCTGCTAGTACTAAATCTGTATCTTGAAAACTTCCTTGAAATAATTTTGATGATGGCAACATTGAATGGACAAGGTATACTGCAACATCAGTATCTTCTAGAGAATTTTTAATACTCTGGTAAGAGAAAAGATCACATGACCTCCACTCAAAACTCGCCTCATTCGGACGATTAGAGGAACTACGAGATCGACCAAGGCCTCTAACATCATGAATCCCATTAAGTTTTTGAATAAGATGATGACCTATAAAGCCAGAAGCACCAGCGATAGTAATTTTCATTATTAAAAGATATCATAAAAAAAGCCTAGGCAATACCTAGGCTTAGTTAATTTATGTCGAATGAATAGATTTTAAGAAATTATGGCTCTAGCATCATCTCATCAGAGCTCTCTTCTTCTGTTGATTCCTCTTTAGCAGGTGGTCGACATATAGCAATAACTTCTTCCATGTCCATCATTGCCTCAACCTTCTTAGGTAACTTCATATCAGCTACGGTTAAATTCTCCGCAATATCAAGCCCTGAAACATCAATTTCAACCTTTGCAGGCATATCTTTTGGAGTACCGCTAAGAGTGATATTATCGTGCATTAAAACAAGGACACCACCTTTCTTACGTCCAGCTGGCTCACCCATTGCAACAATAGGTACTTCAACCTCATTTGTTTCACCTTTAGGTAATTCAACAAGAGAGAAGTGAACAAGTTCCTTTGAAACAGGGTCTCTTTGTATTTCTTCAAACTTTACAAAGATAGTACGTTTCTTTGACTTAACTTCATAGACCTCACCTGTTTTACTGATGGCCTTTTTAAGGTCTAATTCAGATGCTCTAACAGGAGTATTCTCAACATTTGGTCCATACATTGTCCCTGGGATTAATCCCATATCACGTAATTCGTGAGTCTTTGTATGTAGATCACGATCTTCTATTTTTAGTTGAGTTAATTTATTAGTCATTTTGCTCATAACCATCCTTTTTTTTGTTGAACGATTTCTATTTGTTAGTAATAACCTAACGCAAATAGACTTATAAATTAAATGCATATAAGATTATGGATATATAATGTTAAATCTATATAGGTGCTTTATGTATAAGATCAATTTCAATCATCTCAAGTACTTCCTGACAATAGCAGAAGAGGGCTCAATTGTTAAAGCTTCTAAGAGGCTTAATATTACTCAACCAGCACTGAGTCATCAATTGCGTTTACTAGAAGAAGATCTTGAGAAGAAACTATTTGACCGCTTAGGCAAGAAGCTTGTTTTAAACGACAATGGAATTGTCGTTATGGAGTATGCACGAAAAATCTTTCGACACTCAGAGGAGATGATTCAATATCTCAAGTCTAATAATGATGATTTTATAACAATTATAAAAGTTGGAACTGTTCCATGGGTACCTAATGATGTTATCTATGACTTCCTAAAACCACTTATCATCAATCCACATTTAAAAATACAAATCTATCAAAAAGACCTCGACTCCCTTTATAAAGATATAGCAAATAACAAACTAGACTTAATTCTCTCGGACACAGAGTATACAGGCCGTTCAAAGAAGCTCATTGCTCACAAATTAAAGGCAGAACCATTAGTTTGTGTTGCAGCTTCTAAAAATAGCTTTAAGGGAAAATTTCCAAATTGCTTAAGTAATAAGAAAGTAATTAATTATCCAGAGATCTGTGTACTTGGACGCAATATTGAAGACTATTTTGAAATTAATAATCTTTCGGTAAAGATTGTTAGTGAATTTACAGACTCATCTTTAATAAAGTCTGCTGTCGAGCACGGTGGAGTTGCCGCATTTCTACCTAGAAGTGTTGTAAAGCAAAGCTTGAAAGAGAAGAGGTTGATAAAGCTTGGACAAGATAAGAATCTAGTCTTTAACTTATGGGCCATCACAAGTGGAGATATTTCAAAAGAAAATGCTCTTGCTCAAAGAATTGTAAAATATAGAGGCAGTTAAACAAGAGGTAGGTTTAGAGTTACTCGAGACCCACAATCTGGTAAGTTTTCAATTAATAATTTTGCGTTATGTTTTTCCAAGAATGAATGAACTAATTTTAAGCCAATACCAGTTCCCTTCTCACCTTTCGTTCCTTGCTTAACATGGAATGTGTTACCACTTGCAAGTCCATTGATGACAACATCAGGAACGCCTTCTCCTTGATCAACAACTTCAATCTGATATCCATTTTCATCATGTTGACCTTTGACATTAATCTTTCCACCTTCAGGAGTGAATTTGATTGCGTTGGAAATAATATTTCTAATACAAGTCTCAATCATAACGCTATCGTGATTTAGAACATAATCTTCAAGGTCGACATCAATATCAAGTTCTTTTGTCTGGGCCAATTCAATTGCAAATTCAATGGCCTTCTCAATTGTTGGCTTTATATTTGTATCTTTTGGATCATAGCCTAAACTTTCATTACTTGTTATGGCCCAAGATAAGAGGTCTCTTAAGAGATTATCTGTTTTACGAGCTGCTTTTAAAATTCTATTTTGATAGCTTTGAATTCTTTCCGTACTTA
Organism: Halobacteriovorax sp. YZS-3-1; assembly: GCF_047084945.1. NCBI lineage: Bacteria > Pseudomonadati > Bdellovibrionota > Bacteriovoracia > Bacteriovoracales > Halobacteriovoraceae > Halobacteriovorax > Halobacteriovorax sp. YZS-3-1. Next base: position 650,540 of record NZ_JBKIYI010000002.1, on the reverse strand, counting down.
GTTCTCGATTTGAGCGTGTTACAGCTTGAGCTGAAGACATAATCACTTGAAGAGGACTCTTTAGATCATGTGCAATTGTTGAGATGACATCATCTTTAGTCTTATTCATTTCAGCAAGTCGTCTATTTGAAATATGAAAAAGTCGCCAAGCGCGATTAAACATAGAACGAAAAGCAAAGAGAACAATATTTAAAGAAACGAGAATAAAAACGCGATAACCATGATTTGCTAAGTCTGCTTCAGGATGTAAAAGAGGAACTGTTAAAAATACTAAAAACAAGAGAACACAATTCCAAATGATACAATTTAGTCGCCCAGGAAGCATGACATAGAATGAAGTCGTCATAATCATAACACCAGCAAGAAGTGTTGAACTTCTTCCTTGAACCATAAATGTTAGAGCAGCGACAATAATGACTGATAGAAGTTTAATATAAAAAAGATGGACCTCAACTTTTTCACTATATGCCTTATTTCTCCACGAATAAACAAAGTAGAGTCCATATGCTACAAGCCCCACTCTTAAGGCAGTAAGTATATTTGGAGAACCATAAAAGAATGTCCTTTGGTAATCAGCGAAAAGGCCAGCAAAAAGCATCAAAATACAACAAGTGAGATAAGAGTAACGAATATAGAAAGAGTCCTTATTCCATGCATTTTCTAAATACTCTCTCTCTTCTTCAGAGTTTTTAAACTCTCCAAAGACATTTATAAATTGATCCAAAATTAAGTCCTACTGAAAAATATTTAAACTTAGTTACAATAAATTTTAATTAATGGCGACAGAAAAAATCATATCTAAGAATATTATACAATCGGGCCAAGAGGTATCAAAGTTCTTTAATATTAAATACTTAGAACTGTTAAGGATATGAATTATTTTATAAAACTCACATACATGTACACGTTCATAATCAAGATTATAAGTAGTTACAAAACCATTCCCAAGACAGTCTAAATATCTAAAGACAACAGCATTTATTTACACAATTAGAGAAGAGGACAATTTTTCCGTTTTAAATTTAGACGGCCTAGAAAATTGTTTCAAAATCCCCTAATCAAATAAGTAAAATGTTAGTTTTCCTTATGAATAATTTTCTAGCAACTCTACTATTGTCCACAGCTCTATTAAACCTAAACTCTTTTGCCAAAGAAGATCATCAAAGCTTTCTAAAGATCTCAATGGAGGTTCAACAAGAACTGCAATGTGAGAGAGAGTTTCAAATTATTAATAAAGCCTTTAAAGTTCGTTCTAAGGATTTTGTGGATTGTGAGGATGCCTTTTGGGCCGATAAGGCCATGAATAAAGTTAAACAAATTTCAAATATATCACCTAAGGTTAATATTGAATTACTTGCAAGAGACAGTGGTGCATCCTTTGATATTGGAAGCACTATTCGCCTTCCTTTAAGACTTACCTTTTCAAATCGATGGGGACAAGTATACGACTCTCTTAGCCTGGGAACGGATGCCATCCTCTACCATGAGTATTCACATGCAATTTTTGGCGAGGTCATTGGAAAGAAGTTTTATCCACAGTTTAAGGCAATGGCAGAAAGCTTATCACGATACAAAATAGCTCTTCAAAACGCCTATGCCACAGGAAATTATGGCAACGCAGTTAAATACTACGAAAACCAGATAAAGAGACTACAAGAGAAAATGAAAACTCATCATGAAATAGAGTATTATCATTTATCGTCATCGTATAATGAATTCTTTGCTGACCTTGTTGCGGTCTTAGTAACGAATAACCCTAATAGTATATTCAATGCTCTCTACTATGATGAGATGAGTGATCAGAGCTATCAAATGATTAAGCTTAGGTCTTTTGAAGATCAGTCAACAAACTACGATAATCGACTACTAAATGAGATCCATGGAGAACTGGCCCTAGCAAGACAGTTTATTGGCAAAACAGTACTAAATGAGATCTTTACAATTAGAGATGAAGAATTAGTAAATCAAAGAAAGAAAGCACTTATTGATAATGTTCTTAAGGCAATTGATAACCAAATGACGAAGAGAATTGAGCTTAACGACTTTGGAATTTCACCAAAGAAAAATAATGAAGAATTAATTAAAGAGCTAAAAGAAGTTCTAAAGCTAGAAGTATAAAAAGCTAAGCAAAATTGCTGGTTACGTCAACGCGTCACACAATAAGAGAAGTTATTTAAAATCTTTACAAGATTAAATTGACGCTCTTTGCCCCTAACATTTATTATTTTCCACAGGAATCATTTAGGAGCATTTCATTAGCATCGATTTTCTCAAATACTTTTATCCAGCTTCTGCATTTGACCAAGAAGATGAGCTAGCGGCTATCCAAAAGAGATATCAGGCGCGCCTTATTACCTTCTCAACATTCACTCTTCTAATACACTTTTTAACAATAGTTATAATTATTTTCTCTCAAATTCAATTTACGACGAATTTTATATACTCTGAAGCATTAGTGATTCCATTGTGCTTAATCTCCTTATACACATATAAGAAATACGACAACCTTCTTACTTATCGAGTACTTTTATTTATTACGGCATTTGTGATCTTAAATTATCGTATTTATGTCATGCAGTCCCACTCGACAGAATTACTGACATGGATACTCGCTTTTTTCATCGTCATGGTCTACACGACAAGCTTCAGAGTTGCCATTATTATATTGATAAGTAATTTATCGCTAATAGCTTATAATACACAATATGGTGAAGCCTATGTGTGGCTCCTACCACTAAAGTATCAATTAGTAATTCATAAGATCTATCCCACCCTAATTATTGCATTTACCCTGCTTTATAAGAAGTTATCAGAAGTTGCCAGGACCAAGGAGCTAGAAAGTTTTAATAAAAGAGACGTGATATCAAAGATGATAATCACTTTATCTCATGAAATTAATAACCCATTGGCAATCGCAAAACTCACAGTTAACAAGCTTAAAAGAAAAAGTGAAAATGAAATTATGAATAAGATGGATGAAAGCCTAGATCAGATTTCTAAAATCACACATCTTATAAAAGACATAAGCGACTTGAAAGAAGTGGAGCATGGTGACAGAAGAATCTTCGATCTCTATAGCGCTATTAATACAAAAGATAAGTCGGCAAAGACTTAGGAGAATTTTATAAAAAAGGACCTATTAAATTACTTTTATCCAAAGTCTGCATTTGATCGTGAAGATGAACTAGCTGTAATTGAAAAGAGATACCAAGCGAGGTTAATCTCTTTTACGGTTATGACCTTAGTAATTAACTTTGCATTAATTCTCTTAATTTTCTTCTTTCAAATTGAAACGAATTCATTTTTCGTTCTAGCCTCATCACTCGTTATCCCTGTTGGGATATACACTCTCTACTTCTACAAGAAGTATGATAGCACCATTTTATATCGCTTATATATATTCTTTATTACGTTTGTCCTTTTAAACTACAGAACCTATGAAATACAATCACATTCAAGTGCACTACTACCATGGTTTATTGCATTTTTTATTATTAGTGTTCAGACAATAGATTATAAGTCTTCATTCCTCATACTTGTAAGTAATCTCCTTGTAATGAGTTATGGCTACTTTTATGGGACTGACTTCGAAGGTTTCCTCGCGCTGAAATATCAGATAATCGTCAACCAGATATATCCAACACTTCTTATCGTTATCTTTCTTCTTTATAAGAAATTAATAGAAAGATTAAAGGAGAAAGAAGTTGAACTGTTCCATAAGAAAGACGTTATATCCAAAATGATTATCACCCTGTCTCGAGAAATTAACTCACCTCTTACAGTTGCAAAACTTACTGTTAATAAACTTAGAAGAGAATGTAATGATGAATCAGTGGATCGTATTGAAGAGAGTCTAAATCGAATCACAAAAGTCACTCATCTAATCAAGGATATTAACGAGCTAAAAGAAGTAGAATATGGTGAAGGAAAAATGTATGACCTTTATAACACTATCAGAAATAAAGGTCGTTCAAAAAAAGATATTCTATCTTAGCTTAGCGATCAAGCAGAACTGACAAGTATAAGAGGTCATAATATGTTGCTAAGAAGAGGTCTGGATCTCTTTGAGAAAGGTCTCGATAATACCTCTTTGCTTCCTCACTTCCATCTTTAAATGACTTATTAAGGGCCTGGAAGCTGCGACTATTAATTGCATGATGCTCAACAACTTCTTTCGATAATGCCAAGGTTTGCTCTAAGTTGAAGTCCATGACGCCTTTTTTATAGTTTTCCAACTCTCTTTGAGCGGCAATGATAGCAGGAGTTAAGAAATAAACACTTCCACCTTTTTTAACAATTGGTCCAGCAAATGTACTGACTTTATCACTTGCAAGGTAAGGTCCCATATACTGACTATATGTTTTTCTAAGTAAGCTTCTCTTTGCACCAAGATTTCTCATCCCCTTCTTTTGGGCCAGTAGGAAAAGAGCATTTACTTCAGCAAACGATTCTGCTTCATGTACTCCATGTGCAGATGGTGAAGAAGAGTAATTCTTAAGCATGAAGTTTTGATCAAGACAGTGTGATAATTCATGATAAAGCGAATAAAGATATAACTCTTCAAGCGTAAAGAGATTTTCAAACCTTGAAAAGTCAAAGTTCTCATAAACATCGACTTCTTTTGAGTCACCTAAAACTCTTCTGACTTCTTCAGATAAATCATTCATAATTCCATTTGGTAAAACGGCGCAGAATTTTAACTCTTTCCCCCAGCCTCTTTCAAAGAAAGGTATCGCAGAAGCAGCACCATTTAATGATGTAAAGTACGGAACGAGATTCACGGCCTCATTATGTGAAAGTTCGATGTCATGAACATCTAAGGTATAATTTTTAACAATTTCAATCTGATCAGTCTCTTCTAGACCAACGAGTTTTGGTGCTATTTCATTCTTATCGAAAATGATAATAGGATACTCATAAGTATTACGATATTCCTCATTCAACTTTTCAACTTCACTACTGAGATCAAAAGCAAAACCAAGGCCATGAGTTAACATTAATAAGATAGGAACAATTAAACGGGGTAGATTCTTCATGTTAACGTTAAACCATATATAAGAGGTGAAAACATTAACTCCAGAAGAATTACATGGAGTGAATAAAAAATATGCAATAAAAAGGGGGCCTAAGCCCCCAATATTATTAGGCGACCTTTATTTTTGGATTTAATTTTAAAGAGCAATTAACAGTATTTGTTACTAAACACTTATCTTTAGTTTCTTCTAGCAACTTCATATACTTATCGACGTCCTTTTTATTTTTGACTACTAACTCAGGCTTAATCTCTACCGAAGTAAAGGCCATACGTCCGTCTTTTCGATCTAAAGTTGCATCCGCTTTAACGTCAATTTTATCCCAGTCTAATTTTCTGGCCTTTGCTAATTCTTTAAAGCTTAATAGATAACAACTCGAAATACTTGCTGAGAATAGATCCTCAGGTGACCACTGATTTTGATCTCCTTGAAAGTCAGGACCTTGAAACTCTCGAGGAGCTGTTGAACGAATTTTACTTTCAATTCCAGAAGCTGAAATTTCCATGTTGTCATTTTTACTTTCACCATGTGAACTCGTAGTGTAAACACTCATATTTTTCTCCAATGTTTAGTTAATAATTGGATATTAAATGAAAAACGAACTCAAATGTTTTAAATAAAACCTCATTTTTATTTAAAAAGTAAACATGTCACTGATCTTCCAGTGTTTTAATTCTTTATAATCATGTTCAATTTAGATGACTTAAATTAAATTGAATTTTCCTAATCTAGGTCATCTTTTTTCTAAGGAAATTCTTCTATGATTAATCTCAATTAGGAGAAAGATATGAAATCTCATGATCTTGAAAAAAAGTACAACATCCCAGTTCCTCGCTATACAAGCTATCCTGCCGTCCCCCATTGGAATGGGGCCCCATGTGAAGGTATTTGGCTTGGACACCTTAAGGATCAATATGATCCAGCTCAGGGAGTGGAATTATATATTCATGTTCCTTTCTGTGAGAAGCTTTGTTATTACTGTGGATGCCATCGTGTTATTTCCAAGAATAAAGATCGTGGCCTTGAATATGTGAACTACCTAATAAAGGAATGGAAGCTATATAAGAAGAAGCTAGGAGATATCAAAATCGCCTCGATTCATCTAGGAGGAGGAACTCCAAACTTCTTAACAGTAGAGGCCTTTACAAATTTATTTAATGAGTTATCTCCAAACTTCAAAGAGGAAGAATTTAAAGGATCGATAGAAATTGACCCACGTACATGCACTAAAGAACAACTCGATATGTATAAGAGTTTTGGAATTGAACGACTCTCAATGGGAATCCAAGACTTTGATGAAAAAGTGCAACACGCAATAGGAAGAGTTCAGCCTTATGAGAAAGTAAAAGAACTTGTTGATTATGCTAGAGAAATTGGAATTGCTGATATAAATTTTGATTTAATCTACGGTCTTCCTTTTCAATCAACAAATACAATCACAGAAACTATAGAAAAAGTATTAACTCTGAACCCATTACAAATCGCTTTTTATAGTTATGCTCACCTTCCATCAAGAATTAAGAATCAAAGACTCATTCCAGAAGAGGGCCTACTACACGGTATGGAAAAGAGAGCACTTTATGAAAAAGGAAAAGAGCTTCTTGCCATTAATCATTACGAAGAAATTGGATTAGATCATTTTGCAAAAGATGATAGCAGCTTGGCCAAGGCCAAAAAAGAAGGTCGTTTAAGACGTAATTTTATGGGACATACACATAAGACATCATCCATGATCATAGGTCTCGGCTGCTCATCAATCTCTTCATCAATTAAAAGTTTTGCTCAAAATGAGAAGGAAGTTAAAGAATATTATAATAAGATTGATAGTGGCCTTCTTGCCATTAGATCTGGTCATATACAATCATCCCAAGATCTTGAAGTAGAAGAAATCATGCAAGACTTCTTTGCAACTAATAGCATTGATAAGAAGTCATGGAAAAAACTTAATCATGCAAGCATCATTAAACAAAAACTAGATGAGCTGCAAGAAGATGGCCTTATCGAAGAAGGTGATCGTTTTCTCGTAACAGAAAAAGGGAGACCTTTTATGAGAAATATCGCCAGTATCTTTGATCATCATTTACTAAAATCAAAGCAAAATAGTGGCTCGACATCCCTTTAAACAGATAGGCTGACTTGCAATTCCTCCCGGGATGACGCATAATAATATGTACACAACACACATATCTATAGGGAGAATTAATGAGTCAATTATCGCCACAAATGAAAGAAGAATTACTTGCTGAAATCAAATCTCTTGAGTCACAACTGACTGGAAATATGATGGATGATATGGATATTCGTGGTCGTATCCACAACATAAAAATGAAACTTGAAGGTGTAAAACCTGTTGATAGCTTTGTTGATTGCATTGGATGTGGTTCTTAAAATAATCAAATAAACTATTGTATAAAAAAGGCCTCAACTAAGAGGCCTTCCTTATGACAAAAAACGCGAGAGAGAGATGCGTTTTTATGACAGCATTAAATCTTCAAATGCAGTAAGTCCGGCCTTGGCCCCCTCACCCATTGAAATAATAATTTGCTTATACGGAACAGTTGTAACATCACCTGCCGCATAAATTCTTTCTTGATTCGTGCGACATTTATCAGTCACAATAATTTCACCAAATTTATTTTTTTCCACAAGATCACCTAAGAAAGCGGTATTTGGAACGAGCCCAATTTGGACAAAGACTCCATCGAGATCAATCTTTTTAATATCTCCAGAATCACGGTCCTCATATTCAAGGGCCACAACCTTTTCACCGTCTCCAATGACTTTATCTGTTCGAGCATTTTTAATAATTGTTACATTCTTTAGTGACTCTAACTTATCAATTAAAACTTGGTCGGCCTTTAACTCAGGAGCAAACTCCACAACCGTTACAGACTTAACAATTCCAGCAAGATCGATCGCTGCTTCAACTCCAGAGTTTCCACCACCGATTACACTTACATCCTTGCCTTTATAATAAGGTCCATCACAGTGAGGACAATAAGCAACACCACGTCCTAGATAGTCTTTTTCTCCTTCAACTCCTAGCTCGCGCCACTTAGCACCCGTTGCAATAATAAGAGACTTTGTTTTAACCACTTCACCACTATTTAAAAATAAAGTCTTAAGTTCTCCATTTTCGATATTATCAACACGACGATGTTCTAGTAGCTTAATATCGTATTCTGAAACATGTTTTCCAAGTGCAGCTGAAAGCTCAGGGCCTTCAGTATATGGAACAGAAATAAAATTTTCGATTCCCTTAGTATCTTGCATCTGACCACCAACACGATCAGTGATAATGGCAGTCTTTAGGCCTTTTCTTGCTGTATAAACAGCAGAAGACGCACCAGCAGGTCCACCACCAATAACAATGACATCGTACTCTCCAAGGTCCTTAGTTTCATTTGAAGTTGAGCTCTCATCTTTGCCAAAGCGCTCTTCTAACTTCTCAAGGAGATCAACAAGTGATGACTTACCAGAATGTACAAGGTCTTTATCGTGAATAACACTTGGTACACCTTGAATTTTCAATTCCTTAATTTCATCTTGGACGAATTCACCATCAATCATTTCATGAGTAAAATCTTCCTTATAAATGGCCATTAAGTTTAAGGCCTGAACAATATCAGGACAGTTTTCACATGAAAGAGAAATATATGTCTTAAGATCTATTGATCCTTTAAGAGATTTTATTCGATTAATGATCATATCATCAGGGAGCTTCCCTTTTAGATCACTATTTAAAATGGCCAGGATTAAAGAGGTAAACTCATGTCCTCCAGGGATCCCTGAAAATTTAATTCCATTTGCCTTCCCATTAACTTGAATTTCAAAATGTGGGTAATCATAAGTCTCCCCACTAGACTTTGTACTTATTTTAGGAGAAGTACCTGCGATGCTCTCTAGCATCTCTACAAGCTCTTGTTGCTTTGAATTGCTAGATTCACTGTACACAAGTCCAATCTCACTTTCTAAATTAGCATAGACTGATTTTAATTGTTCAATGATTGCGTTATCTAACATTTTGTTCTCCTTCTTCAAAAAAGGGGGCACGAGGCCCCCTTTATATATCTAGTATTCTGTATAAGAATAATTCCTAGATTTTACCTACAAGGTCTAGACCAGGCTTAAGTGTTTCCGAACCTGGCTTCCACTTAGCTGGACAAACTTCATCTGGGTGCTCAGCAATAAATTGAGCAGCTTGAACTTTTCTCATTAGTTCATCAGCGTTACGTCCAATTCCGTTGTCTTGAACTTCAGCAAGCTTAATTTCACCAGCAGGGTTGATTAGGAAAGTCCCTCTATAAGCAAGACCTTCTTCTTCAATATGAACACCAAATGCTCTAGTTAATTGACCAGTTGGGTCTGCAAGCATTGGGTACTTGATCTTCTTGATTGTTTCAGAAGCATCATGCCATGCTTTGTGAGTGAAGTGAGTATCTGTTGATACAGAGTAAACTTCTACACCCATTTTTTGGAATTCTTCGTACTTATCTGCCATATCACCTAGTTCAGTTGGACATACGAAAGTAAAGTCAGCTGGGTAGAAGAAAAGGATAGACCATTTTCCTTCTAGGTCTTTTGCTGTAACTGTTTTAAAGTCATCGTTTACGTAAGCTTGTACAGAAAAATCTTGTACTTTTGTGTTGATTAAAGTTTGCACTTGCATCTCCTTTTATAAAAGTTTTCAGTGTTTAATTCTTGCCTAGAATTATGGCAATAAATCAAGAAATTCTCTAATATTAATTGTCTAATATGTGATAGATTTCACCTATCAAGGGCGGTAATTACAATAGATCTTGCTTATGTGTCGCATCAAAAAATAAGTCGGCCATATTGCTCTAGATAAGTGAGACGCGGCTAGTCGAGATGATATATCTCCATGATTTCACTAAGAATCTTATCAAAGTCAATATTTAGATCCTTGAGCTCACCTGAATGAACATCAAAAACCCAACCATAGACCTTAAGACCCCTTTCGCGGTTTGCTTTTTGAACAGCAGCAGTCTTTATGGCATTGATACATTGTTCCTGAACATTTAGCTCAACAAGGCGCTCATATCGCTTATCCTCGTCTTTAATATTATTGAGTTCAGTTTTGTGAGTGCGATATACATCTCTGATATTTCTAAGCCATGGATTAAGAATACCAAGGTCTTGGCTTTCCATTGCTGCCTTTACTCCACCACATCCGTAATGCCCGCAAACGATGATATGGTCAACTTTAAGATGTTCAACAGCGTAGTTTAGAACACTCATGACATTAAGATCAATACTTATAACCATATTGGCAATATTACGATGAACAAAAACCTCTCCAGGGCCGGCCCCCATTACTTCTTCAGCAGTTACTCGACTATCAGAGCATCCGATATAAAGATAATTCGGGTTTTGCCCCGCACCTAACTTTTCAAAGAATTTCTCATCTTCGTTAAGCTTTGCCTTCACCCACTCTTTATTATTTTTGAAGATATTTTTGATATCCATTAATTCACCTATTTGATTATATTCGATAAATAATATGTGAATCTAATGAATTTGCCAATTACGCTTTAAGTTATAATCCCTCTAGAAGGAACTTAACCGCCAGACTTTGAAGAATAATTGCTGCAATAATACTAAAAATAGGCCCAAGCTTATCTGAAGCACGTTTTGCAATGCTCATTCCAACAATTGTTGAACAAAATGCCCATCCACCGATAGAGATAATATATGGAGTTAGCACCTTTCCTGTTGCACCAATTGTCACACCAACAGCAAAGGCGTCAAGACTTGTAGCAAATGAAACGAGTATTACTTTAAAAATACTGTGGAATTCTTTTGGTTTTTCTTCCTCATCATCGTGCTTACCACTCAATTCTTCATAACCTTCATAGGCCATATGAATGGCAACAGCAGTTAAGAGTCCAAACGATATCCAGTGATCTATATAATCAAATTGTGCAATAACTTTCGCACCAGCAATGGCTCCTAAGAATGCAACTAGCGCTTCCGCACCACCTGAAGAGAAAGCAAATTTTATCGAATCACTAAACTTATGAGGACGAGCTCCCATTGCGACAGCAGCAGAAAAAGAATCCGCACAAAGGACAAGCCCTATTATAACAACTTCAAAATAATTAACCATAAGTACTTATAATACTGTTTGATTAGCTAGACAATGATTATTCTTTTTTTCACACTACTGTCCTAAATGGTATTTTTTTAATATTGTCATAGCAATGAAATACTTAATCCTCATTCTCTCATTTAGTAGTTATGCATCCCTTGAAAGCGTTGACTCTTACTTTAATGATGACGAGTTAAGTAAGGTTCTAAACCAATCTGAATTTGAGATTGATCAATGTCATGATGTTAATAATATTAGCTTTGGTGAGAGCATAGAATATTTCATTAAAAAATTAGCAAATAAGAAACCAACATTTCTTCATGTGGCATCAGTTTATAATATGCCTTCAAAAATGGAAAACCAAGAAGCTGTAGGGCTACTTAGTCACCCTCTATGCCTAGTCTCTAAGGAGAGCCTTTCTCAAACAATTAAAAAAGTACCTGATGCTAAAACAATTGAATTAGCGAATCGCTTTGCTGATGAACATAATGAATACCGTTCACTAGGCCATAGAGAAGAGCTTAAGAAACTATGGGCAAGATTCTTTGGTTGCCTTGCTTATACTGAAAGCTTAACAACTGCTGATACAAAAGCCAGTAAGAAGCTTGCAAAGAAATATGGACCTAGAAAATATAGTAAACCGGATGGAGTAAAGTTCTACTACGATAAGTGGCAACCAAAAGTGAGTCGTTTAAATATCGGCCTCTTTCAATTCACACCAAATTACGCTGGCAATATTAAGCCTTGTGTGGATTCATGGAATCACTTCTACCAAGAAGAGAAATGTCAGATCAAGAATAAGGAACAGGATAATTTAATAAGAGTTTTTGGCTCAACCACACAGCAATTTAATGCCTATTGTGGAGTCCACAAAGTTATTCAAGCATTTTCAGTTCAGCTTAATACGCAAACAAAGAAGTACACACACCCAAGCAATACAGAATCAGGAAAGCTAAAAGAGTCGAATAAGAGATGTGTCAGCCCACACTTCTATGCAGGCTGGTCTTATAACCACTTTGGGCCACTTCAAAACTCAACGGGTGATAACCTAAGAAAGCTTATGTCCTGTATTTATCACTAATTTTTAAAATATTTAATGCTTCCCTTCATCCCAAAGACAATATGTCCCTTATCTAAAATTAGAGTATCCGCAAAGATATTCTCAGGCTTCTCACCTTCAGAAAATAAACGGGATTTGATAAGGCTTCCATCATTAAGGTCTAAGTAAGATATCTTTCCAAGGCGATCAATAAAGATCAGCTTCTCTCCATCATACTTCATTGATGAATAATTATAGCCAATCTTCTTCTTGCGACTCTCATACTTCCATTTAAGTTTGGAAGTCACACTATTCCAAGCATAGACACGTCCATCAAAGTCATTAAAGACAACAATATCATCAAAGACTAAAGGCTTTCCAATTACAGGTGAATCAATTTCAACAGAACTAATTCTGCCCCCTAATGAATTAAAGCATACAAGTCCACCAAGCTCTGACTTCACATGAAGTTCACCTTGAATAAAGCAAATATTCTCACGTGTTGCAACAGGTCCATACCAACTTGAAAGAGGTAGCTCTTCACGCCAAATTTGCTTACCGCTCTTGGCATTAATTTTATAAGCAAAAGGTCTAGCCTTACCAAGGTCTTCTTCAGGAACACCACTTGCAACATAAACTGCATTATCTTTTAAAAGAACAAAGGCATCCATATGGCCACCTTCAAAGTGCCAGATTTCTTTCATTGTTTCAGGATCAATTGCATAGAGGCCATCCCCACCAGCTGTTTGAAAAAGATAGTCTTTTCCTTCAATTGTGTGAATGACAGGAAGAATCTCTGTATGCCCCTTAGTTTTAAAAGAGCCTACAACCTTCTTTTGCTTAGGATCAAATTTATAAACCCTCATATGATGAGAAGCATGAAGCCCTTCGCCAAAATATAAGAAGCCTTTAAAATAGACAGGAGTTGGCGACAGAAACTTACCAAAGAAAATCTTATTCTTTATGGCCCCAGTTTCTATATCCAAAACAAAGAGATTACCTTCTTTAGATCCAACAAAAAGTTCTCCATCGACAACAGTACCGGAAGCAAAGATTCCTTCAGGTACAATTTGTTGCCAAATAAAATTCTCAGGATCAACATTTATTGGGTCTTTCTTATAAGTGATATCACTATTAAAAGTATTTTGAATAAATAGAGGTACTGGCCCATGCTTTATATATTGATAGGCTTCCATTCCACCGTAGATAAGAAGATTAAAAATCATTGCAGAGATTAACACCTTAGGCTTAAGTAAAACCTCAAGAAGCTTTTTTGGCCCTTCGGCCTTGAGCTTAACCCCAAAGAGCCCTGCAATAAATGTTGCAACAACTGTAATTCCTGTACTTAGAAAAGCTAAGGGTAACAATACCGTTGGAACAATAGAGTAACTATAATCACTACAAAAGTTGTTATTGCATGAGTTTAATACTTCCAGAATTTCCATCAACGAAAACATCCTCTCCACCTTTAAATTTAATATGACATTGTTTAATTCCACTCACAGCTGGAATTCCCATTTCTCTGGCAACAATTGCACAATGTGACAGGACACCACCACGCTCAACAATGATCCCACTTGCTTTAGTGAAAACTGGTGTCCATCCTGGATCAGTTGATTGAGCGACGACGATTGCATTTTCAGGCCATTCAATCTCTTTCCAATTTGAAGGATTATTGATGACAACAACCTTGCCCCTAACCATTCCTGAAGATAGTCCTTCTCCGACTAGATTACTTGAAGAAGCTTCTTCATTACCATCAATAACAGACTTTATTTCTCTTAAAGAAGTAACTGTTGAAAAGTTGAAGTTTCGAAACATTTCAATCTTATGCTTTCTTTCTCTGATAAGGCTTAAGTAACTTCTTTTAAAATTCTTTATCTCATGGATATGAAGATAGAAGATATCATTTAAGTCATCTAATTTATATCGACGTGCGATTTCTAAACAAAGATATCGAATATGGGCATAAGGTTTTAAAATCGCCATTTTCCACTTCTCTCTTAGCTCTAAGAGATCCTTTAAAATCTTCCACTCTTCTAAGATCAAAGTCTTTTTAAATGACTTCATTGCCATAATTTCGGCTTCAACATCATCTAATGTATGATTATTTTTTTCTTTTACATACTTCTCTAAGGGATAATCATAGAATGCATCATCACCAATTTCGGCCCATCTCTTAGCACTGAGATCGAGTTCTCCCGGACCACGATGACCATAGCGAGCAAGAAAATTGTGACGAGCATTGGGCTTTGCACATGCTTTTTTAAAGTAGATTCCCATTTTAAATGTTTCTGAATTTATTCCTGCTCCAGACCATCTCTTAATTAAGTGATCGGCCTCTTGAGGAGTATAGATACTTTTTAAAAGAGATATTAAGGTTTGAATTGTTGTCTCTGTTAATGAGATCAAGATATAAGGCCATACCAAAGTTCTCTCACTAAAAAGTGATGACTCTTTTGAGAAGCGATTTAAAAGATCTTCCAATGTCCAATCTTGATAGATCTTATTATCATATGGCCTTTTATTAATAACAGAAATATCCACCAATGCCTTCGTTGCATCATTAATAACTTCTTTTCTATGTGTATTGATTGAGAGGCCAACCTTCAACATTCTCCACATTGTCTGAGGTGTCTTCATAAGAATATGTGGAGTAACTTTTGAAAAATGAAATTTTAAATGCGGCCTAGGATTTGGCTCTATTGTATAGGGAATTGGACCAAAATACATTTGCCCAAGCTTTGAAAGGTTAATATAACTTCGTCCAAAGACTTCATCCATTAAACACTCATCTTTACTGAAGCCGACATAACCAAGCTCTTGCAAGGCCTTATCGAATGCCTGATCCTTCCTAAATGAATTTGCCCAAATCTCAGTTGTTAATGTTGTTGGCGCTGTTGTCCATTCTGCAAATGTCTGTCCATCCCAGACTGTCTCTTGAGGATAAATTGACTCTAATCTTTCAAGCTCCTCATGGCCAATTCTCTTAAGGTTTGAAATTGAAGCTTTTGCTGTAATTGGCCTTGCTTGAAGAAGATAGACAATCCCCTTTTTATCAATGGCCCATTCAATATCAAAATCATCCTGATACTTATCTTCCACAAGTTTTGCACAACGAATAATTTCATCAATTTGTTCAGAAGTTATATCTGGGCTTACTCTTTGGGACTCACTCAATATTGTGGGAGTTCTTTTCCCAGAAACAAGATCTTCACCGACTCCATCAATATACTCAAGCATCCAAGATTCAAACTTCCCTCTTGGGTCTTTTGAGAAGTAAACTCCTGAAA
This sequence comes from Halobacteriovorax sp. YZS-3-1, assembly GCF_047084945.1. Taxonomy (NCBI): domain Bacteria; kingdom Pseudomonadati; phylum Bdellovibrionota; class Bacteriovoracia; order Bacteriovoracales; family Halobacteriovoraceae; genus Halobacteriovorax; species Halobacteriovorax sp. YZS-3-1. The sequence continues at coordinate 635,066 of NZ_JBKIYI010000002.1, read as the reverse complement.
AAGATGGGTCAATCATACGTTGAATTACAACGTTCATTGGGACTTCTTTAGAACTTCCTAAGAAATGTTGGCGATAGGCTTTTGAAGATTCTTTATTAATTGAGTTAAAGCAGTCAGTAATCGCTCTTTTTAAATCACTATCATTATCGACATAGAGAAATGTGGAATTCTGGCCAGCAAAACTATTCTCTTTCGAGTCTTCCCCAGTAGCAGAACTTCTAACGGCCAAAGAGTGTTCTCCATCTTTAGCAAATTGATAAACTTCCTCTAATTCACTATCTGATGGCATTGCATCCAAGATAATTCCATTTGGAACAGGAATATCCATCTGTGCCATCATGGCAAGCATATAAGCTTTACCACCTACTTGTGTTTTGTCTTCAGGTAAATTCTCAAAATAATATAACATCGGCCCATCCTCTCAATAAACTTATATCGTTTAAGAGTTAAAGAGGACATGATGTATATCATGAAAAACAATAATAACAGAACAGAAAGAAATTAATTTAAGAGAATATCTAAGATTTCCTGTTGCTCTTTTGTTCTTAAGCTCTTGTCAGTTACTACTGCGTTAAGATTGGCCTTTTCAAAGCTTTTCTTATCCTGATAAATCTTAGGTATTAAGTGTTTTAATAGCTCTTTCACATTAGACACATTCTTATTAATGACTGCAGTGATCTCTTCTAGTGAGCAAGCTTCATCTTTCCAACAATCGTAATCAGTTACAAGTGCTACTGTCGCATAAGCAATCCCTGCCTCTACTGAGAGATAGCTTTCAGGAACATTAGTCATTCCAATGACACTGGCACCAAAGCTACGATAAAGTTCACTTTCGGCACGACTTGAGTATTGAGGTCCTTCGATACAGATATAGCTGCCACCAAAGTGAAAGTTTGTATCAACTTTGTTTTGTACAGATTTGATCGATTCGACAAGCTCTAGCGAGATTGGTTGCGCAACAGAGACATGTCCCACAATCCCATCTTCAAAGAAACTTCTTTTGCGTAGTCCTTTGGTCCAATCAATAAATTGATCTGGCATAAAAAAGTCACCTGGAGCGACTTCTTCTTTTAATGACCCTACAGCTGAGATTGAGATTATATGAGTCACTCCTAACTTCTTAAGAGCAAAAATATTGGCACGATAATTTATATCAGAAGGAGAAATATGGTGTCCTACACCATGTCTTGTGACAAAGAAGAACTCATAATCAGAAACCTTGAGCTTTTTTATCTTACTACTAGGTTCCCCAAATGGAGTCTGTATTTCTATTGATTCTACTTCCTCTAAAATATCGAGGTCATAAACCCCACTTCCACCAATAATTCCTAATTTCATATATCCTACTTATAAAATACTGCTAAGAATTGATTATACTTCTTTAAATTCTTAGTTCGTGAATTTATAGTTGTAATCTCAACATTTAGGCTAGCAGCATCGGCCCATTCTACAATTTCTTCATTTGAAAAGCCAAAATGCTTTACACCCATTGCTTTAGGGTCGGGATGAAAACTACCGTCTTCAGTCTCAAGATCCACAATGGCCATCTTCCCCCCATCTCTTAACATTGAAGCAAGTTTAAGAATCATTTTATCTGGAGAATCAAGGTGATGAAAAGTCATTGAACTTATAATGAGGTCAAACTTTTCATCTAAGTCATCTTTTTCTAAATCAATATTTATCGAACGAATATGATCTTGGTCACTTGTCTTCTTGTTAAAGACTTCAAGCATACCGTGCGAAGTATCAACCCCAGTTATACTTTTTGCGATATTTATGAATTCAAGGCCAAAAAGTCCAGTACCACATCCAAAGTCTAGGATATCCACTTCTTTTGAAATATTTAAAACCTGAAGAGTTTTTTGCGCTAACTCTCCCATTAACTTAATTTTATCTTCTGAATCCCATGTATTTGCAGCATGATTAAAATGAGACATATTAAACTCCAACTATTTTGATATGAATATTATGATACTTCACTAAAAGTAGCCAATCGCTTTGCATTAAGCTTCAAAATCAAAGTAATCAGATAATTCACCTTCATCATCTGCTAGATCGTCAGGGTTATAATCATCAAGAAAACCGATATGATAAAGAGCGTCTCCGGCCATAACAAGAGATGAAGTACTCATTCCTAGAATAACTCCATCATGCTCCATGCGAACTTTAGTAATGAGATCACCAGACATCTGACGTAGCTCTCCTACAACCTCACCCTCTTTAACAATTTTACCGTACTTTGCTTTATTTAATAGAAGACCACCACGGGAGGCCCGTGTCCATTTTCGTCTTTTTATAATAAATTTTTCACCAATAAATTCTTTCTTCGATTTTATCATTCCATAGTGCGACAGAATACTATTGATGAGATTTAGTCCATACTTGGCAATGGTTTCATCAATTCTAAGTCCTTCCCCTCCTTCAAAAACGATACATGGTTTACCTAATTCGCTGATTGCTTCTCTAAGTGAGCCATCACGTAAAGCACTATTTACAACAAGTGGTATACTCACATTTTCGACGAGTTCGTGCATTCCAGGAGTACTCAAATCACAACGGATTTGAGGTATATTAAAGCGGCCAGCACCGCCAGAATGTAGATCAATAAAAACATCACCATAGCGAGTAACATTCCTAAAGATAAAGTCTGCAAAGCGAGATCCAAAGTTCCCTTTATTCTTACCAGGAAAGCAGCGATTAATATCTTTTCGATCCGGAAGGTAACGGTGCTTATTTAAGAAACCATAGATATTGACAGTAGGAAGAACAATTAAAGTTCCCTTTAAGAGCTTCATCTTTTTCTTCATAAGAAGCTGGGCCGTACGAAGTCCATTAATTTCATCCCCATGCATGCAGGCGGTGACAACCACACAAGGAGAAACTTCTTTAGTCGCCCGATAAACGTAGACTGGAGCCTTAACTTTTTGAAGTCCATAAAATGATGGAAAATCCACAAAGTCCAGACGTGGATAGCCGATTTCATAATCTTCAATATCTAAATCAAATAAAGAACTCTTCAATTAAATATCCTTTTTTACACTTTCGAAATTCTTCTCAATATATTCAATTATTTTAACGGCAATATTCTTCTCATTAGTTCCCTCAATTCCTTCAAGACCTGGAGATGAGTTAACCTCTAATATCTTTGGTCCACTGCCTGAGCGTATAATATCAACTCCGGCCATATTTAACTTCATGGCCTTTGCTGCCGCCACTGCAACTTTTCTTTCTTCGGGAGTAATTTTAACTTTTATCCCAACACCACCACGGTGAATATTAGAACGAAACTCACCTTCTTTTGCCTGTCTCATCATGGTAGCGATAACCTTATCCCCTACAACAAAACAGCGTATATCTGCACCTTTTGCATCTTTAACAAATTCTTGAACAAGGAAGTTTGCATGTAACACTCTAAAGGCATCAATTAGGCTTTCTGAAGCTTTATGGGTTTCTCCAAGAAGAACACCTCGCCCCTGAGATCCTTCAAGAAGTTTAACAACAAGAGGCGCCCCACCAACTAACTCAATTAACTTATCTGTTTGTTGAGTTGTTTTTGCAAAACTTGTTTTAGGAAGTGGTAATTCCTTATGTGAAAGGATCTGCATTGAGCGTAGCTTATCTCTTGAGCGTCCGATAGCATTTGAAGAGTTCAAACAATAAACTCCCATCATTTCAAATTGACGAACAATGGCCATTCCATAGGCACTAATACTAGCACCAATACGTGGAATTACAGCATCAACATTACTTAGCTTTCTCTTCTTATAATGAACCATTGGTGAGCCAGAGGTTACATCAACAAAGCAATCACTTGGATGAACAACTTCAATCTTATGACCCTTTTTCTTTGCTTCCTCTACCAGTCTCTTAGTTGAGTAGAGGTTCTTATTTGAAGATAAAATAACAATATTCATAATTTCTCCATAAATGATTACATTCAATTTTACAGTGATTTTACTCTGAAAATTCTCTTTTAAGTAAATAGAAAAGTGAAAAAAATTTAACTAGACTCAACAAGTTCCATATTCAAAAACCACATCTCTAAATATATATACCATAGATCAGATAAGATGACTTAACGCCACAAGACAAGAAAATTAAGATTTTCTTAACTTTACGTTTATATCTTACGATTATTAAATCAGAAAAAATATTCTTGCGGGTTTCACCTCACTAAAGCATGATTTTAATCATGTCCAAGATTAAAATTTACATACAAAAAACTTCTAATTTCTTATGAATAACAAACTTCTCTCTCTCCTCCTCATTTTTAGACACTTTTATTAGATAAAATCTTTTTACTTTTTTTCATGGTCAAATATTCACCTGAAAATAAAATAAAATATTTTATTCATTTTACAATTTTGGTTTACAAAACTTCCCTTTTCATACAAATAGGACTGCGAAATCTTAAAACTCTAAAGGTATTGGTAGGTATTTGTATGGCGATCAATCTTATTATTAGCATGGACTGGGAAGGTATTTCTTTAGAGCATAAGAACCTTTCGGCCATTAGTCAGTTCAAACAAAAATGGAATGCACCTATTGTTCATTACAAGAATGCCGCTTATTACACCAATAAACGTCTTGAGAATATGGATATCAACAAAACAATGAAGTCTGTTATCTCTCAAGACGATGAAATTGGTCTACATCTCCATACCCCTCGCCACTTTGTACAAGCGGCAGGTGTTATACCAAGAATGGCGCCATGCTTTAGCAAATACGGTGATTATAATGCTGGCGATATGAATGGCCAGGAAGTAATGCTTGTTGCTTATAACAAAGATGAAGTAAAGGCCATGATCCAATATTCACTTGAGAAATTAAAAAGTAACGGATTTGATGCTATTCATTCTTTTAGAGCTGGCGGATGGATGTCTGATGAAAGAGTCTGGGAAGCACTTGTTGAAACAGGTATACCAATTGAAAGTTCTGCAACAAATTACAACCTACTGAATGGAAGCTCTTGGGAAGGAGACAACCTCCAACGCTATATTTCCCTCATTTGGGGAGAATTGAATGTTCTATCTCGTCCATATTATCTTCAAAACTTCTGCGGAAGTCTTTTTGAAATTCCTAATAACCTAGGGGCCATTGATTATTGGAAAGAGCAGACTATTGATGATCACCTTGCAGCAATAACTGATCACTATAATGCCAATGAAGATATGTATTTAGTTATTAATTCTCACCAGGAAACTGCCCAAGAGAACTTTCACAAACTAGATAATTTTCTGAGTCGCTTAACTGATGATTATGGTGATGAAATAAACTTTACAACAAATAAAGATATTTATTTTAACGAATTAAAGAAGAATAGTTAAAAGGGAAGACTACTTCCCTTTTATCAACTTCTCTTTTAAATCCTCATCAACACTTTGTGGGCCAATCCATGGAGAATGCACAATTGAGAATAACTTCTTATCATCTTTCTTAGAAGAAATGGTTTCTCCATTCTTTTGAATAATAACATCTGAACCGTTTAGTTTATAAATCGCCAATACATCGCCTTCTTTAACATCAACAGCATTATTCTTTAACCATTCCAGCTGTTTCTCAACGCCTTTAAGTTTACCTAGTGATTCATCCCAACCAGCTTGAGAATGTTTACGCTCTACATCTCTTAAGTAAGTAATCTTAATTAATTCATCATCTGAGACAATACTTTTAAAATAACTAACTTTATAAACATCCCAGAAGTAATATGAAAGAACACCTTCTCCAACGAGCTTAAAGTCCTTATCCATTTTGGCCATTACAAGCATAGGAAATAATAAAACTAATATTAATAACTTATTCATATTGAATGACTCCTATTTTCCTCAATGGAATTAAAGTGAGATAAGTAAAGTCTAGCTCAAATGAATTAGTCGCAAAGTTTATGCTATTTTCTTTAGCATGATGATTATTTTGATATAACTCACCCATCATAAGGAAATCTATAATTAAAGTATTCTTTGAATGATCATCGAGATCATGGTTTCGATAACCGTACTTATGGCCACACCAATTCACAATGGCCCCGTGTATTGGACCAAGTAAACTATGGATAGGAACAAGAAGTAAAAACCAAAGAGAATCTGTAAAAAGTAAGTACATGAGTGCGTAAAACACAACAAAGAGAGATCTGACGGGAATAGAGTCAGCAATAGCAACAATTTTGGGAAAAGTTTCACGTTGCGTTTTTACACTCATGTACTTACGGTATGTATGTAACATCATATCGACAATATTCTTACTAACAACAGGAGAATGAGGGTCTCCCTCTAGATCCGAATGAATATGATGCTGCATATGTAAAGTTTTGTAATGTTGAGGGCGAAGAAAGCTTGGACCTTGCGATAAGATCGTGAGTATCAAAAAGAATCGATCCCAACCACGCGACATCTTACATTGATCGTGAGAAATATAGCGATGCAAGTAAAATGACTGGCAAAATAACGATAAATACCAATGAATAAATAGAAATCCTATCGCAAAATACATACTAGCTCCGTTTTACTCTGAGGCCCTAACTAATTTCTTCTTGAATAAGAAGTGGCCAACAAACCACTCATCTCCATTATTATGACCAAAAAGTTCAGCACAAGAGGCAAAGAAGATTTTCCATCTTTCAAACCATAATTTTGCATCTTCTGCTCCATAAGTATCAGCAAGAACATTCATGAGAGCTTTTTCATGTTTATCCATATTTTTAAACCAAGCTTCTGAAGTTTCTTGATAATGCTTACCATTTACTTTCCACTTCTCTTCTAAAGAAAGTGAATCTTGCACTCTTTCAAAAAGGTCAAAACTTGGCATGACACCACCAGTGAAGAAATACTTCCCCATCCAGTTATCATCACCCTCAGTTTCAAAAAAGTATGAAGCACTCTTATGACAGAAGATATGAATGAAGACCTTACCATCATCCTTTAGCCAACTAGCAACCTTTTCAAAAAGAACATTATAATTTCTCATATGCTCAAACATTTCAATTGAAACAATACGATCAAATTGCTTATCGATACTAAAAGTATTCATATCTTGCGTTAATATCTTTAAATTACTAAGCCCACGACTCTTTGCTTTCGATTCAATAAATTCACGTTGAGACGATGAATTTGAAATGGCCGTAACTTTTGAATTTGGATACTTCTTTGCTAGATATAGAGTTAAAGAACCCCATCCACAGCCAAGTTCAAGAATATCCATTCCATCTTCAAGCTGCGCTCTTTTACAATAAAGTTCAAGCATTGCTTCTTCTGCTTCATCAAGAGTTTTTACTCCTCTTTCAAAAAGAGAACTTGAATACTTTAAATTCTTACCAAGAACTAACTCAAAGAAACCAGCTGGTAACTCATAATGTTGCTCATTAGCCTTGTCTGTATCTTGAGCGATAACAGATGAATTAAGCTCACCTAAGATGCCATCTCGATGAAAACTGAAGTTCTCATAAATTTCGTCTTGTCTTTGCTTAATTAGCTTTCTAATTCCTACACGAATTAACGGATCAGGAATATAACCTCTTTCAGCAGCATTCATTAAAAATGACATATATTCTCCTTAGTTACGATAAAGTGGTTTTCCAAAAGTTAAATGAGAAACACCAATGGCCCTTTCGTGGAATCCACCGATGCAATATGAGAAGTAAAAGTTCCATAATCTTATAAATTCCTCATCTTCTCCAAGTTTTGGGATTTCATGAGTATTTGTATTAAAACGTTTTTTCCATTCCTCAAGAGTTCTTGCATAATGTGATGTAAAGTCCACTTGATTATATAAACGCATATCTGAAGTAGACTTAAATGATGAAAGAACAGCATGAATTGAAGGAATAAAGCTTCCAGGGAAAATAAACTTTTTAATGAAGTCTAATTCCTTTACGGCGCGGTCATATTCTTGATCGTTAATTGTAATGATCTGAAGTAGGGCCAGCCCATCCTCAACCAAGAGATCAGATATCTTTTGCGTATAACTATCTAAAAACTGCTCTCCTACTGCTTCAATCATTTCGATTGATACAACACGATCATACTCACCCTTTAAAAGACGATAATCATCTTTTAATAAAGTGATCTTATCTTCTAAACCTTCTTTAGCAATTCTCTCTTTTGTTACACGATATTGATTATCTGATATTGTTGTCGTCGTAACATGGCAGTCATAATTCTTTGCTAGATAGATCGCCAATGCACCCCAACCAGAACCAATCTCAAGAATACGATTTTCAGCTCGTATATCGAGGCGCTCAGCGATTAGCTTAAGCTTTGCTTGCTGTGCCTCCTCTAATGTTGATTCTTCATTTTCAAAAAAAGCAGATGAGTACATCATAGATTCATCTAAAAAGTGTTCAAAAAGCTCATCTGGAAGATCATAGTGCGCTTTAATATTCTTCTTTGAACCATCAATAGTATTCCTATCTTGCCAATACTCAATTAGCCTTGCAGGCTTTAGAAGATTAACAAGGCCTGAGTCTACTTGACTGAGTGTAGACTTATTTAAAGCAAATAGTCTCATGACATTATCAAGATCATCAGTGTCCCATTTCTTAAGAATATAAGACTCTGCTGCACCTATTGATCCTTTAGTGAAAACATCAACAAAGAAAGATGGATCATTGACCTTGATTTCAGCATTAACAAGGATATCACCTTTACCAACCTCAGTAGTGATATCTTGTTCAATAATCTTAAGACGTCCATATTGAAGATCATCTAATGATTTAAGTATTAGCTTTCTAATGGATCTTGTTAAAAAACCATAGTTTGATAGCGCTTGTACTTCAGGGTATTTCTGAAGAGTTTTATAGTCTGGTTTCATAATACACCTTCCTTATTTTTATCTGAGATTATTGATTTACGACTGTCTGGGTTTGGATGATCAAAGAACGGAATTCTTTTCATCCATAGTCTTAATGCTTGAAAATATATTCCAAATATCATTTTAAAAGTCATTAGCGGATGTTTAAAAAGCATTCGATTTAAAGAACGAGAAGAAATATTAACTCGTTTTAACTGAAGTCCTGCATAGAAGACTGCACTGCCTTTATCCAAGCTTGTCATATGAATTCTAAGAGAATTCGATGGCACAAAGAATTCCCAAATATATTTAATATCCATTGGGAAAAATGGTGAGATATGAAATTTCTTATCAAGCTTAATTTTTAATGATTTGTCATTTACATCCTCTCCATCAAAGACATAACAATAACGCTCACCCCAAGGAGTATTTTCGATTTCTGCCATTAAGGCATCAAGCGTCTCTCCATCTTCTTTATAACAATAGTAAAAACTCACTGAGTTAAAACAATAACCAAAGAAGCGTAAATTTGTTAAAATTCTTACTGGCCCATTTGGTCTTCTACCAATCTTGTCTTCAACAGTGTTAAATACTTCTTCTTTCAGTGGTTTTGACTTATCGCCATGGTAATCTCTTCTTCGAAAAGAAATAAAGTTCAACTTTTCAAGAGACCAAAACTTTGATTTAGAGAAGACTTCATCAAGTTCATCTAAATCAATATAGCTTAGGAATAACTTGTACTTGAAGTTATGCTCTTTGGGTGAATAACGGTTGTGAAGGACTTCTCCTTCGTAGAGGCAGCTTTTCATATCTTCTCCAGTTCCTCTACAACACGAAGAGCACTGAAAACACCATCTTCGTGAAAGCCATTACGCCAATATGCTCCACAATAGTGAGTACGATTCTTCCCACTTATATCTTTCCAACTTTCTTGTGCCTTCATCCCCTCGAGAGAGAATAATGGATGCATATAATCCATTTTTTTAATTATTTTCTTCTCATCTATTTTTCGGTATGGGTTTAGAGTGACATTGAACAAATTCTTACTCTTTAACTCTTGTAAGATATTCATATTATATGTCACTGTGGCCCCTACTTTTCTTTCAATAGGAAGTTGATAATTCCATGCTGCCCAAGCAAGCTTCTTCTTTGGAAGAAAACTTCGATCTAAGTGTAGGTATGTTGGATTAGCAATATAAGGAATTGAAGAAAGAACCTCGCTCTCTTTTTGTGTTGGAGCATCTAAAATCTTTAATGAAATATCACTATGTGTTGCAAAAATAACATGATCAAATTTTTCGCTCCCATTTTTTGTTTCCACAACAATGTGATCATCATGACGAATAACTTTTTGAACGGGAGTATTTAATCTAACACTATCCTTAAAATGTGGAAGCATTTTATCAATATAAGAATTTGATCCTCCATCAATTACATACCACTGTGGACGATCATCAACCTCTAGGAAGCCGTGATTTTCAAAAAACCTTAGCACGAATTTAGCAGGAAATTGCCATACATCTCTTGGGTCAGTCGACCATACCGCGGCCATCATAGGAACAATATAATATTCAATGACGCTATCTTTAACTTTTCGTGATTCAAAAAATGCTTGAAGAGAGATATCTCCATTATCATTAGAGAGAAAATCCTTGGCCTTCTTATTAAAGTCAATTATTCCCTTTAGCATTGAATAGAATTTCGGTCTTAAAAAGTTTAATCGCTGAGCAAATAGAGTATTAAATGAGGTTCCATTGTACTCAAGACCAGTTTTATCACAGCTGACACTAAAGCTCATGGATGTCGGTTTATAAGCAACTTCTAATTCTTCAAGAAGTTTTAAAAAGTTTGGATAAGTCTTTTTATTAAAGACGATAAACCCAGTATCAACACGATGTTTTTCACCATCTAACTCAATATCGTGTGTATGAGTGTGCCCACCAAGATAATCATTGGCCTCAAATAGAGTAATGTCGTGCTTACTTGAAAGTTTGTATGCACATGTTAAACCAGAAATACCAGAACCAATGATTGCTATTTTCACTACTCCCCCTTCAGCCTTTTCTTGATGTACTTTGTGACTGATCCGAGAACAGGAATATGTTCATATATAAATTCACCCATATCAAAATAGTCGCGGTGATAGCTTACAAGTCCATTTTCATTAAACTTTATGACTGAGTTTCCATGAAGGATAACTGGTTTTCCTGAGTTTAGATTTGGAGTTCTCAAAATCATTTTCCATACTCCCACATGATTAGAACCATTTGAGATGATATCCGAAAACTCAAATTTGATATCAGTTACACCTTCATAAATACCTTTGTAATATCCCTTAACTTCATCGATTCCCTTATGGCGTCCAATAGGGTCAATAAATAGAGCATTAGGAGCATAGAAGTTATCAAGAATATCGACGTTATCAGCTCTTAATTCATTAAAGACCTTCTCTATTCGTTGGGCCTGAGATTTCGTTTGTGCATTATCATCTTGCGCGTATGCCATATCCACATTGCCTCCTATTAGTAATAAACTTGTCATTAAAATAATTATTGTGTTCACCTTTGGAAACCAAAGTAGAAAGCGGTTCGTTCTTTCTTGGTATTTACGGTAAAGATCACCCTTAGACTTTAATGAAGACTCCTCTGCCGGAGGTACTCCTGTTACTGAAGTAATAAGATAAAGCATGATCAAATACGGTATTAAACCGATAAATGAAATAGGTGCTGAACTAAGTCCATATACCCCAAAGCCGGCCCAGATTAATGTTTCAAAAAAATAATTTGGATGTCTTGAGTATTTCCAAAGACCGATATCACAGACTTTTCCACGATTTTCTTTATTGGAAACAAACCTTTTAAGCTGAGAGTCAGCGATTAGCTCCCCAATAATTGCAATGGTAAAAATTAAAATTCCAAAGTAATTTGATATATCAAAAGTTGGATTCACTATCGCTAAGTAGAGAGGGATAGCTAAGACAACATTTAATAAGGCCTCACCAACAAATAGCCCATAGAGATAGACTCCATACATGACTTTCCACTTTTTCTTTAACTCTATATAACGTTTATCTTCTCCCGTTTGTCTTATTCGAGTAAAGAGATGTGTGCTTAAGCGTGCAGACCAGATTCCGTAGAGACAAAATAGCACAATAGCATTTAAGTTTTCAAAGAAGTTTTGACCCTCTGGGTAGTTAAAATATAAAACTCCCATAATTAGAAAGAAGCTTGAGCACCAATAAAAGTCTAAGTAAGCAAATACCTTAACTCGAAAAGAGATGTACCAGCCAATCGTAAAGTAGACTAGAAGCAGCGCTGTGATAATCAGTATACTTTCAAACACGTTTGATCCTTTTTAAGTCAGTTATCCTTATGCCTATTAGTACGCATAAGGCTTAGAAATAGATCAGTTAAATAAGAAAAAAAGCACAAAACAATGTAATTTTAACAACTTACCCCCAGTCTTTTATATTAAATAAGAAAAAATCAACTTTAATGTGATCCATTTTTTGATTCATCTCGTAATGAATAATATGAGAGTAATAAATATGCAGGATCAAGTTTTAGCGAATTTAGGACTCAGATGTGATAGACTAATTCCTATTATTAGGAGACATCACAAAGTGCAATTGGGCCTAACTGAATTAGAAAACTTGATTCGAGAAATCGCTCAGGAAAAATCAAGACATGCTTTTAAGAAGCTATTTGATTTCTATTACCCAAAGGCGATGAACTACCTCCTTAAAGCTGGATTATCAAAGGAAGTTTGCGCAGAGCTTTCTCAAGAGGCCATGCTAAAGGTTTGGAAGAAGTCTTCCTCATACTCTCCAGAATTGGCCAATGTTAATACTTGGCTATTTACAATAATAAGAAATACAAAATATGACTATTTAAGAAAACAAAGCCGTGATCCTTTAGCAATCATAAGTGCTGATGATGTTTTTGATGAAAATATTCACACACTTGATTCTACGCATGAAATTGAAGAGATTTATCAAAGAGCGCAAACTCAAGAAATGATAACTAAACTCTCTCAAGATCAGCAGGATGTTCTCTACGGTATATACCGAGAAGGACTAACTCAGTCGGAATTTGCTCACATGCGTGACATTCCCCTGGGGACAGTGAAATCACGGGTAAGACTAGCTATTAAAAACTTAAGATTACTAATGGAGGAAAAGTGAATAAGCTTTATCATCCTGACACAAATTTAATAAGAGACTATGTTAACGCTAAATTACCAGCGGGAGCTTCTCTTCTAATATCAACTCACTTAAGTGAATGTGAGGACTGCCAACAACATATGGCCACACTTACAAACGAGGAAGCTCAAGTCTTTTTTGGTGATGATAGTGAGATCAAAAAAGATGAAGTGGACGATGCGTTTGAAAGCCTCTTTAATCGAATAGAAGATGAAGAAAGTGAAACAATTGTAAATATTAAAGCCAAGCAAAATACTGCAACGATTAACTTCGGGGATAAGGTATTTGAATTACCTGAAAAATTGGCCTTTGCGGCAGAGAAAAACCTTAATTGGAAAGAGTTCGGTAATGATTGCGGTGTGGCACAAATTACAGAAGGTGCCGGTGGTGGTCTTTTCTTTATCTACATGGGACCAGGAGAAACTGTTCCAGAGCACGGCCACAGTGGACGTGAATATAGCTATGTTGTTGATGGTTATTATTACAGTGAAGGAACTCGTTTAAGTAATGGTGACTTTTCTGTATTTGATGAAAAAGATACTCATGCACCAGCAACTGCAAGTGATGAAGGATGCTTAGTGGTTTCATTTGTTGAAAACCGCCTTAACTTCTTTCAAGGATTATTGGCACCATTAAATCGCCTACTCTGGTGGTACCTTAAGAGGTCTTAGAAAGTTATTATTCGCAGCAATCAGTTGAAGATTCAAACTCTATTGTGGAATAGACTACATGATGACTAGATAAAACCTCTTTAATACTTTGCTTTAAAATGTCTAAGTCCCTTGCCTTTGTTTCCGGCGCAACAAGAATATGAAATCTTAAATAGAATGATTCATTATCTAATGACCAACCTTTTATAGCATGCATATCTTTTACAAGCTCTAAGGCCTCAACCTCTTCTTTTATTGTATTCATCTCAATTTCATCAGGAAAATGCTGAAGGAATATTAGTCCAACTTTTTTAAGATTATGATAAACACCTCTTAGAATAATAAATGAGATCAAGATCGAAAGAATCGAGTCTAAAATATACCAAGGCTTAAAATGAAGTATTACACTGACAATAAGAACGGCCACCCACCCCATTAAATCTTCCAATAGATGGTACATAACCATTTTTTGATTTAGACCACTCGTCTTAGACATGCGATAAGCAGCAACCCCATTCACCACAATTCCCAATAAGGCCAACCATAGCATTCCCATTGCCTGAACAGGCTCAGGTGCCATTATTCTTTGAACTGCTTCGTAAATGACAAAAATACTACCAGAAAAAAGAATTAGGCCATTTATAAGTGCCGATAGAATCGAAAAACGACGATAACCGAAAGTAAATTGATTATCCGCTTCTTTCTTACTTAATTTTTCTGCAAAATACGAAAATAAGAGAGCAAGGCTATCTCCGATATCATGGAGAGCATCTGAATAGATGGCCACACTATTTGTTAAGTAGCCGCCTATTAATTCAATCACAGCAAAACTAGCATTGAGGAAAAATGCGATTAAGATATTCTTGCCATTCATATCACCATGGTGATGGTGGTGGTGATGATGGTGATGTCCTCCAGACATAAGGGCTCCTCAGATTCTGTGTAATTATTGATATTATTAATGATTAAACCGTAGAATTCAAGAGGGATACGATGTTATAATCTCTGGTATGAAGTTGATTAATACACTTACTCTTTTATTTCTAATTTTATCTTGTTCATCAAAGTCGTGGAAAGAGACATCACGTGAAAGTGCAGGAATTGCGCCTAAGGCCCATGAGCTAAAGGAAGATATTGTACAAGTCTACTATGCACGAGCTTTTTCCTGGCGAGGCAACTTTGCCGTCCATCCATGGATTGCTTGGAAGAAAGTTGATGAAGAACAATACACTGTAGCGCAAGTTACTTCATGGAATATCAGAAGAGAAGGTAGCGCCATTAGAATTGAAAAGGACCTTCCTGATCGTTTATGGTTTGATAATATACCAACCCTAGCCTTTGAGGCACGAGGTAAAAAAGCCTCTACCATCATTGAAAAACTAAAGCCTTTAATTGAAAATTATCCGTATAAAGATCTTTATCGTATTTGGCCTGGACCAAACTCAAATACATTTGTTTCCTATCTAAATCGCAATATAGAAGAATTGGATATTGAACTTCCACCTCATGCCATTGGTAAGGATTACCTAGGCACTAATAAATTTATTGCTCCAACAGCATCAAACACTGGCTACACCCTATCGGCCTTTGGGCTCTTAGGTGTAACATTTGCTAGAGCAGAGGGAATTGAATTCAATCTCCTTGGGTTAAACTTTGGTGTCGACTTTGCTGATCCAGCACTTAAGCTGCCTTTTGCTGGACGTGTTGGCTATCCAGACCGCTCACTATGATATTTATTATATTTACAAGCGATGGCGTTAGGATTAATCTAATTTCATGACTGAAGAAAATCAAAAATGCCCAAAATGTGAGTCTCCATATGCTTACTCAGATGGACAATTATGGAATTGCCCTGAATGTTTTCATGAATGGAGTCTAGATGCTAACAATGAAGAAACTGAACAAGAACATCAATTCCTTGATGTTAATGGGGCCCCGCTACAAAATGGCGACTCTGTTACAGTGATTAGAGACCTAAAGGCCGGCAAGTCCACAATCAAGTCAGGAACAAAAGTAAAAAATATTCGCTTACTTGATGATCCTGTTAACGGACACGATATCTCATGTAAAGTTGATGGCCACGGATCAATGTACTTAAAGTGCTCGGTAGTTAAAAAAGCTTAGGCTTTTACAACTCTCCATAATGAGTCAATAAAGTATTCATTCTTATCAGTAAAATGTTTTGCGACTTGAAAACCACTATCAAAGCACATTGTTTCAATGTCACCTTTTGTATATTTGAAAGAATATTCTAGGTGTAGTGGTTCGAAAGCTTCAAAGTGAAATGCTTTCTTCAATGACTTTATATAAACTGATTGATCCTTCTTTGGAAGCAAGTAGCTTTCCATTGCTCCTATTTTTGGATTGAAGATTCCTACATGCTGGAAGTTCTCTGGTTCAAAATTACCACCTAGCTCTTTATTTATACGCTCTAAAAGATTTAGGTTAAATTCTTTTGTGTACCCACTAGAATCATTATAAGCGGCCGTGAGTTTCTCAACATCTTTTTTAAGGTCAAAACCAATAAGTGCCATATCATTTGCCTCTAGTCCATTCCACATATGCTGTAAGAAGTAGTGACTTTGATGACGATTAAAGTTTCCAATATTTGATCCCAAAAATAAAACAAGCTTACGGTTTCTAGACTTTTCATTAATATAGCGAAGTCCTTCAAAATATTCTGCGACAACACCATGTACTTGAAGATTTTCGTTAGGAGTAATGACTTCTTCAAGTTGCTTCATTGCCTCTGCTGATATATCGATAGGATAATAATTTACTGTTTTCCCGCTTTCTAGTAATCCTTCAATAATTAATTTACTTTTATGGCCATCTCCAGCACCAAGTTCAACAATATCCACTTCATCTTCTGAAATGATATTAGCAATTTCTTTATTAGCTTGCTTTAAAATTTCGTACTCAGTACGAGTTAGGTAATAGTCTTCATGTTTAGTTATTTTTTGAAATAACTCACTTCCCTTATCATCATAGAAGTATTTAGTTGATAGCATTTTTTCGTCACGACTTAGCCCATTAAGCACATCGAGAGCAAATTGTTCTTTGTCGTTAATATGATTTTCATAATTTACTAAATTAGATATTTCCATTACTTATCCTTGGCAATTCTTATTCCTGAAAACATCCAACGTTGGTGTGGACGATAAAAGTTACGATATGTTTTTCGATAATGATTACTTGGAGTACCAAAGCAGCCGCCTCTTAATACAAATTGATTACACATAAATTTCTCATTGTACTCTTCGAGGCTTCCTAGAAATGATTCATAACCTGGGTATGGAGAATAATGAGAAGATGTCCAATTCCACAATTCATGAGGTCCTTCATCAAGGCCTAATTCGCATTCAAATTCACTAGGTAAACGATAGCCGGCCCATTTTGAAAAGGCATAAGCCTCATAGTAACTAACATGGCAAACACTTGCATTTGGATCAACTAAGCCTAATCCTCCAAGAGTATACTCAAACCACTCTCCATCATTTAAAGACCAATACAGTGGTGCTTTTATTTTGTTTTCTTTAACCCAGTCGTGTCCATCACTTGGCCACAGTCGAAAATCTTCATAACCACCATCATTAATGAACTCTAAATATTCACTATTAGTAATTAATTGTTGCCTGACAGAGTACGAAAGAATCACTCTTTCATGATTTGGTTTTTCATTATCATATGAAAAATCCTGACCATTAAAGCCTACTTGATAAATCCCACCTTCAACATTTTTCCACTGATTCCTTGAGCGAAAAACTTTTAATGGCCAATACTGGTAATAAGCAGGATTACAAGGATTCATGGCAAATATATATTTGATATCCATTAGTAATAATTCTTGGTGCTGTTGCTCGTGATTTAAGCCGACCTCAAGTAAGAATTCAATTTCTGAAACAGGATCCATATTAGTTAAAACTTCACACATATAGAAATCGACATACTTACGATATTCATAAATCTCATTTACTGTAGGACGAGATAGATGTCCCCTCTGCCCTTGCAACCAGTGATTCCCAACGGATTTATAATATGAGTTAAATAAATAAGAATAGCCCTTATTGTATCGCTCATAATTATCGAGATACTTAGCTAAGATAAACTCTTCAAAAAACCATGTGGTATGAGCAAGGTGCCACTTAGGTGGACTTACTTCTGCACAAGGCTGAACAACATAATCCTCAATCTCTAAAGGCTTACATATATCTTCCGTTTCCTTTCTTATATTAAGATAGATAGAAGTTATATCATTTTGGATTACGTGAAAGCCAATCTCTCCCTTGGCCTTATTTATTTTGAATAGATTTTCTGAATTAAAGTTTATAGCTCCCCCCACATTAATTCTCGATGCAATAAAACGCTACCGTGGGAGGGTGATGATAGAAAGTTAAGAATATTAAAATTTCTTAAAGAATTAATAAAGTTTGAATCAAGCTTCACCCTACTTATAATTTCAAAAAGATCAAAATGGAGACTTTTAATATGAAAATTCAAGATAAGTATTCAATTACATTACTATTCCTTTTCTCCTCTCTCATCTTTGCACAAGATAAAAATGAAGTTCAAGATATGTCTGACCCATTAGCGGTCTATACGCAGGCCGGTATAGGTGCGACTAATAAAGGTTTAAATTTAAAGATAGGTATTTCATACGATACTGGAATTAAAAACCTTATGGGGATGAATGTAATAGAATTTAAAGGCTCACTTGGAGAAGAACTTGGCTGGGACAAGTCTTCAAAAAGAAGCAATAAGTTAGACAGCTTCCGATTTAGAAATTTCAAGGCCGACTTAACAACAGGTCGTGGTGCTCAAATTGATATCAATTATAACTTTAAACAATCTTATCTAGCGCAAAGAACAGGAAGTGCATCATATGCGCTTCTTCAAGCGCTACCAAAGTATTATTTTATCAATCTCTATCCTTTGGCAGGTCTAGGAGTAGACTTTGGAAAAAATGTTGTTGAAGATGATTCAAGTATTGATAGTGGGTACTCTATCTATGGAGTTAATGCACTTATTGGAATGTATGGAAAGTTTACGTTAACAGAGAAAATATGGCTAAATTATAATCCCTTTTGGCTAACTGCTGTGAGTGGCTCTAACCTCTATGAAGATAGTGCATATGCTCCAGGAAAAGATAATATTCTCTTACATGAATTTGCAGCAAGCTATCAATTCACACCACGCTTCAACTTACGTTACTTTGCAAATTGGAGTAATTTAGTAGACATAACAGATGGAGATCACCGCATTGAAGCAAATTATCAATTTTAGTGATCTCCAAATTTATATTTTAATATTCTAACTTAATTTTTTCAAAATCAGCTGAGCTGTGACGTTCATGAAGTTGCTGATCTTCATCTCCCCACGCTCGATTAACGACACGGCCTCGCAGTACAGCAGGTCTTTTAATTAATTCATCTGCCCAGCGGATGACATTCTTATACTCATGTACAGAAAGAAACTCCGCTGCATCATATAGTTTCCCCTTAACAAGTGCCCCGTACCAAGGGAAGATGGCCATATCAGCGATAGTATATTCATCTCCTGCAATATACTTATTATTCGCTAATTGTTTGTCTAATACATCTAATTGTCTCTTTGTTTCCATAGCAAAACGATCAATAGGATATTCAAATTTTTCAGGGGCATATGCATAGAAATGCCCAAAGCCTCCACCTAAGTAAGGCGCACTTCCCATTTGCCAAAATAACCAATTAAAAGTTTGCGCTCTTTTTATTGGATCTTTAGGAAGGAACTTGCCAAATTTCTCAGCTAAGTAGACAAGGATTGATCCTGATTCAAATACTCTAATTTCTTCACCATGATTCTTGTCTAAAAGTGCAGGTATTTTAGAGTTTGGATTAATATCGACAAATCCCGAACCAAATTGATCACCTTCTCCAATATTTATTAGATATGCATCGTATTCGGCTTCTTTAATGCCAAGTTCAAGTAACTCCTCAAACATAATTGTTACTTTAACTCCATTAGGAGTCCCTAGTGAATATAATTGAAATTGATGCTCACCTTGTGGGAGCTTCTTTTCTTCTCTCGAACCAGCTGTAGGTCGATTAATATTTGCAAACTCACCTCCGTTACCTTCTGAAAAAGTCCAAACCTTAGGTGGTGTATATTTATCACTCATATATTCTCCTTTAGATAAATGAAATTTTAATCATTATAACATCAATCAATGAGATTGAATGTGAAGCCTTTGTAAAAAACCATACCTAAGAATGTTAAAAATATGATTAAAAGAAGACAAATATTGATACGCATCAAATTATAAATATATTTTTATGCTATTCTAGATTTATGAAAAAAATAATCTTTCTAGTACTACTTTCGTTTTCAACTCTAGCTGGGCAAAAAGAGGCCCTTGAAGCAATTCAAAAAACAGCTATGGCACTAAAAAAAGAGCTTCAATCAGCAATGAAGGTCTCTCCAGTTAATGCCATAGAGGTTTGTAACACAAAGGCCATGCCCATCACTAAAAAATACCATTCAAAAGGTATTGAGGTCGGACGTGTTAGTCTAAAAAATAGAAATCCAAATAATACAGTAAAAGATTGGATGAAAGAAACAATTGATGCTTACGAATCAGGATCTAACAAGAAAGGCTATAGCGTTGTTCGAATTAGTAATAATCAATCCGGAATTATAAAACCAATAAAGACAATGCCACTTTGTTTAAACTGCCACGGTTCAAATATAAAACCTGAAGTGTCAGCTAGAATTAATAAGCTATATCCTGCAGATAAGGCCACTGGCTATAAAACAGGTGATACACGAGGATATTTTTGGGCAACTTTTAAAACAAAAGAATAGGGATAAAAAATGAATATAGTTATCGTTGGCGGAGGTACAGCTGGTATTACAACAGCTGCTAGGTTGAGAAACTCTCTTGATAAATCTTTTGAAATTTCCGTTATCGAGCCTTCTAAGTATCATTACTACCAACCTTACTGGACCCTAAACGGTGCTGGAATTGGAACAAAAGAAGAAACTAGAAAGTTAACCAAAGAGGTTATGCCCCACCAAGTTAGCTGGATTCAAGATCGTTGTATTAAAATAAATCCTGATAAAAATGAAGTTGAGTGTGAAAAAGAAGGCATTATAAAATACGATATTCTTGTTGTTGCTCCAGGAATTCAAATAAACTGGGATCAAATAGAAGGACTGAAAGAGGCAATGGGTAAAGACGGCGTTTGCTCTAACTACAGCTATGAATATGTTGATTATACTTGGAAATTCCTACAAGAGCTTGATCATGGTAGTGCATTATTTACTTTTCCTAACTCTCCTTTAAAGTGTGGTGGTGCCCCACAAAAAATTATGTATCTAGTTGAAGACTATTTAAGAAAGCATGGAAAGCGAAATAATGTAGAGATAGAATTTACAAGCCCTGGCCAAGCTATCTTTGGGGTTGAGAAATATAAAAAGTCACTTGAGAAGATTATAAAAGAAAGAGATATTAAAACTCATTTCCAAATAAACCTAGAGCGAATTGACGGAATTAATAAAAAAGCCTTCTTTAGAGATCTTCAAACAAATCAACTCATTGAAAAAGAATATTCGTTTATTCATGTTGTTCCACCAATGTCAGCACCAGATTTTTTGATAAATAGTAAGCTCTTAGACGAGACTGGTTGGATTGATGTAGACAAGCATACTTTCCAACATCAAAAATATGAAAATGTATTCTCTTTGGGTGATGTTTCTAATGCACCAACAGCGAAAACTGGTGCAGCAATTAGAAAACAAGCACCTGTGGTAGCAGAGAATATAGTCAAATTTATTAATAAGAGATCTGACTTTAATAGAGAATATAATGGCTACACGTCATGTCCAATAGTTACAGGATATGGGCAGTTGATTCTTGCAGAGTTTGATTACGATGGAAATCCTTGCGAAACTTTTCCTTTTGATCAGTCTAAGCCTCGCTGGAGTATGTACTTTCTAAAGGCCCATATTCTTCCACTTGTGTATTGGCATGGAATGTTGAAAGGCAGAATGTAGTTTATTTCTTTGCTGTATTCTTAATCTTTGGGTGTAGGCTAAATTCACAATTCATAGATTTAGTAACCAGACAATTATCCTTGGCCTTATAGAGTAGCTCTAAATATGGATCGACATTTCCTTCGCAACAAATTTCAAGATTTACATAGATATCCACTTTTGTGAAAGCAAAACCTTTTTCAACTTTTTCAAGATGTGCATCGGCCTTAACTTCAATATTGGTCCACGCAAGCTTTTGAAATTGTGCAAATGACTTGAAAGTAAGTATATAGCAACTTGAAATACTCGCACTAAAAAGATCTTCAGGACTCCACTTATCTTCAACGCCTTGAAACTGAGGAGGAGGAGTAACTGTGAGAGATTCTTTCTTCTCGGCCGTAAGATTTAATTCAATATTATCGGCTCTACCTGTAGTAACTGTCGTGTAAGTTGCCAATATTAACTCCTATTCAACAACAAAATTATATTGATCATGATATATTTCAACTACTGTGAGAAATAAAATTCCTATAATTGGACCATAGAAGATTCCTCCCATACCAAATACTCCCATACCGCCTATAATCGTTAGAAGAACAAAGGTAGAGTTGATCTTAATTCGGTCGCCAATAAACTTGGGTTTAAACCAATTTTCAACAATAAGTCCAACCAGAGAAGTAAAGATAAAGAGCCCTACTCCTGCCCCTGTATCACCCGTTAGTACAAGATATAAACTGGCAGGAATCGTTACGATTGATATTCCCACTAATGGAACAAAGGCCAAAAACACCATGACAACTGTCCATAAGACGATGGATTCAAACCCCGTAAACCAAAGAGCAATACCTGCAAGTACACCTTGAATAACTCCTCCAACACCATTACATACCAAAGTTACATAATTCATTTGATTAAATTTTTCTAAAATCTTCTGTTCTTGGTCTGAAGGTAGTGGTGATAGGTCAAATATATAATTTTTTAAATGCTTTCCTTCAATGAATATACCAAAGACGACAATCATCATAATGGCCAAATCAAATATAAAAGTAATGATATTACCCATAATCGAATTGATGCTTGAAATCACTGTTCCTGAAGCTCCTTTAAGGGCATTTAAAACAGCAGTCTTTACTTGCTCCATATCGATATCCATACCAGACATTTGAGAAAAGCTTCTTATTAAATCAGCGACGGCCCCTTGTCCAAATAAGAAGTTATCAACTTCGTGATGTGCTAAGGCACTGACAATTCTTTGATATAATGAAACTGCTTCCTTACTAAGAGCTAGAGCTAAGAATATTAGTGGGATTAGTACAAGTAATGTAATAATCAAAGTCGTAAGGATAGAGCTGGTATAATTTGTAACTTTCCACTTGCTAATAATTTTATTTTTTAGTGGATTAAAGACACCGGCTAAAACAAGGCCAAAAATAATTGGTCCAATCATCTGCCTGGCCATCATCCAAACCAAATATCCAATTAATAGAAAAAGAAAACCAAAGAATACATAAGTTACATTATATTTATTTTGCATATAAATATTGTATGTTTGAATGCCTTAGTGTGCAAATAAAGAATAAAAAAAGCCTCCTAAAAAGGAGGCCTCTTTTAACATAATTTTTACGGTTTGATTTTAGTAGCAGTAGTAATAACCCCATCTATCATAGTAACAATCATAGTATGTGTAGCTATAAGCATACCAGTAGTAATAAAATACTACTCCACCAAAGAATAGATAGTAGAATCCATAGTCATAACCATAACGACCGTGGTAATTTGCTCCAGTATTTTTCATACCATCTACATAATCTTGAATTAGTGATTTTGATTCTTCAAGAGTCATTGTTTCAAGATCAATTGAAGCGACAAGACTAGAAAGTTCATTGGCAACTTTTTGATCTTTGATATTAGACTTTAGGTAGTTTAAAACGTCAGCAGGTTTTACACCTTCTGCTCTTAACTCACCTAATTGAGTCTCAAAGTTTCTAACAGTTTCATTGTAGAACTCTTGATCTTTTTGATCCCACTCTACAGATAATTTAAACTCAACCTCTTCAAAGATTGGAGCAATTTTCGCATCAACATTAGCTAGTGTTGAAAACGAGAAGCATACAAGTGCTACAGCAGCTAATTTCTTAAACATGAACATCTCCCTAAATAATTAGTTAAAATATATGGGTTAATACCCAACAAAATATATTACGTCAATTCTTTATCGAATCTATGTATTTATAAACCCATCTCATGATAGGCGTTTAGAAGCTTTATTCTGCCACTAAGCGGAGATTTACAAGAGCGTCGACATTCCTTAAGAATGGACTTCACTAAATCACCTCTAATATTTGAGCTACTCGTTAAATTATTTCTAATATTATATATATACGAGTGACTCTTCTGTTCATCTAGCTCCCTAACTTGCCAAAGTACTCCTAAGACAAAGTCAATATTTGCATATGCATTAGACTCAAAGCCTGATTGATAAGTCTGCTCTCTAAATGCATCTTTTTCACGTACTCTTTTTGCATAGTCCTTTACCTTATCAGCAAGTGTTGAACTATTGGCAATTGAAGCGGCAAAGAAATCGGCCATGCCTTCATTAACAGGTGAAGAATGACTTAATGTTAACTTGTCACTAAGAGCGATATGAGCGAACTCATGATAAACAATTTCAGGAATAAATGATGTATCTAATAAATAACTCTTTCCCTGAAGGAGTCCATATATATGCTTCATCGCTATAAACGAAGCTTCAATAATTGCCGTGGAACCTAAGATACTAAGTCCAGAATCCACAAGCTCATCACCGCTTAATAAAAATAGATCAGCAACAAATCGTTGAAAATTAGCAAATCGAGATTGAGTACGAAACTCACTAAATAGTGCAGCAGTTTGTTCGAAGTCGTTCTTTAATCCTTCACTAGGTAAATCAACTTCTTTTGCTGGCCTAAACCAGATCTCATGTTGCCAAGGATCAATACCAAATCTTGCTCTTCCTTCTCCAGGAGGGATTGAAAGAGCATTATTATACTCAGGAGCTAAGTTATCATGAGCAAAGTGACCAATAGAATTAAATTGATTAGTAATTCCAAGTCTAATTGTGATTTGCCCTAACTCACTTACATACTTAGACTTAACAACATCAAGAAAATACTTCTTCGCTTTTTTTAGATGAAAGTAAACACTTGCTGCTCTCATCTTTTCTAAGTCATCATTTAGTTCAGATAAAACAATCGGTTTTTCAGACTTTGCTTTAACTATTTTAAAACTCTTATCTTCTAACTTTCCAAGGTTGTCGATGTCTTTGAATACGACCTCTTTCTTTACAAGATCCATTTCTTTATTACGAGTTAAAACTGTCGTTTTAAAAGCAGCAAAGCTAAACTGTGTAATAAGAAGAAGCACCAAGAGCTTAGAACATTGAATGATCACGAGCTGGCTCCTTTTTAATATCAGTTAACATTTCGATTCCAACGAGAGCAAAAACCTTCACAAAATAAACAGAAGCAGGAATTGCAGCAACAAATATCGTTCCATATCTTTTTATAAAACGCTTTCGCTTTTCACCTTTTGTGAGTTTAGGATTCCAAACGTACTCAACTGTTTCAAGAGTACTTAGATCCTCCCCATTTACTAAACCTGTTTCAAAAGAAGCGGCCAAGATATCCTCAAACGATACATTCGTTGATGAGAATAAATTTGTATTTTGTAAATCCCCTAATTCCTTACGAATCATCTTTGCAGCAAAACGATATTGCTCTAATGGGTCGAGAATTATTTCTTCCACAACTTCATCGTCTAAAACAACATTAATCGATACGAAGTCTGCATTAATGCGATTTAAGAGCCTTTCCATCATGCTTCTAAGATAAATAATCTGAAATGGATTATATTTTGAAAGTAGAACTTCACGACGAGATGCTTTTCGCTTTTCACTTCTTTTTGAAATATAGTCTACGCCCTCAATCTCAAGACGTTCAGGAAATTGATTTGTTAAAAAGTTTTGATTTTTACGATATTCAGATAATGTATTTGCTTCTTTATGATAATCTTCTTGTACCAGTCTTTTAAGCTGCCAATACATTCTCTTTGAAATTAGACCTTTGTGGTAAGCAACCTTAAAACTCTTTATTGGTTTTTCAACTTTTAATGCACCTATTAGGTTCTTAAAAGCGATATTCAAACAAAGGCCACCTTCGATCTGCTTTGAAAAATCATGAAATGCATTCTTATTAAAATCTTCTACCTTAGATTTAAATGGTGAAAGGTATTTATCTTTCTTTGATTTTAAAAATGATTTGATTGTTCGATTTAAAAGACGGTATTCAGTATCATCAATAGTCTTATTAGACCTTAAATAAATGAGTGAGTCTTTTAGACTTGAATCTTTATCTAATTGATAAACCTCTTCTAAGATCTCGTACTCACATTGAGAGTCGCTTAATGACATATTATCTAATTCAAAAAGCTGCTGTGAGGATAATCTTGAAATTACTTCTTCAAGATCTTTTTGGTCGAAATAAGCACTTGTTCCCGCAATATTTATAGCGAAAGTATTTCCACAGATTAGCTGTGCCAATAAAATAGCGAGGAGTGTTTTATTCATTCAATCTTAGTACAATAAGACAGGACAAATAGGAATATACGCTGAAATATATACAGCAATTATTTATATTGGGCCTCACTTACCAAAAGCAAAGCATAACTACCTGAAATAATATAAAAATTAGTAACAAAATTAATCTTCTCTATCACTGAAAGATGAAGGAATGATATCAATACCTAAACGTTGTCCTAGTTTTACGACAAAAGGAAGAG
This sequence comes from Halobacteriovorax sp. YZS-3-1, assembly GCF_047084945.1. Lineage (NCBI taxonomy): Bacteria > Pseudomonadati > Bdellovibrionota > Bacteriovoracia > Bacteriovoracales > Halobacteriovoraceae > Halobacteriovorax > Halobacteriovorax sp. YZS-3-1. The sequence goes on along the minus strand of NZ_JBKIYI010000002.1, from coordinate 608,606 downwards.
TCAGAGGTGCAAACGGCAGAACTAAAAGAACCCCTACTCCAAGTCCCTTTAGGATTTCTACAAATTGCTTATTGGCCAAGACCATCTCTTCCTTAGTCGCCAAGCCTTTTGTATAGCGGCCATAGATGGAAAACATCTCTCGCGTCTCAACTCCTTCTTGCTCAAGCCCTCTTTTGAGTCTCAATAAAGACTTCTTAAGACGCGCCTTTATTCCTCTTCTTTTCGAAGATAAATAAATAAGCAAATCGAGATATTTCTCCTGAAATTTATTAGTTTCCTTCATCACAACATTTTACAGTTGCCCATGACTTGAAACAAGTATTAATTATTTAGGACAATCGAGATACATATCACAAATCTCTTGCATGGCCTTGTGAGAGTTATTGAATGCAAGGTTAATGCTTCCTCCTCCACGGCCGGCAGAAAGATCTCCTAATAGAAAGATTCCTTCTTGCTTAGACTCAAAGAAGTCATTAACTTCTGGACCTTCTTTAGACATTTTTATACCGATAGTCTCTAGAAAGTTCTTTGGTGTTGAACCACCTAGAGCATAGAAAATATGATCAAACTTTTCTTGCTTTCCATCTTTAAAGTTGACTTGAATTCTTCCATCAGATTCTTCAACTGAATCAATATCAGTTCCTAGCCTAACATCACATAATCCTTCTTTTCCAAGTTCAAGAAGTGTCTTGTGGTTAATGTCATTCATACGACTAATTGATTCTCTACGATAACTGAAAGTGACTTCATTCTTATTTTGAACAAGATATTGGGCGTACTCACTTGCTGAGTCCCCACCACCAACAACTAAGACTTTCTTATTTTTAACGAGATTACTAGTTACATCAAAATGGATCTTACTTGTTATTTCATTTGGAATTTTATAACTAGGACGATTTGGACGTCCCATAACACCGATTGCAATTGCAACTGTTTTTGTTACAAAACATTCTTCACCAGAGCAAACAACATATTGGCCATTTGCTAATTTTTTTATTTCATCAACGCTCTTCTCATAAACGACATTGAGCTTATAATCTGCGATTGCCTTATCGAGATAGCTCAATGTTTCTTTCTTTGTCGAATCCATTAAACATAAATGTCCAGTACATGAAACATCATTACCCTTATAATTGGCCGTAACCATCTTCTCTTCTGGATAGAATTTTCTGATGGCCCAAGAATGCTCCTTGGCCTTTTCAAGAACGAGAATATTACTTGGAGAGATTCCTTTTTCACATGCTTCTGTTGCTAAACTAATCCCAGCAGGGCCAGCTCCGATAATGACAACTTCATATAAACTCAATTCTTCGTACATTATTTACCTCATAAACTATTCTATACTGATTCAAATCATAGCAAGATTTTTTATTTAAATTATCAATACATTGTTAACACAGCGTAAAGATTCCTTAAACCCCTCTCAAGGAAATTAATTCAGTGAGAACAATCATCTTTTTTTACCGACGTAATATCAATAATATAAATTACGAGAGGATAAATGAATTTAATTACAATTAGGGAGAGAGAGTGACAGAAGGAGAAAGTAGCTTCGGCTATGATGAATTATTTTTTTCAAGAACCAACAAAAAGGGAATTATCGAATCAGGTAATTCTGTATTTCAACGAGTAAGCCAATATGAATGGGATGAAATGCTGGGTAAACCACATAAGGTTGTCAGGCATCCAACAATGCCACGAGGCGTTTTTTCACTTCTTTGGGATACCATTGGCCGCAATGAGATGATCGGTGCATACGTTAACAATCAAGCTAAAGACGGAAGTAATTATTGGGTATTTGCGCTAGTCTCACCAATTGATGATGGCTACTTATCAGTAAGACTCAAACCAAGCAGTAAATACTTTGCAATCATTCAAGAGAAGTATGAAGAGTTATATCATCTTGAAAAGAAGAAGAGGCTCTCACCAAAAGAGTCTCAAGATATTCTAATTTCAGTTGTAAAAGATCTTGGTTTTCAGGACTACAAACAATTTATGATTGAAGCACTAATGGCAGAACTAAATTCAAGACAAATAGAGCTTGGAGAAAGACCTATAAACGCATTACAGTTACTTGAAGAAGCATTGAACTCAGGGGCAACTCTTGAGAATAAGTCAGAATTAATTTTTGAGGAATATCAGAAAACTTCACTTGTACCAATGAATCTAGAAGTTCAGTCTGCACGAATTGGTGAAGAAGCCGCTTCCCTTGCAACGATCTCTTCACAGTACGATAATCTTGCCAAAGAAATACACACTGAAATAAATAAATTTGTGGAATCAGGAAAGATAGTGCAGCAAAAGGTAAAAGAATGCCAATTCTATGTTTGTAATTCGATTCTTCAGCAAGAGATACATAATTTCTTTGAGAATGAAACAAAGCCAACACCAATTCAAAAATCCAATGAAATGGAAATTTTAAATACATTGCGAACTGAACAAATAAAACGTGCAAAAGATAGCCTTCAAGAAATTCAAAAAGAGTTTCGAACTTTTGAGCGTGTTTGTAATGATGTAAAGAAGTTATCAATTGGTTTAGAGATGGTAAGCATAAGTGGAAAGATTGAAGCTGCAAAATTATCAACATCTTCAGGTGAACTTCATGGACTCCTACGCGACCTGGGTAATTTCAAAGACAGTTTAAAGCAAACATTAAGAGAAATTAATGATGCCGGGAAGAAGTTAATTTCACAAACACTACAGATGAATGAGTCACTAAATATGAGTAATGTTGCATAATCCATAAAAATACCCGTAGAATGTTCTTATAAGAGAACACTTTACGGGGCAATATAATGGACTTTAATTTACTTAAGATTTTTGAAAAAGTTGCAGAACTAGGAAGTTTAACAAAAGCAGCAAAGGCACTAGGTCATCCAAAGTCTAAGATTAGTCGCGACTTAGTTAAGCTCGAAAACTTAATTGAATCAAACTTGCTCATACGTGGGCCAAGGGGAATATCACTTACGCAACAGGGAGTGCACCTACTCCAATCAATTAGACAGCCAATAGAAGCCTTAGAAAGTTCTGTCAAAGAACTCCAAACAAATAATGATGAGATGAGAGGAGTCATTAAACTAACAGCTCCAGAAGACCTCTCACAAGAGATTTTAATGGAACTAATAAATGAGTTCATGGGAATATACCCTTCCATAAGGATAGAGATTTATTCAACGAATGATATTCTTGATTTTAAGGAGCACCAACTCAATCTTGCATTAAGAATTGGGAAACTAAAAGACTCGAACTTAATTCAAAAGAAAGTATGCGATATTGAAGTTGCCCTTTTTGCCTCAAGTCAATATCTAAATACTAATGAACGAATCTTTAAAGAAGATGATTTAAAACATCACTCTATTGGATTATTAAAAGATGTTTATGGGACGCCATTAACAAAGAAGAAATTAAGTGACCTACAAAGTCATTTTTCAACAAACTCTTTTCCACTATTAAAGCAATATGTGAGTAACTCACAAGGCATTGCAACCCTTCCAACTTTTTATTGCAAGAAAGAAATTGCGACAAATATATTTACAAAAGTTTTGCCAGAATTTACCTATTTCAAACGTTCTCTATTCGTTCTCTCTCCACCTTCTAAACATATCCCAAAGCATGTTAAGGTTTTTAAAGATTACATTTTTGAAAAGCTTCAAATTGCTATTTTAAGCTAACAGGAGAAGAGAGAAAGTCTTTGGATTGCTTAAAAAGACTATTGAATGGGTTATCTGCTTGGAGCTTTATTTCAGGGTTTCCAAAAGACATAAATAGCAGATCTTTTTCTATTTCTTCATAAATCGAAGAATATTGATTGTTTGTAAAGTACTTACGCTCTTGCTTTAATTTTCTAATAAACTTAGCTGATTGGACATAATTACCTTTTGCATACTCCTTAACGATTTCAGCTAGTAATTCATACTTTGAAACGGGCCCTTTATTTGATAAAAGTGCTTTCGCTAACGGCCCGTTATTATCTGCTTCAACAAAGATCTCCACAGCAAAGTCATCGCCAGGACGCTCTTTCATATAGCTTTTTAAAACTGGTAGAAGAAATGAGGTCTGTCCGCCGAGAATACTAAATTTAGCATAATCTCTTAAGTAGTTCTTATCTGTAATCCCTTCATAAGTAGAACGACATATTTTACAAGCAACTTCTTTTTGCTCGACGGCACTTTGAGCAGGGCTCATCATTGCATTAGGATTATCGATTTCACTAAAGCAACATGTCTGGCAAGTATAAGACTTCTCTATAGTCTTAGTATGAATACATCCTGTATTGTGAATGAACTCATGAAAAAGTGTACCACGGAAACTATAAGCATTATCTTGCCAACGCCACTGTTGTCCTAAAGAGATAAACGGATGCTTCATTTCATTACTACTAAATTCATCTGAAGCGCTGGCATAGGCTTTAGCATCAGTCCAATTAATTCCTTTGGACTTAATATCTGCATTTGTTTCTGAACAAAAGATCTTTGGTTTATTATCAGAGTCACTAAAGAGATTGTTCATTTTAAGAAGTAATTCTTTCGAGCCTTCACCATCAAGTTCTTGTAAACAACTAAGGCCATCTTTATATGACTTTAAAATATTTGACTCGATATATTTACGATTGGATTTTTCAAGGCATGACTTTTCAACTAAGACACCATACTGCGTTTGAAAAAAACGATCATTAAATTCAACAAACTTTGAAAAGTCCTCTAGTTGAGTCTCACTCATTGTTGCGCTTTTAATTATAGGCTCTAGGCAATTAAGATCTTCTTCTTGATATTTATTAATTACACTTGCACCACTAACCTTTAGCTTTTTAGTCTTTAAATCAAAGACACCAAATTTTACAACAATATATCGACCAAAGCTCTCAGATTCCCTCTTTACGATCTCATTTCGTGATTTATAAGTGCTAATATTCACACTTATAGCGAGTACATTTATATTCAAAAGGAGAAAGAGAAGAGCTCTTAGCTTACATTTATTTTTCACCTTCTAATTTTAGCATAATTTCTTCTATTTATGATACCCTAGGTATATGGCTACACATCAAGATGAAATTCCTATATTTATCCCAAAGGGAGAAACCAATTTAATTATTCTAGGAACTATGGGCTCTATTAATGCTCGTACTGTAAATGGTGAAAAACCCGATGGTGAATTCTTTTATTACAATAATAATCGCAATCACTTTTGGAAAGTTTTACAATTCTTGTTTGAACCAGAAAAAGAAGCTCGAAAACTTACTATTGAAGAAAAGTATGCATTCTTAGAAAAGTGGGGCATTGCTATGAGCAATATAGTAAATATTGCCAAGGTTCCAAATAAAGATAAAGACGATCCTTCTGATACTGTTTTATTTGCGGCCCATAAGAAAAATAACGTGGACTTTAAACATGCCTCACCAAAGTTTAAAAAGTTATTGAAAACAAAGCCTATGTTCTTTACTTGTCGTAGAAAAAAAGGAATTGAAAACTTACTTGAAGGCTTCTTCGAACAAAATGGACTTAGTGCAGACCTTATTGATCATATCTGGTATTGGCCAACGCCAACAAGATGTAATCCAAAGGCCCGCAGTCTTATTTGGAAAGATGAAATGAAAGAGTTTCTAGCGAAGTTCCCTTCTTAGAACTTTTCCAACATTATTCTTTGGTAACTCATCTCTAAACTCAATCTCTTTTGGTACTTTATAACCAGCAAGATTCTTCTTAGAAAATTTCTTAATATCATCTTTTGTAATTTCTTTATTCTTTACGATAAAGACTTTTACAACCTCTCCTGACTTTTCATTATCAACTCCAATTGCCGCAACATCCTGAACACCGTCAAGTTCAAGAAGAACTTCTTCCACTTCATTTGGATAAACATTAAAGCCTGATACGACTATCATATCTTTTTTACGATCAAGAATTTTAACAAAGCCTTTTTCATCAATACAAGCAAAGTCACCTGTTTTAAGCCATCCATCTTTAGTAAATGTCTTTGCTGTCTCTTCTTCTTGTTTCCAATAACCTTGCATAACTTGGGGACCTTTCACACACAACTCCCCTTCTTCGTTAAGGCCCAGCTCATTTTCTTGCTCATCAACGATCTTGATATCTGTCGAAGGAAGTGGAATACCAATCGATCCAGCGATATCTCTTCCATCGACTGGGTTACATGTTACGACAGGAGAAGCTTCAGTTAGGCCATAACCTTCGACGACACTTGACTTAGTTATCTCTTCCCATTTTTTCTTAACTGCTACTTTCAGTGCCATACCACCAGCAACACTCAATTTCATATAACTTAGATCCAGCTTTTGAAATTCTTGATGATTAAGCAATGCCTGCAATAAAGTATTCACAATTGTTGCGACTTCTGGCCTATGTTTTTTTATATCTTTAATAACAGAATCGAGATCACGTGGATTAGTAATTAAAAGATTTGTTGTTCCCATATAGAAGAAACCAAGAATATTAACAGAGAATGTAAAGACATGATAAATTGGTAGAGGGGCCAGAACTTTATACTCTCCCTCTCCTAGACCAGATTTAATCCAAACGGCCATTTGCAGCATATTAGCAATAATATTTCGGTGAGTAAGTACTGCGGCCTTTGTTTTCCCAGTCGTTCCACCAGTATATTGAAGAAGTGCAATGTCAGTATTTAAAAGCTTTGGATATGATGCTTTTAGCTTACTTCCTCTATCTATAGCAGTATTTAAAGTCGTGTATGTTCCTTTATAAGATGGAACCATCTTCTTAATATATTTGATGGCAAAATTAACGAGGTTTCTTTTTAAGAAAGGAAAAAAGTCTCCAATATCAGTTGTAATTACATGCTCAATCTTACTATCGGCCATTGCCGCTTCAAGTTTTGAGACAAAGTTACTACAAATAACAATTGCCTTTGCTCCAGAGTCTTTTAAAACTTTTTTAACCTCTCTTTCAGTGTATAGAGGATTCGTATTAACAACAATTAGACCGGCCTTAAAGGCTCCGTAAAGGGCAACAGGATATTGTAGAAGGTTTGGCATCTGTATCATGATGACATCACCTTTTTTCAGTTTTAGCTCTTCGATTAAGTAATTAGCAAAGGCATCCGATTTTTGAGCCACTTCACCATAAGTCATCTCAACATCCATATTTATAAATGCTGAGCGGTCCTGATACTTACTACAAGTTTCATCTATTACTTCGACAATACTATTGTAGCTATCTGGGTTAATCTCAAATGATGCATTTTTAGAGTAGCTATCTAGCCAAATCTTATCCATATTTTCCTCGTATATCCCTTAATTCTTATCAATACATGCACGGTAAAGTGCATCGATAAATTCAACTCGCATTTTTTCAAATTCTTCTTCTCTTCGCCCTCGCCCTATCCAAGAATGGATAAGCTCTCTTGCAGCTCCGTAAAGAAAGGCATCTAAAATATTTGGAGAAATGACTTTTACACCTTCAGACTCTCCTTGCTCACATAAGACTTCATAGATCTTAGTAGATAGGGAGCGATACTCTTTTTGAATAAGGTGGCGAATCTCAGAGAAGCCAGATTCAGACACTCTCCAAAAAAAACTACTCTCTCTTAAATTATTCTTATGCCAATTGAAATATGTTGTAACCAACGCGTCTAGTGTCTCATCAATTGTTTTGGCCGATATAGCAGCTTGATAAACTTCATTTCTAATTCTTGAGGTTAATTTAACGAATAATGATTTAAAGATATCTTCAATACCATTTGGAAAATGATAATAAAAAGTTCCTGTTGATAGACCAGTATGCTTCTTTAGCTTTGAAACACTTAAATCTAAAATGGGAACTTCATCTAATAAATTAAGAACGCCTTCATAAATGGCCTCTTTCGAATCCTGCTTCACTTTCACTTCCTATAGACAAGTTGTCTAGACGATTACTCTACAATATGCCATAAGAAAAGCCTCGACTCAAGAGGCTTATTCTAGGTAACGACAAATACCTAATATATTTAGACTTTAGAGATGACTATTTTGATCGATATAGTCCACGATTTTACTGAGTTCAATATAAAGAGTTGACTCAACTTTCTCCTGCCCTACACCAGCGGCGAAGTGGAATCCAGCAAAACCAAGTTGCTTTGCTGCTTCAACTTCATCAAAAGCTTCAGAAATATAAAGGCTTGGATGGCGACCAGTTTCGTCTAGCGCCTTATTAAATATGTATGGCGCGGGCTTTAGCTCATCATTACTCATTGGAATGTAAACCTTATGAAAGATAGTAAGGTCAAATTGGTCTTGATCATTCCAATGGGCCTTTACATATTGATTGAGTGACTCAATTTTCTGATCGTAGGTTTCACCAAATGACTCAGGAATATTAGAAATAATAGCAACCTTAATACCCATTTCTTTTAAGGAGCGTATATACTCCAAAGCACCAGGATAATAGTGATAATTCCCACTTTCTTTTGTGTTAACTATCGTATCCCCAAGGTCGAAGAAAACCCATCTTTCAGTTGTGGTGGTTTCTTGTGAATCAGAGGCAAAGTAGCCAATGGCCGCACATGAGATAATTGTAAAAAGAGAAAATAGAGTGATTTTTAGATTCTTTTTCATAATTAATTTTATCAAATCTACTTAATCTGTTCATGATATAGATCAGTAATATAAATTTAAATAAGAAATTCTAATAAAGAGTTTAATTCAATAAGAGTCGCATCAGAATCAAGACTCCAACTTTCTTTACTCTTTTCCATACGATCTTTTAATTCTTGGGCCTTTTTCTTAATTTTAAAAGTCTCGCCCTCTGATACAGAGTCCACCATACGCCATTTAAGCTCATCAAGAATATAATAGTAAGTCATTGGGCCTTCATCTCTGTCTAACTCCTGGTCAATTACAGTCATAAAGTCCCACCAATCATTCTTGCGATATCTTCTTGAGCTTGAATACATATTTATCCTTCTATTAATCTAGAAAATTTTACATTTTCCCTCTACGGAACTTAATTTTCTCGCTAGGTTCTCATTTATGCACCTACTAATGCCAAAAGATAATACCTGGAAAAAGTTCCTCAAAGATGAGGTCATGGATGAATTTTCCATCAAGAAGTCTCAAATCACAAGTCCTGATGGGCTACCGATTTTAGAAATTGATGAAAAAACACCATTAAGAAAGAGCTATCTTGGTCTTGCTCTGGACATTTTACCAGAAACCCAAACTATTCCAGCTGGAAGCATTGGAGAACAGAGCTCTTTGATAGTTAATCTTTTAAAGAAGAGTAATATTTCACAAACAGCCTATCAAGTCTTTAGTATTTCTAATAAGTACGGAGTCGTAACCAGTGGCCGCAGTGAATTATTATCTCAAAAGCTTGCTAAGAATTTAAGAAAAGAAGGAATAAAGAGAGGAAAGTTTCATTTCAAAGACTGCCCACTTATTAAGGCCTGTATTTATCCTGATCGAAGCATAAAGATTTCAATTCTCGATAAAGTAAAAAGGCAAGAATATGATCATCTTCTTAGTCCATTCCCAGGTGGCTACACAACGATTACCGATGATAAGCAGGCACCATCAAGAGCATTTAAAAAACTTGTGGAAGCGCAACTCGTACTTGGAAAAGAGATAAAAGAAGATGAAACATTAGTAGATCTTGGAGCATGTCCAGGAGGATGGAGTTACGTTGCGCTCAATCAAGGAGCACAAGTCACATCAATTGATCGCTCTCCCCTAAGAGAAGACCTTATGCCAAAAGTGAACTTCAGCGCAGAAGATGCTTTCAAGTTTATGACTGAGGATGGTTTTGATTGGGTGGTTTCAGATATAATTTGTACTCCAGATAGAATTCTTGAATTAATAGAAACTTGGGCCACACCTCAAAAATGCAAAAACTTTGTCTTTACCATTAAGTTTAAAGGAAGTGACAGCTACGATATTCTCCAAAGCTTTAAAAAGAAATTACATAGCCTTGATTACGACTGTATTTTGAGACAGCTAAATGTAAATAAGAATGAAGTTATGGTTATGGGAACTCGGATCTAGACTCCCTTGATTTCGTGAGAGGGTGAAATCAAGGGAGCTAGGATGTCAACGAACACAATATGCTGAATCATTCAGCACACCTTTGAAAAGCTGGTAAATGACGATTTTGACTAACCCACTGTAAATTTTCAAATACTGCAATCAGATCGGGGTCATCGGCCAATTCAAAAATCTTATTATATAATTCAACATTGGCCATCTCTCCTATAATTGCGGCTTCACAGGCTTTTTGAATTGAATCATAACCAGGAACTCTCCCGTAGTATGAATCGTCTGGCACATCGACTCCATATTTTGCAAAGAAAGGAATTAGTGCATCAATATGTCTTTGTTCTGAATAAATAATTTTTGAAAATGGGCGAACTCTACCGAAGTCATCCAATACTCTAGAATAAATTGCACGTGCCTTATACTCGTCATCGAGTGCCATCATTAATGCCCTAACGTTATCAGCTTGGGCAAGGGAGAAGGAAGCAAAAAGCAAACTGAATATAAATACGAAAACATTCAACTTTTTCATGACCGAGACCTCCAAAAGGTATCCTCTTCCTCACTATTAAGATGATAGCAGTTTGATGAATGTCAATGGTGTGAAATTTGTAAAACTAAACTTTATTATCGTAAGAGTTTACATTTTACTGAGTATTTAATTTTTTCAAAACCTTCAGCACCAAACCATTCTACATATTGGCAGTAAATCGTTTCATGCAGTTTTGTGTCTTGATAATTCAAATACAATTCTTCTCCAATTGGTGTGGAGAAGAAAGGTACAAGAAATATAAATGTTATAATAAGAGTTAAGATGATTTTTAGCATTGGCCTATTGAACTTCCCAAATTGCTAAGGCCCACTCAGGATGATCAATGAATGGGTTTCTGTTTTTCTGATAACGACATGCTTGATCATTTCGATATCTTTCATGCTCACTAACAGGGTCTTGCTTATGCCACTTTAAAAGTGTTTTCAAAAACCATGTGCTATAAGTCTGATCTCTTGAACCATCTGTCATGTCATTATAACGAAAGCTTGGAATTCGACTTTCATAGCGAACAGCAAAGTAAAGCATTGCTCTAGCGATATCACCTTTGAACTCATCAATTGGCTCAAACACTGTACGGCGATATGCTGGATCTTTACTTCTTCCAAGTTTGGATCCATTTTCTGAAATCCATCTTGCTTCCCCGACTTCACCAAATGGGTACGAGCTTCTCATTCCATTCACTTTTCCATCTGATGGATAAACATGGAATATATCTGTTTTCATTGGTCTTCTCTTACCAAAGAGACCTTGTGGAAATAAATGTTCACGATTGTAACAATCACCTTCGTTTCTGTATTGGCCACACTTCTTTTGACCGGCCCTAAATTTATAAGGGTCTCTTCCATTAGGATTTTCAGAATACATATCTAAAATTGTATTATCACCATCATATGTCTTATCACGATCAGATCTCGTATAAGCCTGGTGAAGATCATCATAAGAAAGACTACGATGTGTCTTTGTTAGTAGATTAGATAGTTTTGATTTGAACTCATAACCTGAAAGATGGGTTGGAAGTCCTGAGTAGAATTTACTTTGATCACAAGTTGCAAAAGTCATTCCTGAAATCAAAATCATTAAAGCCGCGATGTGTGTTTTTTTCATGGGAAAATGGTATCGGTCTTAAAACGTTAAAACAATGCAAAATATGAAAAAAATCTAATTAATAGTATTAGAATGGCCTTATGGCCCTCTATTAAACAGTCTTTGATTCCAATAACTTACATGCGCCTCGCGCAATTGTTTCGTTTATGAACTATACACTAAATAAAAATAATACAATCTGGCCATGATCCAGGCCTTTTTCCCTTATATTTAAGAAAACAATAACGAGAGAGAAAACCATGAAGCTTATTAAGTTTGCCTTAGCATTTTCACTATGTGCAATCAGTACACAGGCCTTTGCAGAAATGACCAATATTGAAAAAAAGCTATATGCAGATCGCTCCCATGTGAAAACAAAAATTCAAATGGATAACGATAATCCTTTTTTAAACCTAATGCCTTCACTCTTCTACGTTGATGATGACCATGGCTACACACATGGGCTTGGAGCTGAAGTTGAAATATCACCAAGTGCTGACAATGCAATCATTAAAGAAAATGAAACATGGAAGATCGCTCTTTCATCTAAAATATACACAAAAGATGTCACGCCAGAAGGTCAAGACCTCTTTCCAAATGATCCACAAGTATTTAATGAAGTAACAAAGCTTGATATTACTTGGGATGATATTCTCGATGCACAGATGTATGATAATAAGAGCTATATCCTAGTTGGTGCAGGGATTGGGAAATTCAATAATAGTGACGATGGTGGCTGGGGTGCTATCGGTCAGCAAAGAAGATGGCATGTTTATAAGCACAACAACTTAACGCCAGAAACAACTTCCATGTACGATAATCAATTAGGTGACACAAATGATGTCTTTGTCACGGCCAAAGCAGCAATTGGAAAGGTCGTTAAACTCGATACGAACCAATATGATTGTAAGTGTGAACTTGATCGAATTACATTAGAAACAGGTGTTGAACTTGTCAGTATCAGAAAAGGATCGCGTGTCTACTTCTTACTAGAGGCTAATAAAGTTTTAATTGAACGAGGAAGTCATCGTTTTGGAATGGAGTTATCTTTAGAAGGAAATGCTCATGGCGACGGAAACTTTGGAGGCGACGCTTACGGTGGAGTTTACTATGACTATAAAGGCTTTAGGATTAAGACTGGATTCTCTCAAGGATATGGAGAAGAAAATGAAGAATTCTTCGAATATATTGACGATGATCCAATCTGGATGCTTAGTATTGAAAAAAGATTTTAATCACAAGGCAAACAACTATTTTTCACAGTCTCAATTAGGCCCGGATATTTCTTTTTAATATCTGGGTTTAAAAAGAGGTACTTCTTAACCCCTTCAGTTCGCTCACAAATAATCCCAGCTTCAATAAGCTTTTTAACATGATGTGAAAAAGTGGCCTTATTAACACAGTAATCAAACGAGCCGCATGTCATTTCTTTATCACCACAACCTTCTTCATAAATAATAAGCTGCTTTATGACCCCCATTCTTATAGGGTCACCTAGTGATTTGAATATCTTATCGAGTGTTATTTCTTGTTTTTTCATTGTTAGATAAAATTCTAACAAATTGCTTGATTTTTTTCAAGAGCGGGTCTATTGTTTGATAAATATCTAACTATAATTTTAGGAGTACATATGCCAGATTTATTTTCCCCAATAAAATTAGGTCACCTTGAATTAAAGAATCGTATCATCATGGCCCCTCTTACTCGTGCAAGAGCTGGAGTTGAAAGAGTCCCAAATGAACTTATGCTTGAATACTATACACAAAGAGCAGGAGCTGGGATGATCTTAACGGAGGCCACTGCCATAACAAAAAAAGCTGTTGGGTATGCCAACACACCAGGAATTTGGTCAAAAGAGCAAATTGCCGGCTGGAAGAAAATTACTCAAGCTGTTCAAGAGAAAGGTTCAAAAATCTTTATGCAACTTTGGCATGTTGGTAGAATTTCCCATCCAATGTTCTTAGACGGTGAATTACCTGTTGCTCCAAGTGCTATTAGGCCAGAGGGTCACGTCTCACAGGTTAGACCTATCACAAATTTTGAAACACCAAGAGCATTAGAAACAAAAGAAGTTAAGGCCATCGTCCAAGACTATAAACAAGCGGCCATTAATGCTAAGGAAGCTGGATTTGACGGAGTAGAAATTCACGCTGCCAATGGTTACCTAATCGATCAATTCTTACAAGACTCAACAAATAAGAGAGATGATATATATGGAGGCTCAATTGAAAACAGAGTGCGTTTTTTGCTGGAAATCACAGATGAACTCATTGAAGTATGGGGCGCTGATCGCGTTGGCGTTCACCTTGCTCCTCGTTGCGATAGTCACGACATGGGTGACTCTGATCCCTTATCACTATTTAGCTATGTTGTAGAAGAACTCAATAAGAGAGACATTGCTTTTGTCTTCACACGTGATCCACTTGATGATGGAAGTCTTTTTCCAAAATTAAAGAAACACTTTGATGGTGTCTTTATTGCCAATCAAAAGTTTACAAAAGAAACGGCACAAAAGGCCCTTAATGATGGAATTGCCGATGCTATTTCATTTGGTGTTCCATTCATTGCAAATCCTGATTTAGTAGAGCGATTTAAAAAAGATGCTCCTCTTAATGAGCCAGTCTTTGAAACATTCTATGGGCCAGATAAAGTTGGCTACACAGATTACCCAACACTAGAGGAATTATAATGCAGACAAAGCTATCATTATTAGACTTGGTCTTTGTAAATGAAGGCCAAGAACTAAGGGATGCATACAATGATTCTGTTAAGACAGCACAGGCCGTTGAGGAATTTGGATTTAATCGAATTTGGGTTGCTGAACATCACAATATGCCGGCCATTGCCAGTGCTGCAACTTCTGTAGTCATTGGACTACTTGCTGCCCAAACAAAAAAAATTAGAGTTGGAGCTGGTGGGATTATGCTTCCTAACCACTCTCCCCTAGTTATTGCGGAACAATTTGGAACTCTTGAAGCATTATATCCTGGACGAATTGATCTAGGCCTTGGGCGTGCTCCCGGTACTGATCAAATGACTGTTCAGGCCTTAAGAACTACGGCCCAAAGCTCAAACAACTTTCCTAAAGATGTCGTCGAGCTACAAAGACTCCTTTCAAAAGAAAGTGGTAATGATCCAATTGTGGCCACTCCAGGACACGCAAGCGAAGTTCCATTGTGGATTTTAGGTTCAAGCACATTTGGTGCGCAGCTAGCAGCTCATTTAGGTCTTCCTTATGCTTTTGCTTCACACTTTGCACCTGATGCTCTTCAAGATGCACTAGATCTTTATCATGCTGGTTTTGAGCCTTCACCTCAACAAGAAAGGCCATATTTTATGTTAGGGGTAAATATTATTATCGCTGACACAGACGAAGAAGCACAATTTCTAGCAACAAGCCAACAGCAATCTTTTGCTAACCTTAGACGTGGAGTTAAAAAGAAATTCTCTCCTCCAATTGAAGATATCAATACTTATTGGTCTCCTGAAGAAGCGATGATGGCAAAGCATATGCTTCACTTCTCTTTTGTTGGATCGAAAGAGACCGTTAAGAAAAAACTAGAAACTTTTATCACTCGCTATCGACCTGATGAACTGATGGTCGTCACATCAATCTATGATGTTGAAAAACGAATTCGATCTCTTAAGTACTTATCTGAGTTATAGGGTATAGGGTGCCATGCACCTTTTGTTTCGCCACTGCGAAACAAAAGGTGCATGGCACCGCCTTAAAGTAACGCACTTTACTATAATAAGTTTGGTAAGAATAAAACAACGGCCGGCCAATACGTCACTAAAAGCAATGTTAGCAGTAAAGCAATAATGAATGGCCAAATCTCTTTAACAAACTCACCTATTGTGACACCTGTAATGGAACAAGTCGTAAACATCATGGAGCCAAAAGGAGGCGTTACCCCACCAATCATAATATTAACGATGAGAACCGCGCCAAAGTGAATTGGATCAATACCAAGCTGAGTCGCCACAGGAACAACAAGTGGCGCAATGATAATGAGAGCAGCACCACCCTCAAGAAACATCCCCATTGCTAATAAAAGGACATTCATAATAGCAAGCATAACGTATTTATTTTGAGTTAAGCTTAGTAGGACCTCTGTAAGTCGTTGAGGAATCTGTTCCCAATTTAAGTAATAACCAAATACAGAAGCCGATACAATAATAAGAACAACAGTTCCCGTTCCATAGATTGTATCTTTCATAATAGGGATAAAGTGTTCTTTCTTAAGTTCCTTATAGATGAAAATACCAATTAGGACAGATGCTAAGACGGCGATTGCTCCCGCTTCCGTTGGAGTGAATAGACCAAATCTTAGTCCGAGAATAACTCCAAATGGTAGCGCAAGAGACCACATTGAATCAATAAACTGCATGGCAATTTCTTTACTATTTGCTTTTATTTCACGAGTTGGCTTATAGCCACGTTTTTTTGAAATAATTGCCACTGTGATCATAAGTGCGGCGGCCATAATTAGGCCAGGAGCATAACCAGCAGCAAACATTTTAGCGACTGAAACCTGAGCAATAAGTGCATATATAATAAGAACAATCCCAGGAGGGATGACTGGTGAGATAGCCGATGAAGCAGCAGTAATAGCAGCAGAGAATGCCTTACTATAGCCACGCTCTTGCATCTGTGGAACAAGGATCTTACTTTGCATGGCCGCATCAGCATTGGCAGAACCAGAAACGCCACCCATAAATGTAGAAAGAACAACATTAACTTGGGCCATGCCACCAGTTAGATGACCGGTAAGCACATCGGCCATTTGCATAAGCTTTGCACTAATTCCGGAGTAATTCATAACAGATCCTGCCATGACAAAGAACGGGATTGCTAAGAGTGGAAATGATGCTGTTGCAGTAATAAACTTTTGTAAGACTAAGTCTGTTGGCATTCCCGCATCCATGAATGTGAAATAGAAAATCGATGCGCCAAATAGAGCAAAGGCAATTGGTAAGCTAGAAAAATAAAGAATGAAAACAATTGCTACTGGTAAGTATTCCATTATGCTCTCCTCCCCTTTACATCTTCAATTAAAAACTTAATGGAGTGAAAAGAGATAAGGCCAAAGCCAAAGATAAGAGCACTATTATAAACAGCTGAACTTATGCCTAGAACAGCAGTTGGTTTCTTGTATGCAACAAATGTAAAGACAATACTTAGATAGAAGATATAGCCGTTAATCAATATGGTAAGTAAGTGAGCAACAGTTCTAGCAATCTTTTCTTTTTCTGGTGAGAGTCTTACAATTAAAGCATCAATTCCTATGTCCATTTTATTTTTATAGACGGCACTAGCACCAACAAAGACAGACCAAACAAAGCATATCGTTGAGACCTCTTCCGCCCAGTATATACTGTAATTAAAAAGATATCGTAAGATGACATTCAAAATAACTAAGCAAACCATTATAATAAGAAAGCTTCCGCTAATAATTTCTTCAAAGTTTTTTAGAAATAATTTCATATGCGCTCTCTTATACTTTTAAGCTCATTTTGGATTTTATTATACATTTGAAGATTTACTCCAGGTAAGCTTTCAAATACATTCTTCGTTCTTTTCTCAAATGAAGCACGATCTATTTCATTAAATTTAACCCCATGAGACTCGAGTTTTTTAACAACACTTGAGTGTTTAGACTTTAAAAGATTAATCATTTCACGTGCCTCAAAGTCAAATTCATCTTGTATGATTTTTTGATACTTCACAGGAATCTTTGCCCAGACTTCCGTTGAAATATAAACACCACAGACACCTAAAAAGTGCTTTGTAAGTGCTACATTCTTTTTTCCTGTCTCATAGACTTTTGTACTAATATTTGTAAATTCCGATCCTTCAAGTCCATCGACAACCCCCTGTTGAACTGCACTAAATGTCTCCCCCCAAGGAAGAGGTGTTGCAGTTGCCCCCATTGCATTTAAAGTCTCAATAAAGAGCTTACTTCCAGGAGTTCTAAGTTTTACTCCTTCTAAGTCCTCAGGGGTTCTTACAACCTTATCCGTAATAAGATTCCTAAATCCAAAAATATATTCAAGTGAAAGTATTTTAATTCCTTGTTTTTCTAATTTCTTGGCCCAATCCTTAACCATCTGTGTCTTTATCAGCTCAGTGTATTCATCATAGCTATTATAAAGCATTGGACCAACAAGGGCAGTGAACTCAGGAACATAGTCTCCAATATAAGAAGGATCTTCCACAGAAATAAAATGGGCACCTCTAGCAACAAGCTCTACTCCATCTTTATAAGTTGCAATTTGGCCTTGGGGAAAGGTTAAAATTTTCACCGCTCCATTCGTTTTTTCATCAATTCGTTTAGCAACTTTATCCATTGAAAGAGTTAAGTCTTCTTTAGGGCTAAAGACATGACTTAAGCGTAATTTTATTTTGAACTTTGATGGATCTTTTGTCTCAGATGGACGACAAGAAATTATGCATAGTAATGCACAGATGAAAATCAACTTCATAAAAACTCTCTCATTGACGTTTATAAGATAATTATAACTTGTTTAGAGGGATTTCCAAGAAAGATTTAAGAAAATAAGGAGATGCTTAGCACCCCCTTCATATATGAATTAAGCAATCCTTTTGATGGTCTCTTTCATTGACTCTGTAGGACGACCGATTAATCTCGATAAATCCTTACTTTCAGAATAAAGTCCTCCTTTTGAGGCGCCAATTTCTGAGTCGGCCAACATATCCGCAATCACTTCAGGAAGACCTGCCTGAAGTAAAACGTCTCTGTACTCACTTTGAGTCATATTCTTATAAGAGATATCTCTTCCATATTGCTCGCCAATTAGAGTTGCAAATTCACTTAAATTATAAGAAGTATCACCTGCTAATTCGTATACCTTACCAGCATGGCCATCATCTGTTAAAACGTTTGCCGCGGCCAATGCATAATCATTTCTTGGAGCTGATGATATTCTCCCCTCTCCAGCACAGCCAAGAACAACAGAATGCTCCAATATAGTCGGAATTCCCATTGTGTAATTCTCTGAATACCAACCATTTCTTAAAATTGTTGTCTTAATATCAAGATCATTTATTAGTTTTTCAGTAGCAAGATGTTCTTCAGCAAGTCCTAATGGCGAATTGTCTGCTTCGAGAATACTTGTATAGGCTAAATGTTTCACTGAAGAATCTCTTACAATATCAATGACATTTTGATGTTGTGAAAGTCTTTTTCCTACTTCACTTGATGAGATAAGTAGTAATTTTTCAACTCCTTCTAAAGCAGATCTAAGACTATCAGGCTTCTCATAGTCTCCATACCTAACCTGTACGCCCTTTTTGGCAAACTCATCGAGTTTATCTGTTGAGCGTGCAATGGCAACAATCGACTTTGGTTTTACACCTTTATCTAATAAATTCTTTATAACTAATTGACCGAGTTGGCCTGAAGCTCCTGTTAAAGCGATCATATTTTCCTCCAATAATTATTAATAATAACGAACTGATCTCATTGATAATGAACCAAGTTCAAAGCCTTCATAATCAAATGTAATTTTATCTTCTTCTAAGCTAGAACCTAAAACGTATAAAAGAGGTAGGTAGTGCTCATCTGTTGGAATGCTAAATTTACCAGCTTGAGTCTTAAGGGCATCACTTACTAGCGGAGCATCTTCTCTTTTAAGAAGTTTATCTTTTACCCATTCATCAAACTCGATGGCCCAGTCAAGGCCTAAGTATCGATGCTTACGACTCATCATTCTTAAATTATGTACAATATTCCCACTTCCCATAATCATGACACCTTCATCTCTTAAGAACCTTATCTTTTTTCCAAGTTCGTAGTGATATTCATACGACTGATTGCGATCGAGACTCAATTGAACAACTGGTATATCCGCTTCAGGAAAAACATGTTTTAAAACTGACCATGTTCCATGATCAAGACCCCACTGCTTCTTATCAATATTAACTCGAGGCTTTTTTATGGCCTTAGCAATCTCATCAGCTAAGCTGGCATTTCCATCTGCAGGATATCGAACATCATATAATGCTTGTGGAAAACCATAGAAGTCATGAATTGTCTTTGGATGATCCATTCCGGTAACCCAAGTTCCTTCAGTTTCCCAATGGGCCGAGATCATAAGCACGGCCTTTGGTCTTGAATAATCACGACGTAGTCCCTGTCCTAATTTTTCTAATTTTTTTGTAAAGTCGTTACTTTCAATGGCATTCATAGGTGATCCATGACCTAAAAATATTGCTGGCATTCTTTCTTTTTTGGTTGTCATAAACTTTCTCCCAAGCACTGCTGATGCTAGGCCAAAAAGAATTCCTGTAATAGCTTGGCGTCTTCCAAGTTTCATCATAGCAGTCTCCTGGCCGGTGATAATCTTAATTATTACCAAAAATCACATGTTGCAAAAGACTACAAATATGCAACCCAGTGTTGCCACAAAGGAATGCTAAAAAAGAATGTAAAATATTGAAATAATAGGAAAAAAAAGAGAAGCCAAGAATAGGCCCCTCTTTTTAAATTCTTCTTAAATTAAGAAAGAGATTTAACTTGAACAGCACATGGACCTTTTTGTCCTTCACCTACTTCAAATTCAACTTTTTCGTCATCTCTAAGAGTGTTACCTTCAACACCTGAGATATGTACGAAAAGATCTTGTCCACCATCGTCTGGCTTAATAAATCCAAAACCTTTCTCATCATTAAAAAACTTTACTGTACCTGTAGCCATAATTTTCTCCTAGCTATTAAAATTTTGTTAGATCTGTGATCGAACTATATATCTTAAGTTCACCTGAACTTAAAAAACCATTTGCTATCCAAAATTGCTTATATTTTTTCTCGATTAAATAATCCACTCTCTCCCCCTTTGTAATAAGAAAGAAGTTGTAGTCATCAATACGAGTTACAAGTTCATCTAAGATGTCGGAAATATCTTGCATCTCACTGAAGTCATAAATAAAGTAAACCTGTGCCTTAGGTAGAACAAAGTCCTCTTCTAAAACATTCTCCAAGAGTATTTCGCAATTAAGTAATTCCATTCTCTCAAAGACGCGATTACCTTCTCTTTGTCTTTGTTTTAGAATTTCATATCCAATAAAGCGAGCTTCTGGAAAAATTGAGCTCATAACAAGCCCGATGCGGCCATAGCCAGCACCTATATCAACAATCTTGTCGATGTTGTAATCCTTTAATAAATAAAGGGCATCAAATAAATGATTATATGGAGTTTGTAATGCTTGAGGGTGTAACCCAATCCAAGTCTGTGTTCCATCGTAATGTTGCTTACGACTTGAATCATCTGCATCTTTATAATAAGCGCGGTACTTTTGAGAAAGCTTTTCTTCAATCTTTGTGATTTTATAACCTAGCTCACGATCAAGATTTTTGGCGTGAATGCGAGGGTGAATATTCTCATCAAGCATATATGTTCTAGGATTTCTCACCTTTTCACATAACAGCTCGGTCTTAGTTTGCGTCTTAATAATGAACTTACTCTAAATGTTTAATAGACAAATACTTTTAATTCTCTGCCGAGTTAATAATTTTGCACATCGAATTAAAATAGGAAGGAACTTTAAGATAAACAAGGAACTAACTATAAAAATCAAATACAATTAATTCCTTATACCGACTTTCTGCACACAGGGCAACAAATTAAAGTATTTAACGCGACTTACGGGTTATCTTTACACTAAAATTTTATATCCATTCACCTAAACAATACAATTTCAACAACTTACAATTATACTTATTCTCTTGTTTTAAATACACATAGATTACCTTCATCGATAATTACAGGTCTAGGCCAAGAGTTTTCTTCTGCAATATCCATAAGCCAGCCCCTAGCATTACCTTTTGTAATGATAGTTATCTCCTTATCTTTACTATATTCCACAATTTGCCCTAGCACATAGTGATATGTCTCTTTAGTAAAAGGATCATAGAGATAATAAACATCGGCTTCTGGAATCTTAAAAGAGGCCAGTGACAGATCCTGTACTTGAAAGCTTAAATTCTCTTCAAGGCCAAAAGCCTTTGTAGCTATATTTGATATTTCAACCCGATGAGGGACAAATTCATAACCAATGAAATCGACATCCGGACGCAAAAGAGAACACACTAATCCAACTCTCCCATAACCAGATCCAAGATCAATAACCTTTCCACCTTGCTTTAACTGCATATTCTCCATGGCCAATAAGATTGTAGAATAGCCAGATTGAACTCCTACACCGGCTCCTGCATACAGCCTCTCTTTAATAGTAGAATCAAAAATCATATCTCGATCTAATTGGTAATTGAGGTTAAAGAGATCATCGAGATTATCAAATGTACGATAAAGATCAGGTCCCTTATGACCAAGACTTTGCAGTCGTCCTTCTTGGGCCTTTTCTTCGGCCAAGAAATAAAGACTCATCTCCTTTAAAGACTCAATGACAAATTCTTTTTGAGAGAGCTCACATGCGCCAAGAATTTGTTTTAAAACATTTTCTTCAATTACTTTTGAGTCCTTGGCCAGCTTTTTTAAATTCGTTTCACCACTAGCAATTAAAAAATCTTTTAAAAAAGATATTCTTAATAAATCGTTTGAAAAAAGTGGAGTCATAAAATCACAGTACGAAATATCTCGTTCTTCTTGACGCTTTAGCCATAATTGATCCTTAAGAAAACCTGTGACAGTGACAAGAAATGCCGAATTAATATAGAGATGTGCAAGTTGAATAGGCCCTAATTCTAGAGTACTAGGGTTCTTACCTTCTAGTAGTCCTAGAAAAGTTTCTTTTGAAAGGTTCATTTAGCTTTTACCTTGATGCTAATACGATCATGGTTGCTATGCATGAGCCTATTTATTATTGATGACTATATCTTACGTTCTAACAGTGATGAAGTACAGCTCGTTGTTAAGATATAAAAGGCCTTTTCGGCCGAGAAACCGAAAAGGCAATTTTGGGGTTTACTGCTGCATGAAGAAACAAACAGCAATCTTAATTATGTTTTAAATAATTGTCCTCAACTTTAAAGTTGGAAAACTTCTTTTGCAGCTCGGCCATTTCCATAGTTATCTCTTCTAAGACAGCTAGCTTCTTATTAATCGACTTATACCAACGTAAAGCCTGATAGAGTGCTAGAAATAGAAATAAGTTTGCAAACGTAAATAGAATAAAAAAACCAAGTAAATTCATCGAGCTCCCTTAGTAACTGACTTCTCGTCTAATATTTTCAGATACTTAAGAACTTTTTATTAGTTTATGTTTTAATTAAGTTTAACTGTATATCTTACTGAAATCACAACACTAAAGTTTGCCATGTAAAACTTTAATTCGACAAGCAATATTTTCTTCAGATAAGCAAATGCTTAAACTTTAAGCGGCCGTACAAAATTCCACGGCCAAGATGCCATATCTATTATAAATGACGTTCAACTTCTGGCATCTTCTTTGCATTTAATTACAGGAATGAGAGAGATCCTATTTATAACATTTTTATGCAGTCTGAATGTATTTGCAGACATTGATTTCACAATCGAGAAATCATTCTATCAAGATCATCAAATTAAATATGACGCCAAGGAATTAACTTATAATAGTGAATATAATGAAAGCTCATATTGGTTTAAAACTAAGTATCGTGAATTTATTATTGGCAATATTGTTAATTGCCTTGAAAATAATTGCACGACATACCATCAGCGTGATCTCGATGAAATCTATAATGAATCACAGAATCAATTTGGAGAAAAAGACGCACAAGTATATTTCTCAAATGTCGTTGCCGGTCTCGTTATCTCTGCAGATGACTCACTAGAAAGACAAAATATTCTTTCAGAAGCGAAAGAATATATGAATTTCAATCAAAAAATTTATATCGGACATATACTGGGCCATATGATGAACAATCACTATGATCACGACCGCGACCCAGATGGAATTGTTTCACAAGACGAAATCTATAGAGCACAACGAAATGGGTATGATGCTGGTGTTTGCCGTGATATCGCGGTAGCACAAGCAACAGTCCTTAAAGACCTAGGTATTAGTGAAACATATATACTCGCCTATGCAACGGCTGGAGATGGCCATGCCATGGTTATTGCGCAAGATCCTGATAATAAGGATCGAATCGTTAGCTTAAATTATGGAGAAGTTAGAATTAATGAATCGCCAAGTGCTCAAGGACTATCTCAAGATTCAAGTCTTGCTGACTTTGGAATTAGTTATCGCATATTTAATGCTGACGGAACACCTCACGATCGTCTATCAACTGAATTAGGTTATGTTTTAAATAAGGTACTAGGCTTCGATAATAACTTATCTTCACCTGGCTCTAAATTTGATGGTATCAACTTTAGCTCTGTTGATTATACTAAAGGTATTTTTACTGCAACTGCATTCTATTCAGATAATGCTTCGGGATTAAATACTCTTGGAGCAGGTGTATCTCTTAGAAGAGACACTGAACATTTAACACTAAATGCAGGAGCAACAGGATATCATTCCAGAAAAAGCTTGAAGCATCGTGAATTTCACAGTCAAAGTATAGGTATCTTTGGTGGCATAGAAGCACAACTTAGAACGGGAAAGACTGACTTTGGTTTCTTAAAGAATATATATGCTGATACAAGAGTACTCGTTAGTGGTTCGATGGGAAAAGGAGATTACTCAAATGAAAAACTCGATGAAAATAATGAGATTGATGCACTAGATGGTGACTACTTTAGAAGTGAGCATCATATGCTTGCCAGTTCTCTATATGCCGAAAGTAATTTTGCAAATATGACATGGAGAGGAATTGTTACGGCCCATGCCTCTATTATGAAAGATGATATCAGAAATGAAAGTCACCATTCACTTCACTATCTTGGTACAACAATAAAAAATCAATTTAATACACCGATCTCTGATGAATATACCCTTACTTTAGAAAACACACTCTACCTAAAGCAAAATGGTTCAACGATGGACTTCAATGCTGAAGTGAGATCCGGTGATGATCTTTTCTCTTTTCAGTTAGGAACAAGTCGCCCTATCTCTGGTCAAACTGGTTACTGGACCACAGGCCACGAAAAAGAAACTTACTTTAAGTTAAAAGCAAATAGTAGAGACAATCGATTTAGCTTGGGACTAAAGATCGGAAAAACAGAATCACACGGAACCACATATAGACTCGAAAGTGAGTTTCGATTTTAAAGGAATCAATAATGTCGTTAATATTGGATGATATCAAATACTTTATTACCGTTAGTGAGACCTTGAATGTGACAAGGGCCTCAGAGAAAATCGGAATATCACAACCGGCCCTAAGCTATGCCATTAAGCGATTAGAAAAAGAGCTTGGAGGCGATCTACTAATAAGACTTAAGAATGGTATCCAGTTAACCAAACTTGGTGAAGAGTTTTTAAAACGTTCAAGAAAGCTAATCTTTGAATGGGAAGAGGCCCAGAACTTAGTATCTTCAGAAGGAGATATTGCTCAAGGAAGTTATACTTTTGCAATTCATCCATCTGTAGCACTTTACTCCCTTAAGTGCTTTATGCCAGAGCTTCAAAAAGAATACCCTAATATAGGATTTAATTTTATTCACGGTCTTTCAAGAGAAATGACAGAAAAGGTCATTAGCTGGGAAGCTGATTTTGGTATTGTAGTCAATCCAATAAAACACCCAGATCTTGTCATAAAAAAACTATGTCTTGATGAAGTATCGATCTTTCATTTAAAGAATGCAAAAAACAAACTGATACTTGATGCCAGTCTTAGTCAGTCACAATATATCTTAAAAAAAATTGCCAAGAAAATTGATTTTGATGGCCATATTAATTCAGCAAACTTAGAAGTTGTTGCCAATCTCACATCCTTGGGACTTGGTTATGGCCTTCTTCCATCAAGAGTTGCTGCTCAGTACCCTACTTTAAATAAACTAAAGACTGCGCCAATCTTTAAAGATGAAATTTGTCTTATCTACCGTCCTGAAAAACATCGAAATAAAGTTAGTAAAAAAATCATAGAAATTCTTAAAACATCAACCTATTAGCCTTAACTTTTTATTCACTAGTAATTCTACAAGAAGCAATTAAGAATAAGTCGCCATAAAATAAACAAGGCTTAAATATTTAAAATGACGAAAAAAAATTCATCTTGTCTTGACTCCTATTTTTTTGCTACCATAGTATTATCGAGAGGTAACCTACTGAATTTACACCTCTAAAGAATCTTTTTTACATTACAACAGTATCAAGGAGGCTTTATGTTTAAAGAAAGTAACTCGGGTTTTTCGATGCAACCAATGGTTTCTTACTTTGGTATTGAACTCAATCAAAACCAGTATCAAAAGATTAAACAAAAACTTGATAGGCTCATGGATCGATGCCCAGTAAGTAGTTCTTATAAACTTGATTTCAAGAAACACCAGACGAATTATATCGGACAACTGACAATCCAGTCCTATGGTAAGAAGTTTTATGCAAAGAAAGTTGCCCATACACCTTATCTAACTTTCACACTGTTAGAAGATGAAATTGATGATCAACTTTTGAAATGGAAAAGAGAAAGGTTTAGTAACTCACTAGCAAAAAATTTATCAGGACCAAGGGTCGCCTAAGCTTTACTTCATTAAATAGTGGGCATAAACTAAGGCTATGACAAAGAAAACAATAGCCTTAGTGGCCCACGACCATAGAAAAAATGACCTTATTCAATGGAGCTTAGAACATAAAGAAAAGCTTCAAAAACATAAACTTTGTGCAACAGGTACAACAGGTAAGCTTTTAGAAGAAAAGTTAGGTGTTACTATTGAAAAGTTTCTAAGTGGACCTATTGGTGGTGACTTTCAAATAGGAACGGCCATTGTTGAAGGTAAAATTGATATGCTTATTTTCTTTTGGGATCCTCTTGAGTCCATGGCCCACGATCCTGACATTAAAGCGCTTCTTAGAATTGCAACACTCTACAATATTCCGATGGCCTGTAATCAAACTAGTGCAGACTTCTTTATCAACTCTCCTCTTATGGAAAGTAAATACGACAAGAAGCTTACGGTTTTAAATAATTACACAAATGCTCGAAAAAGTTATAATTAGAATTTCATATTTGTAACAGGACAAATATATTCTTCAAGACGCTTCTTATAGCTATCTTCAAATTCTTCACGTGAAACTTTAGCAAGAGTACTAAACTCAGACTTCTTCATTTCAGCAACAAGATCAAATGGTAAATACATCTCAAGGGCAGCAAGACCACCATCTATAGACTCAATAAGATTCTTGTAACCTCTAATATAACCGAAAGCCTCATCTTGTCTCTTATAACCGTCGTAGAATGCCGTTACAATTTCAGCTTTTTCTTCCATAGAAAGAAGATCACTTTCACCTAGAACCTTTCCCCAATCATCCATAAATGGTCCAACTGGAATTAAGAACTGAGATGATTTTCTAAGACACTTTGGCTGTCTCATGGCCATATGGCGGTGATTTTCTTTTGAAGAAAATTCTTTATTTACCTTTCCAGTGTAAACTAGAATTGGATCATAATTTTCATTTAACTGGTGCCCAAGCTTAAAGATTCGCTTATAGAAAGCATCTTCAGGGTCCATATTCCACTGAACCATAACTCGGTCAAGATCACCAAAATTGTGGGCCATAAGAGGAGCCGCTCTAAGGAAATTGATATGATCCCTTTCCTCACGAAGCTTTAGCATAATAAGCTCTTCTTTTTTAATCTCTTCTAAAATGACATCGGCCATATCGCAGGCAAGTTCAGTCTTACGATTTTTAACAAGAGCGCAGTAAGCACCAATAGCAACACTTAGCCATGTTCCCTCATGAGTACTCATGACTGTATTATTATCGTTATTGTAGGCTTTGCGACTAGTTACTTGAGAGTAATCCCAAGTCCAAGATTCAATCGTTAAACGGGCCATCTTCTCTATATGCTTTGAGATATGCCCATGCTTCCAAAGAGTCTCACGGATTTGGTTATCCACATCGGTTGGAACAAAAGTACCAGCTGTTGCCCAATGAGCACTGATACAAATGTGGAAGTATTCAGCAAGATTAATATTATTTAGCTGTTTTAAATTCTTCTTGTAGAATTTGAGCTTTTCTAGAAAGGCCCTTTTCTCACCTGATGTATCTAGCTCACCTTTAAATAAGAAAGGGGCCGTATTTTCAACGTGTTGAAGTAATATATTTGGTGCAATTCCTACACCTTGTAATGCCATACCGGACTTCTTCTTTTTGCTCATGGGCTTAAATAGCACAATAAAATAGAAGCTACTAGTAGTTAGTATTCTCTACAATTTTTGAAAATTATAATTCCATCTGCAGGTGAATCATAGAAGGCTTCTTCTAATTCCCATTCACTTAAACGAGAAGTACTAATACGCTTTTCTACAATTTTAAGCTCACGAGACTTCTCATTATATGTAACCTTTGCAGTATCATAAGCGATAATAGGATCAAACTTGCAAAGAAAGCGAAAGCCTGGAGCAGCATTACAACGCCCCCTATCTTTATCATAGAAAATATTTGTACCAGAGATTCGTTCATTGGCCCAAAGCTGTCCTGGCCCCATTCCCCTTCTATCTTGATAGCGATATGTATATTCAATTCGCCCACCAGCGACTTCGGCATAGACATCACTTGCCTGATAAGGCTTGGTTTTAAAGTCAAAACGACGTAATTTTACAGATTTAAGATCTTTACAATGTATTTGCGCATAAATTTGTGACGCTGCTACTAACATAGCAAAAGTGATTAAGATTTTCATAATTCCCCCCAGAATTTGGAAGCTAATGTATCAGAATGATTAAATAATTCACCTTTAACTTAGTGAAATGTAACTTTTACTCAAAAAATAGCAATAAATCGTCTTAAACTATATTTATGAGTTAAAAATATGTTAAATAACTGGCATGGAAAATAATAATTCAATGAGAATTAATAAATATATTAGTCAGAGTGGAATCTGCTCTCGTCGTGAAGTTGATGACCTAATTGAACAACAGATCGTGAAGATAAATGGCAAGCTTGCTGAAATTGGAGATCGTGTATTTGAAGGCGATGTCGTTGAAGTAAGAGGCCAGGTTGTAAAACCAAAAGTTGCAGAAAAAGAAATTATTATTGCTTTAAATAAGCCTCGCGGTATTGTTTCCACAACAGAGAGTAGCGAAAAAGATAATATTGTCGATTACGTCAACCATGTTGAGAGAGTATTCCCAATTGGCCGACTTGATAAAGACTCACAAGGCTTAATTTTTCTAACTAATAACGGTGATATCGTTAACAAAATTCTTCGTGCAGGAAATAACCACGAGAAGGAATATGTCGTTACCGTTGATAAGCCCATCAATGATAAGTTTATAAATGGCATGGCCGGTGGAGTTCCGATTCTTGGAACTATGACGAAAAAATGTAAAGTCGAACAAATGAGCATGATGGTATTTAAAATCACCCTCGTTCAAGGACTAAATCGTCAGATTCGTAGAATGTGTGAATACTTTGGCTATAATGTAACAAAGCTAGATCGTATTCGAATTATGAATATAGGCCTTGATGGACTTGGAGTTGGTGACTGGCGAGAGCTCAACGATCAAGAAATTGCATCTCTTTATAAATTAATTGAAGGCTCTTCTTCAGAAGATCACCGCATTCAAAAAAGGTCTGCCCTTAAGGCCCAAGTTAAGAAAAAGCCACAACAACAGCAACAACGTAGAAAGAAAAAGAGTAAATACGACAAGCTCTTTAAAGAACTTGATAAAGAATTTAATTTAAGTGGAAAAACAACTAAGCGCGAAGAGAAACGAAAGCAGAATGCAAAAGGAAAGCATCGTCGTCGTAAGTAATAATCACTTTATCTTCCAAGTACCGTTTACATCTCGACATACCTCAACTATTTGTGAAGGTTGTCCCTCTTTATCAATAGTGAGTTCAATATTTAGAGTGTAACAATTATTCTTTTTATCTTGAGCGATAATTTCTAGACTTCCTGAGTTACCAGTTGTTGTGTTCTTCCAATACTCTTTTTTCTTAAGTCTTCCCGACTCAAGTAATTCGCGACCAGTCTTTTGTAATATACGGGAATCTGATTTTGTTAATTCAATACCATTAAAGGTGAAGACACTTCCGATAAGAGCAAATGGAGCCTTTACAACCCCTTTAAAAAAACCAACGACGGCACCAGAGCTTGACTCTTCCCCTATATTCTTAGCATCACCAACAATATCACCAGCTCTATTAACAAGTTCTTCTGCACGATCTAAAAAACTTGGTACTAACTCACGAGTCATTTTGACCTCTTTTAAAATCTTAGGCAATTGAGAGACAAATTTATTAACCATTGGAAGTGATTTTTGAATTTCATTTGAGGTTTGCAATATACTTTGAGGGACTTTATCAATTGTGGCAGAGATTTCAGGTACAAGCTTAAACGCCCTATGAAACTCAATAGTGAAGTTTATAATGGCCCCAGCCAAAACAAATAAACTTAATGATAAAACATAGGTCGCAGCATTTTTCATACAAAGACAATCTTATCACGATGAAAACTTGAAAAGAGTATAGTTAAGTTAATTTAGAGTTAAGAAAATAACATTATGACAACCTAGGCTTATTAACAGCCGTTATAGATTAGCCAATCTTGATTTTTAAAGTCACCTTTTAAAAAGTCTTTATATGGAATTGCTAGAATCCCATCACCTTCATATCCATGAGCATCGAGAATAATCCACTCTTCCTTAGAGTTGTTTAATTTTATCTCTAAAAGCCCAAAGAAATTCGTTACATTATTTGCTGCTCCAATATCTCCATCAATATTATAAACTTTAGAATAGACTGTATTCTTATCACAAGAGCTGGCTTCCTTTTTGACGTATTGACCATATTCAAGGTGTTTCTCCTTATTTTTCAAGATCATTGCCATATAGAAATGATCCTTATCACCAACAGTCGTAAAATAACGTATTTGATCTTGAGGGGATTTTACAATCGTAGATAAGCATTGTGGAGGCATAAATAGTTGAACTTCCTGAATACGTCTCCACTTAATCTCCATCCCCTTTGGAACATTGTAAAAGACCATTCGACTGTCTAAAGTGTTAATCTTTAAGAGAGCGCCTTTCGTCTTTTCACCACAGTTTTTATAAGAATACTCACTCACCTGTGCATTTATCTTTTTCTTACCTTTGTAAGTTGCTTGATAAACTTTATCAGAATCTAGTTTAGAGAATTTACTATCAAGAATTAAAGATTTTTCTTTTTCAACTAATTTTCCCGTATACACTTTTACATTGTGCTTATTCAACAATGAAGAACTCTTTAAAAACTGAAAAGCATTAGAATTATTCATTAATAAAAAAAGAGAAATAATCAGGGACAATCGCTTCATTTTACTACCTTCATATACTGAGTGTTGATATCAATTTTAACTTACTAGAAAGAATCAATCTAGCTTAAACACTCCTATAACGATTAATAACAAGAACTTGACTGGGAGCAAACAGATAAATACCCTATTAAGAAAGTATAATAAGGGGATTTTATGCATATTGATAAAGACAAACCTATACTAGTAACTGGTGCTACAGGTTACTTAGCAAGCTGGATTGTAAAATACCTCTTAGAAGATGGCTTTACTGTACACTGTGCAGTTAGAGACCCACAAAATGAATTAAAGACTTCTCACCTAAGGAGCCTTACTAAAGACTCCAGTAAAATCAAATTCTTTAAATCAGATCTTATGATTGAAAACTCATATGAAGAGGCCATGAAAGGATGTGAAGTAGTTATTCATACCGCCTCTCCATTCTTTTATGACTTAAAAAAAGATCCTCAAAAAGCATTGGTTGAACCCGCACTGAAGGGTACGAGAAATATTCTCAATACAGTAAATAAAATTGAAAGCGTAAAGAGAGTTGTCTTAACAAGTAGTATCGCAAGTATTTTCGGAGATACGATTGAGGCCAGTACCAGAAAAGATCCAACATTTTCAGAAGCCGACTGGAATGACACCTCTTCGCTAGATCATGCACCATATTCATATTCTAAAGTTATGGCAGAGAAAGAAGCTTGGGATATCGAAGAAAAACAAAATCGTTGGCGTTTAGTCGTAATTAACCCATCTTGGATTATTGGGCCAGCAGTAAACCCAGAAGCAAGTTATGAGTCAAAAAAGATATTCAAGCAATTCTGTGATGGAACAATGGCCTTAGGCTGTCCAGATATAAACTTAGCAGTCGTAGATGTAAGAGATGTTGCAAAAGCTCATATCAACGCAGCAACAAACTTCCATATTGACGGAAGAAATATTATTTCCGCAGCAAATTGTAACTTACTTGATATTGGAAGAATATTAAGAAATGAAGTGGGAGGTTTACTATTTCCACGCTTTCATCTTCCAAAGTTTCTACTGTGGTTAATTGCCCCATTTGTTGATTTCACAAGAGAGTACGTAAAAAAGAACGTTGGTCATCAAATATACTTTGATAATTCAAAATCCTTAAAGTTAGAGCTTGTTAATTATCGTCCAATTAATGAAACGATAAAAG
Organism: Halobacteriovorax sp. YZS-3-1; assembly: GCF_047084945.1. Taxonomy (NCBI): domain Bacteria; kingdom Pseudomonadati; phylum Bdellovibrionota; class Bacteriovoracia; order Bacteriovoracales; family Halobacteriovoraceae; genus Halobacteriovorax; species Halobacteriovorax sp. YZS-3-1. The sequence goes on along the minus strand of NZ_JBKIYI010000002.1, from coordinate 576,463 downwards.
AATATTACTATCAGCTCTATCGTAAATAGATTATTTATTTGATAAGATCAGATTCACCAGATATTTCTAAAACTTCTTTTAGCAAAGACCGTACATCAAAGCATGCTTCTAGCTTTTGAAGAACAAAGAATACTCCGCCTATTTTTCGATCTAAGAATATCGTGTGACGAGAAGGGTTTCCAACAGCAACTTCTTTCATTAATCTTGGTGCCATCTCCATAACCTTATCGGCGACATTTGAGCGCCCCCAGTCATAAACTCCATCCTGAAAAGGGGCAGCTATAATTCTTGCATACTCCCAAAAAAAGTCCTCATTTGTTTGCTTATTCTTTGATAGATAATCCATATCATATAAGTTTTGGAAGAATAATTTTCGATCTAGATTTGCACAAGCAATAATTAAAGTTTGATAACCTTTTAAGAAACTATCAGGGGGTGTTTTAGATGCTCCAAAATCAATGAGTCCCCATTGATTATTAGGAAGTAAAATATAATTTCCCATATGAACGTCAGTTTGTACTTTTTTAAAATGGAAAAGTTCAAGAAACATAAGACGCATAAATTCACGACCTAACTCATTACGGTCATCTTGAGAGAGATTTAGATTTTCTAACTCTCTTAGACTATGGCCATCAAGATACTCCATGGTAAGAACTTTTTCATTTGAAAATTCTTCTAAAATATCGGGAACTTTAAATTGAGGATAGTCCTTTAATAATTCTTTAAATTTATTAATTGATTTTGCTTCTTCTATATAATTAGTTTCTAAAAAGAGCATATCTTCAATCTCTTCATATATTTCACGAAGGTCCACTTCCTTAGGAATGACATTAAGGATCTTCATTAACATCTTCAGTGCCTTCACATCATTCTTAATGGCCTTTCGCACACCTTTGTACTGGATCTTCATGGCATAGCGTGCATTTTCATATGTAGCCAGATGGACTTGCCCTAAACTAGCGGCAGCAATAGGCTCCTCTTCTATTTCCAGACGATCTAGAAAGTCTATAGGAACTTGAGTTTTGACTTGCTCCCAATCTAAATAATAAGATTGGTTCTCTAATTGCTTTAAAACTTTTTGGGCCTCAGGAGGTAAGAAGGCACCAGCATATGTAGAAAGAAGTTGCCCAGCTTTCATCAATGAACCTTTCATTACACCAAGTTCATTTGCTATTAATTCAACATGGGGGGCAATCCCACCACTTAGCTTATTTTTAAGATCTTCATTACGTTTAGACCAAACATCCTTGCCCATTTTCAAGGCCAATTTGGCAACCCCCATTTGTCTGGAGATAAATTTATTTTTAATTTTATTTATTTTTTTCATCTGTCCATTTATTCTAACACTAACAATATAAGATAACTCTATTTTTTCGAGGGCATATTATGTCATTCAGGCTTAACAGTTGTAATTACGCATTGATAGTAGGTGCTGGCCATGGAATTGGTTTTGGACTTGTTCATACCCTACTAGTAAAAAATTCAAAAACAAGAATTATGGCCACTTATCGAAAAAGAGAAAATGCTGAAAAGCTCCTATCCTTACAAAGTGAGTACAAAGATCGTTTAGAGATCATACAAATAGATGCAACTAAAGAGAGTGAAATTTGTAACCTTTCAAATTCAATTAAAGAAAAGAATATTGGATTAGATCTCATCGTCAACTGTATAGGTATGCTTCATAATGATGATATCTTACCTGAGAAATCTCTTAAGGACTTTAACTGTGAAGCATTTATTGAGGTCATGAGAGTTAATTCAATTGTTACACCATTACTGGCCAAACATTTTGAAAAACAACTCAATAACGATGTAACAAGTGTCTTTGCAACGATTTCTGCTAAAGTGGGAAGTATTGAAGATAATCGCATCGGAGGTTGGTATAGTTATCGTGCTTCAAAAGCGGCCTTAAATATGTTGATTAAAACTATTGCAATTGAGTTTACAAGAAAGCGAAAGAAATGTGTTGTCTTAGCTGTTCACCCTGGAACGACTAAGACAGAGCTTTCGCAGCCATTTATTAAAAGAACTACTTATAAGATTCACGAGACACATGAAACAGCATCGAATATACTAAATGTAATTGAGAACCGAGATAGTCATGACACAGGTAAGTTTCTATCTTGGGATGCACAGGAGCTTCCATGGTAAAAGACAACATAAAAAGAATCAGTGAAGAGGATTTTAAAGCATTTGATGATCGAAAAAGAGTTAAGGTTATTAATTCTTTATCTGGCTTTAAATCAGCGAATCTAATTGGAACAATAAATAATCAAGGTCAAACAAACCTATCGGTAGTAAGTTCTGTCGTTCACTTAGGCGCTTCCCCTGCTCTTATTGGCATGGTCATTAGACCAGATGTATCCAGAAGGGATACTCTTAATAATATTCGTGAAAATGGTGAGTTCACAATTAATCATATCAATGAAGAAATAGTCGAAAAGGCCCACCAAACAAGTGCTCGCTATCCACAAGATGTAAGTGAGTTTAATGCTTGTAAACTGACTGAAGAAATTAAAGACAATTTTAAAGCTCCATTTGTAGCAGAATCAAAAATTAAGTTCTCAGTTAAATTTGTTAGAGAAATAAAAATCGAAGAGAATGGAACACATTTTATTATTGGCGAGATAAAGAACGTCTACTTACCAGAATCTTGTATATGTGATGATGGCCATATTGATATTCATCTAGCTCAGACAGTTTGTGTATCGGGCCTAGATTCATACTCAAAGCCGAAGCATATAGGTAGGTTAAGCTACGCTAAACCAGATAAGGCCTTACATTGGATTAAGTAAGGCCTTAGAAAAATATTTATTATTCTTGAACTAAATTATTACATTCTATTAAAGTTTTTTGTTTCCAAGTAAATAGGCCCTTCTTTTGACCATCTATTTTAACCTCTGTTGGGTTTCCATCAGTATCTAAAGAAATATCAACACGTCCTCTTGTCACAGCATGACCATTTCTATGACCATTACAAGAAATCATAATGCCTGTCCCAAGAGATCCATCAAGATAATTAATTTCAGTCTTATCATCTGCACAATAAACAAAGTCAGCAAGTTGATAATCATTAGTAAAACCAACAACTTGTTGTTGATCACCCTTAGATAGATATAAAATAACTCCATTTCTTCTTTGTTCTTTTTCAACTACACATCCCTCACTATTTGAGAAGATCGTAGTTTCTGCATATGTCGTAAATTGTGAAAGAAAGATAACTGATACTATTAGTAATTTTTGCTTCATATAAATCTCCATTTGTTTACTCTTTGTATCATGATTATTTTTGGCCTTAAATCGTAAATTAAAGATCGTATAAAACTTACAATACAAATTTTATTGTACAAAAGTATACACTTCACTCAGTGTTAAATATTCCCTATCTCCACAAAGTAAATGTGAAGTAGGGATATATAGTCAATTACGTGAAAGTATTAAGAAGTATTTGAATAAGTAGCTAAGTGCCTAGAATTACCTAGCAGCCTTCGAACTTTCCTCTTAGGCATTGTAGTTGCAGATCATATTTTTTTGAGCACATAATTAATGCTTTTGCTTTAGCTGATTCTTTATCTTTTGCAACACCAGTGAAGCTTTGGCGAAAAACATTTAAAGTACATGTTGTATCTTGATTCATATTTTTAATAATATGATCTTTTGTCATTAATTCTTCCTCTAGTTTTTTTATCTCTTGAGTAAGATTAATTTTTGTATTTCTAATGACTTGATCTTTTCTCTTAAGTTTGTGTTTTAAGGATTCGATCTCTAGGCTTAAATCCACATTCGTATTTTTAACTTGTAATTCAAGTTCTTCAAGTAGCTTAAGAGCATATTGATTTCTATCTTCTAATTTCTCTAAAGTTTTCTTTCTAGAGCCAAAGCTTTTTCCATCTTCAATGATTTCGGTATTTTCTTCTAGATGAATTAATATATCCTCGAATAAACGACTATCATTTGCAAAAGTATATGTACTAGCAATAAAAGATATTAATAATATTATTGATTTCATACCGCCCCTAATTTAGTTATATCTGACAAAATAATATCTATGGATACAATAAATAATTGAGTCAGTACACCGATTTCTACTTCAACAAAGCGCAGACAACACGACGCAGCACTAAGGATTCATTAATTGATAAAAGACGACAGATCATTTTTATCAAAAAGTACTGCTGTAACAGGAGATTCAGAAGAGCCTTCCATATTAAGTGGAAAACAGTTAATGAAATACTCTCCTTCTGGAACCTCATTTAAGTTAATATTTTCGAGAATTAACGCATTCTTAAAGATTTCATTATGAATTGGCCTCTCACTTGAGCCTGGCATAAAATCGGATGATTTCCATGAGGTACCAAAGAGATTAAAGCTCTCAAAGCTTGTTAAATATCTTGCGGCCTCGTGTGAAAGAGTTAATACATGTTTTGGCTCATGAAAACCAAATTCATTCTCCTGTACATTTTCAACCGAAATTAAAACCTTACTAATTCTTTTATGGCCTTTTAATTTTTCTCTAATCTCTTCTTCTTGAATGACCTTTTGCTTAAGCCCATCACCTAATTCCTTCCAACCTTCATTTTTAAACTTTATAACAATACAAGGGCCAAAGAAGTGATTAGGGTTATTTTTAAAAAAGAAGTCCGTAGACTTTCCTTCTTTCTGTGTATGTTTTGGTGTTTCAATATGAGTTAAACTATGGGGCCTTAAGATATGTGCATCATAATGCACTGGAGGAAGTTTACCCTCTTCAATTTTATATAAATTTTCTTTTTCATAAGCGACTCCCTCAAGCCACTCACCTTTTGAGTTAAGCTTAATCGATGGAGAGATTATATATGGCATAAGTATTTCCTCTTTTTTAAAGTGGGCAGTTTGAGTCCAGAAGATTTCTAATATTCTTTTGAAACTTCCTAATGACCTTGATTTGATTATCGAGTTCAAGCATCTTATCTTCAAGTTGCTTTCTCAACTTTCCATTAGGATTATTGGTGGCCAAAACTTTTGCAACAGTCTTTATCTCATTAAGAGATAAGCCTAAATCCTTGGCCTGTGAGATTAAATTCAATAATTCCACTGCCTCAATTGGGTACTCCCGATAACCATTATCACCACGTCTAGGAACAAGTAGCTCCATCTTTTCATAATAACGAATGGCAGAAGCTGCGACACCTGTCTTTTTTGATAATTCACCAATTTTCATAAGCTAACCTTTCATCTTGACCTTAAAGTATAGTTTAAGGTTTATACTAGTGTAAATCATCTTACAAAAGGAATACAAGTGAAACTATTAATTACAATTTTCCTCATGATTAATCTCTATGCAAACGAAGAATATCCACGCTTTTCAATAATAAAGACAGGAACCGCAAAGTCCCTTGAAGGACTTATCTATGAAGAAGGAAGCCTATTTAAAACAATGATGGTAAATCATGCAGGATTTCTTATTCAACATCAAGGAAAGACAATTCTATTTGAAACTGGGCTTGGAGAAGAGGTCGACTATCAATTCAAAAATGATATGTCTTGGTGGGCCAAGCCTCTTTTTGCTTATAAGAAAGAGCAGTCTATAAAAAAACAACTTAATAATAAATACACTATTGAAAGTATTATTCTCTCCCATGCTCATTGGGATCATGCGAGTGGACTTCGAGATTTTCCAAATGCAAAAGTAATTATTAGTAAAGAAGAAGAGCATGAAGTAAAACACCCCGTTGCAAATAGAACCTTTCCCACTCAATTTAAAGACGTCAAAACACAAAGTTTTCAATGGAAAGAAGAGTCCTATTTAAACTTTAAAAAGCATTATGACTATTTTGGTGATGGAACTTTAATCTTTGTTCCTCTATTTGGTCATACACATGGCTCACTTGGACTTATACTAAACTCTAAGGATAAGAAGTATTTCTTTGTTGGTGATGCAATTTGGACGACGAGGCAGCTAAGGCCAATACAAAATAAAGCCGCAATATCATCAATTCTCGTTGATACAGATAAAGAATTAACTCGAAAAAAGATCGATGAGATAAAGAAGATGCAAGACAGAGGCTTTATCATTATCCCTACTCATGATTACTACTTACATAATAAACTTGGTCTATTCCCTAAATGGATTGATTAGTTTTCTTCTTGAAGAAAGTCAAAGCGATCAATTGCACTAGGAAAACGCTTAATCTTATCTAAGTTAGCAACAAGATACTTTGAATCTTTACTAATTTCTAGATCAGCAATTGTTCCTTTTATCTTTTGGACTTGTGTATGAAGATTTGCCAAACGCTCACCTTTTAGCTTAGGTGTTGCAATCATTCGTTTATTTAAAGGATTCATCCATCGACCACGTCGATCTTTAAATCCAAAATGAAGATGAGGTCCTGTGACTCGACCAGTTGCTCCAACAGTACCAATTACTTGATGAGACCTAACCCAGGCACCAACTCCAACACTTCGTCGGTTGAGGTGATAGTAATAAGAAGTTGAACCGTCACGATGGCGAATTGCGATCTTATTTCCTGCATACTTATTATAAGTCGACATAATGACCTTTCCTGCGGCCACTGCATGAACTCTTTCACCAGTACGTCCCCTTAGGTCAATACCTCGATGCATTGCTCTTCTTCCAGTTACAGGATGCATTCTCCATCCATAACTTGAACGAATATGTAATCTCGGTAAAGGATATCTTAGGCCAGCATTTATAAGGGCCTGTCCATCTGGAGTGTAATGAGCTGTATAAGTGGAACTTTTCTCTTTATCTTCATAGAAATAAGCATCATGGCTGCCGGCCTTGATTCCACTATAAGATGTAAAGAGAACTTTTGTTTGAACAGTTTTTTTATCGTGTTTTCTTTCACTTAAAAGAACTTTATAACGATCTCCTGCTCGAGCGTGCATTCTAAAGTTCACTTTGCATAGAAGAACATTTACCACTTCATTTACAACTGATCTTTCAAGACCTAATGCAAGAAGATCATCTTGTAGAGTTGATCCTGTTTTAAGCTGTCCCTCAATCATTCGAGGTTGCCAATATGTTTCCAACTCCTCTAATGAATAATCCCATTTTCCAGAATTTTCATTAAGAGTTACGACATGTGTTTCATATTCATTTTGAGAAAAAGAAAATTTAATAAGATTATTAAATTCATCATAGGTTGCTTCGAGACGATCACCCACTTTAAGCTTTGAAAACTCAACTTCATCTCTTAGCTGATTGATTAATTTCAAGGCCTGCTTATTATCGATATCAATACTTTTTAAGGCCAGATATAGTCCCTGTCCTCTTTTAACCTCACCTTTTTTAACAATATTTGCATGGCGAAGTGGACTTGCAATCATCATTTCTGATGATGCCTCAACACGCCCAATTACATGTTGGGTTTGGTTACAGCCATAGAGACTACTCAATAAAATTAAACTAATAAATAATTTCGACATCTTACCTCTAAGCATAGCAAACTTATCGGAAAAGACCAAAATTTCTTGATTACAAATACAATGAAAATTAGCGAATCTTTGAAAGGACGGCCTCAATAAATCTTTGTTTCATACCCTCATAAAGAGCGAGGTCATTAGAGTGATTTTCCACGAGATTAAGCTTAGCATTCTTATACTCAGTGGCAATCATAGGCTCAGCATTAAGATAGTCTCTAAAGTCTAGAATATCATTAATCCTTTCATCACCTTTCTTTAAAATCTTAACATTTGTTAGAACGCGATCACCTTCTGGAGCCTTTCGCTCAAATACAAATTGCTGAGATTCATTGGAAACTAAAGAGAAGCCATGGGCCATAAATTCATTACGGAATAATTCAATCCCATCAAGGGTATGAACAACACACAGAATATCTAAAGTAGGACGGGCCAAAACATTAGGCATCGCAGTTGATCCTATATGCTCACAACCAATGAAGTTATTTCTTAAAAGTTTTGCAAGAGCAGCCTCTTCCTTTGCAAAAACCTTCAACCAAAAATCATCATACGCTACTAACTCTATTGTCTTATCCATGGCCAAACCTAACACTTTGCTTACAACTTTGGCCATGAATGATTTGCATATTCAAAATCAATATTGTATTCATTAGAAAATTTACACAAGGGAGCTACACCAAAATGTGGCTGAGAATAACGGGATATGGCCGTAAAACCTTCTAACTTGATCCAGGTAATGCTGGCGTAAGGAGACACAGATGAGACTACTGTTCGTAGTGCTATTTTCACTAATCACAACTGCCCAAACAAAGAATGATGCCATCTACATTTATGGAACACTTATAGAAAAAGACTATTATAGCGATAGTAATAGTACTTCTGTTCGTCGAGCTAAGGAGATACAGAAGTCTTTAAGCACAGATATGAGTCAAGCCTTCAAGATAATACCAAATCTAAATACAGCAAATGGAAGTTCTCGTTCAAGCTTTTTCCAAATTCGAGGAATTGGGGAAAGATCTGCGTATGAAGCAATTTCCAATTATTCAGTGGGAGTAATGGTAGACGAAGTCGACTACACAGGAATATCTGGTGTTACTAATCTTAATGGTTTATCACAAATTGAAGTATTTCGTGGGCCTCAGGCAACAGACTTTGGACCTTCTGCAATGGCCGGGATGATTCATTTAAAATCTCAAGACCCAACAATAATCTCTAAGACTAAAACCTATCTATCATATGAGTCATTCAATACCTTTGAAGAAGCATTAAGTTACACCGGTATGCTTTCTACAAATACAGGGATGTCCATATCCTTTAATAAAAGAGATAGTGATGGCTTTATGAAAAATGAGTATCTCAATCGCACAGATACAAATGGTCAAGATGAACTTGCTTTAAGAGCAAGCCTTAGACATGATTTCTATGACTCGACTTTAACCCTCGGGCTTCATTATTTCGATAAGAATAATGGCTACGATGCTTTTACACAGGATAATTCCTACACCACTAAATCTGATAAGCCAGGAAAAGATAAGAGTGAAACTTTTTCTCAATACCTAAAATTTGAAAAAGAGTTTAATGCAAACTTAATGAGTACCACAATATTTACCCATATAAAGAACGACTCATTTTATAGCTATGATGAAGACTGGGGCAATAATCCATATTGGAATTCTCTTCCAGGTTATAATGCTGACTACGATTACAATATAAAGTTCCCAAGAAGTCGCGAAGACTTCTCGCTTGATCAACGTTTTAATATAAGTAATCAAAGTACTTTTGGCATCTATATAAAGTCATCAGATGAAGACTTTAAAGAAGTTGGATACGAAGATGGAAATGAAAGAAAGAATATTCAAGGAGATATTAGAACTGAATTAGCTTCTGTATATGCTCAAAGAATTCATGATTTAAATAATAAGCTATCTCTTGAATACGGCCTTAGAGGAGAATTCCGAAAGGTCGATTACAAAGAAAATAATAGTGGATCAAATTCAAATATTCATACCGAAGATCTCATGTATGGTTTTAATATTTCAATCTCTAAAAAAGACCTGTTGGGAGAACTTGCTTATCTTAAGATAGCAAAAGGCTATAAGCCAGGAGGTATTAATACTCAATCAGCAGTGCCACAGAATCGTAAGGAATTTAAGCCAGAATCTCTCTACTCTTTAGAAGTTGGACAAAAAGCCAAATTAGATGACTCCCGTATCTCACTAAGTACAGCACTCTTTTTTATGTATAGGGAAGATGCACAAGTTAAGACTTCTTTTCAAGATGATCCAATGGACCCAAGCTCATTCACTTTTTATACAGATAATGCAACAAGCGGTATTAACTACGGAGCAGAACTTGAAGCAAGTTATAAACAAGAACTTGGCTTTAATGCACTATGGTCAATTGGACTTTTAAACACGAGATATCGTAATTACAATATCGGAACAAGAAACCTAAATGGCCGACAAATGCCACATGCCCCAAACTATCAAATAAACCTAAATCTTGAGTATAAATTTAAGTCAGGAGCTTATATTGGAGGAAACTTCTTTGCATCCGATGACTTCTATTTTTCAAACTCACACGATTTAAAATCACGTCCATATCAATTAGTAGATGCAAAGATTGGATACAGAAATGAAAGTCTAGATATTTCTATTTGGAGCAAGAATGTATTTGACGAAAATTATTCTTTACGTGGATTCTATTTTGCGAATATGCCTCCGACTTGGCAAGATGAACTCTATACTCAAAGAGAGGCGCCACGAAGCTTTGGAATAACAGGAAGATATATATTTTAGAAGGGGCAAGTCCCCTTCTAACTTTTTACTGACAACAAATCACAAAAACTTTCCCTTGGGTCATACGGCTATCGGGCTGTGCAACACATCTCCAACCATCACTTCCCACTGGATAGTCTTTTACAATACGATGGCCATCATACCAGCTATTACTACAACCACCACCTGTTCGAACCCATCCTTCTTCACAGTTTACAGTTTGAATAGCACAATAACCTCCACCACATGAATGAGTTGGTGGTAGATTTTTTTCAAGAACCTTACAAGTCGGAGTTCCACCAACTTTTTTCCATTGCGTCCCATCACAGAACTCCATGGCCTTATCGCTACTATTATACTTCATTGTTCCTTCAACAGAAGCATTGCAGGTTGCTTGATTTCCAATTTTAATACCACCGTTAACATCAAGTTTTGTAACAGGTGAATTTGTCCCGATACCAACATTTCCTGCATTATAATAAATATCATTTGGATCTGTGGCACTTCTTGAAAAGATAGTACTCTCGCCATCACTCAATGTACGACAATCAATAATAGCATCTGAAGGGTCAACCTGTACCCATAGCTTAATCTTCTTCACAAGCTCTTCGTTATAAGTATTCTTTCCCTTATTGAATTGAATAATAAGATGGGTCTCACCAGTTGAGCCCGAGTTTACACTAACTTCACTAGCTGCTGAACTAAGTCTAATTGACTCTATCGTCACACCATTATACTTCTTATTTAAAATGTAACGGTCTTCATTAGTATCATTTCTTAATTGTGAGATAGGACCTGAATCATTAGCATTAAGGCCTTGAAAACTATTCTCACAAGCAGTGGGAGTAGCTAACATTGACCTCATCTCCCCTACAATTTGATTAATTTCACTAGTTGAACTTGCTGTCTTCATGGTTTTCATGCTTGTACTGGTCATTCGCATTAATGCTAAAGCGAGGATGCCGATTAAGCCTGCCGCAACCATTATTTCAACTAAAGTAAATCCTCTATTTCTTAAACTCATAATAATCCCTATTTAAATTCATTATAACATGACTCAAGTTTCATAAAAGTCACCTAAGGCACTGAAATCACGGAACAAATAAGTAAGAAAATTAACTAAGTCCATTATAATTATGAACTATAATAATCTTAGCTAACGCAACGAATCCCACTAACCCTTTAAGATACATAAAATCTTCTTCACAAGGCCGACATATCGATATTTTTAACGTAAACTGGTCCATCAAAGTTGATATAATTTAAGGAGTCATACTCATGGATAAGACAATCAAGGATAAATTAGCGCAAATTATTGAAAATATGCCTTCAGATTGGCTACGCTTAACAACACATAGACTCGATATTTACAATGAGTCACTAGCAAAGGTTGAGTTTCTTCAAAAGCTTGAAGAGATTACAAACTTTGAAAATCAAGAGTTAGAAAAATTACCAACAGCTTACGACTATATTCGCTTAGGCCATCCTCTTTCATGTATTCTCGAATGGGCCATCGCCAAGGCATCGAATTTAAACCCAGAAAGTGTTATTTCATTCTCTTCTCAAAGCATGCCAGCCCTTGCAGTACTGAGAGCAAATAAATTCTTAGGAAAGAAAACCCAAATCGTAAGTGAAAAGCCTATTTCAGAACTTTTTAGTAGTGTTTATCAATATGACTTTATTCAAACACAACAGTTGGAAAAAGACTTTGATGGTACCACGATAGTGATCAATGGTAGTGAAAAGGCAGAAATAAATGTAACGCTTTTTGATAATCTCGGAAGTGTCATTTCAATAAATGATAATAATATTGATTATATTAAAGAGATTCAACATGTAAGACGTCGAGAATCAATTGCTATGACTCCGCAAAATTGCCTAACAGCAATCAAAGGTATTTTAGGTGAAGCTGGCCGCGGCATAACAAAAACAGACACGTCAGATCTTACAAAAACAATACAAGAAATTACAAGTTCAAATACACAAGTGGCCTTTAGTAATTGTGGCCTATCAGCTCAATATGCCATCATGATGGGACAAGTCCACTTTGCTAATAATAAACACCCTGGAAAAGACATCAAGTTTATCGTTCCTCCAAATTGTTACGGAGGTACCAATGATCAAGCAAGACGTGTTGCTGCTTGTATCGACAATGTTGAAATCATTGATCTTCCTGTAGATAGTGGAAAAGATATGGTTACTGAGCTTGAGAGAATTTTAACAGATGTAGCACACGCTGATGCTGTCCCTTTTATTATTGGGGAAATTCCCACAAACCCTCGAGTTGAAATACCTGATTTAATAAAACTTCGAGAAACTTTAAAGAAGCCAAGGTTCACTAATGATGGGGCCACTGCAGTTGGCGCTGTTTTTAATCTCGACCAAACATTTTGTCCAAATGTTAAATTCTTTGGTGATCACGGCTATCTAAATGATGTAAAAGTAATTTCATATGTTAGTGGATCAAAGTTTCCAAGTGGAGGTCTTTGTACTGCAGGATATGCTGTTGCAAGTGACAGTGCTGCAGAGTATATGAGTTACGTTGAAAATCATCTACGATTATGTGACAACGAAGCAACTGATTTACAACTTCAAATTTTAACTCGTGAAATGCCTGGTATGAACGAAAGAATTGCAAAGGCATATGCCAACACTCGTGGCTTTGTAGACTATATTCAAGACATACTACCAAAAGCAAAGATCAACTTTGTTTCACATGAATTAGCAGATGCGACTTTTACTCCCTCTGTCTTCTCTCTCGATCTACCAGCGCGCAACGAAGAGCATAAACGAGAACTAAATCACAAGTTAATCCGTATGATGATTGACACTATTCCGGAAGAAAGCAAGCACTGTGTGAGTTATGGACAACTAAAAGGTTGTTACTGGACTGTGCCTGCCACATCAACTCAAGGAACTACTAAGGAAAGTGACAAAGACTATATTGTACGAGTATCTGTAGCAGCAGACTTTAATCTCGCAAAACACAAAGAAGTATTCAAAAGATTCGTTGAAGAGTCATACTAAGAGCGAGGCCAAGCCTCGCTTTCTCCATTACTCATTCTTTTTTTCTTCGCATACGCCAAGGCATGTGTTGCAATTGGCGTTGTAATTAATAAGAAAATAAAAAGTGTAAAGTTTGTAATTACAAAATTCAAGTCTGGAATAATTAAACTTGAACCAATCAGAACAAGAGCAGCACCAAAAGCAGACGCTTTACTAGCAGCTTGTAACTTCATATAAAAGTCTGGCATCTTAATAAATCCCACTACTGCAAGGAATACAAATATAGAGCCTAAAAAAATTAAAATTTCTCCTATAAGCTGTATCATTTATCCTCCTTACTCATTTCAGATAAGTAAAATGCAAAAACAAGTGCAGTCACAAACCCAACAATTGCTATTAACTGGGCAATATTTAAGAAGAAAGGATTTCTATTATTTGTATAAAGCATAAGAAAAAGACTAACACCAGTCACACCAATCAAGTCAAAAGCTAATACTTTAACAAGCACATCCCTTTCTTTTACAGCTTCAAAAACAAGCAATAAGCAGGTTAGAATGATAATACCTGTTGAGATCATCATTAGTATACTCATCGTAAAATCCTTAGAACTCGACTTTCAATTTGTTCTTTAAACTCTTTAATGGCATCTTCTTCATTTTCTAAAAACATCATGTGAATATATAAATATGAATTATCAGGTGCCAAATCAATAACCATTGTTCCCGGTGAGAATGTAATAAGATTTGATAGCAATGCTATTTCAAAATCAGTCTTAACCTCTAAAGGAAACTTTATTATCCCAGGTGAAGATAAGTCTTTAGGCGTAATGACGTCCTGAGCTACTCTTAATGCTCCTAAAGACAAGTCCCAAAGATAGAGTACAACGAATTGTAATATATACCATAACTTCATAAATACCCCGTTAATAGCCTAGTCCTAGTCTTGCGACATCTCTTGCTAAGCGAAAAATTAGAAGAGGTTTAAAACTTAAGACTAAAGTGAATAAACAAAGTAAAAAACAAGAAATATAAGATCGTATAATTGATGATCTTGAAAGAGTATCAATTGACTCTTGTTCTTCACCCCAGAAAACCCCACTCCATATCTTGACCATACTATAGAGAGTAAAAAAGCTCCCTATGATCATTGGTAAAATTATCCATATGAGTCTGCTTTCCACAGCGATCTTAAATAGTCCTAACTTTGCCCAGAAACCAGAAAATGGTGGGATTCCAATTAGACTCGCCGCTGGAATCATAAAGAGAATTGATATCAATGGAGATGCTTTAAAGAGTCCTCCTAGTTTTGATATTTTCTCTGATGCAGCAAAATTCTTTACCAATCCAGAAACAAAAAAGAGATTTGTCTTAACTATAATATGGTGAAAAATGTAAAAAAGAGCACAGGCCAATGCGAGATTCTTAATTGCAATATTAGGATGAATACTGAAACTCACACCTACACCTATAAAACCGACCTGGCTTATAATATGATAACTTAAAATTTCTCTTAATTTATTTTGAACAACTGCGCACCATACCCCAATCAAAAGAGTAAGAATTGATAAAATAAGAATGATCCAAAATAATTGTAAATCTGCAGGAAAGACCTGGCCAAAGATTCTCATCATTGCATATAGCCCAAGCTTAGTAAGCAGACCGGCCAACACGCCACTTAAACCAGGTGATAACTTTGGGTAACTCTCCGGTAACCAGAAAAATAGAGGAAAAAAAGCAGACTTAATAGCAAATGCTCCAAATAGGGAGATCGCAAGAGATCGTACTAATCCAGGATCATTAGTATATAAAAGTGATAGTCTTTCGTTTAGAACCTGAAAGTCTAAAGTTTTAGTAAACTTATAAATGAAAGCGATAGAAATAAGAAAGATCAGACCACTTAAGAAATTAAGAATAATATACTTAAAACCACTTTTAAGTCTCTTCGTATTCCCATCAAGAACGACGAGAACATAGCTACTCATTAAAGTAATTTCAAACCATACAAATAAGTTAAAAAGATCTCTAGTAAGAAATGCACCAGTTAATCCTAAAAAAAGAGTATTATAAAGAAAGTGATAGACCTTATTTCTTTCTACTGTCACACCAGGATAAGCATATAATGCACCAGTGAAATAGATGGCCCCAATTACAAAAATCATCACTCCAGAAAAGAGATCATAACTAAGACTGATACCTATTCCACTCTCCCAACTACCAGCAACAAATGTAGAAGACTCTTGAAAAGAGAAGAGAAAGTATCCTGCTAATGCGAAATAAATTAATGAGAATATATTAGTAAATATAGTTCGTAATTTATCTGATCTTTTAAATAAAAGAGATAATGATGCCGAGATCATTGGTAGCATTAATAATATAATAAAAATATTATCTATCATTATTGTGCCTCCTCTTCTTTGCGAACATCATTAATTTTCTTTACTAAAGAAATCACAAAACAAAGAGTTGCAAATGAAATAACGATTGCTGTTAAGACGAGTGCTTGAGTCAATGGATCAGCAAAACGTACAGTAGAGAATGCCTCCCCTTCACCATTAAAAGGATAGCCATGGGCCAAAACATTACCGATAGAAAATATAATAAGGTTTGCACCATTTCCTAAAGTAATAATAGCAAAGATACAATTTACCCATGTATTCTTTAACAAGAAAAGCAAACCTACTACAATGAATATACAACCAACTATAAATGTCATCTTATTGTTTATTCCTCTTTGAAAAGTCGACAAATTTCACATAGGCCATTGTTGTACTAGTAGAAACAATTGCAAAAACAATTGAATCAAATAGTAGAACCGAACTTACTTTTCCAGCGATAGGAAAAGGTATCTTAGTCCATATAGCACTTAAACCGGACTTACCTATAAACATTGGTGTGATGAAGACAAGTACTAGCAATAGAATACAAATGGCAACGATTGAAGAATAATTATCGTTCAACCACATCTTAGTTCTTGATTCACTTCGGGCAATGATGTGAAGGATCAAAGCTAAAGACATAAGTAGCCCACCAATAAAACCTCCACCAGGAAGATCATGTCCTCTTAAAAGAAAGATAAACGAAAGTATTCCTAAAAGTGGACAAACGACTTTAAAACTTCCTCGAATTAAAGATTCATTCACGTTTACCTCGCTTTGAGAAGATCGCTAAAACACCAATGATTGCGATAGCAACAACTAGAACTTCTCCAAAAGTATCCATCGCTCGATAATCCACTAAGATAACGTTTACGACATTCTCTCCTTTTGCAAGAATCTTTGAGTTTTCAAAAAAGTATCGACTAGCACTCAAATCAAACTTCATACGATTTGCTATTGCAAATAACCATAGAGATAAACCAAAAAGTAATGCTACGATGAAATTGTTGAGTTTTATATTTCGCCTATAATTATCTCCATTAATCGGTACAGCCTTTATCAAAAAGAAAACAAAGAAGAGAGAAAGTGTTTCAACCATTAGTTGTGTCATACTCACATCAGCGGCACTATGATAACCAAAGAATACGACTAGGAAGAAACCTGATATAACAAAGTAAAGGATTGCTTTAATATCAGAACGACTTAAGTATGCAAAAATAAGACCTCCTAGAACACCAACTAAACATAAAGCCTTAGAAAGTGTAAGGTCTATCTCAGGGATACTTATATTTGATATTCCAAATTGAGTACTTAAAGTAAGTATTGCAAGGAATCCAACCGTACATCTTATATAGTGAGCAAAGTCTCCATTTACCATAAGAGAGTTCATCTTTTTGAATATATCAAGTGTACAATGAAGAGCTTTTACAAGCTTTGGCCATGGACTAAATTCAGAATACTTTTGAGATAATCGATCAAAGCTTATAAAGTACTTATCGAGGATAAAGCTTCCTGAAATACTTCCTAGAATTGTTATAAGACTTAAGATAAGAACAATATTGTAAGGATATTCAAACCCATGCCATAACTTAATATGTGTATTGTCGTTGAAAAGGCCAGTATCAATTAAAACACCATCTGAAATACTACCTAAACCAAATAAATTAGGAGCGATCGCAACTAGTAAGGCCATCAATGAATATAATAATGGTGAGATCAGTAAGCTCTTATAACCTTTAGCATGAATTGATCTTTCTTTGTCGACACGCTTTCTAGGCCAAGTAACTCGCAAGAGATTAATTGCTTGAATTCCCATAAAGAGATTACCTAGAAAGAAAGTCGGAGTAACAATCCATAAAAGTTCAGATTTAATACTCGTTGTATAAATAAACTCTTTAGCATAAAAACCGATACTCAAAGGAAAACCAACCATACTCATGGCACATAAAAGAGCAATAATGAATGGTAGGATACTTTTATTCTCACTATTAATAAGATCTTCACGCTCCATCGTATTGTAAGCTTTTGCAAAATAGCCGACAAATTGGAATAGGCCAGCTTTATAAAAAGCATGCGCTACAACGAGTAATACAAAACTTATCATAGAGTAATCATTAGCAAGTCCAAGTAGAATAGCTAGCATACCGAGGATACAAATAGTTGAGTATGCCAACATGGTCTTAAAATTACCCTGTAAAAGGCATTGAAATCCACCATATAAAACAGTAATGACACCTGAGTAAACAAATAGGTCATGCCATAGAATACTTTGAGAAAATAATGGAAATATTTTAACACCTAATAGCAAACCGGCCTTTACCATAGTCGCTGAGTGTAGAAAACTACTTACAGGAGTCGGTCCGGCCATGGCCAGAGGTAGCCAATAAGAGAATGGAAAGAGAGCAGATTTTGAAGCAATTCCTATAAATATTGCAAAAAGTGATAAGTTAAAATATTCATGTTGATGAAAGTTTGTAACCTTAAATAACGTTGGTAAGTGAAGAGATTCAAAAAATGTTAAACCGGATTCCATCCCAATTTGAGAAGTCATCATTATTCCGGCCAAAAGAAAGAGTCCACCTCCAACAGTAGTATAGAGGGCCCACTTCGCCTTCTCCTTAACTTGTGAGTCTTCATTCTTAAGTCCAATCAAGAAGAACGAAGTAACACTTGTCATTTCCCAAAATAAATAAAGTAATAATAGGTTTGCGGAATATATAATCCCAAACATTGAAATAGTAAAAAGAGTAAGGGATGTATAAAAAACAGTTTTAACTCGAGAAGAATAGCTCTTCATGTAAAAGTAACTATATAGAAAAACCCCCACCCCTATTATGGCAACAAGAGTACCAAATAAGTTATCTATACTTGTAGCTGAAAATAAATTATCCATTAGTATTTTCAATGTGTTCCTTCGTACAAACTTACAAATTTGATTTTAACAGCATTATAAGATATTAATAAAATATATAAAAATAATCTTTAGTATTGAAAAAATTAATAAAAGGTTAAGTATGAAATGGATTAATTATCATCATCTTATATACTTCAGAGAAATTGCCAGACAAGGCAGTATATCTAAAGCTTCAGAGGTTTTAAAGGTTGGACAGCCCGCCTTAAGTACTCAACTAAAAAACCTAGAGGAATACTTGGGTGTACAGCTCTTTGAACGTAAAAGAAGAAAAATGGTATTAACAGGGCCTGGAAAAGTTGTACTTGAGTACGCCTCTAAGATAAACTCACTAGGTCAAGAGTTAATAGAGTTAATTGATGACAAGGTGTTTACTAATGAAATTCATCTAAGCATTGGTGCGCTTGATAGTATACCTAAACACTTAATATGTGACATTGTTGACTTGGCCCATCGTAAGACTGGATGCTTCCTTTCAATTTACGAAGGATCTCCTGATGAACTGTTAAGGCAGTTAAAGACACATCAAATCGAAGTCATGATATCGGATCAAGAAATTAACAAGCTAGAAAGACATAATATCTTTTCCAAAAAAATATTAACAAAACAAATTAGTGTCTACGCTTCAGCTGAATATGAACATTTAAAAAAGGGATTTCCTAAATCACTTGATGGTGCACCTTGCATTGTTCCAACTTCCCATTCAAAAATTAGAAGCGATGTGGAATATTTCATGCATGAAAAAGGAGTAAGGCCAAAGATTATTGCAGAAACTCAAGATACTTCGCTTCAAAGAATCTTAGCAACACGAGGCGATGGTCTAATCTTCTTACCTAGTTTCATTACAAAAGATCTCGTAAATGATAAAAAGCTTGTAAAAATTGGCAATCTGAAAGGTGTAACGACTAGTTATTATTTGATATATAGTAAGAGAATTATTGAGAATCCTGCATTGGACTTCATTCTTAAGCAGAACTTTGAGAGAATGAGGCTACGTTAATTAAAATCATAGCCTCATATTTTTAACTGTTAAGTCTTTTTGTACTTGTCTGCATTAGACAATTGTTCGTTTTTCTTTTTTGCCACTAAATGATCGGCCGTAACGCCTTTGTTCTTATCTTCTCTTTTATTCATTTTTCCGGCATTAATACGATAGTCTCGTTTCGATGATCTTACTTTAATAAATTTTTGTATCGAAATATACACTCCGATCACAGCTAAGCACGAAAGTAAGAAAATGATTTCGTTGGCACTCATTAAATGCTCCTTTGTTTATACCTTGTCTTAATATACAGGAACAAGTCACTTCAATAAAATATATATTGCCAATAGGATGTATTAATTTATTCAATAGTAATTTTTTCAACTTTAATTTACTTATGAATAATAACAGGCTCTTAACACAAACTGTTAGAAAATATTATGATTGTATTAAGGATTCATTCATTACTGGAGTGATTTGAGCAAGAAAAGAGAGGGAGAATGTTAATCTCCCTCTGTGATATGTCTTTAGAAGAATTTTACAACGTAAGTGTGAACAAAGTAGCCTACACCCAAGAGAACAATACCGCTTGAATAACAACTCCAAAACCCTAGATTAAACTTTTGTGCCAAAAGAAATGGAACAAAGAATAATAGAGAGACAGGAATTGCAACGAATACACTTTTTGCATATTCAACAGACTGACTTGAATCTCCCCACTCTAAATGAGAAAACGCTAATGCAAGTAATGTCGTTAAGGGAAGGGCCGTAATAAAGCCGGCCAATCCAGTTTTCTTACCTGATAACCACGAAACAAAACTAATTAAAACAGCCGCAACTACTGTCTTTCCTATTGCTAACCACATATTACTTCCCCGTAAAGTTTGCTGCAACAAACTCACCTGTTAGTTTTAAAAAGATATAAAGCTTCTTACCTTTTACACCTTTTTCATTATTAAATGTAACAACCCATTCAGTCTTCTTACCAAATACTTTCTTTACTGATGTATCATAATTTGCAGCCTTCCATGACTTATCAATCTTGCCAGAACTAATAAGTCTTAACATATGATACTTCCCAACTTCTTTACTCTTTTCTTTAGAGATTGAAACTTTTTTATGAGAGTGACTATGGCCATGAGAATGTCCATGACCATGTGAATGACCAGTTCCTGCAAATGTCAGACTACTTACACAAAGTAGAATTAAAAGTGATAGTTTTTTCATATTTTCTCCTTATAAATTATCATGTTGATATTCTTGCTCATTTTCTAATTTCATATGGTGGTGCATATGATTGTCTTCACTAAAGCCAAACTCATCTGGCCCAGATGTATGAAGATAACCATGTAATTGCATTAGAAGAAGCATGAAACCTGCTAACATTATCCCATCATTAAACACTCGTGAGAGCCTTTTAAACATATGATGACGACGTAATTGTGTGATAATCAAAAGCATAATCGCAAGGGCCACGATCTGCCCAAGTTCAACCCCAATATTAAAAGAAATAATTCGCATTAGCATACCACTTCCCTTCTCTCCTAAAGGAAGTTGTTGTAGACGAGTAGAAAGGCCAAATCCGTGTATTAGACCGAAGATAAAAACCATCCACAATAAACTTGGCGACTTATTCATTCCAAAGTATTCTTGAAAGCCTTTATTATTATCAAATCCCTTGTAAATAACAGAAATAGCAATAACAGCATCAACTAACCAATAATTAGCTGTAATCCCCATAAAGGTTGCAAAGATTAAAGTAATACTGTGACCGAGTGTAAAAATACTTATAAATCGCACAATATCTTTAAATGTTTTTAAAAAGAAAATAACCCCAAATAAGAAAAGTAAGTGGTCATATCCTGTAATCATATGCTCAGCACCAAGCCAAACATATCTTAATAGGCCACCATCTATCATGGCCTGTTTTGCTTCTTCACTAATTCCGTGTGCAAATAGATTTGCAGAAAAAAGAAGAGGCACAAATCCGCGTATTAACTTAGACATAAATTCTCCTAGTAAAAAATAAAAAATTAATCGTTATTTTTTTAACAAATAGGAGGCTTAAACAAAGTATTAGGTAAGAATTTTGAAACGAGATTTTTTTCCAAGAATGTACTTTTATTGACTTCGAGAAATGGAGTCGTAAAGCTTATCTTAGAAAGATTATATATTTGAAATTCTGAGTTAGATATTTTTCTCGTACCATGGTGATGCTCGTGCTCCTCACCATCTTCAGAGTGTTTATGAGAATGAGTGTGAGGTTCATCATCGATATTATCATGATGAGTTTGGTTTATATTTTGATATTTAATTAGATGTTGATCTACTGTACTAACCCCTTCATAAATAGAAGCAAGTGCCTTTGCCTGAACACACAGACAAATTATCAGTATAAATATATTTAAATAAAGCTTAACCACCTAGCTATTTTAATAGAATTCTTAATATATAGTAAAGAAGTAAAGCCCTTTATAAGGAATAATTGCGTCATTACCGAGAGGTATTAATCATTAGCACATATGACCGCTTACGATACCCTGTGCATTTTTCATTGATGTCTCATATGTATGAGAAACTTCATGAACAAGACTATCAACACAGCACTCAAGCATGTCCTTATCTTGTAAACTTAAAACTTCTTGATTTGTTAACTTAGCAATCGTATTGATAATGTAAATTAAATCAAGTCTTGTAACTTCATGGTTATGATAATCAAGATTGAAATCAAATTCATTACAATTGATCTTCTTCTCTAGATTGATCAAAGCTTGCTGTAGTTTGTTTTCACAAGTAGCGATACGAATATCTTCTAAATGAGAAATTGAGATAAATTTTGTAATCCCCTCTTTTTCGAATCTAATTTCAAAAAAGTCACTAATACCATCATACATTTTGAAGATATTAGTAATTTCACCAACACCGCTTTCTAAAGAATAAACCTTAGTTTTATTTTTAATATAGTCATTTAAATCGATAATCATACTTTCCCCTTTGATTAGAACTTTTTTGTAATGGCGCCATAAATGACGCCCAGTTGTTCAAATAAAGGACTAGTAACGATTAGTTCTTTCTTTAACTCGTGTTTTTGCTAGATTAACAATTAATGGTCTTCCCATAAATTCTTGGTCATGAAGTTCAGTTATAGCTTTTTTAGCATCTTCTCCATTTTCCATTTCAATAAATCCAAAGCCTCTACCACGGCCAGAGTCACGATCTCTAATTAGGTTGATACTTACAACTTCTCCAACATTAGAAAAAAGTGTTTTTAATTCAGAATCTTCAATATTATATGAAAGGTTTCCTACGTAGATGTTTGATTTCATTTTTACCTCCAAGGTAAGTGATGAGACTATGATGTCTCTCTCGTAAAAGGTTACGAGTTATATTTAAAATATTTTGGTCTAGAGAAGTTTATAAAACAGTGATGATGAGCTACTTGAGCTATAAAGACGTCTTCGGACTCTCTTAGTATACACTACAATGTCTTTAATAACAAACAAATGCTTATGATCTATGATTACACAGCCTTAGATGATGATATTTTATAAAAGAAGGATTTATAGAGTACTCGCTTTATCTTCCTACAGTGAGAATAACTGTCTCTCTTTGCCAAAATAAGAGAAATCGCTTTTTTTCGATTACTTGAAAAACGACCTGCCAACCTTGTGTGGCCAAGAAATTAATTCTAGCTTCTAGTTTTTTTACAGGAATATTAGAGGCGCCTAAGAATACCGTTCCTAGGCCGCCCTCTGAAATTGTTTCGACTTTATACTCTTTAAACATCAACGACCTATTCTATGCAACAGCAAGTTGAGGCTTTAGTAAATCGATAACCTCGATAAGGTTTTTCGATACAAAATCAACTTCTTCTTTTGTCATCATTCCATGAAAAGGAAGAGCTAGTGTTCGTGTACTAATATCAATTGTATTTTCTAGCCCAGAGGTATCCACTTTAAAGTTTTTCATAAATGGTTGCTCATGTATTGCATCAAAGTATGCTCGAGCAGGAATCTCTCTTTTTCCAAGCTCTTCAATAACAGCATCACGACTTATACCACGTCCAAGTTTGACCACATAGACAAACCAGCTCATCGTGACACCCTCATCAATTACTTGAAGAGTAAGATTCTCAAGCCCCTTTAGGGCGTCATTATACATATGAGCAACGCGCTCCCTATCATCAAGAATTTTATCAATTTTATTAAGTTGAGTAACACCAAGTGAAGCACTTAGCTCACTCATTCGGCAATTAAACCCTAGAAAGTCGTGCTTGAGCCATCCCCCCATGCTACTTCTTCCTTGGTTTCTTAAGGCCCTTACATGCATTGCCACTTCTTCGTCATCAGTAACAAGTATTCCACCCTCACCTGTTGTGATTTGCTTATTTGGATAAAACGCAAATGTAGAAACATCTGCAAATGTACCAACCATTTTTCCATCTATTTTTGCACCTAGTGCTTCACAAGAATCATCTATCGTTTTGAGGTTGTGTTTCTTAGCAATTTTACAAATCTCTTTCCAATTTGCAGGATGACCAAAGATATCAACACCAAGAATAACCTTAGTTTTATCCGTTATCTTTGCTTCAATATCTCTTGGACATACACAATGAGTAACGTCTTCAATATCAGCAAAGACAGGAGTTGCACCTGCATGAAGAATAACTGAAACAGATGAAACAAAAGTATAAGAAGGTACTATTACTTCATCTCCCTCTCCTACGCCAAGGGCAAGAAGAGCTAAATAAAGAGCAGAAGTACCAGAGCTTACAGCGACTGCTTCTTTAACTCCAATATAATCCTGAATATTTTTTTCAAACTCTTCAACCTTTGGTCCAAGAGAAAGAATACCACTTTCTAGAACTGAAACAACGCCGTCAATATCATCTTTTTCAATAACAGGCTTTGCCATTGATAATCTAATATCTGCTTTTTCAACTTGTTTATTCACAGGTAATCTCCTTACTGGCTGACCTATATAAGTCCCCGGCTTATCAATATTTTTAATAACACTAGAATTAAGTCCAATAACAACTTCAGAACATATTTTTACAAGAGGTTTTACGACAGAGCCTGCTCCAACCATAGTCAACTCACCAATATGAACTCCTCCGCAAAGAGTTGTATTAGGACAAATATGTGAGAAGTCCTCAACGACACAATCATGCTCAACAATAGATCCAGTATTGATAATGACATGATTACCAACGACAGCGTTAGGGCCAATATATGCACCACTTAGAACAACAGTTCCATGGCCAATGACAGCACTTTCATGAATCGTAGCACTAGGATGTATAATCGTTTCCCATTTAGCTGATAAGTCTTGTGAAAGCTTCTTTCTAATTGAATTACTTCCAATTGCTAGAACTCCACGAACTCCTGCGATATTCACAGGCAGAGAATCTGTTAAAATTGCATCTTTATAAAAATGAAGAGCTTGAATATTATCTAAGTTTTTATCATAGATTGCGTATATATCTTGGCCACTCTCCTCGGCCGCAAATTGTACTGAAAGCGAATGGCCACCACCCCCAAATAAATAAAAAGGATGATCGAATCGTTCCATACTCTTTGTTTTACTAGAATTAATACCGACAGGCTTAATCATCTGCTTTATTGTCATAAAAATTATTTTAATATCAAAGAAGAAGGACTGTTTTTCAATATAAGAGATATCAAATTTAAACTTTTCATTCCAAGAAAGAGAGTTTCGACCTGATACTTGAGCAAGACCAGTTAGACCAGGTTTTACATCGTGTCTTCTCGCCTGCTCTTTTGTATAGAATGGTATATATTCTTTAAGAAGTGGTCTTGGGCCTACAACACTTAAGTCACCAAAGAGAATATTAAAGAACTCAGGGAGTTCATCGATGCTAAACTTTCTTAGCATTTTCCCGTAAAAGCCAATTCTTTGTGACTCATCAAGTGAAGTATCAAGACTCATCGTTCTAAACTTAATCATTTTAAAAATTTTATTCTTGTAACCAACGCGCTCTTGTATAAAGAAAATTGGTCGCCCTTGAATAAGTAAACTTAGAAATGATACGAGGACTAAAATAGGAGAAGTAATTGCAATTGCAAAAATTGAAAAAGCAATATCAAAGGCTCTTTTCACTACCCGGCCTCACCAAGCTGAACAATAAAGCCAGACTTATTATTGATCGTATTATTTGTTTCGTTAATTAATTGTGACATCTCCAAAATACAATTCGGGTCATTCTCAATTGCGGCCAGAATAATTTCATTAATACGCTTCATTAGCATTTTACGAGAAATCTCATCATCAACGTTGCTACCACAGTCACAATTTGGAAGTGTGACAATATCATCATGAGAGGTCTGATGCTCTTCACCAGTTAGATAAAGTTCTTCAAAAAGCTTTTCACCTTTTTTCATTCCAGTAAAAACGATATTTAGACTATCAAGAGTCTTTCCCATTGTTTTTGCAAGTCTTTCGACAATATCAATGATACGAATAGGCTCACCCATCTTCAAAACACATAACGAAGCATTCTCAGACACTGTTAAGCTATTTAAAACAAGTCCCACAGCTTCAGGAATAGTCATAAAATAGCGCTTCATTCGAATATCAGTAATAGTTACTTTTTCATTATTTAAGATCTGATCCATTACAATTGGGATTAGTGAACCACTTGATCCTAAAACGTTTCCAAAGCGTACTGCACGATACTCACAACTACTCTCCTTTGCATAACAAGCTAAAAGGATTTCACATAACCTCTTAGTTGCACCCATTACAGAAGTTGGATTAACGGCCTTATCTGTTGAGATTAGTATAAAGCTCTTTATTGGAAATTCTTTTGAAAGATCTAGTAAGTTCTTAGTACCTAAAACATTATTTACGATTGCTTCTTTTGGATTACTCTCCACTAGTGCCACATGCTTATAGGCTGCTGCATGAAAAACATAATCAGGACATGAAGCTTGAAAGCAGCTTCGTAAGGCTTCCATATTTGTGATATCAATCATGCGTGGAATAATCTTTGTATTTTCAAGGTTTAATGCTTTAACCTCATTTGTAATTTTAAATAAGTTGTACTCACAATTTTCAATTAGAACAATTTCTTCAGGCTGCATTAATGTCAATTGTCTAACTAATTCTGAACCGATACTTCCACCTGCTCCAGTTACACATACTTTTGCAGATCCAATTGAAACGGCCAGGTCAGAGAGGTCCACTTCCTTAGG
Organism: Halobacteriovorax sp. YZS-3-1; assembly: GCF_047084945.1. Lineage (NCBI taxonomy): Bacteria > Pseudomonadati > Bdellovibrionota > Bacteriovoracia > Bacteriovoracales > Halobacteriovoraceae > Halobacteriovorax > Halobacteriovorax sp. YZS-3-1. The sequence goes on along the minus strand of NZ_JBKIYI010000002.1, from coordinate 549,777 downwards.
CTCTCTCCCAAGAAGTGAATTAAGCTCTAATTTATTAATTTTAAAGTTTTGACCCGAAAATAGGTTTGCTTCTGAAATCGTAACTGATAGCTCATTACAGACATCTTTAATAAGCTTAGACTTATTAAAATAGTTGCAATCAATAATGATAACTTCTTTGATTTTAAATTCTTGGATCACTTCTTTTAAGTTCTCAATCTTTCCAAGAACCTTAAACTTTCCTTTAACGAGATTGACATCAAAATCATCAACGAACCCAACGATATTATGTGTTTCTTTATTAACATGATTTGCTAGAGAGACTGCTTTCTTATCGCTTCCAACAATAAGTGTTCTTTGAAAGTTGTGATTATTTGCGTTTTCAAAAATTAATTTACGAACAATTCTCGAGATAAGCATAGTCACAAGTGATACAGAATAGAGACTGAATAGAAACTGCTGATCAACATTAAAAACAAAGTGTAATGAAAAGCAAGTTGCAGTCAGAGCAGTAGCTGCTCTTAAGATACTAAATGGAGTCGTATGCCTCCAAGAGTCTAAGTTACTCTGTGTTACAACACTGAAGAAGATAAAAAGTGAAGTGAATTCAAGATAATTGTCGAAGAAAGACTCTTGTCTCACCAATCCTAAAACTACTAAATATGTATTAATAATTAGCAGATCCAAAACTGGCCTAAAGAATATATTTACGACATAGGAAAAACTCACAAATACCCCACTCAAAAAGTTAAATAAATTTTAGCCATCTGCAATATAAACATCAACAAGGTAAATTTATCCTTAATGTAAATAAATCTCCGTTAAGTTATTATTAATAGGAATGAAGAGCATCTTAAAAAATAAAAGTTTGCCTATTTTTAATTCAATAGGAATCGTTTCATATTCACTATGTCAGTGGGTAATTATTAAGATAATTAGTAATAATTATCCGACGGCGACTCTCGGGGACTACGCACTTTCACTATCTTATCTTGCACCACTCACTCTCTTCTTCTGTTTCTCACTAAGAAACTTTTTTAACAGTCACAATGAAGAAGTAAATGTCTCGGATATTTTTACTCATAGAATAGTGTCAACGATAATTTACTTTCTTTGTTCTTTATTAATATTGAAATTGTTCGTTCCAAACGTTGATAACAGTGTATTTATCTTATTAATGCTAATAAGGGGTGGCGACCTACTCTCAGACTTGGCCTATACAGTTAAACAAAGACAAAAGGATATACGCTATATTGGTGTAAGTCTTTCCTTGAAAAGTCTTTTCATAATCATCATTTGTCTTGTGGCCAATATTCAAGCCGATATTGCCATCGATCATTTCTTAATAGGAATACTGTTAATTACTACAATCTTCTTTGTAATTGATCTTAAGACCTCTATACCAAGTTTTTCATTTAAAACTGATTATATAAAGAGAATCACAATCCTAACCACTCCCCTTGCCCTGGCCTCTCTTGTTAACTCTGTAAATGCAAATATTCCACGATACCTTCTGGACTTCTACTATGACAAAACAAGTGTTGCCATCTTTTCAACATTCTTCTTTTTCTATTCTTCAATAATTATAATTACAAACTCGTTCATTCAAGTCTCACTTAATAAATTATCACTATCACTTAATAGTCTGGTAGAGACACGAAAAATGATTAAGTCATATATTATCTTTGCTTTTATGACATCTTCATCATTCATTCTATTTAATGAACTCATTGGGCAATTCATCTACAATTTGATCTTTGGTACGAAATACACCGAGTATGCTCATTACCTACATTATTTGAATATAATCATTCCGCAAGCTATTGCTATTATCATGATAAACTACTTTGTGATTGCTTTAAGATCTTATAAGACGAGCTTTCTCTTCACTTCTTTAACCTTAATCGTTCACTTTGCGGTGGCCATGGTTTTAATTAAAGGTAGTGAAATAGAAGGTAGTTTTGATGCATTCATTATTGCTCAGGCATTTTATATTATAATTAATATAGTTTTTATCACAAAGAAAGTTAGAGAATTACGACATGAATTTTGAATTAATCGAATATCATTTTTATCTATGTCTAATAATTCTCGTTATAAAGTTCTTCATCAATGGTTGGAAGGATCATTTAACATACTTTATCCTATTCTACTTTTTCTTTTCAATGGGCCCGATTCTAAACCTAATCCTTGGAAATGGAATCTACTTTGGAACACCTAAGGACTACATCCATATAGCAAGTACGAACTTCCTATGTGCTATTGCAACGATGTCGATTTTATCAGTGCTAATAAGGCCAAGAAACACAGAGATTAAAGAAGTTAGAGAAAACTTCCCTCTTCTAAACTGGATCTTTATCGCTTTTATTTTCTTAGCAGTTTTTAATATTACAAAAATTGTAACGATTGGTCTCAATATAGACAAAGTTACAAAGATCTCATTAATTGGTAATTCGATACACTATATCTATCTCTTACTACAACTATTTCTTACGTCATTTTATTATTTGTGTAGAAAGAATAAAACGAGAAGATTCTATTATTTAAACTTCTTTACTTATATTGCATACTGCTTAGTTACAGGAGAAAGAGATTTCATTTTCCCGTTATTTTCAATCGTAGGACATCTCCTAATTCACCATCGAACAAGTTTTAAAAAGAAGCTAATTCTGACCTCATCACTATCTCTTCTTGGGATTGGTGGTACTTTGATATTCTTACTAAGAGATGCTACTCAGAAAACAACGAACTACATTGAATCATTTCTTAATCAGGGATCACTTTTATTCGTAAACGCGTTTACGGCAAAAATGGTAGATATTAAATATAACTTCTTTTACGGAGAGACCTATCTACACAGCTTCTTAAGTTTACTTCCAAGCTTTATCTATAAATCTTCTTATAATAATCTCGCCTGGCTAAAAGATAATTATGCCCCTGGTGGAGACTCTGGATATGGATTTGGCCTAGATGCTGAAGGATATATGAATTTTGGATATATTGGCGTTATTATAACATTTGCCATTATCGTTCTAATACAAAGATATTGTAACTATAATATTAATCGTGGAAAGTTCTTTAAATACTATAGTGTATTCTTTCACGGATTTACGATGTATTGCTTTCGAAATGATTCCTTGGCCTTTTTTAAAGGGAATTTATACGCAATCATCATTTATTTTATAATCATTCAGGCCAATAATTTCATTACGAAAGGACAAGGAAAAGTAGCGACTCATGAATAAAGACATAAGAGTTATGCAAATTATAAAAACAACTGAAGGTGCTAGTTGGGCACTTCATCAAGTAAAGTTTCTTGTTCGTTGTGGGATTGATGTACATGTTGTCTTAAATAATAATACTGGTAAATTCTATAATGAATGGAAAGAAAGTGGTGCAACTATATATACCCTAGAGTCAATCTTAAACCCTTTGCACCCTTTTAAAACCCTAAAGTCTATCTTATCTTTAAGAAGATTAATTAAAGAAGTTAATCCTGATATCATTCATAGCCACTTCTTTATCAACACGATTCATATGAGAATGGCATCTTTTAGGTTAAAACCTACTCGAATATTTCAAGTTCCTGGACCACTTCATCTTGAACACGCTATCTTTAAATATATCGATCTATTTTCAGCAAGAAAGAATGACCGCTGGATTGCCTCTTCTAAACATATCAAAAGTCTCTATATCAAAAGCGGAATAAATGAAGAGCGTGTCGATCTCAGCTACTACGGTAATGACTATAGTCAATTTAACTCTTCTGATAGTGATCACTTAAAAAGAGATAATCATTTACGAAATAAATGCGGATTCAAGGATAGTGACATTGTTATTGGAAATGTATGTTATATCTATCCACCTAAGAAATTTCTGGGTCAAAAAGTAGGCCTTAAAAATCATGAAGTCATGATTAAGGCCATTGAAATTGCCAGGCAACAAGAGCCAAGAATAAAAGGGCTCTTTATTGGTGGACAGTGGGGAGATTCAACTTCATATGAACAATTGCTAAGACGATCAATTCCAGTCGATGAAAGAGATAATATCGTTATCACTGGAAAGATCCCTCCAAGTGAAGCGGCAAAAGGCTGGCAAAACCTCGACTACGCTATTCACCTGCCCCTTTCAGAAAGCTGTGGTGGTGTTATAGAACCTCTTCTTGCACAAAGACCTGTTATAAGTTGTAAAACAGGAGGTATCCCAGAAATCATTATTGAAGGGTATACAGGCTTTATTACGTCACGAGATAATCCACAAGAAGTTGCTAATAAAATCCTAGAAGTAATTAAAAATAAGAAGAATGCGATTGAATATACATTAAATGGCAAAAATCTTGTTCTCGATATGTTTAATATTGAAAGGACTGCCAAAGAGATTTTAGAAATATATAAGAAGATTATGAGTATACAGAATTCATATGAAGAATACTCTTCAAAGAAATATCTTAAAAGGGTCAACCCGTAATGAAAAGATCACACTTTTTAAAACTAATTGGACTAAGTATAGCTGCACCAGTATTTGGCCAAACAAGTACGAAGAAAAACTCTAAGACAAATACAAATCGTGATAAACGAGCCGATGACATAACTAATTATGGAGCACTAAGTGATGGAAAAACAGATGCCTCAAGTGCTATCAGGGCATGTTTAAAAGCAAACTCAAGTGCCTATATACCTATGACGACACACGGTTTTATCGCCGGTGATATCGTTGTGAATCAATCGAAAATACACGGTAATGGAACACTTATTCGCAAAAACAAATCAAGCTATACTCTCCTAACCAAGGGGAGCAACTGTGAAGTTAATGGGATTGTTTTTAAATCACAAGGTTCAAAGTACACCAATGGAGTTTCTGACATTATTATTGGAGAAAGTAGCAAAAGTATTAGAATTCATAATTGTAAATTTGAAAGTAGCCATTACTGTTCTATCTCAGCAGATAAGAATTCTGATTCAGATCTTAAATTAACTTATAAGTCCCCTGTTAAATCAATTGTCATCTCTAAAAATATATTCAGCGGAAAATATTCAAGGGCACTATATCTACACAGTGTTGAGGATCTTCAGATTATCGACAATATCATTAAGGAGACTTTATATGATGGTATTAGATTAAGGCAGAGAATTAAGAAATGTATTATTTCAAAAAACTTATTTAATGATATCGGAATAAAGAAACATCAAGATTCACAAGATGCAATCGATACTTACTGGAGTGGAGAGGAGCTGATTATAAGTGATAATATCATTAAGAATTGCTCTAAGAATGCTATCGAAGTTAAGGGAGTCTCTCCGGATAGCACTGGTGCTACAGGAAAGGTGGTAATTTCAGGAAATGAGATTTTAAACACCGCTTATAGCGCTATTCACATATCTTCAGGAGCTAGCAAAACAACAAAAGTAAAAGACTTTGTCATTGCCAATAACATTATTAAAAAAGCAGGTACGGTTGGTGCCAAGAGAGGAAATGCTGCAATTTTCATAAGGCATGGGGTTGAGAGTCTAGTTATTAGCTCCAATATTATTAGTGAGAATAATTCTAGAGGAATCTTCTTAGCGAATCTTGAAAAGGATCAAGATGCTATAAAGAATGTCACGATTTCGGCCAATAATCTCGTGGATAATGGCAATAAGGAAGAAGGATATGCAATTCTAAGCTCAGGTGTAGAAAATTGTATTATAAGTGCTAATAATATCGAAAATAAAAATGGACTTCAAAAAGTTGCCATTGCAATTACCGATCAAAAGGATAAATCGAGTAAGGCCGTTATTAGCAGTAATATAATAAGTTCAAATCACAAGGAAACGATTCTCTACAACAAGAAGAATAAGAATATAAAAGTAGTGAATAATCTAATCAATTAGTCGATTTTCTTATAGATTAAGTATGAACCTAGTGTTGTCGCAAGAATTGAAAGAATTGATGTATACCAAATTCTATTTTCGTAGAATCGCTCTTTTCTTAAATAGACAACGTCACCTGGCTGTAGTTGAAAGTTGTGGCTATTGAAATCACCACCGCTACTAAGATCAAATTCAATTGTCTTAAGCTCTTTTCCACTCTTACGAGTAATTTGAACTTCGTTTAAGTTAGCACTCCCTGTAGCTCCCCCAGCAAGAGAAAGACCATTTATTAGGCTTGTTCCCTTTGGAACAAAGTGTAGACCTGCTGATTTTACTTCACCCCAAAAATTTGTCGGAATGAGTACTTCATTCTTAACAGATTTTGAAAAATAAAGTGAACCAGACTTCTTCTCAAGTCCTTTTACTTCAGTTGGTAAGACGAGTGAATTTAAGTCAATATTATTGGCCGCTTGTACGACAGGAGTGAAACAAAAGTTCAAGATGATTAAGCTAATAGTGATCAATTTCATAGAAATATCTTAATCAAACAAATAAACCTTAGCAAGAAACTTTTGTTATTTCAGGTGCTATCCCCAGATCTTTTGCGTCATGATAAAGGACTTGTATCTCGTCATGTGAATAAACTCGATCATCAATACAATAACAGATGAAACAAGATACTAGAGCCGTGAAAACAGACAGAACCATGCTCAATAAAATCAATAGCTTAAGTGTAAATTTCTTTTGATTCTCAATCTTTGGATTTAAAATATTAAAAGTTAAATAATTCTGTATTGAGTTTAGGCTATTGCGCGTTTCTCTAATCTTATTTCTAATATCGACAATAGTATTCTTAAGAGGATTGAGTTGATCATTAGTAATAGTATTAAGATTTCTATCTTTTAATAGCTTATCCCTTTTAAGCTTATTCTCGCTAATCTGCTCTGTTAATTTACTAATTAGAATACTAAGAGTTTTCTTTTTTTGAATTAACTCAGGAATTTTTTCAAGCTCAATAGCTTTATTCTTCTTATCATCAGTTATTGAAGCATCACTCACCTTAAGTTTCTTAAGCTCATTGGCCAAGTCACTTCGCTGCTTTTTTAAGCTTACAATGATCTCTGAATTACCTGCCAATGAGCCAGACTTTAGTAAATCAATATTCTTAGACACATCTACAATCTGTTGTTCTATTTCAGCTCTCTTTCTAATTAAAGAACGATCCTTTCCAGAAAAGGATACCCTTTTCATTTTTTTGTAAAACTTTAAGTCTGAGTCGACAGAAAAGAGAAGTTCTTTATTCTTTGCAAGACTCTTTTCCTGTTCTCTTATTACTTCATCAAGGTCAGAGATTCTTGAATCAGCTCCGACATTAATAATATTGTGATTATCTAGAAGTTGCTTTTCATTCTTCTCTAATTCATTCTCAAGCGCCTGGATTTTTTCTTTTGCTAAGATGTAATTAGAATTGAATTTAATGCTTTTTAAATTTTTAACAATAGAATCTTGAATAATTAGAGTCGTAAATTTGTTCTTACCTCTTGAATAAAGAACGTAGCCACCATAGCGAGGACTTTGCTTAATGCTATAATTATTTTGAATATTTTCTGCAATATATCGACTAATACACTCTTTATTATACGAACAGTACTCGTACACTGAGCGCAAGTTTTTCTTATCGCCATTATCATCTTCTATATAGAACTCATTAATATCTTCAACGGCCATAATGTCTTGAGCGATACTAACTTTAAAGTCCCATCTTTCAACTAAAGAACGATAACTCTTTATTTCATCAATCTTATTAATACCAATTATTTGAGTGATTTTAGATTCTTGATTTACATTATCTAGCTTTGAATTGAAATGAATCTCTCTAACATAGTTCTTATCTTGATTAACATAAAAACTAACCAATGCACCAACACTTACTAAAACACATATTGAATTTACAATCCAATAACGTCTCAATAGAGTAAACAAAAGAGAGAAGTTTATTACTGAATCTTTATTTAAAAGTAGCGTCAGTTTTTTCATATTACTTCCTCTTTAGCGTAAATCACTCCCCCTAATTTAACACCTAAAGACTTTAGATATTCAGTACTCTTTTTCACTGTACTAAGTCTAGTTTTACGCTCTCTTACAATGAAGTCACAATGTGAAGAAAGTAAAATAGGAGCTCTATCATCAACACCAAGATCAGTGAGTTCTTTATCATCAAGTAAGAAGATGACCTTATCAAATATTGAATTAAGATGATTCATTGCTCCAGCAAGGGCATGAGAGTTTCCAACAAATAAAGAAAGAAAATAGCTATAATTTAAAACTGAAATATTTTCTGATAGTTTTTTTGTATTTAGAGACCTTTTAGTAGGGCCTTTAAGATCTATACTTGCCTCGTTGAGTGTTATGTCTTTAATATTTTTACCTATATCTTGATACGATATAATTAGAACTTTCTTTTTAAAACATACATCAATACAACTTGATATTGATACAATGATATCCTCAAGCCTTTGCTTATCGATCATCCCTACGATAGTTGAAACTTTACTTTCTTCTGATGTCTCACTAATTACTCGAGACATACTATGAAGGTCCTTTCTATTTTTGATACGATAGTAAATAGAACTTAAATCTTTCTTGCCCTCAGAAATATCGACTACATTCTCATTAATGATATTAGGATAATCATTTTGATTATGCATATTTTCAAAAACTAAGATTTTATTTTTCAAGCTACTTGTCATATGACCTCAGGACTTATTTAAAATCAAATTCGCCTTAATTATACATAATATTTATTAACTCTTCCTTAAAGAGGTACTATATTCCACTCTCTAAAAGACATAGTGCAGGACTAGGGCATTTTCTACCACATAGCAGAATATAAATTTTATTGTGCATATAATGAGTGGATGGTTGAAACAAGTCCTACTACAAAACATAATAATATAGACTTTACTAGATTCACTTCTAGCCTGGGCCTATTCATCTCAAAAGACTCTTCAGACTTTATAAAGTGTATATTTAGCGCCCATAAAAGATCATCAAAGCCTGAGTTCCACAAGGGTAATACCTATTCAATCTATGAGATCACTGCCCTTACTAATACCCTTGCTATTACAAACGGAATTATTGATTTAGACGTTGATAATAGAATTGTTGAAAATGGTTCAAGTCTTTCAATGGCCATTATTCTTGATTGGCAGCCCCAATTGAGAAAAGTCGTCACAATAACAATAGACGACGTTCATATGCTTCTTGACGAAGAATTAGAATATTTAAAAACAAAGAGTTTTAAAGAAGACGTTAGTAAATATTATCACCGCATACTATATACAAGTGAGTTTAAGTGAAAAAGCACAGTAGAGACTTTCAACGCTACCCATTTGAATCATACAAAATTGTCGCATATACGATTAAAGACAATAAGAGAGTTCAAGTAAAACTAATGAATATAAGCCTAGGTGGCTGTCTCATTAAAACTAATCTAAGTGAAAATATTGATAATCTATATCTCCACCTTGCTGATAAGCAAATCAAAATGGAATTAAACCAAGTATGGATCCAAAGTGATGGTGATCATAAACTTATTGGTTTCAAAATAAAGTTTAATGACTACTACAACTTCAACCTATGGAAAAGTTTAGTTCACTCCACTCAGAGAATCGAAGAAAAATATAAAGAAAAGTATAATAAGAAAAAGAAAGAGATAAGAGACGTAAGTCTATAAGCCTGAGGTATTCATGGAAAAGAGCGTGTGTGTAATTGGTCTTGGCTACGTAGGTCTTCCGGTAGCATATAACTTTGCTAAGAAGTATCGTACAATTGGCATCGACATATCAAAAAAACGAGTTGAAGAACTAAGGAATCATCAAGATAGTACACGAGAAATTACGACGGACGAATTAAAAGCGCTTGAAATGAATTTTTCAACAAATATCGAAGATGCGTCTGATTACAACTTTTTCATCATCACTGTCCCAACACCAATCGACAGTTATAAAACACCAGATTTAACTCCTGTAATAAGTGCAACTCAAGCAGTTGCAAAAGTTTTAAAAAAGGGAGACACAGTCGTTTATGAGTCAACAGTCTATCCAGGTGTTACAGAAGATATTTGTGCAAAGATATTAGAAGAAAAAACAGGGCTTAAGTTTGGAATTGATTTCTTCTTAGGATATTCTCCAGAAAGAATTAATCCTGGAGATAAGGAACACACATTTACAAAAATAACGAAAGTAGTGTCTGGATGTTGTAGCGATAGTCTAAAAGAAATTGCTTCAATGTATGCAAGCGTAATTGAAGCAGATGTTTTTAAAGCGACTTCAATTAAAGTCGCAGAAGCCTCAAAAGTCATTGAAAATATTCAACGTGATGTAAATATTGGTTTAATCAATGAGCTCGCTTTGATATTTGATAAAATGGATATTAATACTAGCGAAGTATTAGAAGCATCAGGAACAAAGTGGAACTTCTTAAATTTTAAACCAGGTTTAGTTGGTGGCCACTGTATTGGCGTAGATCCCTACTACCTTTCATACAAATCAAAACAACTAGGAATTATTCCACAAATTATAAATGCAGGAAGAAGGGTTAACGATAGCATTGCTACACATGTATCACAAAAGGCAATAAAGCTCCTTATTCAGAATAATGTTAATGTAAAAGGTGCAAATATAGCAGTTTTAGGCTTAACTTTTAAAGAAAACTGTCCCGACTTAAGAAATTCAAAAGTTGAAGATATAATTAGAGAACTCAATGAGTATGCTACAAATACAATTTTAGTGGACCCACATTGTAATCAAGAAGAAGTCCTAATAAAATATGACAAAGAGATTCAAGAGTTTAATAAATTAAGAGATATTGATTTACTCTTAATAAATGTAGCTCATCGAGAGTTCTTGAACCTATCAGAAGAAGATTTAGTAAAAGTCTTTTCGGGAAAACCTCCCATTATAGTTGATGTTAAAAATATTTGCCCAAATACAATTAAAACAAATACCGAATACACATATTGGAGTCTTTAATGGATGAATCCTTACAACTTCTATCAGAGCAACTAAGAGAGAAGCCTAGAAAATGGCTTGTTACTGGTGCCGCTGGATTTATAGGGTCTAATCTTTGTGAGTTCTTATTAAAGAATAATCAAATAGTAGTTGGTCTTGATAATTTTTCAAATGGAAGAAGAGAAAATATTGAAGAAGTAAAAATGGTCTGTAATGAACATATTGATAACTTTCTCTTCCATGAGGGTGATATTAGAGACTTTGAGACTTGTGTGAAAGTCTCAAAAGATGTTGATCACATTCTTCATCAAGCTGCTCTTGGTTCTGTCCCTAGATCAATTAACTCCCCTGACTTGAGTCATCAATCAAATGTTGATGGTACCTTCAATATGCTAAACGCAGCAAGACAAGCAAATGTAAAATCATTTGTCTTTGCTTCAAGTAGTTCAGTTTATGGTGACAATGAAAAAGATTTCAAAATAGAAGATTCAATAGGAACACAATTATCTCCTTATGCAGTAACAAAGCATGTATGTGAGCTCTATGGAAGAGTTTTTAATTTAACTTATGGACTCCCTACAATCGGAATTAGATATTTTAACGTATTTGGGAAAAGACAAGATCCAAACGGAGCTTATGCAGCAGTTATACCAAAATGGATAGAGCGAGCTCTAACCGGTAAAGAACTAGAAATTTATGGAGATGGAGAAACAAGTCGTGATTTCTGCTATATCGACAATGTTATTCAACTAAATATTAAAGCATCTCTAAATACAGATACGAATAACTTTGGACAAATTTATAATTGCGCCCTTAGCAAAACAACATCTCTTAATACACTATCAAAACTCATCCTAGACAATATAAAAGAATACTCAGGAAAAGAGTTAGTAAGTGAAATCACTTACAAGGACTTCAGAAAGGGAGATATAAAGAATTCCCAAGCTAATATTTCTAAAAGCATTGAAAAACTAGGATATCAACCAGAGGTTTATATCGAGGAAGGAATTAAAAGAACTGTTCAATATTATCTTTCAAAAAAAGAGAATATATAAAGTGAAAAGAGTAAATATCACGCTGGATTTTAGATTCGTTAGATATAATGGCCAAGTTTGGACCAAGTCATCGTTCGATTATAAGTTCTGGCAAAGATACCTTATGACATTTGAGCACGTAAATATAATTGCACGTGTAGAAGACACTGACTCACAAGAAGGCCTAAAACCAGTAACAGGAGAAGGTGTATCGTTTACAGAGATCCCCTACTTTCTTGGGCCAAAAGATTACTTCTTTAAAAGAGGAGCAATAAGAAAAAAATTAAACGAGATTATCTCACCTAATGAAGCTTATATTATGAGAGTTCCATCCACGATAGCAGATATTCTTCAACCACTTCTGATGAAAAATAATATCGAGTATGGAATTGAGCTAGTAGGAAACCCATACGATACTTTTAAAAAAGGCTCTTACAAACATCCGCTAAGACTTTTTTTCCAGTATTGGCTGACAAAGAATGTGAAAGCACAAATCTTTCATGCAAAGAGTAGCTCATACGTAACGAAGACTTTTCTTCAGGAACTCTACCCAAATCAGAATAGAGATAAGCAATTTAGCTACTCATCCATTTCCCTACTTCCAGAGCACATTGTTGCAGAAAAAGAATCTTTTAATAAAAATAAGAAGCTTCTATTTATTGGTTCTCTTGAGTACTTAGTTAAATCACCTGATACACTAATTAAGGCATTCTACAAGGCCGTACAAAGAAATAAAAACATTAGCCTAACAATAGTTGGAGATGGCAAGGAAAGAGATGGGCTTGAGAGCTTAGTGAAAAGCTTAGGGTTAAGTGACAAGGTTGCATTTCTTGGCTTTTTAAACGGTGGAGAAGAAGTAAGAGCTGTTCTTGATGAGCACGATATTTATATCCTCACATCAATTTCAGAGGGACTACCACGAAGTATGGTGGAAGCAATGGCAAGAGGGCTTCCGTGTATTGGAAGTACAATTGGTGGCATCAAAGAGTTACTTGAGTCAGATGACTTAGTTGATCCACAAAGTGTGGAAGAATTAAGTGAGAAGATTCTTGAGTTTTGCTCTAACGATAAAATGCTCAAAGAAAAATCAAAGAGAAATATTGAAGTCGCAAAAACATACCAAAATGAAATCCTTGATCAACAAAGAAAGTCATTTTATCAATCACTCACCTAATTCTTAAAGAGTTGTTATCTGACTATTCTCACTGGTCTCTTCATAGGCATATACATTATTTCTAATCCTATGTTCCGTCACTTTAGCTAAATTGTAATCAGTATCAATATATAGCTTAAATTTTAGATTTTTCGACTGATCTTCAATAATAATATAAAAAGGCAGTTCATCCCTTTCTCTAGCAAGCATTGGAGATTCAATCTTTAGCTGCTTTTGAGAGCTCGTATACTCATCTTCATTATACTTTATCTTAACAACGACCTGATCTGTAAGATTGAATTTATACATTGGTCCCCAGTCCCCCCAAACAGAATATTCTAGCTTAGAAAGATCGGGTAATGTTACCTCAACATCAGTTGAATTCATTGGACTACCCCAAATAAAATCAAATTTTTGATTTGAAACTGCTCCGATATTTAGTTCCACAAGTCCTCCTTTGGTTCAATCCAAGAGTCTGATTGAAATATTTTAAATTTTAAATTTTTAGGATTAATCGATATAATTTTTAACCAATTGTTAGAAATCAGCTCTCTAACCATTTGATGTTTATTGATAATTTCATCAATTGCTGATGTCTCGGCCTCAATAAAGACTTGAAGTCTTAAAGGCTCATGAAAGTAGTCTCCTTTATATAAAACAGATTGTTCTGTTAATCCTCCAAGCAGATCACTTTCATTACCTTGAATACAGCCAATTCCACCAACAACATTATTTAGAACCTTATTCCCTGCACCAAATTTTTGGGGATTAACTGTACTTGCGTAATACTGCATATTAATCCAATTCGTTACAATCATTGGTGCAGTCATAATAAGTTCTAAAATCGAAAGATCTTTATCTTGTTCAAAATCATAGTCATGAAGGAAGGCCCTACCATCAAGCTCTAAACTTCTTGTTAATTCTCTGCGACCAACCACAAATGATGCATTTCTAGCAAGTCCCCATTCTGGACGAATCTCAGACCAGTCATTTGCCTTTTGAAAAAGCTCTCCGCTTAATTCACTATCCTTAAGCTTTGAACAATTTGGTAAATTTCTTGCTCTTTCTTTCTGACAATTCTTAGAGGCTTCTCTAAATTTCTTTTCATACAAACTTAGCTCTTGGCCTTGCTTCAGGCTTAATCCCTCAAACCGATCAATATGAAGTTCATCTTTTACAGTATTGTGCCAACCTGACATAAATAACGTATCTCTAGGAATTTCAATTCCTTTATTTTTTAACTTAGCTTGAACTTCAAAATCATTTAAAATAGTGGCCAAGAATATGGCATTACTTTGTCCATTATGTCCTGCACATGCACCGCACTCTAAAGCAGATGCATATGGGTTATTTGAAGATTCACTTCCATGCCCAATGAAAAAAACAAACTTTGCAAAATTCTTAGTTAGCCCCATATTCTTTAAAGCATTAAAGGCCAAGTTTACTTTCTCTTCGATTTTAATTTTTTCAAAATCAAATTGAATATTCTCTTTGTCTTTTTCAGATAGGCCCATTGAAGAGATATCGAGATTAGGCTTTTTTTGAAAGATGCCAGACTTTAAAATCTTTCCGATATAAGAAAATCCAAGTGTTTCAACAAAAGAAAAGCCTGAATTAGCAGAAGCTTGAACACTCTTTTTAAAATACTGAGTCTGTGCAAATGCTTGTTTTTTATTTTTAAGTGAAGTCTCATCTTTTGTCTCCACTTCACTAATTTCATAGGCAGAGTTTAACAGAATGGGACAATTTTGATCACTCCCTTTATGCCCAAGCCCCTTCACTGAAATTGGCACTCCAAAAAATCCTGCAAAGCCAATTGTTTGTATTTTATCTGAGCTATTTTCGAGGTGTCTTCTTAGAACCTCACTACGAACATCAATACAAAATGCCATTTGTACATCGGGCCTAGAGTAAAGATCCTTACTATTAACAGAGCTTTTAATTGTCTTTTCAACTCTCCTTCGGTAGGCACATTCAACGGCATTCAACCAAATATAAATGAGATCTAAATCACGATCATCTTTATTTGAACAATGTTGGCCCTCTAGACTTACAACAGAGATCTCATCAAGTAGAGCGATATCATAGGCCATTCTCATGACAACGATATCAATTAATCCTCCAATCTCTTTAAGCTTTGAACTCTCTCCTGAGCGATTGGCCTCAAATTCAAACTTTTGGATGTATGAACTCCAACCTAGCGTCGTATAAATTAGTCGATAATAATAATTTGATAGGTCTTCTTGTTCTAAGGATATCTTTTCTAAAAGTTTATCTGTTAGAGATTCAAGTGCTTTTTTTGGACTTTCAGGAAGAAACTCAACAATTTCATTGAATCGATTTGTTTTTCCATCAAATGGCCTGTCATATTTTACAAGGGACTTCCACCAAGTATAAAGTCTTGTATCATTTGTCTCTATTTTCCATAGCGCCTGACCTTCATCAAAATACGCCGAGGCCCATCTTGAGATTTCATTAGTTATTAGCTCAGTAGTCTTTTCATTATTTTCTAAGTCATAAAGATCACTAACTGCTCTAAACTTTAAGTCACAAACTTTTCTTTCAGATGATCTTATAAAGTTCATCAACTCTTTTATCGTAATATCATTTAGTGAATTGTTATGGATTTCTTTTAGATAAAGTTTTTTTGCAACTTCTAAATCATACTCTGTAACTTCACCAGATTGATATTTCTTTAGAAAGAACTCTTTCTTAGGTAAAGTATCTTTTCCTGAAATATGTCGCATATACTTGGCCAATTCGAGAAAGTTCTTATCTTTAAAGCCGAAGAAAGGATTTACAGCAACATAGTCACGTATATCCCAAAGAGGAGTTAATCTCTTGCTTACTTCAAGAAAAGTCTCAATGACAGACTTTTCTTGTCTAATCTTTAAAGACGTAAAAGCTTCTTTTCTAATTTTTTCTTTATCTAGTTTTACGATTTCGTTCATTAGAAGCCTCCTCTTAGTGCTTTCACATAGATCTGTTTACCGACTTCTGTTTGAGAAATTTTGTCTAAACTATTTTGAATCAAATATAATGCTATGAAAAATCCAGCAGATATAAGAACTGTTACAACTCCAACGATTCCAGGCATTAATACATTGGCCGGAACAATTCCCTCTAATAAGATTGTCATGAAGTTTGTTAAACCGAGATAGATTAAAACAATAGAGCTTGCAAAAAGCACCGCTTGGAATTTATCTTTTGAATTTAAAATCATTTGAGATGCAGCTAAGGCCAAAACAATTAAGAGAATGAAGACCCCTGGGTTTTCTAAGACATTTACGCCTGTATACATTAGGCATCCAACGACTAAAACGATAGAAGTTGCGCCTAGAAGAAAAGAGTTCCTAAATTTATTAGTAATTTGTTGTTTTGGAAAATAACGATTGAGCCTACCAAAATCTGTTGCTGTACCCGAGCTTAAAAATGCATAGGCCTTGTAAAAAGCATGACCTATTATATGAACTGTTGCGATGGAAAAGGCACCTAATCCACATTGAAGCATCATAAATCCCATTTGAGCAATTGTTGAATAGGCCAAATTCTTTTTCACATTCACCTGAGTAAACATAACAATAGTTGCCCAAAATGCAGTGAAGCTACCAATGATTGCAAGTAATGAAAGCGCTAATGGAGTGCTCGATAAAAATGGGGCCATTCTAATTATTAAATAACCACCAGCATTTATTATTCCAGCATGCATAATTGCAGATACTGGAGTTGGTGTCTCCATCGTATTTGGAAGCCAGTGATGGAAAGGAAATTGTGCTGACTTTGTCATTGCACCAAGAACAAGAAAGATTGAAGCAGTATTTAGTAATATGTAATTATCTTTCATCAAGAAAGTATTTTCGGCCATTGCAAAAATAGTATTAAACTCAAGAGTTTTAAATACATTTAAGAGGATTCCCCCTGCTATTATTATAAAAATATCACCTAGACGATTTATCCAAAACTTCTGTCTTGCTGCTTTGATGGCCCCTTGCCTATTTGAAAAATGAGTGAGCAGCTTATGCAGAAAGTATGAAGCTCCGGCCCAAGAGATAGAAAATAAGACGAGATTTGGTGCCAAAAGCATTGAGAATACAAAACTTAGCGTAAAGGCCAGATTCTTTTTAAAGTGCTCGCTCTTAGGGTCATCTTCTAAGAATCTAATTGAGTAACGAGCAACGACTATACCGATAGTTGAAACTGTCGCAGCGATAAGCCCAGATAAGACATCAAGCTTTAATCCGACTGAGAAGTATTTAGAAAAGTTCCAAATGGTCAGCTGGATTGGACTTTTATCAATATAACTAAGTATTGAAAAACCAATAAATACAAACGGGCCAAGGAATTGAGCAAGGCCTAGGCTTAGCTTCTTTGAGCTACCAGATAACTTATTAATGATTATCGGCAACAGAAGTAGCACGGGAAGTAAGTATTGTAATGAGTTCATAAATTCTCCTTAACAAGGCAAGCCTAACAGGAGAACACTACACATGCAATTTTTTTCATGTATTTTTTATCATGCATTGCATATCATGTAATAATTTTCATGTATATCTTTTCATGCAAATACGGTATCTTATAAGCTTGTGGAGGGGCGATGAACCAGAATGGAGCAAAGTGGACATTTTTTAGTAATCACGGGCACGTATACCTGCTGATAGCTGCAAATGAGGACATTATTGTAAGAGAAATCGCTTCTAGAGTTGGCATCACCGAACGCTCTGTTTTAGGAATTATTCAAGACCTTTATGACGCAGGGTACATAATGAAGGAAAAAGTTGGTCGATCAAATCGCTACAAGATTGTTCCCAAGAAAACCTTGAGACACTCACTTGAATCAAATGTTCAACTACAAGATCTCATCGATCTGATTACTAAAACTAAAAATAGCTAATAATTCAGCACTACACCTCTTCTAAAATCTTTCTTCTTGGCCTTGCTATAAGTGAATAGAAACAAGGAACGACAATAAGTGTAAAAATTGTCGATAGGAAAACACCACCAATAATAACAAGGGCCATTGGCCTTCTCGTTTCAGAGCCTGCTCCCACAATAATAGCGGCAGGTAAAGCCGATGCAAGAGTTGTGAAGGTTGTCATAATAATTGGTCTAAATCGTGTTTCACAAGCAACAAGAATTGCATCAGTTAATTCTTTACCTTCATCTCTAAGCTGATTTGAGAATTCTACGATTAGAATTGATGTCTTTTTAACAATCCCCATCGTTAAGAGAATACCAATCATTGAATAAATATTCAGCGTACTTCCAGATAACCATAGTGCAATAAAAGATCCCGCCAAGCCAAATGGGATGGCCAAGAAAACAGTAATTGGATCTGAAAATGAATTAAATTGACTGGCAAGAACCATATAAGCAATTACTAGACCTAGGACCATGATCATAAGAACACTAAAGAGAGATTCATTTAGGTCCTTAGAAAACTTAATATAGTATCCCTTTGGTAATACCTTCTTACTAACTTCTTTTATAAAAGCGATTGCCTTACTTTGAGCAACATCAGTATTTAAGTTTGCATCAACTCGTATACCTCTTGCTCTATTTTCTCGGTAAATTGATTGTGGACCGAATGCATCCTCAATCTTTACAACATCATTTAGAGTTACAAATTCTCCGCGATTATTTTGCAAAAGAAGTGAAGAGATATTTTCACGTGTGCGATCTTCTTCTTTTAATTGAACAAAGACATCATAGCGTCGTCCGCGCTCTGTATACTTTGTTGCACTAACACCACCTACACCAACGTTTAAGGCCTCAGCAATTGTTCTAACCTCAACTCCCCTTTGCTGTGCTTTAATTCGATCTGGAATTATATGAACTTCAGGAAGCTCACCAATATCATCAGAACGGACACCAACCATAAGTTTTGATTCGCGCATCTCTTTTTCTAACTGCTTATAAAGTTGAGCTTGAATCTCAGCATCTGGGCCAGTAATGGTAAATTCAATTGGACTACCTCTTCGGCCACCAATTGCAGATCCCATGCGGTCTCGAATAATAATCTTGATCCCTTCTATCCCAGCTAATTCTTTTCTAAGGTCTGAGGCAATTTCAAATTGGGTCTTGGTTCTCTCGTTGCGATCCTTTAAGATCAGTACACCGAAGCCACGATTTCCAGTCGTGGCCCCACGTCCTCCACCAACGGCAACAATCATTCTTCGAACATTTTCATTCTTTTCAACGATGGCCTCATATTCCTTCACCTTTGCGTTTGTATAATCTAGACTTTTTCCATCTGGAGCAATAAAGATCACAAACATAAAGCCTCGATCAGACTCTGGTGCAAATTCCTTATCGATAAAGTTTAAAGACGTAAATGAAACAAAGATAACGACTAAAGAAGTTAAGAGAATTTTTATTCGATGACCTAGAGCAAAGTTTAGACATTTTACATAAGTTCTTTTTCCAAAATCAACAGCACTATCAACCCAGTGATGAATAAAGATCCCTTCAGAAGCAACATTTAAAAATTGAGAACATCTCATTGGAGCTAAAGTTAAGGCCTCAAGAGAAGATAAACTTACGGCAATACAAATTGTTAAAGCAAATTCTCTAAAAAAGCGTCCTTCTATCCCAGGCATCATTGTAATTGGTGCAAAGATAGCAACAAGGACAGCTGTCGTTGCAAGAACGGCAAAGGCGATCTCGCTACTCCCCTTAAAAGAAGCTTGGACTTTATCGTGGCCTTTCTTAGCGTAGCGAACAATATTTTCAAGCATTACAATGGCATCATCAACGACGATTCCAATTGCTAAAGTCAGTCCTAAAAGAGAGAACGTATTTAAAGAGAATCCCATTAAATACATGAATGCGAATGTTCCTATAATTGCCGTTGGAATTGCCAGGAGTATATTAATTGTTGCTGACATTGAGTTTAAAAAGAGCCAGCAAACAAGAGATGTTAATAAAACTGATAATAATAGGTTTTGTAATAATTCATTTATAGATAAACGAATAAAAGATGTACGATCAAAGTTAACAGAGAGATTTGTTCCCTCTGGTAGATTATTTGATATTTCCTTTACACGCTCTTTTACTCTATCTGCAACTTCTACGGCATTTACACCTCTTTGCTTATAAATAGGCATAGAAAGAGAAGGTGTGCGATTAACACGAGATATACGAGTTCGATTCTCAACCCCAGCATATATATGGGCAACGTCTGAGAGTCTTATTGGTACGTAATTCGCCCTTCCTCCCCTACGATTAATGATCATATTATTAAAGTCTTCAACTGTTCGACCTTCACCTAGAACACGAAGACTCGTTTCGGTCTCAGGTGTTTCAAATTTCCCAGCAGGTAACTCAACACTTTCTCGTTTGAGAGTTTCTACGATATCTGAAAGAGTTAATTGATATTGTTCAAGCTTTTCAGCTTTAACATCAATTCTCATCATTGGATCACGGGCACCAAATGCTCTTACCTCAGAGACACCCTCGATTGTTGTTAATTGATCAATAATTCCATCTTTAAATAAAATATTTAGCTCTCGCTCATTTAATGTTGTTGAAACTAACGCTAAATACATAACAGGATCATCTGCTGCATTTGATTTTGTCACAGTTGGTGTTTCAACAGTATCAGGAAGAAGTCTCTGGGCCCTTCCTAAGAGCGTTTGTACTTCTTGTAATGCAAAGTCAATATTCTTATCAAGAGAGAATTCTAATTCAATACGTCCTTGACCACGGCCAGCTGTCGAGGTCATATCTTTAATCCCTTGCATAGAAACAAGTATAGATTCAGCAGGCTCTAATACATCTTTTTCAACTACTTCAGGTGTTGCACCTTCATATTCATAAGAGATAGAAATCGATGGATAATCAACATCAGGGTTTTCATTTATCCCTAGTTTCGTAAAACCGAGTGCCCCAAATAAGATTAGTGAGAACATTAGCATCCATGCGAAAACAGGATTCTTAATCGATATTGATGATAATTTCATATTGAACCTTTTTTAACCCTTAGGAATATTTCCAAGATAAGCATTGGCCTGATAGAAGATTGACTTAACTTCAAGTGATGATCTAATCGCTAATTTTTCAAGATCAATAACATCATCAAGAGATCTGATGACTTCAATTTGAGTGACTAGACCTTTGTCTAAATCTTTGAGTTGTTCTTGATAGGCTGCTCGACTTCGATCCAGCGCTCTTCGAAGAGTAATTAATTCATTCTTCTTGGCTTCAAAATTTCGAACGAAAGTATTCCATCGATTAATAGAATTACGTCTGGTGAAATCAACCTGTGCACTATTAATACGCTCTACTATTTTCTTGCTAGTAACTTTTGAAGATCTCTCTCCAAAGTCTAATAGATTAAGGGTAACATTTAGGCTTACACCCCAGTCACGATTTCCCCCCTCATTCTTATCGAGGTTGTAATTAGCACTTAAATCAATTTGTGGATATAAGTTAGCCTTTTCAATCTTACTTTCAAGGACTGAGCTTTCATAATCGAACTTAAGACTTTTAAGTTCTGGAATATTCTCAAGATCAACATTCTTTGAAAGCTTAAGTCCTAGCGGATCAATACGATTTTTTAAGCCTTCAATCTTATCAAGCCCAGAAAAATTTCTAAAGTCTGTTATCGAACTTCTAACTAATGCTTTAGTTGCAACGAGGTTAGCTTCAAGTCGATGAAGCTGGGATTCGAGGGCAAAAAGATCGGCCTTTCTATCACGGCCAATTTTCGTCCTTTTTTTAACAATACTAACTCTTTTTCTTAAATTGCTAAGTAGTCCATCGATTCTTTCATATTCTTCAATTGCAGAAGAGACTTGAAAATATAAAGTAGCAAATTGACTATAGTAAGCTGCCAGGTTCTTCTCTTTTAGAGCACGGGCCTGTTTAGGAACAACTTTCTTATAATCATAAAGTGCAAATTCTGCTCCACCTTGAAAGAGCTTTTGTTTCATCGAAAGATAAACCTCAGAATCCAATTCCTTATTCGTTGAGGAAAAATTTGGATACCTGTTTTCATAAGTATTCTCATTAACAATATCAAGACTTGGATATAGTGATGACTCTATTGTATTGAGATCTGAAATTGACTTATCTTCTGTTAATTCGAAGACCTCAACTTGCTTTGATTTTTTAAGAGACTTAATATAGAGATCCTCAACTGAGGCAATTATTGTAAAATGTGACAGTAGGCATAGTGAAGTGAATAAATAAATTCGACTCAAAGTTTTATCTCCTGAACTTTTACGACAAGCCTAAATTACTCAAATCGTAACCTTTTTAATAATAAGTTAAAGAATTTTATTAAGCTTTACTTACAAGTTCAATTAAGTTGACATAAAACTGACATATGAATGGATATTATGAAAAGAATAACGGCCAACAGCACGCAAAACAGTTAAGTTCACAAACTAGTTCACCCTTAACGGCCAATATATTGTGTACAAATCACTGACGAGAATAATCTTTAGAGGCCCTTACAAATTCTCGAAACAAATTCCTTATATCTTTTCGATAAAAGAGAAACTCGGGATGAAATTGTAATCCCATGATAAATCGAGGGCCTTCATTTTCCACAGCTTGAATAACACCATTATCCTCAACTGCACTCACATCAAGGCCTGTGCCGAGTTTATCAATAGATTGACTATGTAAGCTATTAACTTCAGTTTCATCCTTTTTAAAAATTTCATTTAAACGAGTATTAGGTTTAATCTTTATTTTTTTTCGATAAAAGACTTTACCCCACAAGCTACTTGGATAGTGTGCCCCTTCAAATACTTTTGAGACATCTGTATGAAGGGTCCCCCCCTTAAACACATTTAGAAGTTGAGCTCCACGACAAATACAAAAAATGGGAAGCCTCCTCTTTTTTGCAACCCTAAGCCAATTAAGTTCGAGCTCATCACGTTTATGATCATATTTATAATTCTCTTTAATGTCCTTGTTATTGTAAATTCCCGGATATAAGTCAGTTCCTCCTGAAATGATTAGGCCATCAATATCAAGATCTAATTGAGGATGTTTTGTTGAGAGATTTACTGATCTTGCATTAGAAAAATATAAACAAACCCTAATTGCCAAGTTTTGAATTATGCCAGTTAATCCATATGATTTCGTAACACCAATAAGTGGCTTCATTAACGGAAGTCCTCAACATAGTGGTTACAAAGCCTTAACCACTTCTTTTCAAACGAGAGATTGCTATCGTGATAAAGGTCGATAAATGACTTAGACATCTTGCTAATGATCTCTTTATCATTGGCAATTCTTTCTAATAAACACCAACGCTTCCATTCAACAAAAATATTCCAGGACTCTAACCCCAATTGACAACTAGGAAGGCGATAATGAAACGTAGGTCTTGCCTTAACTCGCTCATCAGTAACAACATTACGGACTCGCTCTTCATCGAGATAGAGAAAGAGTGGCAAGAAGTCCAGTCCCCTATTACGAGTAGGATTGTATTCGAGATAATCATCAATAAGCTTTGAAAGATCTGGATGATAGTCTTGATCAAGAACAAGCTCTGCATAGTCATTTGGGAAATCATCAACGTAGCCAGTTAACTCCCTAGTAAGCCCAATATCAATTTGTGATTGCAACCAAGAACTAAGTAAAATATAAGAGCGAAGTACGCTTAATATATAAGAGCTTTCCTTAGATGTTATCTCTGGATTGAATTGCATAGCAAAAGCAAAATATGCAGACTCATTAGTCCCTCTGGCACCAGCATCATGAAGGCTTTCTTCAATTTTCTTAATAATATTAAAATTTTCTTCTTCTATCGGAGGAGAAACGATCTCAGTTGGAACGAGTTCTTGTGTGATAGGCTCTAAGATATCTTTTATCACACCTTCAAAGTCAAACTTCTTCACTTTGATATTTTTTTCTGAAGACTGTGCTAATTCTTTTAGAAGTTTTGCATCTGTTTCGACTTTAAACTCACCGTATTGTGAATCAACTTTAAAACATGCATCACTAATTTTCTCCACCTCACCATCAAGGCAATCGACTATTAAGTTTGCCGTTTTTTCAGGTGTTAAGCCTTGAAATTCGATTTCAAAGCCTACTGTACGGTTTTGATCTTTGAAATTCTTTGTCTTCATTCGAAACATCATAACATATCTAACTTCAAGAATCGAATGGAGCAGTAAAGAACTCAACTTAAGAATGATTCTGGGAACTTAGCAAATTGGATTTATTTCAAAAGATATCCTATGATGAAAATCAAACGTTAAGAAGGAGTTACAATTGAATAAATTTAAAATTGACCTTGAAAAGATTAAAAGCCGTGCTCGTGAAAAGATGATGGACGGAGCAATGACTGAGTCTTACAAAGCTAATGCTCAAGAAGTAATAGAAGTTTTAAACGAGGCCTTAGCAACTGAAATCGTTTGTATTCTCCGTTATAAGAATAATCACTTCATGGCAGAAGGAATGAATGCCGATCCAATCGCTGCAGAGTTTCTCGTTCATGCAAATGAAGAACAACAACACGCAGACTGGCTTTGCGAAAGAATATGTCAGCTAGGAGGAATTCCTAACATGAATCCTGAAGGACTACTTACACGCTCACACGCTGACTATTATCAAGGAGCTGATCTTAGAAAAATGATTGAAGAAAACCTTGTGGCAGAAAGAGTCGCAGTTGAAACGTACTCTGAAATCATTAGATGGATTGGAGACTCAGATCCAACCACACGTCGTATGTTAGAGGATATTTTAAA
The DNA here is from genome assembly GCF_047084945.1 of Halobacteriovorax sp. YZS-3-1. NCBI lineage: Bacteria > Pseudomonadati > Bdellovibrionota > Bacteriovoracia > Bacteriovoracales > Halobacteriovoraceae > Halobacteriovorax > Halobacteriovorax sp. YZS-3-1. The sequence continues at coordinate 525,045 of NZ_JBKIYI010000002.1, read as the reverse complement.
AGAAGAAGAACATCATGCTGATGATCTTGTTGGATATCTAGAAAAAGGGCTTTAAAAAATTAATAATAGATGGAGGTAATTTATGAGTGATAAACCAGAAGTTCCACCAAATAAACCAAAGCATCCGACGCCTTCGCCTAAGCCGCAAACGCCGAAGATACCAAGAGAAGTTCCAGAGCCGCCAAATGCACCTGATAGGACGCCAATAGAAGTTCCGCCAGATGTGCCAAAAGAGCCGCCAATAAAGGAGCCTGAAAAGCCGAACGAAAATCCACCGAAAGCATAAACAACGAAAGGAGGTTTATCGATGAAAACAGTTAAAGATTTTTTAAATGAATTAGAAACAACTAGAGATGAATTAAAAGTTCAATCACATTTATTAAAATCCGAAGTGAAGGAAAAATGGGATGGACTTGAGAGTAAATGGGAGAAGATCAACAATGAAGTTGCTCCTACTAAAGAGGCCACTAAAGAAGCAATCGACAATATCTCAGAGGCCAACAAACTCCTTCTAACAGAACTTAAAGAAGGCTATAAGAAAATCAAAGATACTTTATAAATTACCTCACCATGCTCCTTTTGTTCAAAAAAAGAAACAAAAGGAGCATGGCACTCAAACTGCCTATTAAAAATAAGATTATCTTAAGTACTAAGTTACGACTTTCCATATTAATCTGAAGAGAGCATCAAACACTATTTGATACCAATTTTCAAAGGAGATTCAAATGGGAAGACAAGCTTTAAGTGACCAAAGTAAGTATAAACATAGAGCTCATACTAAGCACTATGTCGATGATACATTCGAAAAAGGTACTGATACTCGAAACTGGAAAAAAAATATAAAAAGAGATGAAGATATTCAAGATTCGGACAGAACGGATCTGCATGCAATCGAAAACAAGCTCATCATAATGCGACAAGAAATTACTGATAGAATCAACACGTTAACACGAGATAAAACACACCAAGATAACCCATTGACCAAAGATCACGACGACCAGTCTATTGCAGTGGAAAACGATGAAGTGATTGAAGACTTAGATGAGTTAGCAAGAATAGAGCTAAAGAGTATCGATCACGCTCTAGAAAGAATTAGAAATGGAAACTTTGGAGTCTGTGAGAAATGTGGTTCAGAGATTGAAGACAAGAGATTAAAAGCACTTCCCTATGCAACTAGCTGTATTGAATGCGCCCAAAATTAGCCAGGCCATACTCCCTTCTTAGAATCCTAACAAAGAAGCATGGCATATAAGTTTTAATATTAGAGATTGAAGTCGTAAACAACTTCTTGTCTAGTTACATCACTTAGTTCTTTTGGATAATTGATCATGCATGAATAATTATTAATTCTTGTAGGTGGACTCCCTGCACCAGGGTAGCCACCAGTTGTTACATCGTCTTGTAACTCTGAAAAGTCTAAAGACAGATAAGTTCTTGAGCGAATCTGATAGCCCCTATCTCCATTTGCAACTAGCTCAACAACAGAACCTCTTCCACCACTTGTTGCCCTATAGCCTTTGTCAAAAAAGTGTCCTCTATAACTTTTGAGACGAAAAACATTTTCACCTACAATTGTTAATTGGAAAACCTGCTGAGCTTTCCCCTTACTCATATTTCCACCGACTCTTTTTGTTTCTAAAGCACAAGTTATATTATCGATATCACTTGAAGCAAATGTAAGACTTGATGTAATGAAGAAAGCTGTTAGTAAAAGTATTTTCATATTCATCTCCTTTTTTGTGATTTTGTAGGTTCATTTATGACATTATTCTCATTGTAAGAATAATTCTTTATTGATATGGTGGTATAACTTTTAGATATAGGTGAATTATGCTTAAAGATCACTTAGGTAAACTTGAATATTTTTGTAATATTGTTGAAACAGGTTCTTTGCAAAAGGCAAGTCAAAAGGCATATGTAAGCCAGCCACAACTGTCCAAGGTTTTGCGACAATTAGAAGAAGAGCTTGATACACAGCTATTGATAAGACGCTCAGATGGCGTTATTCCAACTCCAGCTGGCGACAAACTCTATTCCTATGCAAGAGAGACGATTGATCAAGCAAATCAAATGCAACTCTTAATAAGAGATAATGTGCAAGCGAGCGGTAATGTCTATATTGGAACATACGACAGTATTTCGAGATATTTCTTTCCTGACTTTATCAAGTATTTAAGAAAGCTTGCCCCCTCTCTTAATATTATACTTTCAACTGGGCGAAGTTCACAGAAGTTGAAAGAATTAAAGAAAGGTGAACTCGATATCGCCATCATTGTATCAAGTGGTGTCAAAAGTCGCTCTCTTAGTGAAAAGATCATATACTCAGACTCCTTTGGGCTTTATCATTCTCAGCAAATTGAAAGCTCTTTTCTAGATCATATAATAAAGTTTCCAGAATCAATCCACTTTGATGCAACTAAACTAGGCTTTAAACATATTTTATCTTGCGATAATTTAGAAACAGTGAAATCTCTTACAGAGCAAGGACTAGGAGTCGGACTACTTCCTCATCGAGTTGCACGAGAAGGAGTCCTCCAAGGAAAGCTTATTCCTCATAAGAAAGTCTTAAGTCAAGAAAGCGAGCACAATATTTCATTATTTTATAGTAAGAAAAATATTAGCGCCCATGCACAAGTCGTTATAAATGAAGTCGAAAGGTTTTTAACAACGTGGGCAAAGAGCTAAAACCACTTGAGGTCTACTTAAACTTCTCACCAGTAAACATTAGAAGCCATGTCTTTCTCTTATTCTTATAAGCATCAAAGAATACGCCACCAAGATGTGCAACAATCAATGCAATTAAAGAGTTTGAAATGATCTCGTGAATATCTTCTAATAATTGATTACCAAAGAAGCGATCAAGTCCCATGAGAAAACCAGTAATCCCAAGTCCACCAATTGCAGTCCACATTAACCAATAGACATACTTTGCTTTCTCATTATAGTGAGACACTTTGCGGCCTTTACTAATTAATAAGCGAATGAAAACAAAGGCAACACAGGCATAGCCAAGGTAGCGATGAATTTGCTTGCCTTCTTCAAGAATAAAAAGATTTAAAATGATAATAGAGGCCACTCCCCAATGGAGTAGCCTAAATTTTAAAGGTAGTTTCAAATCATTCACTAGTGATTCTCTTTCTTTACGATAGAACCATCAACTGGATTGAAATAGATTTCGACTTTATTCTTATCTTTGTCCCATCCATAGATTTCGTAGCAATTGCCTTCAGTTACTTTAAATTCATTAATCTTATATCCTTGTGATACGAGATTTGATTTAAAAGTTTCTTGATCTTGCCACTTGCTTTTGTCTTCAGTTGTACATTGTGTTTTCTTAGAACAAGAAACAAAAGTCATACCTAATAATACCATTACAAATATTTTCTTCATATATGCTCCTTATGGTTCAGCGCCATTACTTTTTTATATTATCTAATTGAATTCCCATGAGGTCAAAGTTTTAGCTCTTGTAATAATATCTTAACTATCATATGACACACATATGAAAATCTTAATTCTACTACTTTGCTTTAGTGCTACGGCCCAAGTCATCAATCGCCAATCAATTGCCAAAATGGCAAAGAGAAATCATTTGGCCCTAGAATATAGTGAAGTTAAGAAACTAATGTTTTCAACAGTTGATAATATAAATGGTGTTGTCTGTAGTGCCTATACACCTAGTCAATGTCAAGAAAGATACCAGCGTCGCTATAAACGAAATTTCAAACTTAATATTGAACACACTTGGCCTCAATCAAAAGGCGCTGATGAGCTGCCTGCAAATAGTGATATGCATCACCTATTTGTGACGAGTAAAGAGTCCAATAGCAAAAGAGCGAATCTTCCTTTTTGTGATGCAGTTTATGACTACTGGCAAATGGATGGAAGTATTCAAGGCTTTGATGAATACTCTCAAGACTGTTTTGAACCTCAAGATCATCACAAAGGAAATGTCGCTAGAGCGATGTTCTACTTTGCTATTCGCTATGATTTTTCCATTGATAAAGATCAAGAAGCAACTCTTAGAAAATGGAATAAAATTGATCCTGTTGATAATCGCGAGTTAGAAAGAAATGAGATTATTCAAACTCTACAGGGTAATATTAATCCATTTATCTTAAATCCTGAATTTGTTGATGCAATTAAAGATTTTTAGAGCGTTAGGAGCGTTAGGGGCGCGGGTACCAATGGAACTTTCAATAACTTAGAATTCATTTTGCACGTAAAATAGTTATGAAAGTGCCTAAATGAGCAGAGACTCAGTTAATCAGCTCTAATTTTAAGATAAATCACTAAATTGTGCGCCGCTCATCCTAGATTTTGACGAATTTTTTACGCTAAGTAGTTAAAATTTCCATTGGTACCCGCGCCCCTAATTGAAAAAATTTAATATCAAATTGAAAAAGTTATGCATTAATGCAGCAAGAGCATTATTACTTCGCTAACAAATGTGAGGTAAAAATGAAAACTTTAGTACTAAACTTAAACAACTCAAAAACAATTCAAGAAGTCTCTTTCTTATTCAAACAAGGCTGGGAAACTTATCGTAGAAACGCGCTTCCCTACAGTCTCTACACACTCCTGTCTTCAGGCTTAATGTGGGCACTATCTTCAATCCCATTCGCTTCAAGCCTAGTCTTCCCTCTTTACATGGCCGGTCTCTACACAGCGATTAAGTCTTCAGAAGAAAAAGAGATACTAACTCTTACAGACTTTTTAAATATTGAAAAAGTAAACTTTGGAGCAATTTTAAAAGTAGGAGCACTAACTTCACTATTAACAATGATTGGATTTATTGCATTTATTATTCCCGGTGCATATGCATTTTGCTCATATGCATTCACAACACCTTTAGTTCTTGATGCGAATAATAAAAATCTAACAGCATGGGAAATTTTAGAGAAAAGTCGTGGAGTTTTTCATAGCAATTCGAATTTGATTCTCGTCATGATGTCTTCATACTTTCTTATTTCAATTCTAGCACTACTTCCTCTAGGTCTTGGACTTTTCATCAGTACACCATTTTTAGCATGTGTTAACTACAGTCTATACAAGAAACTTAAATAACCCAAAGCGCTTCGGCGCTATTTCTTTGCGAGATAACTATGCCCAAGAAAAAGTTAATCAGACAAAACGTGTACCCATATCACGTCATTACAAGAAACAACAACCGTGACTGGTTTAATATTCCAATATATGAAGTGTGGGATATTTGCAAAGAATCTCTTATTTATGCATTAGAGCGTGAAAAAGTAGAGATCAATTGCTTTGTTCTGATGTCAAACCACTATCATCTTCTCCTAACGACACCACATGAGAATATTGATCGATTCATGATGCATTTTAATTGGCGTATTAGTTTTATGATTTCCAATAGAATAAATGTAATTAATCATAAGTTTAGTAATCGTTATAAGTGGTCAATTGTATCAAAGCAAAGTTATCTTTTTAATGTCTATCGTTATATTTATCAAAATCCAATTCGTGCAGGAATTTGTGATGAGTGCAAGGACTACCCATATAGTTCATTACACTTTTCTAACTTTGAAGCAGAGTTATTCAACTATAGGCCACATCTTAACTACTCCGATTCAAAGCATTTAATAGAAAAAAGATTCGGCTCTGAGTTTGATAACTGTATTCGTAATAGTCTAAAACGAAGCTACTTTAAGCCAAAGCAAAAGATATCTGTACTTTACAAGAAAAGACTTAATGACTTTAAATACGGCGTAAGTCATTGAAACTTCCATTGGTACCCGCGCCCCTAAAACTTAGTAATCAACTATTCCATCGGGAACAACGACATAGCGAATTCGACTTCTATGCTCTTTAGAAATATTATTATTGATCCACTCTTTTAAGTTCACAGCATTTTGTGGGCGGATATATGAAAGATCAATTAGGATATGAATCCCATCAACTGCTTCAAGTTTATGCTTAATACTATTTCCAGACTGCTCGATATTAAAACGCCAATTTTGATCAAATAAAGGAGCAATAGGAGTTTTCACATCCCAGAAAACGCCCTGTCCATCAACAAATTCTGTCCCTTCTGGGCCACGAGAAATTCCAGCAGCAAGAATTCCACTCTCCTGAGCATAAAGGCCACTTACGGCCTCAAGAAGACTTGTCTTTGTTTGCTTAAAGTTGTGATCTGGATCTGCTGATAGTGAATTAAAGTCTTCATGGTCTAAATATCTCGCATTGACTTGTGCCATATCATCTTTAAAGAGATGCCAAAGCATAATATTCTCTTCATTAACTGAAGCAGAGAGATACTCAGACATTGCCTGTCGACAGCTAATATCGGCAACAGATCTTGAGGAATTAAAAGAGCTTGTGGATCTATTAATCCCACTTTCATCAATCGAAGAATAAAGGCTTACAAATGAAAGTATTGTAATAAATACTATTGATGAAAGGAGAAACTTAAGTCGCATAATAGATTATCGACAATTTTACTCAATAGTTTAGTAGATTACGCTCAAAGTATTGAAATGATTAGTTTTCGTTATTTTTAGTTTTAGATAGAAACCAGTATTCACCTATAAAGATTAGAGCTAGTCCAATAAGAGATGCCCAAATAATAAAAACATCCTGCCTAAGTTTGACCCAAAATAAAGCAAATAGAATTATTATATCAACAATAATTGCGGTTATAAGAATCAAGGTATTTGCTTTTATTTTGTTTCTAAGTTTTGTTAGTACTCCCCAATGTACTGCAATATCCATGATAATATAAAAGATGGCCCCCAATGAAGCGATACGACTTAAGTCAAAGAAGATCGTCAGTATAATAGCTATCACGATAGTATAAACAAGAGTATGTTTTTGAATACTCCCTGGCATACCAAAGTGGCTATGAGGAACGATTTTCATATCTGTTAGCATTGCAAGCATTCGTGAAACAGCAAATGCGCTAGCAATAACTCCAGAAACAGTTGCAACGATAGCAAAAATAACAGTAAGCCAAAGACCAGTTTGTCCAAAAGCAGGTCTCGCTGCTTGTGCAAGAGAGTAATTCTTGGCCTCTATAATTTCTACTACTGTTAAATTTGATGAGACAGCAAAAGAAGTAAGAAGATAGATAACCAAACAAATAAGAATAGAAATCAAAATTGCACGGCCCACATTCTTGTGTGGATCTTTAATCTCTCCTCCACTATTTGTAATCGTCGTAAATCCCTTATAGCCCAATACACCTAAGGCCACGGCTCCGAGAAACCCAAATGGGTCACTATGACTAGTGGTTTTGATTGCTTCATCAAAGTTAATACCTGTTGCCCAAAGTCCACCAATGGCCAATGCCAACAAACCGGCAATTTTAATAAATGACATAAAAAATGAAAAAGTTTGAATAAACTTATTACTTAATATGTTTATGAAAAATGCAAATATTAAAAGTCCGACACCTAAAACTGGAACCAAGCAATCCAACTCTTTTCCACCAAATAATTGCAGGGTATAAGTCGCAAATGTTCTTGCAACTAAACTTTCATTTATCACCATAGAAAAATACATAAGAAGAGCACAGGAAGCTGTCATGGTCCCTTTTCCATATGCTTTTTCTAAGAACATTGCTATCCCACCAGCTGAAGGATAGTAATTAGATAACTTAACATATGAATATGCACTAAAGCCTGCGACGATGGCTGCCACAAGAAAAGCAATTGGAAACCATTTCCCACTTAGCTCGGCCATCTGCCCTGTAAGAGCAAAAATCCCCGCGCCAATCATAACTCCAGTTCCCATTGAAGTTGCACCCCAAAGGCTTAGGCTATTTTTCTTGTAATCTGTCGTGTGATTATCGTGATCCATATTAAAAAATTGTACAAACGTCTTCTAATAAAGCTGCGTGTTTATTTCTAAGCTCAATAGGGTCCTCAAAAGTCATGGATGCTGTCTTTTCAGAAAGTGTTGTGCTCTCACCGCTTGGAAGCAAGCACTTAATAGAAGCTGAGCATTCATTCTTATGCTCACCTATCATTTTAGTTTCAATATTTAGCTTAACCCTAAGCTCTTGAGAGGCTTTTCCAGGAAACTTCTTGCATAGATCAATGAGAGACTTCTTAAGCTGGGGATTCTCCCACTTGAGGGCCTCAATGATTGATGGCTCAGTAGAGCTAACACGATAAAGATCGCCGTCAATGAAACACTTAATCCCCTTATCTGCGGATGTTTCAAGATAACGATATGCAAAGTTTTCTAAATTATGAATAAAGAGTGATGAAATCCCACCTGATTCGATTAACCAATCACGATTCTTAGCATTCATCTCTTCAGTAAGCTTTTCTTTATCAATTTTCGTCATATATACATAATACTTGCTAAATCAATCTAGTAAAGTAATTCTATAATTATAACTTTTTTATAACTAGAGGAAGAGTATGAGTAATGTATTAGAACCATCTTTAAAATCGAAGAAGGCCGGAATCGCCTTCGGATTCGTCATTTCCTTTGTTCTCGGTGCAGCATTTGTCTTCTCTGCACTAAAAGCAGGAATAACCCCAGGAATTAGCCCCCTTGTTGTTTTATTTGGTTGGGTTGCCATGGGTGCCTTCTTTAAGAAGGACATGAAGGGCTTTCTAGCGATGGCCCAAGTAACTGGATCTGCCGGAGTTGCAGTAACAGCTGGTGTCGCTTTTGTCGCACCAATTATTCAAATTTTAGCAGCTGAACTTGGTGAACCTGTTCCGCCAGTTGATATTCTATCTCTTATTCTATCTTCTGCGGCCGGTTGTTTTCTCGGTTGGGGTTTTGTAGGACTTGCAACAGAGAGATTCTTAACTGATCCAAAGCTACCGGCTCCCGAAGCTGTTGCTTGTGATCGCTTAATTCAAACAGCAGCTGATAATCCTCAGGCACGTCCACCACTAATGCTTTCACTTGTACCTGGTTTATTATTTGGTTTTGTGATGGCGTTTTTAAGCCAAATCAAAGTATTGAAAGCAAGTATCTACGATCTTAAGTTCACTCTTAGTGGCGTTGAAACAAAACTTCCACTGCCAATTAACCCACTCTATTTTGGAATTGGTGCACTTCTTACTGTTCCAACAGCAGTCTTAATTTTCTTTGGAGGACTTCTAAACGCAGTTGTAAAAGGAATGTCTGCTGCCCAAGGAATGCCAGGCACAACTTTTCGTTGGGTTGGTGGTGCAGCTATGGTTGTGGCCGTTGTTTATTCACTAATCGCTTATATTATTGAAGGACGTAAAACTCGTAATGCCCTTGCTAATAAAGAAGCAGATTATAATGCTGAACAATTAGAAATCCCAGACTATAGAAGAAAGCAGCTTCTAGGATCAATCGTTTTTGGTGCCATCCTACTTCTTGCCATGATGATCTATTCAGGTGCAACAATTGTAGGGCTTGTGGCCCTTGGTATAGTTGCCCTACTACTAATCTTTTTTCTAAGTGGTCTAGGTGCTCTTTTATCCCTTCAAGTTGGTTCATCCGCTTCACCTGTTTCAGGAACAGTATTTATGGGAATGCTTGTTCTAAGTCTTGTGGGGCTTGCCATTGGACTAGAAGGAATTCAAGGTGTTTACTTCTTAGTTCCAATTATTGTTGCAGCTTGTGTTGCTATTTGTGCATCTAACGATTCATCACAAGATTATAAGACAATGCAATTTAATGGCCTAAAGGTTTCAAGCTCATTTGTTGGGCAAATCGTAGGTCTTCTTGGTGGAGCTATTTCAGTTCCCCTTGCAGTTTACGTCGCACATGAGACTGGAACTCTTGGAAGTGAGGCCCTACCAGCACCACAGGCGGCCTTCTTTGCAACAGTTTTAAAGTCACTATTTATTCAAAGTGATATTCCTCTTATGCCAGTTTTAGCAGGAACAGGACTTGGTCTTGTTGCAGTAACTGTTGAAATAATTGGAAAGCGCAAAGGAATCATTCTAAGCTCACTTGCCTTTGCCGTTGGGATCTATCTTCCTTCATATATTGGAACGGGAATTCTACTTGGTTCTCTTGCAAGACTATCAGGAACAAAGTCAGTGACTAAAATCACTCACAGAGGAATCCTAACAGCAGCAGGGCTTATTACAGGAGATGCTCTCTTTGCACTTCTTTTTGGAATTCTTGCCATTGCAGGAATGGAAATTGCTGGAGTTGAAGGGTTTAACTTTCAAACAAGCTTAAGCGTACTTTTCTTTGTTGGTCTACTACTTACAACAGCAATCAACTACGCGAAAACTTCTGCAATCGAGAAAAACTAATTCTTAAAGTGCCATGGTAATTGCCATGGCACTTACCACTTACTATTGAGATAAGTATGTACGGACTGAATCATACTAACATCTGGAGTTTCAGTCGTTATGATAACTTCATTAATTTCACCATTGAAGTAATCACCACTACCACCACCAGTTGTTCCACTTAAAAGATTTGTTTTACCTGAGCGGCCACCAAGACCAATTGCTCCACTTTTACCATTTGAAGGAAAGACTCTTGTTGTGGTTGATGCAGTACCAATACTATTTGAATTAACAACACACTCTAAAGATCCATTTGCCCCGTCAGGGCCAGTATAGTTAGAGTAATCATAGAGCCAAGATACATGGTAAACAGAATCAGCATTAATAGGTGTGTTAATTTGAATAAATGGTTGCGCGCCATCTCCATCATCAACAGTATTCCAAAATGCACAATATAACTTCCCTTGATCAATATAAATATTCATCCCTCTAGTCGATCCACCTTCTTCATAAACAACTTGAGTCGTACTGATATTGGCCCCTGTCTTTAATGAGATCGTGATATTTTTAGAAGTCGTAACCGTATCATTAATTCCAGCTTGAGTTGAAAGTCGATAAGTTGTATCCCCTGCAAACTCCAGGGCATTCGTTGATGCATTATAATTTGCTCCTGCCCCCGACTGAATACTCCAGTCATATACTGTTGCACTTCCAGAAATATCGAGAAGAGTATTTGCAGTACCAGAAAAGAGCGGATCACTAGCGTCATAACCTGAAGGGTCTAAGATACTAGCTAAGTCCTGCCCATCGTAGTGTAGAATCGTAGAAGGTAGTCCACCACTAGCAATATCGTAAACCTGCCACACATTAGATGTGGCAATTTGAGAGTCATTATTACTCGTATCAACTCCCTTAACTGAAATATAGTAATCGACACCTTCATTTAATAATAAAGATATACCTGCCACGCCATCAATAGCCTGATAACTTTCAACAGTACCAATATTGGTCCATCCTAAGATATCATCACCACCAGCTGTGGTACCAATAGCAAATTCATAATGGTCAAGAATAAAGTATGATGACTGAATTGGAGACCAGCTTAAAGTAGCACTACTTGTTTGAGTTGAGTTATTAGTTAAGGCCAAATTATTTGGTGAACTTAGCTCACTACCAGACCACTTCCCTCTTAAATAATCATGGATAGCATTAACTCCAGTAGCGTCAGGAGTTGAAGCGGCAATAATAAATTCTAATATTTTTCCTTTAAAGAAGTAATCCTGATTACTATAAATCACACCATCATGAAAATGAGAACTATTCAATAAAGCACCAAGTCCAATATCTCCAGCGTGAGAAAATAAACGTGAAGTAGTCGCAACACTTCCAACTGAAGAGTTATTGATATAACACTCAACTGAACCATCAGGGCCGGCAGCACCAGCATAATTTCGATAATCCAGAGACCAAGTTATATGGTAAGTTGAGTCAGTAGAAATTGGTGAAGAAACAGACACAAAAGGCTGAACTCCGTCACCGTCATTTGAGTTATTCCAGAATCCACAATAGAGATTTCCACTGTCGATATAAATATTCATTCCGCGATTAGCATCACCTTCTTCATAAATAACTTGTCTTGTAGTGATATCATTTTCAGTCTTAACAGAAATAGTTAAGTTTTTCTCAATATCGGTACTTAGATTTAAGTCAGCATGCTCTGGAATTTTTAAATAAGTAGTTGATCCATTAAACTTTATATTTCCACTTATAAAGTCCGGGTCTGAAGTAGCATCAGCGATAGCATTATGAACATTGACACTAGCTGACTTATCTTCCCATGTATAAACATTGCCATTAAAAGAAGGACTATCTGCTGAAATTGCAAGATTATCTTTTACAGTTAATAAGTCGGCACTATCAAGCCATACCAACATATTTGGAAGTGAATCTTCAACAGGTGTAATTTGCCATGCAGCTGAAGTCATAACAGTAGATACGTTACCGGCATAATCAACTGCCCTTACAGATGTATAATAATCCACACCAGTACTTAGATTTATATTCATCCCATTAAGGCCATTTTGTGCCTGATAAGAAGTCACATTACCAATATACTTAAAACCTGACGTGATATCACTAGCACCAGGACTCGTTCCAATTGCTAACTCATAAAATCTCATGGCACAGTTATCAGTAGCACTAGACCAAGAAGTAGTTGTTGCAACCGATTGAGATGCCTCACCTGAAACAGAAATATTTGATGAGAATACGGGACTCGTATTATCATAACGGAAACCAAGCGTATCAGTTACGACACTTCCATATGTCCCACCTAAGGACTTCACTCTAGCACTTGGATAAATAATGGAACATTCCACAATTCCAGTAAGATTTGAAAAGCTGTGACTTTGATTCGTTCCAACATTTGTAAAGCTTGCGATACTATCAGTTCCAGCAGATGAACCAAGTCCGACCTCAATAGAGTCAAAACTTTCTGCAGGATTTGTCCAACTAATCACAGGACTATTAATTGGCGTTCCTCTAATCCAAACCGCAGCACTTGATAAGTTACTTACACCACCAGTAATAGTACTCGTAAAACTTACTCCGTTAGAAGTCAGCCCATTTAAACTCGCAGAAACGCTTGTTGTCCCAGCACTTGTGGCCACGACCTGCCCTGTAGAATCGACAGTTACAACACCAGAAGGAGAAACTGCATAGTTAGCAAAGTTTGTTATATCGATTGTCGATAAATCACTTAAATTTAATATTGCAGATAACTGAGCACTTCCTGAAACCTCTAAGACTGTTTGACTTGCCGATAAACTAATTGAAGTAAAAGTTGGACAAGTTAAACTTACATTAGTGATATCTGAACCAGAGATAACTCCAGAGGCATTAGCGAGACTACAGTTGATTGTAGGGTTTTGTGTAGGAGTAGCAATTGTAATGCTATAAGAATCGGTATCAAAAAGCTCAGTAGCAAATTGATAACTACTTGCCCCTGCTGGGATGTATAGATTCTCTACTCCATTTAGATTCAGAGTAATCCCACTATGATTAAGGTTAGTAATAGGGCCACTAATCTTTCTTGAATTTGGTATAGAGCCCCCCATCCAAGATAGGATTGGAGCAGTGAAGGCACCATGCCCTTCTAAATTATAGCCTTCGTTTGGTACACGCCAACCAGGAGATGAGACAAAGTCGAAACTCGTATAACTTCCTGCCGAACTTGCACTGGCCAGTGCAACAGCACTTCCAAGAGTGTTAAAAGAGGCATCTCTATTTTCTTGGATATAAAATGATTGAGTGACCGATAAAGAACCTGCAGAAAACTCCTCACCAAGGATGGCCCCCATAGTTAAAGAGTCGAAACTTGAGCCTGTATTTTGAGTAACGATACCGTGAGCATAGACATCAGTAACGGAGTCCACAATTGTTGAATTTAAATATCCGACAATACCTCCGGCACTTCCGTCGGCTTCAACATTTCCAGTACTGAAGGAATCGGTAATACTTCCTTCTAATTGATAACCAATCAATGCAGAAATATTGCGACCGCTTGCAGTGATATTACCAGTAGCAAAGCAGCCTCTTGTATCACCTCGATGTAGACCGACCAGCGCTCCTGAAGAGTTTCTTACGCCAGAGACATTCCCGCTTGCATAAGAATTTTCAAGGTAGCCGCCTCTAAAATATCCAATCAATCCACCTACATAATCAGCAGTACCATTATTAATAATGACGTCACCAGTCGCATAAAGTCTTTCAAAACGAGAGGTCCATGAATTGGCATATCCTAATAGGCCACCAATATAAGATCTTGGTGTTGGATTGGTAATATTAACAGTTGAAGTTGAGTATGAGTCTCTAAATTCTTCACCAAAGAAATATCCAGCGACTCCACCAACAAATGAAGTTCTTGCATCAATTGTTCCGGTAGAGAAAACATTATACATGATAGAGTTTTCACCATGAAAGCGGCCAGCGATACCACCGACAAAATTAGATTGCGCATTGATATTCATTGATGAATTAGAGTCATGAATTGTCGAGTCTTCACTAAGCAGACCAACAATTCCTCCAATATATGAAGTAACAGAATTATAACGATCATCCGCAACAGTGATTGTTCCGGAACTAGTTGAATTAGTTATTGTCGCACTACTTCCCGATCCAAGTATCCCTCCAACATGAGAAGAGCCAGCACTGATACTTCCAGTAAAACTACAATTATCAAGGTTAACGCTGCCAACAGAGCGTCCAACAAGTCCTGCAACATGGCCATCACTTGCATCTTTTGGCGAAGAAATATCTCCCGTTATCGTGACAAATGAAATACTTCCGCCAGCAATTTCTCCAGCTAGACCACCTACATAATTATTAATAGCAGCGACATTTGAATTAGAAGTAACATTAGTGATAGTCATATTTGGTTCTTGAATTTGGGCCACTAATCCCCCAACATATCCAAGACCATTAACAGTATTATTTAAGTCAATATTATCAAGGCTAAAGCTTCCATCACTTGAAGTGACGATACCGATGAGGCCACCGGTATAATTATTCCCTTGTACATTAACTGTACTAGAAATATTGCTCATACTTAAAGTAGCGCTAGAGCTGGCCACACCGATCATGCCACCCGTATTTAAAATACCTGTTACACTACCTTCAAGCGTAATATTATCAAAAGTATTTACTCCATTAGCATTTCCAACAATTGAGCCAACTTTTGTATATCCATTAACTGAGAAATTTAAGAAATCAATATTCTTAACAGTCGCACCGCTCATGGTTTTAAAAATTCCCACGTTACTAGCAGATGGCCTATTAATGACGAAGTTTTTAACAGTGAAACCTTTACCGTCTAAGACTCCAGTAAAATTCCCATTTAGCGGATTAATTGTACTACCTGCAAAATCAATGTCATTAGCAAGTTCAAATTTTGCACTAGGATTAATTTCAATATTTTTAAAGTGATTTGGATTACAAATAATATAAGGGATGGTGTCACCATTACCGCCGCTATTATAATTTGCATATAAAGAACCACTAGCACCACTGTCACTACATGAGTTACTACTAATAGACTTATTAAGTGTTCTAGTAATAAGTGGAGATACGATGGCACCTGTATCATCTTTTAGTTGAGCATTGATTGTAATAGTACCCGACGTAAGTTCTGTGGCATCAATTAGTGCTACCCAACGATTATTGCTCTGGCATATCGTCGATAATGTTACTGAGCCTGTGATACTAATCTCTTCTCCAACAACTCCACACTCTCCGTGAATTAACTTAGTCGTTGCAATTGGAGCTCCATTGGAATCTGGATATGTAAATGAAATTGAGTAGGTTCCCACACTCACATTCGCGACGGGATCTGTAGAAGTTATAATGTCCAACTGTTCAGTATTTGCTGCAATAGCGCTTAATGTCTTTTCTGATCCAATCCCAAATAAATTTGGTGTCCCCTCATTAATTGGGTCATCACTATAAGTTTGAATCGAATTAAAACCATAATTGGCCTCATTCATAAAATCAAAAATAGCGTAGTTATAATCAAGAGTTTCACCTGGAAGTTTGAATCCGACACTTGGCATGGACCAATCATTTGCACCAACAAAACTAAATCCTGCATAACTTAATTCAGATGCCATTTCCTCAGCAGTAAGTTGATTCCCGAACCTGTTGAAACCATTAAAAGGTGCTGCAGAGGCCATATCTGTAAATGTAATCGAGTCCAAGAAAAATGTGTTATTAGCTAAGTTAACGTTTGAGCTCGTTCCAAAAACCGGCCCAAAGATACTTTCCCCTAACGTTGAGTCTGAAGACTTATTAATACTACCTACCATATAGGCA
Source organism: Halobacteriovorax sp. YZS-3-1 (assembly GCF_047084945.1). Lineage (NCBI taxonomy): Bacteria > Pseudomonadati > Bdellovibrionota > Bacteriovoracia > Bacteriovoracales > Halobacteriovoraceae > Halobacteriovorax > Halobacteriovorax sp. YZS-3-1. Next base: position 508,978 of record NZ_JBKIYI010000002.1, on the reverse strand, counting down.
TTCGTAATGGTTGTTGAATCATCGATATACCAGCCGGTAATACCACCAATATTTCCATCACCTTCTAAGTTGGCCTTAACAAAAACATCATTGATATTATTTTGAAAAGCAAGTCCTGCAATACCACCAATATAACGAAGTGACCCACTTATATTTCCACCAGCATAGGCATTGTGTATTGGTGTTTTTAGATAACCAGCAATTCCTCCGATTAAAGATCTTGCCCCAGTAATATTTCCAGTATTGAAAACATTGCTAATACTTTGGGCCTCAACATAACCAAAGAGTCCACCAACATTATCTGCAATACCATTATTAAAGTGAATACTTCCAGAGTTGTATAATTTATCAAAAATAACATCACTCTTTTTAGTATAACCTGCGATACCACCAATATATGCCTTTGGAGTTGGGTTCGTAATCGTGATATTTGAATGAGAGAATGAGTTTGTAATAGACTTCCCAGTCATGAAACCAACTAGGCCTCCAACATTTGAAGTCATTGCCTCTATCGCTCCTACAGAATAAGAGCTATCAATCGTTGTATTGCCTCCACCAAGGAATCCGACAAGGCCCCCAACATAGTAAGCAGTAGAGTTTATATCGACATGAGAGTGTGAACCTGAGATTGATGAGTCTAAGTTAATATTACCAACTAGACCTCCAACAAATTTCACAACACTATTATAATAATCTTCATTAACAACGATACTTCCTCTCGTATAAGAGTTTGTTATCGATCCAGATAGTAATCGTCCGATTAATCCACCAGTGTAGCTACCACCAGAGGTAATATTAGAGACGACTTTAGAGTTACTTATGGAATGCGTACCTTTGGCGTGTCCAATTAGACCACCAACATTTACATCAACAGCATCTTTTGAGGTTCCAACAGAGCCAATATGAGAAACATTATCAAAGCTTCCCCCAGCACTCTCTCCAATAAGACCACCAACCACAACACCAGTACTTGTAATACTTCCTTTGTGGTGAACATTTGTAAAAGTTTGATTTGGCTCTAAAATTAAACCGGCAAAACCACCAACATAGTCATGGCCTGCTACATTTGAATAGATGTCTGTATTGCTAACATTTAAAAGGCCGTCGTTAGTATTGATATAACCAATCACTCCACCTGTGTAGTTATTGGCATTAACATCAACTTGTATTTGAGAGTCAGAAATATTAAGTGAGCTTGAACTATTACCCAAACCGATTAAACCACCGGCCATAGTAATTGCATTTACTTTCCCTGAAACTCTGATGCTATTAATCGTTCCAGCTCCTCTCCAGTCTCCTGCGAGTAAACCAACACGACTATTCCCCGTCACCTGTGCGTTGTGAATATGTAATTCACTAATATTTGCATCCGAGATATATTTGAAAATCCCAACACTATTATCAGCGGCACGATTGATAATATAATTTTTAAGAGCATATCCTCGACCATTAAGTTCACCTGAGAAGACAGCAGCTATAGGAACAATATTTTGACCAGCAAAATCGATATCGGTTGCGAGTTGAAATCTTGAGCTTGGGTTAAGAGCGATATTTAGAAATTGCTGAGAAGTACAAATTTTATATGGAATCAAAGATCCATCTGCACTTTCTGAGTTGGCATATAATTTAGTTAAATTTGCAGAATCCTCACAGATATTGTCTTGCTTAGTAAAAGTTCTTGAAGCTACAGAAGAGCCTCCACTCATATTTTTATCTTTTAATTGAACATTAACTGTAACAGCTCCCACTGCTGACTCTAGTGCTGAAACTGGTGCGGCCCAATGATAATCACTCTGACAGATCGAGTATAAATTTACAGCACCTGTTACCTCAATTGGATAACCTGGCTTACCACAATGGCCAGAAATTACACTATAACCAGAAATTGAACTTCCATCTGAGCTAGGTCTTAGAATAGTGATTTCAAAAGCGCCAGGAGTGACAGTAAGACTCCCTTCAGCTTCAAGTGAGTCATCACAGGACACCATTGTGAACGCTAACATTATAAGAATAAAATTTAGCAATATTTTGTTCATTTTCTACCGTCAATTAAAGAAAAATTGTTTTAAGGAAACACATAGATGATTGTAAGCGACTATGCCTCCCCACAAACAATAATCCTTTATCTCATCGTAATTATATCTATTTATGTTTAGTAATTTCTGAACACTGCAAACAAAATAAATTGAAACCGGCAAAATTTATTGGCTAGACCAAAGAGGAACAAGTAAAAACAGGTATTTACTTCTACTTATGCGAGCACGAGAAGGCCCTTAAGATATTAATTCTTAGACGCGGCTTTTATAAAGGCCATAACATCTGCCAAACAGCACTTCCCTGATGGGTTTGCTCTTTCACAAAAACAGCCTGGATCTTTCATTTTAGCTTTAATCTCATCCACAATTAATGTTTGATTATTACATCTTACAGCTTCAAATAATTCTTTCTTTGATTTTTTAAAACAATAACAAATCAATCCGTCGAGATTCTCAAGATCAACTTCCTTACTCTTTTCATCATTATTATTTGAACAGCAATTACTCATATTGCGATTGTAGCATGAATTCTAAATTAAAAAATCACGTATTAGCGATCTGAGTTTATCTTAATTACTTTTCTTTTTACTCACCTTCTTCCACTGAGAATCACTCTTTTTAGATGCATCGATATGCTTTAATCCGTAAGCACAACTTACTAGTGATAGAAGCATTAGAATTGATATTAAATTTCTCATTGATTACCTCTTTGCTACTTTTGTATTTTTTGATCTTAATAATTCTTTTAGTCTTACGGCGATATCACTTAGACACATTGATACAGCACCATTGAATCTTTCTTTGATATCAGTGTCTGTCCATACCATCTCAGTTGATCTTTCAACTTCTACAAAGTTTCTTTCGTATTCGTGTCCCTTTTTAATCTTTGCCCTTACATTTAAATCTGCGATACCAATCAGGCTTGCTGCCCAAAATCCAACATCTGGTTCAACAAATAATTGATTAATTTTTACATCAAGTACAACATCACTTTGTTTACGAAATTTAGAAACGATAAATCCTTGGATACGCAATTCACTTTCGATGGCATCTTTTAACCAACGAGATTGCGACGTTGGTAAATATACCTGAGCAGTATCGATTCCATAACCATTCTTCTTTACACCGACAACTCGGTCCTCTTTATTATCAACATGGACATAAACTCTGGTATTACTTCTGCTCTTTTCAGTGGATTTAGAATAATACTCTCTTTGAATATTCACATCAGTGAAGGCACAAGAGCATAAAAACATTAAACTAAGTATCGCTAGACCTTTGGACATAACCTCTCCTCTTAAATCATTATCTTTTCTAATTAATCGGCTTCGGGGAGACAAAATATGAACAAAATCAATAACTTAAGACATAAAAGAGATTTGCTTGCTAAGTTATAGATTATACAAGAATAATTTGTGATGACTTTATTTGCTATCAACTAAACATTGTCAAAAATACATTATTTAACTCAAGATATTTAATTTGCTGTATATAAATAAGAAAATTTATTCAAAGGTAAATATATGAAGTTACTTAGCTTAATTCTGTTAATCACTATTTCGTTCCAGGTTTCGGCCCGTCCAAGAAATGGCGCTCTTTACTGCGGAAAGCATGAGTCTCATATTAAAATCTATTTCAAACAAGATTCTAAGCTTTACTACTATATTGATAATACTGATTTAAGAGATCTAAAAGAATACGAGTGTGTGGAGTTCACACCAGAGCTTCCATTCTACGATGAAGTTCAAAGCGCATATCTTAAAGCACAAAAAGATGTTGAAAAATTCAGTAGCGGCTCAACTGCACTTTATCGACTAGAGCATGATACGCGCTACTATTGTGGAAACCCACAATCAGGAGGCCTATATGCTGCTTACACAAAGAAGTATTATGAGGCGCTCTACCTTTACGATATCGAATCAAAGACTTTTGATACTTACGATTGTATCAATCTTTAATACTTTTACTACTTACCTTGTCTCTCTAGCTCTTCAATCTCTTTGAGTATTTTGTCGGCCTCAGAAGATAGCTCACTATAAAGTGCGATATTCCCATTTCTTTGGGCCTCAAGTGCCTCTACTAACTTTTTCTGGTACTTCTTTTCTAGCTTTTTCTTCTTACTTCCAAGGCCAAACATAATTATTCTCCTGTTAGGTAGTCATCACTGATATTCACAAGGCTAAATTTCAACTTAGCTTTAAGCTCATCTTCTTGATAAACCTCTGCTGAAAATTTAAAAAGATTATCCATCTTATCAATGAGTTTAACCTTTGCCTTTAAGTCACCTTGAGGCTTCACGATACTTAAATACTTTGCCCCTTGAACTTTATTTAGAACCCCCAAGGCCCAGCCCTTGGTTTTATTAGAGTTATAATCTTTAACTGGTGAGTGATATTTTGTAATTAGAACTCCTGCACTTTGAGTGCAAAACTCCTGAATCATTGCCCCTGGAACGACTGGTGCATTTGGAAAGTGGCCCTTAACAAAGAACTCATCCCCAGAGAAGGTTTTTAATGACTCGATTTCATTCTCACTTGATTTCGTAACCTCAGAAACCATTAAGTATGGATCTCGATGATGTAGTAACTCTTGTATTTGTGTTTTATTCATTTCTTACTCCTTAATGGTATTTAGCGCAGACTGAAAGACAGAGACAATTCCCTGGCCAGGAAATGTATAGTCTCCAACAAAGTATATATTTTCGTTTTTCATTTTATTAGGAATTAAGCGAAGTAGAGAAAGTGCTGAGTTATGAATCAGACCACCTACTTCTCCATTCGGTCTTTGTGTATAGTGCTTAAATGTTAATGGAGTGCCGACACTATCAAAGGCCACCTCATCAATTTCATGCTCTTTAAAGCATTTATTAAAAGTATCCAGAACGTCTGTTTTAAACTTCTCTTTTTTATTCTTATAAGCATCATCTCTTTGATCAAAACCATCGCAATCAACATGGGTAGACACTGTTACCATTTGCATACCTTCAGAGCGGTGCTGATCATCAGGATGTGAGAATGAAAAGAAGAGTGATCCATCTCGGTAATGAACTTGCTGATATAATTCAGTGATAGGTATTTTACTTGAGAAGCTAAAATAGGCCGTCATTGCACCCCAAATCTTTCCCTTGTCTTGCTTTAACTCTTTATCCATAAATAATGAATCAAAAACTTCTGGAGAAATATTTGAGATTAGCTTTGAGCATTTAATCTGCTCTTTATTTGTTGAGATAAGATACGCCCCGCCCTCTTTTTCAATTTTCTCACAAGTAGAGCGATATTTAATCTCACCACCAAATGACTGAATCTTACTCTCTAAGGATTTCACTAATCCCCACATTCCACCTTCAATAGCGTGGGTATCAAGCGGATAGAAGAAGCCAAGTATTCCCATAAATGCAGGACATGTCTTAGAAGTTTGTTGAGTACTAATGAGAAGTAGTTGATCTAAGACACGAATAAATCTCTTATTTTTTTTCATCTCTTTAGGAAGGTAATTATAAAAAGATGATGTAAAAAGCTTAGGGTGTTTAAGAAGTTTTCTTGTTGGATTCATAAAGAACTTCTTAATTGTTGAAGGACCAATATTTGGAAAGTCCTGTACATAATCAAGACTCTCCCAAAGAAGATCCTCTAGGGCCTGCCATTTTTTTAGCGTCTTCAAGCAATCTAGATTAAATACTCTTATTAATTCATCGTTTAGTTCATCTAAACTAGCGTAGAAGTTAAATACTTCATCTTCTGTATTAACTTTTATCCCTGGATTGCAGTGATAAGTTTTTAAATCTAAATTTAGTTTTTTTAAGATCTTATTTACTGGGCGGCCATCGGCAAGGCCACTTAGTGTTGTTGCACCGACATCGTAATATCCTTGCTTTCGCTTAAAGTATCCTGCACAACCTCCTCCAGCATAGTGAGACTCCACAAGCAATACTCGCTCACCTTTTTGGGCCCACAAGGCAGCGGCAGCAAGCCCGCCCATACCAGCACCAAGAACGACAACATCATACTCTTTCATAAAGTTATTCCGTTTTCTTCATACCATATCACAAATCATTTAAAGCTTACTAAACGATTTCGCAAAGTCTTAACTGTATAGGTTAAAAAAAGGACGGCGGAAGCCTATACACATAGTCTTGATTAAGAACTTAAGACAACTTAAACTTATCATTAGTTTCGTGGAGCTTAGAAATGCAAGAGTTAACACTTATTCACTTTTCCCTATGCTTACTCATGAGTGGCGTCATCTGGATGGTGCAAATTGTTCACTACCCCTCTTTCAAATTTATCGATGAAAAGAGCTTTCATTCATTTAGTGCATTTCATGTTAAGTCCATAAGCTTCATCGTATTGCCCCTTATGCTATGTGAATTAGCAACAGCAACACTTCTTACAATCAAGCAACCAGACATCGCCTTTATCATCAATCTCGTTCTTCTCATTTTTATCTGGATGATAACTTTCTTTATAAGCATGCCTCTTCATAAGAAGCTAGGAAGTAAAAGAGATGATCAAAGCATCGACAAACTAATTCTTTCAAATTGGGCCCGTACAGTTTTTTGGACAGCAAGAAGTATTCTTCTTTTTGTCATCATAATCTCTAAAATGGAGTAAAGGGAAAAAAGTAAAATGAAAAAGAAGTGGATGAAATATACTTTAATAGCAGCAGGCCTTTATAATATTCTATGGGGATCTTGGGTGATCTTCTTTCCAGCCATGGCCTTTGAGCTTTCAGGTGCAAAGATTCCAACCTACCCTCAAATTTGGCAATGTGTGGGAATGATCGTCGCAGTCTATGGCCTTGGCTATATCATTGCTGCAGCAAACCCTATAAGGCATTGGCCAATTATTCTAGTAGGCTTCCTTGGAAAGATCTTTGGTCCTATCGGTTTTATCCATTCAATCATGCAAGATGTATTTCCTCTAAAGTTTGGATGGAATATCATCTTTAATGATCTCATTTGGTGGGTGCCTTTCGGCTTAATCCTCTTAGAAGCTTGGAAATCAAATAAAAGAGTAAGAAGTTTGTAATACTTCTTACGACTCTATTTCACCACAAGTAAGCATCTTCTTTCCGTAATATGGATTCTTAATAGCAGAACCTTTTTGAATCCAACGGGCCTTTGCCATTGGACATTTAACAATCTTTAGCTCGCTATTTTCAAGAGACTTTCCATTCTTAATATAGATTTCTGAAAGAAGTTTAAATGAGTCTCTTAAAGCACTAACATTTTCAATATTTTTGCCACAGTCATTATACTTATAGTCCTTAGCATAGTGGCCAAGTTCTTTCTCACACATTGTTTTCCAAGACTTTAAGGCATTACTTAGATTGCCTTCAACTAATGAACTCTGAAGCTTTAGATAATTTTGATACTCTAACTCATGGCAAAAAACGTTAAAAGATAATATAAAAGCTACAAATAATTTCATGATTTCTCCTATGGAAACGTACGCTATCAACATACCCCCCTAGGGTATATCACGAAAAGCACAAAATCAATAACTAAAGATTCGAGAAACCTTTTCGGGATGTGTTACTGAGAAAAGTAGGATCTAGAGATCCACATTAACACTCTTGTGCCGGACACCTTAGCTCAACTTTATTTAACTCATCCATTTCATCTACATATAAAAGGCTTGTACACTTACCTAGGCCATTTGAAGCAATAAAAGCAACAGCTGAAATATTCTTAAAAAGTTTTCCTACATATATATAAAAGGGACGTGATGAATAATCAGAGCCAGCATCAAAGTCGTAAAAATCAATACTATTTCGAGAAACTCTTAATCTATACTTGAATTGATCTAAACCTTTATAAGAAATATCTGTCATATCTAAACGTAGATCCTTTGTTACAAATTTCTTTATCTTCACATCTTTATCTAGATGCTTCTTATTCGATAGCTCCACAAGATCAAGCATATCTTCAGTCCCCTCATCCCAAACAACTGAATTTAACTCTTTTTCTAAAAATATATTTTCTTTCCCAAAATATGCAATATGAGGAGTTTCGCCTTTTTTAACAATCCCTTTTAAAGAAAAGCCTATATTTGAAATGATAAACTTCATTTCATGGAAAAATTGTATTTTCAACTTCCCTAATTCACTAACTCTATGTGAAGAAGTATGTCCATCATTTGTGTGATAAATAAAAAGAGAATCTTCTTTTCCATCAATCCCATAACTTTTTAATACTTTACTTGTTAAATCCTCTGATAATACATAAGGCTCATGTAATTTATCAGAGTTTAAGCCTTGCTCTTTCACTAGATAATTTACAATCTCATTTTCCAATTTTTTATCTATGACTTTTTCATCAAGCATCGTGAGAACAGCTTCACCAGTGTAGAAACTTGAAGTAATAAAAATTTCCTTAGGTATATTATTCTGAGCAGATAAGTTTAAAGACACAAAGGTAATAAAGATAAAAATAAATAACTTCAAAACATTACTCCTTTAGTGATTCTTTTCGTCTTATTATGACATAAAAATGAACAAAAACTCGAATTTGAGAATAAAAGAAGTTATCAGCTATAACTAATTGATAATAATGAAAACATGCAAAGAAATAATACTTACAACATTTGTGATTTTTGTAGACTAATTCACCAACTCCTAGCGAGTGGCCAAAATCACATACTCTTTCTTATGCGCTGGAACCTGGCGACTAATGATATTATTAAATCCCCAATCGTAAAACTGATCTTCGAACTCTTCGATATTTTCAATATACTCCATCTTTACAACCTGAACTGTAAAAATGATTCCCTTAAGTGTGCGATTATACTTCTTAGCAAGTCTTAAGACCTCTTTAATAGATTGTTTTGGATTTATATTTATATCGGCATGAATCCAACGCACTTCTTCCGGTAAATCTTCATGAGAGAGATCTTGTACAGACCTTTTCATATGAGTAAAATTCTTGTGCTTACCTACTACTGGACTCACTTCAGCGGGATCAATCCCCACAACCTTACAACCATTATCCAAAAGATATTGGGCCGCTCCACCTGGAGCACAACCAAAATCAAGCCAAAGGTCACCTTTAAATAATTTCACAGCATATAACTTAACGATTTGAGCAAGCTTTAAATGGCCCTTTGAAATAGCATCCTTAGGCGTCTCTATCTCAACAATTGAATTTGGATAGCGCGTACATCCGTTGGCCACACTATGGGCCCCAAACCATATTTCATTTGGTCCTAAGCTAATTAAATCGATGACAATCTTACGTTCGGCGCTATACTCATTCACCTCACGGCCAAAAGTCTTAGCTGCATCAAAATCAGTTTCACAACCAATTTCAAAGCTATGAATCATATGGTTTTCACTATCAAGTCCCGATGCCTTCACATCTTGCACGATAGTCTCAGGCGTCGACTTCCCAAAGAAGATTCCACTACGAGTAGCAAACGTTAGCTGCAACTGAGAAATTGTTTTTAGGTCATACTCAATACCTGTATTTTTGAATGTCACAAAGCCTTTCTTTGAAAAGCTGAAGACTAACTCAGGATAAAATATCTTAATTTCTTCTTTTAAAAGTATTTCATTTCCAGGATTGGTACATACGAAGATAAATTGTGGCTTGCTCATTAATTTCCTTAAATTTGATTTTTTCAATCATAGCATATATTTGTAAAAATCCTTAACTGACTTCTTGAATAAAGTCCCAATAACCATCGCGGATATAATCCCTTAGCCATTTATGAGAAGAAGAGTTTTGGCGGCTCTTGTGCCAAACCATCTGATGCTTAAATGGACTCACTTCAAAAGGGACATCATATAGCTTGAGATCAAAATACTTTGCCACAGTTTTCCCATAGGCAAGAGGAACCATCGATAACATATTTCTCTTTTCTACTAGCCTTGGAATTGAATTAAGGTATGAAGTCTTAACCAATATATTTCGGCTTTCGCCAATGCTACTAAGATAATTATCAATATCACTACCAGGCTTCTCTGTTGGAGTATAGAGAACATGGCCGGCCTTTAAATACTGCTTCAGCGAGATCTTCTTTTTATATTGAGAATTGGATTTACTCGCAATAATACAAAAGTCGTGGATACCAAGAGTCTCAATACTAAAATTATTAATCTCATCAAGATTTCCAGCAAAACTTAAATCAATCTCACCTCTTATCATTCGATCTAAAAAATCTTCAAAAACAATTCCTTTCATCGTAACCTTAAGCTTAGGTGCGCTCTCTACTAATGACTCCATCAACTTAGGAACCCACATAAATGAATCAAATGCTGTCCCTGAAACCCTAAACTCTTTGCTAGAATTATGAGAATCCCACCCCTCTTGTTCAAAGAGATTACTCTCAAGCTCATTTAAATAAGTTTCCAGAAATGAGCCGAGTTGAATGGCCTTATCAGTTGGAATAAAAGTTCGAGCTGTTCTAATAAAAAGCTCATCATTAAGACTATCACGTAAACGATTAAGGGCATGGCTGACAGCAGGCTGAGATAGGCCAAGATTTGTTGCCGTCTGACTTACACTTAACGTATTAAATAAGTCTTTAAAGATAACTAATAAATTGAGATCAAAATTTCTAATATTCATATGATTAATACCTGTAATTATCAATATTCATTTTATTTATATATTTACCAATTGTAAAATACAGTAAATTTCAATGGAGAATCATATGAAAGTACTAATTATTAACGCACATCCTGACCTCGAGAGTTTTACGACAAGTATCTCTAATAAAATCTATGAGTCTCACCTTGCTAAAGGCCACGATGTAACCCTATTAAATCTTGCAACGATAGACTTTGAAATAAGCTTTAAGGGATATTCTGATCGAGAGAAAATCGACACCCTTGAAACAGACCTTGAATCCGCTCAAAAGCAAATCAAGAAAAGTGATCATATTATCATCACCACTCCCATCTGGTGGTCAACATATCCTGCAATCCTAAAGAGCTTCTTTGATAGAACACTTCTTCCTGGCTTTGCCTTCAAATTCCACAAAGGAAAAATGGTTCAAGAAAAGCTTCTCACAGGTAAAACAGCAGAGCTTGTCTTATTAAGTGATGCGCCGGCCTGGTACAGACGCTACTTACTAAAAGACCCGGCCGCAACAATCCTTAAACGAGACATACTTGGCTTTTGCGGTATAAAAGTTAAAAAGGTACATCGTATCGGAAGTGTCGGTAGTCTCGACGCAGAAGCTCGCGAAAGGGTGATTAAGACTTTTTAATTAGCGTAGAAACGTTTTGGGTACATTTCTATTTAAATTAGATGCCCAGTTTTTACAAAGATTATCGTTTCCTTCTCAACCCAAGGGTGGTGATTGGAGAGATGGCAACTTCTAAGCCAAGCTCCTTTTGGGTAAACGCCATGTTCATCTCGAAATTCACCACTTAAGACAAATATCTCCTCTCCTCCAAAGTGGGTATGGGAAATAAATCTCTCACCCTGTGGCCATTTAACCAAAGCGACACTTTCTGTTCCAAATCGATGAAGAGGCATCACTTCTAAATTTCCGTGACCTGGATGCCATTGAGTTGTTTTAGTATCCACTACGATTCTTTTCTTATCTTCTGAAGAGAATTGATTCAACTTTACAAATATAATACAGCCTTCACGACTAAAAGGTGAATGAGATGATCCAGGAGGGTTTCGAATATAAGTACCCGCCGGATAGTCACCATGTTCGTCAGAAAACACCCCTTCTAAAACAAAGATCTCTTCCCCTAGCGGATGTGAATGTTCACTGAATTTTGAATTCGGTAAATACTGTACGACTGATGTGGTATGACCAGATTCTTTAGCTTCTCTTTCTAGAGGTTTTCTTAATACATTTGGTGAAGGAGATTTTACCCAATCCATCTCGGAAGTATTAATAGCTAAGTTTTTTGAAAAGTCTAAATTATAATTTTCTTTCATATAAAAGTTCCTGCATACTTTTCGATATGGGTCCCAGCTTTATCAATCAAGGATTTCCTTAACTCGTCCAACATCACCACTTTCAAGACGAACCTTAATCCCATGTGGATGATAATCTGACTTTGTTAGGATATCTTTTACGATACCTTCTGTTAACTCACCTGTACGCTGATCTTTCTTTAAGACGATGCGAACTCGCTCGCCTATTTCAATGTGGTCTCTTACATTTCCTTCCATGGTATATTTATACCCTATATTAGACTATACGCAAATTCCTTAACTTTCTTCCAATCAGTGTATTCATAATCACGGCCAAAGTCTGTTCCTTCACCGGCCCTCTTAGCAATCATTCTCATAATCCACTTCATAGGCCATGAATACTTGGAATACTTTAGTGCCCCGGCCACCATTTCAATCCGATTAAACTTTGTTATAAGTTGCTTGTCGACTCTCTTGCGGGCATCGTTCAGCCACTCTTCCCTTAACACAGGATCTTTTGTCGCCGCACTTAAAAGAACGAGAAAGAAGGCATTCGGCTTTGATTCAATTTGTTCCTTGTGATCATTGATAAAGCTAACCAACTCTTTTTCAATCCCACCAATATGCATGGAGCCACCAAAGACTAATAAGTCAAAATCCTCTAAATTCACTTTCCCTATTGTCTTTGCATCATAAAGAGAGGTTTCCAGCTTAGCTTCAACAAAGTGATCACGAATTTTATGTGCAACTTTTTCGGTTTGACCTTCGCGTGTTGCATAGATGATGAGTGCTTTTTTCATGATAATACGATTTTAAACGATTGGTTCTAGGATAAAAACTTAATTTATTAAAGAGAACGATGGTTCCAAGTGCTTTTTCGTTGACCTCGCATAAAGAAAAAATTCCTGGAACCACATATAATATCAATGTTGAAACATGTATTTCTCCAAAACTCCTTTATTACTTTTAAACAAATAAGTAATCAATCGATTTTGCAGCATACTCTCTTTCTTGACTCTTCTCACTCTTCTTTTAATCGATTCTAATTCTTTTCTTAATTTATTTACCTCATATTTTCTAATTGTAATTTCTCTTTTAGTTGGAGTAGACCCTTGGACAGAAATTAACTTTTCAATTTCTATCTTTAACTTCTCTATTTCTTCATAATATGAATCAATTTCAGACTGTCTCCTTGTACTTAAGCTCTTATGTTTAACTATTACAAAATCAAGATTTCCATCATCATCAAAATCAGCAGCATTTACCAATTCATATCGATAATCACAGAATCTTTTTTCATCAGTAATATTACAAAATGACTCCCCTAAGTAATGTCTTTTATCATTTAAAACATAAGACATTTGGCCTGTTGCTCCATTACGATAAAAGGAAAGACTCTCTTCATTATATTTAACATGAGTAAGTTTAATATCCTTATCGTATGCTCCATTCAGAAAACTATCATCATACCAATCAACAGTTTCTTTGCTCATCTCTAAGTCCTTAAAGCTTTTTTTAAATAGCTTACTTCTAGTAGAAAATAAATAGCTACATCTATTCCTAGGACCTTCAACATTTGAATACAAACTAAAAGACCGTCTTTCATTCGAACAACCACCATGATTAACTTCATACTTTGATATTTTAAAGACATTTACAACTGAGAATTTATAATCAAGGCATACGAATTCATCCTCAGAAAATTGAGAGTCCTTATTTTGTTCTTCACGTACATAAACATCGTCATTAAACCTTACATAAGCAAAATATTCATTCAACTTATAATCGAAATTACTCATAAGAGTATTTGAAATATTTTTTTCATCAGACACACTTATAATTTGATCTTCAGCTCGTGTCGAATATTGAGACAAAACTGATAAGTTTACAATCACACAAATGAGAAGGATTTTATTTTTTTTCATATCTTATTCCTTAACAGCTACCGGGATCAAGCCAAACACTAATTGTTCCATCTTTGAGGTACAACGGGACATATAAGAACGTTCTATCTTTTAGTCCAATTTCAATAAAGCTAGAATTTCTTATCTTTATTACATCAATAGTTTTAATCTTTTTTTCATCTCTGACTTTCTTTAGCACGCTAGAGTTTGTTGTTTTCATTAGCTTTTTGTCATAGTAAACATTTTCAAGCTTAGAGTTAAACACTATACTTTCACTCTCATAAGGAGTTCTCCAAAAGTCGTAGAGTTTCTTTACTTTTTTGTTAAAGAGACTTTTCTCAATTTTAATCCAAGTATCAGGAAGAGTTTTAATTAGATAATTGTTACTGTCGTGATTTTTAACTTCTAAAACAGCAGCTGTGCAAGTCGTATCTCCCCCACCTTCTACTGCCAAGCACTCAACCTCCCCTTCTCCTAATGGCCTTCCATCGTTGTCATAGGTCTTTATTTTCTTTCCACAGTAATAATTTAGATCAAGGTCATAACAATGAATTGCTCCAAGATATTTATGTTTAAAGATTTTTCCTATGTCGATACTATCCGCTTGCACTGTTGAAAAAAGTGTTAAGTAAACTAACGTAACTATTCTCATAGTGTTTACATATTTATTCATTTTTATCCCCAACGAAGATTATTAAGGCACCGCCAAGAATTAAAATATTCTTTGCGTTCCCCCTCAATCCTCTTTTTTTTTTGTGTAACTACTCCTCGTCATTTTATGACATAAAGATGAACAAAATCAGGAACTTGCATATAACTCAAGATTCGAAGTCTAACTAATTGAAATGTATAATGCTAAAAATTTAGAGTACTATTAGTAGTAATGATCCAGGTGCTTTTTCATTAACCTTACGTAAACACTGCGCAACAAGCTCAGAGTTCGATCTTTTCAAAATGGCTGATCTGATCTTCTTTTAAGAAAGTTACAATAACTAGAGTCTCCGGATCACATAAGGCAAAGAACTCAATTCCTTCATAGGTTCCATGATAACAGCTAAGATATGAGTCCTCTTCTCCACGCTTAACTCGACCAATATATTGCGTATCATCTAACTCATGCCTTAGCATATTTTGAATGTACCTTAACTCCTCAACCGTAATCTCACGGCCATAGCGAGAAAAGAAACGAGCTTGTGCATGTTTTGTTGTTTTATCAATATCCATAATTTTATATATTCTAGCGAAACCAAAAGAGACAAAAAACGTTACCTGCGACCATGCATAAGAGTGCCATAACGATACGAATCTCAGTCTTTAATCTTTTTCTATTTCTAACAATTGATTTCAATATGATCAGAAGAGCGATCACAAGACCAAGAAAGCCACCCGTTCCAATATCGATTACTTCAGAAGCAACATAAATAGCATCCCCTCCTTCTATCCCCTTGGCCATTTCACCTGCTTTTGAAAATAACAGAAGTGTGTATGCAATAAAAAATGGAACTACGATTGCTAAGGAAACCCATAGGAGCATGTATACTTTTTCGTTCATATTTCCATATCGGTTTTCTTTCAAATTATCCTAAGAATACATTTAATAAAATACTTCTAGATATTCTTCCCTCATCTCTATGAAAATAGGATATTAAAAGACAGCATTAAAAATAAGACTACAATTGGAATTAGTATTAATACTAGAGGTATAAATATTTCAGGTGGATATTCAGCATCATCCCAAAGCCAATATTTTAGTTTTTTCAATATGACCTCTAATTTAATATGAAAACCTCACCGTTAGAATCATGCTGTATTAATAACTGACTCGGGTAGCCAGCCGGATAACGCCTAGATGGCTTAGACTCATTTATCTTTATAGAAAAAACATAAATAACAAGAAGAATAATTAACAACCACTCAAATTTTGAGTGCTTCCTCAGTTCTCCAAGTAATGACTTCACCCCTCTCATAACTGTATTCTAACATGAAATTAAAAGGTAATAATTACTTGTAGATAGCATACTATATGTTTATTTCTTTAAATCTATCTCATCTAGAATTATTACACTCCACTTCTCTCTTAGCTTCTTTTTTCTATAACTAATAGATAGGTCTACATTAGGTTTGTTCTTTTCCATCCATCGATGCCAATTATGATAGTGTCGATGATCACGATCGCTCATCACACACAAATTATCTAGACAATTATTATCTTTAACAAAATCAATATGATGAACAACCTCTCCATCTTCAAGTTTTCGTCCTAGAGTCTTTTCCGCTATCTCGCGATGTTCGTATTTGCTTCGTGAAAAAATCTTTTGTCTTTTCACGTAACCCTTCTTTGTTTTCAAGGTTGGATTTAATGAAACCTTCAAAGATCTTCGGAAATACTTTTTAACTTTTCTCTTTAAATATTTCTCTAGTGAAAACAAGATAAACCTCTCACATTTCCTTTATAACAAAAAAACATTTGTTAAAGGTGCTTATTTCGTTGCCCCTACATCAGGGAAGACAACTCAACCCCTTATTCATTTCTTGATATACCAGTACGAAATAAAGACATCACTATTCTTTTCAACTATTGAATTAACTTCAAAACCATAATTATGTGCTGCTTTATACCTATTCCCTAAATCAAAAGGATGGACCTCTACCTTCCCCTTAGACTTTATGATAACAAAAAGTAACGTATTCCTCATAGACTCATTAACATCAAAAGGAATAGACAATCCCTCACTATCGCCCATATTCGTTTTTTGAAAAAGAACTTTCGTTCCTGATTTGTAAGTGAACTCATCACCTTTTATGATAGGTGCGCTATCTAAAGTCTTAAATCTCAAATTTTGGATATATTCCGATTGATTAAACTGCAATTGATGAATCACTGAAGTTTTTCCATTAACAACTTGAATATACTTTCCAAGCTCTGTCTCACCGTCAACATACACAAAGTAAAAGCCATCAAATAAGTTTCTAATTTCGTCTCCTACTATCTCTTGAGTTACGGTTTTCCAATGCTCAACTTCTTCTTCAACAAAGCTAATATATGCAATTTTCGCATCAAAAGGTTTTGAAAGCTTAACCTTCCCACCTCCTCTCAGATAAGTTATATGGAGTTCAGACTTATGATCACCCTCAAGATAAACTAACTTCACGTTAAGTCTATTCTTGGTCATCTTCAATTTAAACAAGACGAAGTTATCTCGAATATTAACGGATGAATCATCTAATAGCTTATCTTCAACAAAGACTTTAACCTTAGCTTTTGATTTATCGAGAGGAGATTTCAATTCAATAGATTCTTCAAAAGATTGGTCACAAAAGTAAACAATATTTGGGATATCTTTGAAGCCATTTTTATTTTCTATACCAACATGCTTTCTATAGAATACATATGTGTCCATTAAAGCTTCGCTCTTTCCATTCTTCCTAAAAAGCTCAACTGTATTTTTATCTTTTATAAGATCTATTTTAAAGTTCGGTTTATCGACATATTCTCCATTAAACTTCCAAACTGCAGAAGCCCCCTTAAAATATGACTCTCCAGAATACTCACAAGTAACACTCTCAGCAGCTCTTTCTTCATCACAAACGATATTAATATAGTAATCATCAGTTATTATTACCTCAGGTGAATCTTGAGACTCTTTTTGGCCAGCACTTACTGTGATTGAAACAAATAGAATAATGAATAGTAAATATGTTTTCATATAAGATCTCATCGACATATTATGGCATAAAAATGAACAAAATCAGGAGCTTATGAATAAAACAAGTTATAGAATACAACTAACTGAAATATTTATGAACTTCTATGAGAGCTAATTCTCCGACGCAATCTCACGATTCGACTTACACCAATCCACCTTCTTCTTCGTGCCGCCGTCGTAAGCATAGGCAAGGCCATTTTTAAGAAGATAGTATGACAGCGACTGGCCATCGATTTTCACATCGGCTACCACGCGAAAGTACTTCCCTCTTTGCACATTCTCTAGATCAATGCGTTTGGCGTGCTTTAAAAGATTCGTCACAATCTTCTTCGCATCTCGCCCCTTACTCTTCTCGCACGCATTCTTCGTTCGAATCTCCGGCGTATCCACCCCACTCACTCGCACATTGATTCGACTTCCAATCAGCGGATGCACATTTGGAATATCAAATGTCACCGTGTCCGCATCGTAGTTCTTCACATACTTTACGCAGCGGAAGTTCTTGGCATCGTGGGTGCAGTCTGTTGCTGCAAACGTTACGAATTGAATAAATGATATAAGAATTGCGATATTTATGTATTTCATGCATAGATTATCGGCTCTTTACGATTTTAATAAAGCTAAGAAACGGTCTAAAAATCAGTGTAGATTATTTGGTACTCTCAGATTCTCTAAATGCAGTCATTATTCTCTTTTCCCCAGTTTTTAAGATATGAACAACCTGTTCTATTGTTTGCTTTTCTTTATCAAAGGTTAAGGTAGTCTCACTATCTTCGTCTTTCTCTTTTATAACAACTTTACTCTCTGTATATTCCTTGATCTCATGTCCCAACTGCTTTAAGTTATTCCTATAAATAAAACCACCCCCAACAGGTGATTTTACATAATTCATTCTATTTAATACACAAAGAGGAATATTTTTAACTAACTCATCACATTTTAACTCAACTATATTTAACAGGAGACCTTGTTTAAAGTTTCTTGCTTCGAGTATCCCTCGTCCTCCAAACATTTTAATATCAACATATTTATTTTTAATAAATCTTGAGTACACGGAAGTTTCATTACTGTACCTAATAAAACTAAGATCTTTTTCTACCCTTTCATCGTTACCATCCTCGCGACCAACCGAGTGAACATAAAATGTATAAAAATTAAATAACATGACCAAAACAACAAAGGCTTTTCGCCTAAATTTATAACTTAGAACCACTCCTGTAATAGAGACTAAGACAATGAAGACAACCGTTGGATAACTATGGTTAAGAGATTTTGTAAATAATGCGTACGTTAAGAAGTAATTCATTGTTAAGACAATTGCTAAACACAATAAAAATCCTAACCAAGTAAGTATTTTATAGATATTTTTTTTATTTATATATAATCTTATTTCTTTCATTTATCCCTCTACTAATCACATATTAAAAATAGGTCGTTAGTTAGACCTATTTTTAAATCGTCTCGCTGCATCGTCAGAAATATCACTCTTATAACATAGCGGACTCGCCCCACCTGGCCTAGAATAAGCACTTCGCTTGCCACAACGACGGCCATTTCTCATCGTGTTATATGGGCAAGGACAATTTCCAGAATATTGCATTATCGACTGACGTATCATCGCTTCTTTTACTTTATCTAAATTTGAGTTTGCATAAGTGCTTAGAGATATGCATGACACTGTAACTAAGAAGAGTAATTGAATCTTCATTTACACGTCACTACTGATAAGATTTTTTCTCGATTCATCATCAAGCTTAGTATCAATTCTCTTTAAAAGTTCAATGATTTCATTGATTCTTAACATCCATGCTCCAAGCCATCGTGTAATTAGAATGACAAATACAGTAATTACTAAGAATACAATTATCGCTGTTAATGCTTCCATCTTTCTCCCTCAAGTTATTTAATATTGATATAGAGATAATCGACAACAAGAAGAAAAAGTTGAACAAAATCAACAACTTATGAAAACATTATAGTTCTAACTATAAGTACTTAAAATAACGAGTTTAAAACAAGCTTACTGTTTAGACAGAAGTAGATTAAGCCACCTCTCATCACGATCAGGCCTCTTATCTTCAGTAACCCAATCCTTCAAGATCGTAAGTCCTTGAGGCAAGAACTCTTTAATCGTCTCAAGAGTCTGGTCATTAAAGAAGCGCCCGTTGCGCTCACCTTCAAACTCTCCGTACTTGAAAGAACAATAGAAAACAGCATCTTCATTCATAAGATCTGAAATTTTTGAAAAGACATCCTTAAGCTCATTTGATGGCACATGCAAAAGGGAAGCGCATGCCCAGATTCCATCAAACTTTCCTTCAATACTCACGTCTTGAAGTAAGCCTTCATGTACGACACAACCACTATGCTCACGAGCAAAGCCTGCAAGCTTCGAGCTCGGCTCCACTCCCTCTGCCTTATATCCGTGATCGACAAAATACTTTAAGTCGCGCCCCGGGCCACAGCCGATGTCGAGGATAGCTCCACCAGACTTCACTTCTTTTAAGAAAGGTTTGTATAGACTTGTTAGATCTAGCTCTAGGGTTGAATCAATGAATTCTTGGTTGTTCTTGTCGTAGTAATTCATATAACTAGAATACTCGAAATTTATAATCGCATCAAATCTATTTAAACGATATAATGTAGCTATGATCGAAGAATTTATCCAGTGGTACGAAAATATCAACAAGGCACGTGCAAAAGATTATTATGCACCTCACAAGCCTATATCTATCTTGTATGCGCTTGTAAAAGCTGCAAATGACGTTCGCTGGATTGAATTCAATAGAGATCGTGAAGAGCTTGAATCTATTATTAGTGAATTTACGAAGTACTCAACAAAACCAAACTGTCTTCAGCCTCTTTGGCGACTAACTAATGACTCTAAGACAATGCCTTTTTGGACAACTCAGCCCTCAAACATTGTCTTAAATAGCAAGGGTGATATTCCTACGGGAAGTGCAAAAGAGAATAACTTCAAAGCTGGCTTTAGTGATGAGATCTATAACAAACTTAAAGATAATAAAGCTCATATACATGTCCTTATTCGCTATATAACTGAAGACAACTTCCCAGATAGCCTACATGAAACTCTTTGGGAGCTACTTGGTGTCTTTGACCTAGAGGCTCAAGCTCCTTCAAAAGAAACTATCACGACAACAGTAACTAAAGTGAAGAGAGACCCAAAGTTTCCAAAACTTATCTTATCTCTATATGGTAACCAATGTGCTTGTTGTGGATTAAAGATTAACTTTAAAAACAACACGGCCCTATCAATGGAAGCGGCCCATATCAAATGGAAAGCTCGTGGCGGTGACTGCAACGAACATAACGGCCTCGCTCTATGCCCTACTCATCACTACACTTTTGATCGTGGTATTTGGGCACTTAACTCTGACTATAGAATAGAGCTTAGCGACTCAATTTTAATTGATCGTAAGAATGATACTTTCTTTACACCTTATATTGGTGAATCGATTGGGAGGTTTATTCTAAATGAAGAATTACTTCCAAGTGCTGGGAATATTGAGTGGCATAGGAAGAATATTTTAAAGTAGCTATAAATATCAGATCTCGACGGAAATAAACAATGGTTGAAAAGAAGTATATATGCAATATACCAGAGTTAATGGACGAGTGGGACTTTGAAGAAAACAAAAACCTAGATCCAAATAAACTCTTAATAGGTAGTAATAAAACAGCCGCTTGGATTTGTAATCTTTGTGGTCATAAGTGGAAAACATCTATCTATCATCGTGCAATTAAAGGAAGTTGTTGTCGTAAGTGTTCATCTCGCCGAAGAAAAGACTTCGACATTAATAAAAGTATATTTAAAACACATCCTGAAATCTCAAAAGACTGGGCATTAGATAAAAATGGGAAATTATCACCTGAAATGTTTCCGAAGGGTTCTCGGTATCTAGTGAATTGGAAATGTAGCTCATGTGGGTCAGAAGTCAAAAAGAGTATTAAAGACTATCAGGGTTGTAAAGAATGCAAGAACGCTAAACGAATTAAGAAAAGAAACCTAGAAACACATTTTCCCAATATAGCGAAAGAGTGGCACCTAGATAAAAATGGCAACAAATTACCTTCAGACTTCTCTCCACACTCTAGTAAGTATGCCTGGTGGAGATGCAATGTTTGTGACCATAGTTGGCGAGCTAAAATTGCAAATAGAACATCTCTTGGTCGTGGGTGTCCAGTATGTGCTAATAAAGTTGTTATCGAAGGTAAAAATGATCTAGAAACAACCCATCCCTACTTGGCGCAAGAATGGCATCCAACTAAAAATGTAAATATTAATCCAAAAGAAGTTACCTATGGTAGTGGCCTGAAAGTATGGTGGATTTGCCCGAAACAACATGAATATAAGGCATCGATTCTACATAGATCTCACGGAACAGAATGTCCAAAATGTAACAGAGGTAGACAGACATCATTTGCAGAGCAAGCTACTTACTTTTACATAAAAGAATTATATCCTGACGCAATAAACAGATTCACAGCAGACTTTCTTGAGAGAATGGAACTAGATATCTATATCCCATCAATTAAGTTGGCAATTGAGTACGATGGTGAAGCTTGGCATAATAAAAATACAATCAAACGAGAACAGCGCAAATATCAACTTTGTAAAGAGAATGGGATAAAACTCATAAGACTAAGAGAAAAAATGCCAAAAATCGCTTCAGATATAGCGGATGAAATGTTTAGCACGGACAAGCTGTATTTACCTAAGAACCTAGAGATGATGCTTCATGAAGTTCTTAGACGTATTAACTTCTCAGAAACATGGATGCTAGACTCTTCTGTAGATATAGATATTACTAGAGATAGGCCTAAAATTTTAGAGTATAAAACTGACCTTAAAATAAATTCTCTAGAATACTTGTATCCTGAAATTGCAAAAGAATGGCACAAAACTAAAAATGGAAAGCAACTTCCTGAACACTTCCAGCCAGGAACAGACCATAAAGCATGGTGGCAATGTCCCGACTGTGGAAACACATATAAGGCTGCAATCGGTAAAAGAACAGCCAAAAATGGTGCAACAGGTTGCCCAAAATGTGGCATAGAGAAGTCTACTCAGGCTAAACGAAAAGCTGTAGATATGATTGATCCGACTTCTGGCAAAGTCCTACAAACTTTTATTTCGATATCAGATGCTTCGAGAAAAATGAAAATAAACAGTTCAAATATCACTATGGTATGTAAAGGTCAGAGGCCTAAGGCTGGTGGGTATCGTTGGGCCTACTCTAATAAAAGAGTCAAAGAGAATTAAAAGCACAACATTTAATTACCCATTTCTTCTTCTACCCTATCTATTACTTCAACACCTAAAGTGTTTCTTAATGGGATTAGCGAACTTGGAAAAGCGCCTCCTAGAACTAATATAACTCTAATATTTTTTTTAACATCTATTATTGAGTTAATTGCTTCCATAACAGAGTTATATTTGATGCATTGAAATAGCCCTCTTATAATGTCATCTTTATTTGATATTGAGGACTTAACTTCTACACCAACCCATGTACTTTTATCTTTAAAAGACACATCTAAATAATCTCCAGAAGGAAGACGCTCCTCCTCGTTTCCAATATATTTTGATTTATGAGATATTGCTTCTGGATTATTGGCGACGAAAGCTTTTAGAGCTTTATGCTTTTCCCCCTCTCCACTTGATCCGTACATATTGGACTTATTTAACTCATCGTCATCATAACTTAAATCAAATTCATTCAGATTTAACTCAGATAAAACCTTGCCCCATTTACGAAAGCTATATATTTGACCTAGATTAATATCGACAACTTTCCTTTGCTCAACCTTAGTCAGTTCAGAAAAATCAGAAGTACCTAATAAAAACCATCCAACACCCTCCCCAGGTAGGCCAGTATTTTTATTTACAACAAGACATTGTATTGGAGGTATCTCCTCACCCCATTTTGAACTTAGCTCTTTCATTGTCTGACCAATAGAACCTAAAACATAATTTAAATTTCGTGGATTTGGCATCCCCATTTCTTCTGCTAAGTCAGAATACAAGATAGATGCTCCAGCCTTAGCTTGTCTCACTAGTATAGGAAGTGCTTCTCTAGCCCTTTGTTGATAAAGTTTATCTCCAGAGAGGGAAAGTGCAACATTCGCAGTATTTTCTTCCCTATCACCTATCTCAACATTAAGCTTCTTATAAAATAAGCTTGGTACCTTAAGTCTGGTAAATATCCTTATACCATCTTCAATAAATAGTTTATTTAAATAAACCTTATGCTTCGAGTCACCATTTACAGTTATCGGCTTATCCTCTGACTCTCGATGTTTAAAAATATCTACAAATCTAGTAATTTCTTTTTGTTGCTTATGCTCTAGCTCAAAATATTCACAGTCGACTCTCCAACCACTTTTAGAATGCCAAAGTTCGTCATCATCAAATCCTGCCGGACGTTTACTCTCGTATGCAGTTGAAACAATGACTCCAATCGCAACGATTTTTCCCGTTTTATTTACAAAGACGACATCACCTTCAGAAACATTCTTCATATTTGAATAACCGGGGTTTTCAGTACCATCTATCTCAAACTTAGGAGACCACATAAAACGACCATTTTTTTGTAATGTATATGAGATTCCTTGATTTACCCACCAATAAGATCTTTCTGTTTGCCATCTGGGATAATCATTTAGACTAAAATTATCATTTCTTAAACTTTCATCCTCTTCTGCGATGCCTAGAATTTGACTCGTAGATATCTCAGTTTCTAAAACCCCATCATCTGCACGAACCCTAACCTTTTCCTTCCTTATCTTTATAATAAGACCTTTTCTTATCTCTCCACTAAATTCATAGGTGATATAACTTCCAGCTTTATACTTTTTCATAATTCCCTAGTTCTTCGTCAGTTTCTAATTTATTAGCCTAGTCTAATTTAAGCATTGATTTTTATAGTTGCTAATCGACAAAAGAAGACAATAAGTTGAACTTAATCATCAACTTAAGCTAGTAAATAGCTTTAAGAAATAAGTACTTGATATTAATAATGACGATTCACTCTTGAACTTGTTTAACCTCTAAAATAAAAGAGAGATTAATTTAGCTTTTATAAACTAGAATTAAATTTACGGGAATCCACGATGAATGGTGGAGCTTGTTTTTGATCTGAAGGCCAGAGTTAGTTTCTTTGAATACCAATGAAACTAGAAATCTCTGAATGCCGCATAGATACAGGTTTTAACATTCAAACTCACCACTTAATTGGGGTTGTTATTAGCTATTTTACTCTTATCAAGGCCACATGAGAAGAAGACAAACTCTAGAGATCTAAGAGCACTAGTATCCTTAAAAGTTTTCTCATGCTGACAAACAATTTGACGAACTTCTTCCAATTCATGCTTATTGAAACTATGGCAAAAATTTAGGTAATCACAGTATCGTCGCACATCGTTAACCATTTTAATGTTGAAATAATTTGCCACCCTGCTATCCCAAATAGGATATCTTTCAGGAGAAACAAAGTGAAGTAGCTTAGATACGCCTACAATTGAGTTATTTACAACCTTTTTTAGTATTTCAAGCTCCTCTTTTCTTAAGAGCTCCTGACTATTTCTTGCTTTATTTACTAGTTCAACACATAAATTAATTTCTTCATCTTTCTCATTTTTAAAATTTAGAATGGTAGGCATCCACCCATATGAAAAATTACATCCAATCACAAAGTCATTTTTAGAAATGACATCCTTTTCCTCAAAGAACTTTATGAACTCAAAATAAGACAAAAAATCTGAAGCAGATCGACTATCAAGCTGAATCCCTTTTGCATCTCTTTTAATCTCGACTAATGATTTCATATCCTACTTGAATCTCAGGTTTTTCATATTTAAGCAATTTGAAATAGCATCAGAGCTTTCAAATTTATAATCCATATATAAGGAAATATGCTCTTCGTGTGTAGAGAGAATTAAATGATAATTTGAAAAATCACTTCTCAGCAACTCAACTAGTGAAGATATATTTACTTCATCCATGCTCTGCACGGGGTCATCGATAAGCATCAAGTTATTTTGAGCGTATACCCGATTCAGGGCCAACATGAAAGAAATTACCAATATTGATAATTGACCAGAACTCAAAGAAAAAAGTGCATCATGAGAAGTCTTTAAATCTGTTTTAAACTTTACTCCTCGAAGCTCCTTATCCATATCTATATCAATAAAAAAGCCACTCCCTCTATTGAAGGTCTGAATAATTCTACCGCTGTAAATGTAGAAAGGAATTTCTATTGCAGAAATTACTCTCGATTTATATTTGTTAATCCTTTTTTCGTAAATCCTTGTAAGCTTTTTTATGTTTGTAATCATTGGTCCAAACAGCTTTTTCTGCTCATTTTTTTTAGTTATCAACTTCTCAAGTTTTAATATCTTATCGCTTTGTTTTTTTGCAATCTCGTTTTCAACATATTCGATCTTCTTTACAAGTAGACTCTTATTGAACTTTTCTAGTGCCGCAAGCTTGCCATTAAAATATTCTCTAAGTAAATCTCTGTAAACCTGGTCATAGAATTCATCCTCAACGTCTTTCACTTGTTTCTCTAGTAAATCTTTTAGATTCTCAACTTTTTCATTAATCTCTTTTTCCGATAATGCCAAGTCACTATTAACAAGATCGCTAATATCTAATTTTAAAGAATTCAGACCTTTCATAAATGTTTTGTATTCATCCGATGTCTTCTGTTCATAAACAAGAAGATTATAATAAGATGTTGGCATATCTTCTTCTAAAGAAGTAATTTTCTTTTTCACCTTTTCAACTAATTTCACAATTAAAGTATTCCCGAATTTCTCAATATCCTTTTGAATTCTCCCTACTTTCTTTGTTATATTCTTTTTAATTTGCACCGTTAGATTATCTATATTTTTCTTGAGACTTTCGGCGTCTTCATATTGGAACCCACAGAGCAAACATTCTGAACTATCTTTAACATGAGAAGATGTTAAATGTTTTTCCAGTTTACTACGGTCATTTTGCAATGAAGCAAAATATTGTTCTTCAATACCGATTTCTTTTGTTCTTTCACCTAAGTCATCTAGTTGCCCATAAAATTCCTCAGTGAACTTCTTTGTTAAATCAACATAATTAAAAAGTTTTTCAAAATCAACATCATCTAAGGAGCTTAAGCCTGTAAACTTCATTAACTTTGAAGACATTCTCTCCAAATATTTTTTAATTTTTTCATTATCTTTAAAATCTTTTAATCTATCCTGAAAAAAAGAACTACTAACATGGTATTTAAGCAAAGTATCATTTGCTTTATATCTCTCTAAAAACGTATTAATTCTCGCTTGCTTAAAATCAGCAAAGTAATCCTTCATAAAAATCAAATTCTTGACTTCTGGTTTATGAATGGATTCCCATTTCTGATATCCAAAGGTTATTTCTTCCTCATCCCAATCACAAAAAACTTCAGGAAAGATTTCTTTATAACTTACTTCTTTAATATTTTTTTCAATTAATCCCGTTTTCAAATCAGTTAATTCTTTTTTCTTTGCATTAATGTCTTCTGACAATTCTTTCTCTAGAGATCTCAAGTAATCTAGCTTTTTACAAATACTAGAATATTCTTTTTCTTCCTTTACTGTGTGAAATAGATACGACAGAAACTCAGTTCTATCCCCCTCTTTCCTTTTTAATAGAAAAGCACTTTCATCTTGCTCTACATAATGCATTACTGGATATGATTCCCTGAATCCTTGTCCAAGGGCTAGTTCGACCTCATCCTCAGAAAAGAAATCTGCCTCCTCAACACCATCATCAAATTTATTGAGTTTATAAAGATTAAAATTTGTAAAATCGGTTGGATTATTTTTCTCACCATGACCCCACTTTGCATAGCGACATAAAAAAAGCCGTTTACCGTCAATTACCAACTCTGCCTTTATAAACGTTTCATCTAATTCTAAATCGTTTACGAGTAGGTTATCTTCAAATCGTTTTCTCAAATCTACATCACTTTTTTTTCTAACAAGTCTGTTTATCTCACCTGTTAGTAGCAACTCGACAGCATCAAAAAATGACGTTTTTCCGTAACCATTGGGTCCATCCAAAATCAGAACATCTGAGTCTTTAAATTCAATTTCTTCGTTTCTAAAAACTTTAAAGTTAAATATTTGTATTTTTATAATCTTAATTCGTTTCATTCTTATAAAAGTCCTCTAAACGCTGTAAACATTTATTAATACTATCTTCTGTAGAGACACCATCTATAAAACTTTGATATCTCTGAAGATTTTCCTCCTCAATTCCATCCTGTATTTCACTTGTTACATCATAATAAAAATCACCTTTGGAAGAAATCTTTATAAAAGGTAACTTAATTAATATCTTTAACAATAATCCATACCAACCGAGGTATTCTTTTTGATTTTTAAATTCTGAGAACTTTATCGAATTTAGAACTTGATTCTTCACAAAACCTGTAAAATCTTGATCAATTAAACTTTCGAATTCTGTAATTAAGGAATTTAGTTCATAAGTAGTGTAGGAAAAAATATGTTTTTTAAATATATATTTGTTTTCTTCTACTAGCTGATACTTATCAATTACATTATACCTCGATTTAAGATCATCATCGTCGTTTTCTTCACCGAGAACATCATCATTTAAATGTACTAATATCAATGTTGTATTTTTCAACTGTTGATTATCCCAAGGAACAAGTTCCGAGACCGAACTATAAACACAATCATAAAACTCTCTATTGAGAAACTCATCTAAACTAGCGCTTTCTATAACAACGTAATTTGAAAAACCTGAATTGCTCTTAAACAAAACTGCTTTCTTTTTCTCAACACTAAATCCCACGGACTCAAACCCATACTCACTAAAAACATTTGTTAAAAATTTAATCATATTCAATTCCTAATAAATCTAAAGCTGCTCTAATATTTAAAATTTCAATTTTTTTAGGTTCAATAAAATTATCTCCATCACCTGGATATGGGTTTATCTTATCTGTATTTTCGTTCATATAGGCAAACAAATTCGAAATATTTACTTCACTTGAAACTATGATATCTCCTGTATAAAAGAGCTTACCAAGCTCTTTCACATCAAACATTGCTTCATATAATTTTTCAGCGAAAGGTAGAGTAGATCTAAGGCCTGAGTCTTTCATACCTGTTGGAATTAAAGTCTTTCCCTTATTATTTACTTCATATCTATATTTGTTCTCATTAAATGAACCTAACTCAAAAGTTTTCCATACAAATAACAGGAACGGGACATCAAATCCTTTTGGTTTGAGAGATATAATATTTTTAGTCTCTAAACCAGTTGTTCTGACCTCATCAGGCTTTAATATTTGTAAAAATTGAAAAAAATTAAGATCAGATAAATTATTAAACTTTTCAGCAATAGTTACTAGGTGCTCATACTCTTCACCGTCTATATCTTCATCATGTATAAAATCGCTAACCATAATTGAAAAGTGCTGTCTCATTACGCTACTAACATTCGTAATTGAAAGTTCTAAGCCAGGGTAAAAATCTTCAATAATCTGCAAAAAATCTTGAACTCCAATTGCCCTATTTACAATATTTAAAGGTGTATGGTTTTCCATATTTTCATGATGTGCATCAAGTACTAATTCAACTACTTTCTTGTTCAATTTATCGTTCAATATACGAAACTCAGATTCTCCCAATTGCTTTTCGTTGAATTGATCTTGAACTAATTTTTTCAACGCCCTAATTTGCATATCCTCAACGTCTTTAATTGGAACAAAGCTTGCACCTTCAATGCTATACCGAATGACATCAGGATCACTATAATCTCTTATGTTTACACTTGTATGAAGGAATGGAGATACTCCTCCAAGAGACGCTGATTTTTGTTTTAAAGATTCAATTGCATCAGTATACCCACCTGAAGTGTCAACCTTTTTACATTTTACTTGATGAATAGAAATACAATCCCCTCCATTGTCTTTAAAAGAAAAGTCATCCAACTTTTCAATTTCTAGAATACACTCTTTAAAATAATCATAATTTTCATTAAGCTCATTTAATGTCACTAGTAGAGCGATCATCCCCTGATACACAAACCCACTCCAACTGGTGATCGCTTTCACATTCTCTTCAACTATTACAGTCATTTTTTTACCCACTCCCTCCAAGCCTCAAAAATCATAACCATGGCCATCGTATCAAGCTCACAGTAACGAAGAACAGCACTTGAAAGTTCTTTTCTCTCAATCTCACTCATCTCACTGAATTGCATACGTCCATAAGCAGTTAAAGCCGCTCCACCGTTTGCTAGCTCATCATCTTCAGTCAATATCTCTAAATTCTTATCACTAACATCTGTAAACATCTTTGGAAGCTTCTTGTATGGATCAACCACTTTGCCATCCCTAATTTCAAGCCACTGCCAGTCTTTAAAGTTTAAACTCTTAATACCATTCTCTGTCCCGTAGATAGGCTTCCCATACTTCTCTTTGAGAAAGTCGCTAGAATTTAAAATAGCAGGAAGTACAGCTTTGATTGAATTTGAACCACGTGTTGCTGGATCATAGTAGTATCTTTTCACAAGATGCCACAGGTCCACCATATTCCTATCACCTTCCCATTTTTCAGCCATCGAACTTGAAGACGTTGTAATAGTCTTAATAAATTCACAAAGCTCTTCTCTATCTGGGATATCAGATTCATCTTCTCTAAGCTGACGGTAGATATGATTTAAAAATGTATTCTCATGAGGTGAGTATCTAAAAATAGTTCCCTCATCCCCTTCAAGTTGACGCTTAAACTCTCTTAGAAATTCATAATTAGGAAACTCTCCAATATTGGTATTTAAAAACTCGCCTGAATGCTCAACTCTACCATCCTCATACACAGTATGATGTGAAAATTGAAAAGCAATCGCTTCATAAGGACGTCTCCCCTTATTAAAGGGAATCGCAACCATCGTTGTTTCAAAATCGATAAAATGTAACGGATATGTCCACTTATCCATTTCAAGTTTTAGTCCATAAGCATCGAAGTATGGTGTAGTGTCATTATTTAATACCTTCTCGACTTGGAGCCACTTTCTTTCTTTTGCAGAAATCCCTGGCTTACCATCAGTATCTGGCTCAAAGTCATCAATAGTCAGATCCGATAATTTAATACGTTCTGCTTCAATGAGTTTTTGCTTACCAGTAAATGACCAAATCTCTAAAACATTTGGCTCTTCAAAGTCAGCATCATCCCAACTTAAAGTTTCTTTCCAACACTCTTTAAATCCACTTTTATATCCTTGGACCTCATCTTCCTTACTACATTGAAATTCACAGCCTGCACAATGAGAACCAATTGGGAAAATTATCTTTTCATCTTTTTCATATGCTGATGCAAAGTATTTAATATTTTCTAAGAAGATACCATCTTCCATTATCGTATCAATGACATCATCAACTGGAACTTTGACAAGAATTTGTTCTTTAAGGTCTTCTTTACTTAAAGAATTAGAAACAATACACCCCTTACGATTACTATCATCTCTCCTAATCTTAAATTTTTGATTTAGACCATCGACAGGACATAGAGACGTCTTATCTGGTAACATCAGGAAACTCTCCAAATTAGAGTTAGGAAACTTTGAAGTTAAGACATGCCTTTGAAAGGCAATATCTTCTAAATATGGCCTCCAACTTGAAAGGATTCCCCCTCTCTTGCCAACAAAGCGACTTTTGGCAGGATCGAAAGATTTAGCCTTTACTTCAATGAGTTCAAAATGATTTCCATTTTTTACAAGTATATCAATTCTAATAAATAAATTATTGAACCTAATGGCCGGTTCATAGATAATAACTTTATCCTGCTTCAGTAACTCATCAGTCAGTCTCTCAGCTTCTTCATAAACAAGAGTCGTAATATCATGGCCATCTGGGTGATAGCACTTAGCAAGTTCACCTACCTGAAACCCCCCTTCAGCGAGTGCAGCTAAAAAGGAATCATCCATTTTAGAATTTAAATATTCTTTCTTTCCTGTATAGAAAAGCTTTGTAGGACATTCCATACCTAGCTTGAATCTTGATTTGGTTAAGTATCGAGGTTTTGTCATGCCTTTTAATCGGCATTTCTGAGAGAAAATATGAACAAAAACAGTACTTTAAGGAATTCTAAAAGAAAGTTCTGTAACCTAGCGAATTAACTTAACAAGCTCAATTACATGGGAAAAGTTATAATAAAGAGGGCCATACTTGTTGGCCCTCTCAATTATAAAAAGTTTAATGATCAGCTAGTTTGCTTACTATATTTTAAAAATGAAGATAATTGTGAGTTATTAAGTTCATGATCTGAAGTATTAGCAGAATCATAAAGATCACCGAATACAGTTTTACCATAAGCAATATCCATTGCTCTCCCGTGATCAAGTGAATTATTACTCATACCATTAACATGCTTAACCGCTACACAACCTAAAGCTGTAAGTAAACCACACCCAATAGCTTTCGCAATAGTCTCACCCAAAGGTGCTAAGTTCTTCTTTTCTACATTATTTTTTTCATTCATAATCAATCTCCTGGATAATAATGATTTTCTCATAAGGGTATTATCTCCTGCTTATTTTTAAATTCAAAAAGTTGAGAAAACTATAAAGAACAACCAGTAATATCAATGAGTTGCGCATAAAATTTAAGATAATTAAGGAAATATGCCGATATGAGACTATGGCGAGAAGAAGTGAAGTATTTAAACAACTTGAAGCTTTAGACTGGAATTTTAGCGAAAAAGAAACTTTCGATATTCTTGAATTCTCAAAAGTACTTTTTGAGCTAATAAAGAATAACGAACAATTACATTTCAAAAAGACAAAAAATATTTTACAAGACCCACGTATCAATCGTATTAGTAAGTTATATGAAATTTACGAAGATTTCTTTTATTTAAATTTAAAAAATCTCACGAGTCACAAAGAATTTGAATTTATAAACTTTGATAATCAAAGAGATCAATACTTATTTCGAGCATTTTCAGCAATAGTGACATATCACTTTTTCAGGTCAGCACATGATTCTATAAATAAAAATGAGTACTTTATATTTACCTCGGATTGGAATAGTTGTAATTACACTCTACCACACAGTAAGAGTGTACATAGAAATCCAGATAAGAAAATTAGAAGATCTACAAGCCTAAAAGATATTTCCACTCATGAAGATAAGGTGTCGAAACTTATCGAGAGAAACCTTAAATACAGAAAAGAGCTTGAACTTCCAGAATACAATGAAGCTGATGTCTATAGCTTTATTCAGTTCGCAATAATAAAGTCTATTTACCTTAACCAGGAAGCAAGTAAAGAATTTCCCAAGACAAACGAAAGAAAAACTAACGCAATTTTTATTACAAATATACTTTCCTCATTTTATAGTTTGCCACTCCCCAAGAGTATTCACAATGGAGTCGAGTTTAATAGCAAACTGATAATGAAAGAGTTATGCTTATTAGATAGAAATGATTGTTTAGTGCCAAATATTAATGAGTGGACTCTTGCCTATCGAGACTCGATAAAAAGATACAATTTTCAATCAGAATCACTTTTTGGACAAACATATTGCGGCAAAAACTTTAACAACAATAGCTTTATAAACAACCTTGAACACCACCGGTTCTCTATTATTCTTGAAACATGTCTAATACTAGCATCTCTTGAGGAGACAAGCGTATATCTTATTGAGGACTTCTATCTATCTGGAGAAGTTAACAAGTCTAATCGAAAAAATATGGAAAAAGTACTAAAGATGCACTCTCACCTAAAAGAAAAAAAAGAATCTGCTTAAACCACCAAGAATGGCCCAGGTGCTTTTTCGTTGACCTTGCGTAAAGAAAAATCACCTGGAACATTTATTTTATACCCCTTTTTGCCCTTTCATCGGCTAAAAGGCTTCTATATTTTTCTAATAATGGGTTATTGTACTTCTTAATTAAAGCACTATCCTCCACGGAACTGGAGCTCACAAATTCCTCTAAAATTTCTTCTGCTTCTGCTAGTGTCATTTCATTATATTCATTTCTCATTTTTTCCCTATAGGAGTCTCCATATACAGCTGTCATATCAGATCCTTTTGCATGTTTAACCTGCTCCTGCTTCCACATCTCTTCACTCATCGTCGTAGATAGTGCATTCTTTCTAGCCTCTTTAGTTGATTTCCTAGACATTACCTTCCTCCTTCAAACCTCTAATATATGAAAACAGAAATATAGCAAATTCATCGAGGGCTTCATTTTTACTCTGCCCAATGAATATTTGCTGAAAGGGTATTCCACCTTCAAGAAAAAAACCTTCATCTCTCTCGAGTAAATAAGCGTTTCCACCACCCATATCTTTAAATTTTAAAATTACATTCATTACCACCCCCTTGAACAATATCAGTATTACATATACAATGGACACATGGCGTCCAACAATAAATATGAATCTAAACATCTCTATTTACAAAGTTTAATTGCTGAAATTTTAAGGGATCGCACAGAGGGCAATGCTTTAACAATTTCAGAAATTCACAGTAAGCTCGAAGATAATTACGACTATTTTTGTGCTAGAAAAACTGTGGCCCGTAATATCCATGGAATGAGTGATAATTTCAAACTCCTCTCAATCGGAGAACGTCCTGTACGCTATTGGATCGATTCATTTTTTGAACCGGATGTAACGATTTCCTTGCAACCCAAAGACCTTCAACTAATCACCTATGCTTTAAGAAACTTAAGAGATTCATCTAACTCTCCTCTTTCAAAGGCATTTACTGAAGCTGAGACTGCACTTTTAACAGCGTTACCCAAGCAGATCAAAGACGACTTGAAATATGCAGTAAAGTCTTACAAGATGACAGGAAAGGGCAGAAACATAAAAGTATGGCCTAAGAATAATATTGAAAAAATATTCGTGGCCATACGAAAGAAATACTGGATAAGGGCCAAGGTAAAAAATAAGATGTTTAACGACCAAGAACGCGATATCCATCGTAAGCTTGCTATTAAACATATCTGGTTCTCAGATGGAATCCCTTTTATTGAAGTATACGATCAACTGACTGACTCTTTGATAGTCATCTCTGCTACTGAATTAAATAGCATTGAACTATCTTTTAACAAAATTGACCGATCTATATTTTCATAGCCTCTTATTGGACACCATATGACAACTTGTATTCGTATGATGAAAAAAAGGGGGAAATATGGAAACCAAGACCAGCATTTTAGAAAGCCAGTACATCGAAGATTTCTTGCTAACGACAGATTTATTATTAAAATCTAGAGATAGAGATCTAGTTCGTTGCCTAATAAATTATACAAACGATGATGACTTGTACTACCACATACTAAGAACACAAGGACAATTACTATTAAAATCTAAAAATATTTTTGATAAGCAAACATACCAAAAATTAACTAATGATTATATAAGAATCTCAAAACAATGTGACTTATATTCCAAAAAACAGAAAATAAATCAGGTTTCTTTAAAAAATGAAGTTCTAAAATTTTCTGATAGCCATGGAAATAGCTTCATCATTATTGAATTTAATTCTAAGTACTACTTAACAGGAAAAAGAATACATGGCCCACTCTTTATTTGTGATAACTTAGAGGATACTGAAGATTTATTTGCTCAATTTATTTATGATTTCTATCGTCTAAATAATAGAAAATGAAAATGTTCAAGTTAATTTAATAGAGGTGTGTTTTGTTATTCTTCCACTGTCTACCGAGTACTTCCGTTATCATTTAAACCAACAACAACTATAATATAAATAAGAAAAATAAAGAATGGAGTTGCATATACAAGTTGCTTAGTAATGTTATTCATGATGACCTCAGAGAATTTATCTTATTAGATAATTATAACTCAGATCATCAATTCAAGCATTTTTCTCAAGGAACACTAATTCTAACCCCTGCCACACCGTTGCCACACGGCAAGGCAACCACCACGAAAAGCTGAATAATATTAAACAGTTAGGAGATCGTGGTGGAGGTGGTGGGGGCATTATAACTAATTGAAATAATGCCTAATGATTTAATCAATATTACAAAATATTACAATGATAAAAATTTATGATTAGTCCATCCAATCCGATGTTTTATCAGTAACATGCCTGTAGTTTACTCCCAGTTTCGAAAAATATTTCTCAGCACATTTGATTTTATGCCCTTCACTACTTCTTTGAAGCTTTGATATATCCTCACTTCCTTTTGTTTCTCGAACCAACTCAACAACAACTTTTTTATCGCTATCAATTTGTCTAATAACACCCCAGTCAGGATTATAGTTTCCTATCACTTTTGGCAAAGAAATTCTAAAGCCAGGGGGAAACTTAAAGTAAGCTACAATATTACCATCACCATCATCTTGATGAAGTTTATTAAGAACAAACCTTTCTTCTACTTGTGAATCAATCTGTATTTGATTATAAAGTGAATTTTCAGAACCATTAATTACTTCCCTTTGTACATACAGAACCTTTTCGGGGAACATTTCTTCAATATCATACTGAAGCTCACCATGCGAGATTTCATACTCAATGTTTTTAGCAATATGATCTGACAATGTACTCTGTACGACCTTAACATATGCATTTGAAAATCCTTCTGGATTAATCTTTTGCAATCTTTTCTTTTCGTCGGAAATATTCTTATATATTGCAACGAGTGTCTTCCTTGTTAAACTTGTTGCCTCCATTGCCCTTTTAATAAAGTTTACATTCTTCTCCATTTTAGAGGTTAGTATCTTCTCACTTTCCTCTACGTCTATCTCCCCACTAACATGGAACTTTATTTTTTTATCAAAACTCAAGGTCTGTCCATTAGTAAAACTGACCATTGAGGATTCTCCTCTATCTATAATTTCTACAATTTTATAGTCTTTTAAGCCTTCAGCTTCTGAATCAAGGATGTCTCCAACTCTATATCGATCAGTTATTTTCCTTAAGCCTTCCCTGGTGTTCTTTCTAGTTACAACTATTTCAGCTTCACCTTCTTGAACACCAACCAATCTTAAGGCTACTCTAGTAATTGAAAACTCTCCAAAGGAAAGTGTAATCTTTCTATTTGGTATATCATTTTTCATAGAATTAAATTTTGCAACACACTCTGAAATTAACTCCTCTGTATTTATTTTAATTAAATATTTTGACCTACTTGAAAGCTTTTTCCAGAATTCCCTAAACTCTTCTCTTTTAAAGATAGAATTATTTCTTTCAGCAAGAGATTTCTTTGCATTGCGAGGTTGAGTAGGAGTCACGTCGCCATTACTTTCGTACTCTAGTTGTAAATTACTGCAAAAACTTTTATAAGACTCATTAGGTATTACTGTTAATATATTTACATCTTCATCTAAACAACGATTTCCATTCTGATCAACCGCCAATCTCATCCCACGGCCTACAATTTGTCTTTTTGTATCATCACTTGGAGTTTCCCTTAGTGTACAAATCTGAAAAACATTTGGATTGTCCCATCCTTCCTTTAGAGCCGAATGGGCAAAAATAAAACACTTATCATTATCAAAACTTAATAACTCCTCTTTATTCTTCATTATAAGCTCAAACGATTTCTTTTGAGCCATTTGTTGGGACTTCTTTATTTTATCTAATGTCTTTTTGTCATATTTATCTTCAATCTCATCTACATAGTATAATGTATTATTAATACTTACTTGAGAAAAATATCCATCTCTAACTTCTTGTGCACTGAGCTCTTTAAAATGATCATAGTTCTTTTTTAGTTTTTCAAATTCTTCATCAAATAACTTCTTAATCAAGCCATCCTCAGAAATATAGCTTGAAACTCTATCTATAAAAAAGACTGACAAAACTTTGATAGACTTCTCTTTAAGAGAACGTTGTTTCGCAATATGAAACTTTATGGTTTGTCGAATTTGCTCTCTAAATAGAGACTCTTTTTCCTCTGGTGTATTCTGTTTCTCATCCATTCTGAGTGTATCACCATTTTCAAAAATAACTGACTTTGGCCTTAATTTTATATTTTCAACAATAAGCCCTTCATACTCTGTATTTTTTGTTTTTTTGGATATACTATCTCTCACTTTTAATTTTATTGTTTTTTTCTTTTTCAAACCATCTTTTATCACATATGCCTTTAACTTTGCCTCGATTTTGTTATCATTTTTTACAACATCCTCTAAGGTCAAATTATGCATTCCTAGATGTGTATTTTGATCATCTTCATCCGTAACACCTAACACCTGTATTCTTTTTACAAGGCCATGTTTTAATGCATCAACAGGAGAAAGATAATAAATTAAATTTGGTTTTTCTTTAGGTGTAGCTGAAAAGTTATAAGCTACTAAAGGTTTTAACGAACTGAGCGCCTTTTGAGCTATATCTGTAAGATAATTTTGAGATTCATCTAATATCAAAATTGGCCTCGTTTTCTGAACATATTCTATTGGAAGAAGGCTTGAGCCAACCATGCTATCTGTTGTTCGATAAACCTGATTCTGAACCTTATTAAATGAGTCAATAGTTAAAATTAAAACTGAAATATTTGTATCAATTGCAAAATTCTTTAGTGCATTGATATTTTTTCCTTTTAGGACATATGGATTAAAGCCCTTCCCATAAATCATTCTAAAGTGCTGTCTAGTTTGCTCAATATTTTTCAGTACTCCTTCCCAGATTGCTACACTTGGCACGACGATTACAAACTTCGAAAATCCATACGCTTTATTCAACTCAAAGATTGATTTTAAATAAACATAAGTCTTACCAGTACCAGTTTCCATTTCAACTGTGTAGACAGGATAAGAATGTGTTCCAAATCGCTCTATATTTAATGTATTTGACTTTTTATTAAACTCTAGATTTTGACTAACAGCTAGATCATTATTTATTTGTACATCTTGTAAATTTCCAAATAAAAAATCTGCATTTAAGTCATATTCTTGAGTGAAGTTACTCACAATAGATAAATTATCTACATTTTCCTCATCACTTGAAAATGTAAAACCTTTTAATACATCAACTACTGACTCTATTGCTTTAACTTGGTGAGCAAGCCCTGCTTGAAATTTAAATTTAATATCTTTATGCATACATATCCTAAATTGTTATTATTCTACCAAGGTCTGCTAATATCACTTTTTCATTATCAGAAATTGAAGAGTCGAGACATACTAAATAATGAGAATCCTCTTTTAATACTTCTTCAACAGACTCAACTTTTATAGCTTCATCCAAGCAAATAAACAGCTTCATAGTACTGAAATCAGTAGTAACCTCAAAAACTTTGTTCTTACCTAGCTCCAACAAATTTACATTTGAGGAAAGGGGGAATCCCTCTTTTGAAATAATATCCCAAAGCAATTTTTCTTTATTCTCATAATTAATTTCTTCCAAAAAGAAGTCTTGCTGAGTTTTTGTCTTTCTCATTACTTCACTTATTTCAGATATCTCTTCCTTAAATACTGAAACGCCTCTGACTTCTTGTAAGTTTTTTTCAAGATTAGCAATAACCCGTTTAATTCTCTCTTTTGTCAGTTCAGCAAGATTTGCTTCAATATTATTTTCATTACAAAACTTTAAAGCACTTACTTGCCTTTTGTTATTTGAATCTAAATATTCTGGCAATTGGACAATCACAAAACGTCTATTTTTATTCAGACAAGCCACCCCCGTAGTTCCAGAGCCAGCAAAAAAGTCTAAAACTATATCATCTTTATCTGATGTTCCAATATCTATAAGATATTCAATCAAACTTATAGGCTTTGGGTTATCGAAAATATTACTACCAAACATCTCCAGATTTTCTTTGTTGCCATCACTTGTTGTTCCAACTTGATTCAAAATACTTCTTGGCTTTTTCCCTGCAGGAAGTCTTTGCTTAAAATAAACTCCCCACTTATCACCTTTCTTTTCAATTTTTACATCTCCAATTTCAAGATCACTTTTAAACCTTTTTTCTGACCTTAGCCAACTAATTGGATTTCCATTTTCATCTTTATCCATAATTGTTCCATCTGGACATGTAATTGAATAATACTGTTTCCCAGACTTACGCTTAAAGGTATCCCAATAAAACTTCCCCACAGAATCCTCTTCTTTATATCTTTCCAAATACTTTTCACTATACTCTTCAAATAAATGTCCAACTGATTCTTTTTCTTTGGCATACATAAGTATGTATTCATGCTCCACAGCAAGATGCCTGGCATCATTCCCACCACCCTTCTTATTTTGCCATATAAGATGAGAAATAAAGTTTTCTTCGCCAAAGATTTCATTCATCATCAAGGTAAGATTCATCACTTCGTTTTCATCAATACTAATAAAAATGATACCATCATCTTTTAGCAACTCTCTTGCAATTTTTAGTCGTGGATACATCATTGAAAGCCAATTTGAATGAAATCTCCCTGTTGTTTTAGGATTAGCTTGTAATTTTGATCCTGAGTCATCTGAAGCATTAATATCCTTCAAATACTCTGTTTCAGTTTGTTGATAATTATCAACATAAACAAAATCTTTCCCTGTGTTATATGGCGGATCAATATAAATCATCTTTACTTGCTGAACATATGCATTCTTTATGACTTTAAGTACCTCTAAATTGTCACCAATACAAAAAACGTTCTCAGGGTTATTTCCAATGGTGTCAATAAAATTTAAACACTTTGATGATGGTACAAAGCTTAGTTTTTGACTTTTAACTTTACCTGGCCATAACAAACCATAAAAGTCATTTAAATCATCCCCATCTACCATAAATTTACCTAAAGACTGCCTCATCAAAGTCCAGTCTATCTTTCCATCTACAAATGCATCTGGGAAAATTTTGGACAGCATATAAATCTTTTCATCTGTAATATTATATTTCTCTTTAAATTTCTCTACCGACATAATAGCTCCAATTAAATTATTCCTTTAAATTACCTTCAATAAAATCCTCTCTTTCAGTTTCTGACAGATTTTGA
Source organism: Halobacteriovorax sp. YZS-3-1 (assembly GCF_047084945.1). Taxonomy (NCBI): domain Bacteria; kingdom Pseudomonadati; phylum Bdellovibrionota; class Bacteriovoracia; order Bacteriovoracales; family Halobacteriovoraceae; genus Halobacteriovorax; species Halobacteriovorax sp. YZS-3-1. Next base: position 468,482 of record NZ_JBKIYI010000002.1, on the reverse strand, counting down.
TTGAAAAAGTTTATAAAATTCTTATCTGTAAATTTATGTGCTCCCATTGAGTATTCTCTATAAGAAGAACATGAAAAACGAATATCGCAGTTTCTGCAAACTCTAGTTGCAAAAATCTGATTTGTTCCTTCTACTTTTTCTTTTAATATCTCAAGCTCAGCAGGAGGAAAACTTCCATCTTCAATTTCATCAACAATCCTTCCGAACTCCTCAATCGTTTTAGACATATCTGTGTCCCTGGTAGGGATATCAATAACTGGTTCCCAGGCTTTAAAACACTTATCTAGCAATGATTTATTTTCAGGAGTCTTGAAAGCATTTTTCAATTGCAGTGGAATCGCAGTTGAAATGATCTGTGTTTTATCAAGGCTTTTTTCATTGATCCCTTCCCAAATATGTCTGTATATATTTAGCTGTTCCTGATAAAGCTCTTTATTAGCTGAAATATATTCACCTTCATGAGTTTTAATATCATACATATTAATTTGATCATTCTCGTTTATCAGATCGACAACTCCCTCAATTGAAAATCTTCTCTCTTTAGGACTAGATTGATTCGATAGAGTTAACTTAATTTCAGCATCTGTAACACTCATTGCAATATGCTTTAATTTAGTAAAATACGCTTTTACTTGCTGAAGAGCATACTTTTTAATATCTCCACTTAACTTGTGGCCACCATCCAGTTGAAGTAATTCATAATTCTCTTCAAATGTTTCATCAATCCATGCTTGGATTTCTTCATCTGAAATTTTATCTATATTAGAGAAATCCATCTCAAGACTCCTCTCTTTCAAATTCAATACCTTTTTCTCTCAATAGAATTAAGTATTGATGTAAATCTTCAATTGTTTTATGAACTAGCGTTCCAAAAAACATAGTCTGCGACCTTGATGGAACAAATCCAAGTCTTCTAAATGACATATATTGTCTTGGGCATTTTTTATAGTTTAGAAAGTCACCTGTATAAGAATAAGCTTTACCAATATCCTGAGTAGAAAACCGATTTGTTGGTAACGTCGACTTATTGTAATCTTCAATTAAATGAATATTCTCAGTTTCAAAAAGGTTCCTAAAGCCTTGATTAATTGACTGACCTCTACCTTTATAATGTGGCATCACTAAAAGGTTTTGGGCTCTTGTGATTCCAACATAGAAAACTCTACTAGCATCAAATGAAGAAATACTATCTAATGGCTCTCCATCTTTTTTCTCTTCAATCAATTTATACATTATAGCTTCCTTATCATCTGGCTTTTTACTTATTACTTTATACAGACTCCCTAGCACGACAACAGGAAACTCAAGACCTTTTGACTGGTGAATTGTTAAAAAAGGTATCCTTCCTTTAGGAAATGGGTCATCTTGATTTTCATACTCTGATTCCCCTAAACGATATAGTGAGTATGTATATGATAAGAAGAAAACTTTTGAAAATTTCTCATCTTCTAGAAATGGAGCTGTTATTACGGAAGAGTTTTTATCTATAAACCTTGCCAAATATTGAGATACTAGAGCCAGGTTACATATCGGCCCCTCATCTCCATTTTCAGCGATTTCAAATTTGTTCTTAAAATAGTCAAAACCTGATAATTGATAAAATAAATCTAAAACAGTCCAATCTAGTGATGTCGCTCTATTGATTACATATCTTATGTTATATGCCTCTCTCGTTCCTATTCTTCTTCTTAATGCTCCGATAAAAGCCTTATTTGTTATGTTCTTCTGTGAACGCCTAGAAAGTCCTGGGGTTTCAATTAGCTTCTCTAATATAGAGAAAGAAATAGGCATATCTTCTGAAACATTATTTAGTCTCAATCTTTCTTTTAACTTTGAGTAATCTGATAAAACATCAACGATTTCTTGTCTTTTGTGTTTAATATAGCTATCTAAAAGGCTGTCCTCTTTACATAGGTTCTTTGCATTTTCTTCTATTGCCTTAAGCCAATTACGATAATCTTGAAATTCCCCTCCTCTAGACATCTCGCCTAAAGTAGGCTTTTTAAATATTAAAAGAAGTAAGCCCCACATCATGCTAGCTTCTTCAATTTCTAGAAATCTTGTGGCACGAGGAGCATAAACAGGAATATCCTGTTTCTCAAACTCTCTCATGAAAGCATTAACTTTAGTGTTATTTTTTATACTTGGAAAAAGGAAGGCACACTGGGAATAATCTTCAATTTTCCCCATCTCTTTTAAGTCTTTAATGAATTGAACTATTTCTTCACATACTTTTTCAGGAGCATCAGCTTTAGACTTAACCAGTGATATATGCGATACATCTGTTTTACGACCAGGATTAATAATCTTGTCATGAAGTCTATAAAATCGATTCTGATCGAACTCATCTCTCCAATCCGTCTGATTTAAATATTTTTGAGAAAACTGTACTATATCTGGAGTTGATCTATAGTTAGTATCGAGGTCAATCCTTTTTACTACACAGTCAGTATTAAAATTCTCCAATCTTTGTTTAAATTGAACGAAGTTCTCTACTGTAGCACCTCTAAATCTGTAAAGAGCTTGATCATCATCTCCAACAACACAAATATTTGTATTTTTCTCAGATAGCTTGAAGAATATTTTTTCTTGAATTGTATTTGTATCTTGATATTCGTCTACAATTACATATTTAAAGTAATCTTCTTTGTCTTCTGCTTCAACAATTCTGTCATAAGCTACTTGTTGTAATAAAGAAAAATCTACTTTATGAGCTTTTTCATTCTCTACTAAACTTTCAAGATAAAAATTATACATTTTCAAGATACTTGTTAAAAGTAATTCATTTTTTACAAAATTTTCATCATTTAAATATAAGGAGGTATCTAATCCTTCCTCGGAGAATCTATTGAAGATAGCAATACAATTTTTCACAGCATCATGCTTAGAGGCTACCGCCTTATTTGCGATAAACTTATTTATTTTTTTATAGTCTTCTTGGTCTGCTTGAAATCCGCCGACCTCTAATAACTTTTTGAAATATGAAGAATTAGAAATATAAAAATACTGGTCTAGTTCATCAATCAAGACTGGAGGACGTTTTCTTGATCTACCTTCAGAGAATTTCCTTTCAGTTAGAAGTCTTTGACACAAAGAATGTACTGTTCCTAGGTACATCCTAGATATATCGTATTGCTTACCATTTATACTCGTGACTAAATTAAGTAAACTATGAAGTCCATCTTTCAACTGCTTTGCTGCTTTTTCAGTAAACGTAGAAAGAAAGATTTTATCTGGATCAACATCATTAAAAACGATTAAGTTGATGCTCCTCCAAAGAAGAACTCTTGTTTTTCCAGCCCCCGGCCCAGCCGCCAAAAATAACGGTCCTTCAACAGCCCTAATAGCTTCTTCTTGTTTTTCATTAGGTGAAAAACCACTCATTTCCCAAAGAGTTTCTAAAGTTAGAGCTTCAGATGTCATATACCTGCCTCATCTGATGCTTGACCCCTTCTAATCCATTCATCTACTTCACCTACCTTGAATTTCCACTGCTTTCCTACTCGATGTGCAGGTATTTTGTTAGCATCAAGCCAACGATAAATAGTCTCTTTTGAGACACCGATATATTTTGAAATTTCAATGACAGATAGCCAACGATCCACTAGGGAAAATTCCATTATCTACTCCATGATAAGTCTGGTAAGCATACGGAATTATTGCTAACTATGCCTAAAATGACAACTAAATACTACTAAATACTAACTATTAAAATCTAATACATCAGCCAGAGATTTAATATGCTCATGCAACTTCATACCATCTGTGATGCCTTTAATTTCTATGCCAGCCAAGGATGAGTGCGGTGCGTACACCATTAAGGGAGGAGAGCCGAAAAAGGGTGTCCACCACCGGAATCCGATGGTGGAGGTGGTGGGAGGCCCAGAGCGTCATAACAATAAAAAATAAAAGATAAAAACTTACAACACTAAAACATTCAAACTATCGATTATAACTGGCGATCGTGCCACAACCGACTTGTTATCTATTGTCACCTATATATAGCTTCTAAGAGCTTTTTTTGTTTCATCTGCCACAAATTTGCCACAATTATCAATATGAGTACGATCTATATTTAGTTTGCTATTTTACAGCAAGCCAATCTTCTAAGAGTCCAATTTGTGTTTTCAAATCCTTTTCAAAACTGGATTTATTCAAATTTACATAATACACTCCATCTTCTAAAGATGGTTTTTTAGCCATATTTGATAAATACAAAACGGAATACTTCGTAGTTGCATCAGATCGATCTTTATTGAGAAGACTTGAAACTCCCTTAGTGATGTCATCATTAGAATGTACTACAAATATAGCCTTTCTAGATGATTTTTTCCATATTACATGGTTCTTCTTATTTGAGATTCTACTAGCTAACTCTGTATCAAAATCTTTTAAATAATCATACATATGAAACTGAGTTCTACTATAGGACTCCAAGGTAATATCGTGGTGCATTCTAGAATTTAAGCTTTTGCACCATATTTTACATACACTGGAAACTATTCGATTTTCTATGCTTGCAGTCTCGGCATCTATTATTGAATTATTTGATTCAAGAGTATCTATATCAGTTACAGCAGGAGGCTCTTTATGAAAATCCTGAAAAATATTAAATGAATTTTCGCAATTTTTTATACTCCAAGCAAAGTCTACCCTGAACCTATCAGCTATTTTTGAATAACTGTCTACAATATTATTCATATTTTCTATATCTAAATATGAGTAATGATTTTCTGTAATGAAACAGTTAAGGATACTAGAGAAGTAATTAAGTTTAACGATAAAGTTTTTAACATCTTCTACAAAACTAGATTCAAAACTACTTAAGAATCCAAGTTCGCTTGGTGGTGTAAAATTAAAGTCACCTAAGGATATATAAGATGTATATTGACTAGTAAATTCGACATTCGAAATAGGTACATCTGCTTTCTTTTTAATACAACCTAAACGTACCAATTGCTCTGCAACGTCTTTTTTTGCAAGATAGCTCATTTCACTTTCACCATCTACATAATCTTTAATGGGAATACTTGAACGACAAAAGAAAATCTTATGTGCAAAATCAAACAAGTTTTTTAAAACTTCCTCATTCCTTTTCCAATGTTTTTGATTAAGACTTTTATATTTCTTTTCAAAAATCAGGAAAACACAGTTAGAGATATTCGACATATATCTAACCTTTTCTTCATAGTCCGCAAATATATTGATAGTTGGGCCATTTTCATATGAATTTACATGCCCTAGAATCTCCTGAATCAGATCAAAATAATCTGCTTTAGATCGAAAAATCAACGCATCAACCAATAAATGATATATTTCTCCTTCGCTAGACTCACAAACAATTGATCCTAAATACTTTTTTAAATCACTAATACTTGGTCTTGATATATAAACTTTATTAGTAAAATAAGTATAAGATTCACCTCTTTCGAGAGAGTTATCTTGATTGAATTTTTCACTCGACTTTTCATCTGTCAAGAATACAAAATGCGTGTAGCCCGATGAAATAAAGTTTTTCATTTCATTTAATGTTAATGAAAATGCCGTACTATCGACCTTGTCTAATTCATCAAAAATATATAAAAGTTTTATATTTTCTATTTTCATCTTACGATGAATAATTTCTAATTCATATTCAATCGTTGAAATATCATTATCGTAAAGATAGTACTGTTTTTCATTCTTTTCACTTATATTACTCTCTACTTTCTTTTTGTTCACAATAAACTTATGTGTAAACAAAGTACCAAAAGCACTCATACTTGCGACAATACGCCTAAATTCTTCAGGTATAATATGTATTGCATCAACGATATTATAGGCAACAAATGACAGCAATATCACCATCATTAGTTGTATAATTTTGACAACGTCTAGTGAATAACTATTTAGGATTTCAGTATGTGCCTTACTCTGCTCACCTATATTAGATTCATTTTCTTTATAGTACTTTTGTGCAATTGTTTTATGATATAAATCTCGAATACCTTTCCCAATTTCCGAATCATTAGAACCCTCTTCCATCATTTCATGATAAAGCCTAGAGACTAGAGTTCTATAAAAGTGTCTCCTATCAAATGACTTTTCTTCAACACCATTTTTCCTGAAAGCTAATGGAGCATTTAGATATACGCATTTTATTGTCTGTTCATCATTTATACTTTTTTTAAGTTCATGGATAACTTTTTTGATAAAACTACTCTTTCCCGAACCTCGATGACCAGATATTAGGACAGAAGAGCTGTCTCTTCTCTTAAAATAATTTTTTAGACTTTTAACCTCTACTTCACGGCCAATAAAGATACCTGACTCTTCATCACAAGGGTTTGAGATAGACTTATCCCAATCATCTTTAAGAATTACTTTAGTCACTCGTTTTCCTTTTTAAATAATATGTTGATAATTACTACTTCGGTATATGCAGAAGATAACTAAAATAATCTTAATTTATTTAAAGATATACCGATAAATTATTTAATTCCATCTTCGGTGGCGTCAATGGGGTTCGAATCCTCATGCTAATAGTGAAAGTTCTCATGTTCGTTCTGCTAGGGTCAAACAATCCGGAGTCGTTACTAGACTCGTTTAAAGTAGGAGTTATTATGGAAACAGTAGCTAAGTTTTTAATGCAGAATTTTAATAAAATCATTAAAATTGGAAAATGGCGTCACCGACTTTAACACGAGCCCAAATGAAAGATATAACTCTTCAAATCTGAAATAAACAATCATAGCTAACACTTTCTTAATAAAACCTCGGACAACCGATAGAGAAATATCAGATATAGATTTCAAAAAAATAATAAGGAGAGAGATATAAAAATCATTAAGGACATAAATGACTTTTCGGACTTTGCAGATTTCAATGACTTTAAAGATAGTGAATTACTCAAATCCCTTATTGATAAAAAGAAAACAGAGGATGAGCTACTCGACTTAATAATTCCTTTCTCAAAACTACCTAAAGTATCTACTGATTATACAATCGAAGCTTTAGAGAAACTCTATTACAAAGTATTGGACATCACAGAATCAGATGACATCACATTTTCAATAATGACATCTTTATTAATGGTTATTTATAATAAAGAGGAATACGTAAACTTTCGTAATCGCATCAATATTGATAACCATAAAGGCGTAGACGAAATTCCAAAGCTTCTTAAACAGCTTCAAAATAAAATTGACAAATTTCTTGAAAAGTATCCTGACTTAGACCTTGGGATTACAAAAGACATACAATTGTATGATATATCGAAGTACCCAAAAGAAAACATTGAGAACAAAATCAATCTCTACAAGATGATACCAATATTGATAAAGCAACAGAACGAACCGGTAAAAAGTATTAACGAACATTACTCTAACTTGATTCAAGTTGAAATAAGAAATGCAATATCGGATAAGAGTAATGATGTTTGGAACATGTTTTTCCGTGTTTTAACTGTAGTAAGAAACAGCTTCCCTAAGCATTTTCCAAACTTGATAGATGAAGAAGTCTTAGACATGAGTCTCAAAGAGAAAATCAGGCAAAGACTAATAAAATTCGAGAAATACCATATACGCAATGAAGATTTTAACTTATTTTAAGACTTTAATAATGGAGTGAGGCAAAGAGCAAATAAATATTTTTATACCTCACTTATGTATTAAAGTAACTCACTCTATCCTTCTAAAAAACAACAGGAGGATATAATGAATACCCAAACAAAACTACTATCAATCGAAGAAGCATCAGAATTCTTAAACCTGAAAGTCTCATGGTTACGCTCTGCCGTATTTAAAGACGAAATCCCCTACCTAAAAGTTGGAAGATTAGTACGTTTTGATCAAAGCGACCTAATCAAGTGGATCGAAGAAAAGAAAGAAGAATCTAAGAGGGATTTCTTTTACTAGGAATCAAACTGATGAAAAAGAAGAACTTCACACAGATTCCTAACGCTCTAATTAACGATTCTAGCGTTCCACCTAATGCCAAGGCCCTTTATATGGTCTTGGCCTCTAGGAAGCGTTGTTATATGTCTTACAAGGCAATCATGGAGGTTCTTAATATAGGAGGGAAAACAACAATGAAGAAGTTGATTGATGTTTTGAAAAATGAAGGTTGGATTGACTACGTTCAAGGCCATCAGAATAAATCGAATCGATACAAAGTCCATTGGTCCAAAAAGAGTACCGTTCATGGTCCAGAAAATGGACTACCAACGGTCCAAAAACTGGACTCTATAAATACTAGTAATACTAATACTTCTCTCGACCAAGAATTAGAGGAAAGAATGAAGTTAAATAATTCACTACTGGAGGGAGATTTATGATTTCTTCTAATAGAATTAAAACATCTGTAGCCTATAAGTACATTAAGAACTTACACGAAAATAAAGTTCCATACGATAAGGCCCTAATTTCGGCGGTTAGTGAAAATGAAATTCAAGCGATGAATTATCCAAAAGGTTTTTTGAAATCTGTTGCTCGCTATATCTACTTTGGACTTAATGAAACTTCTCTTATGTCATCTGAAGAACAAGACAGCATTAGAGAGAAACTGAAAACGCAAGATTACTTGTCTCGTTACTATTTTCTAAATGCACACTATGGATTGAGAAAATCACAAATTCACGTTTTAGTAGGAGAATCGGGAAAAGGTAAATCGACACTTTTAAGAAGTATTATGCTCGATTCGGCACGTTTTTCTAACATTTTGGTTCTTTTAAGCGAAGAAGATAGCGATACCTTTAAATATCAAATGAATGAGTTTGCAAAAAGTGACGTTTTTACGAAAAAAGCGTCCGAATCGCTCCAAAAAATAAAAGTTTTATCGGAATTAGATAACGAATTTGATCCAATTCGGAACTTTTCGCACTATTTCGCACAGATTCGCCACTTTATTCAATCTTATAATATAAAAAGTCTCTTTTATGACAATATTAGTACAGGTTTGTTTTCAGAAGAGTTCGCATTACAAGCAAATGTATTAAAAGAGTTCAAAAAGATCGCAATTGATTTCAATATTCCTGTTTTTATAATTTCGCACCCAAAAAAAGGAGCGCTTTTTAGCGAATTATTGCTCAAAAAAGATCATATTAGCGGAAATAGGTGCATGAGTACCATTCCCGAAAATATCTACACATTAAATGCTTGTCACAATTTATTTCCAAAAAAGACATACATTTTGATCGATAAATCTAGGCACTACTCTCGTGCGAACAATAAATGGTTTGAACTTGAGTACACATATCTCAACGACGAGACAGGAGCATTCACATCAGACAAGCCAGTAACTTATGAGAATGTCATTGAAAATGTAAAAAATAACAGGAAATAACACGAGGCCATGACAAACAATCATCACTTAGCTACATTCAACACGCTCTTTAACAATCGAATAATAGGACCGACAATAGATAGCAAGTCTCTTAACATGGAGATTTGCATGAAGAATGCTAAAAAGGCTGATAACAACGTGCTTTACTTAGACACGGGATTATCAAAGCCTAAAAAAACTACTAAAAAGAAAACGCAAAAGAAGTCTAAACGAGTATTTCGTGTTGATGTACGAATGCTAGACGGCCGACGTGTAACAAAATCGTTTCGACGAAAATACGATGCTGAACAACTTAAGGCAAAGTTAAAAGTCGAAAATGAAATGTATGAGACAACAGGTCAAGTCATACAAAAAGACGTTACCGTTAAAGAGTTTTGTGAGCTTTGGTTTGATGAAGTTGCACATGGACGAAAATCCCCTAAAACAATTAAGGGCTACCACTCCACTATCAATCAATATCTAATACCAACACTAGGTAATATTAAATTGAAATTCATCGAGTACAATCACGCAAGAAAAGTTGAAAACTTTATTCTTCGATCAGGTAAAACCAATCGTACAGTTAACAAGAACATGATGAACTTTAAGACCATCATGAATGACGCTGAAAAGATGGGTTATATCTTTAAAAATAAAATTCGAGGATATAAAGAGTTAAAACAAAAATCCCGTGACCTCTCCTACTGGTCAAAAGAAGAAGTAAAACAATTCTTAGACTACACAAGAGATCATGATGAATTACATGACCTATATGAGCTAACACTTAATACAGGCCTTAGGCTTGGTGAAGTTGTTGGGCTTTGTTGGGATAAAGTTGATTTTGAAGGTAATCAATTAGTGATCTCTCGTTCAATGAAGCGTGAAGGATTAATTGAAAATACAAAGAGTGGTAAAACTCGTTACATTCCAATGAATGATAAGGTAAGGGCCATCTTAAAAAATCGCCTTAAAACGCAAATGAGAGGTCCATTTATTTTCTCAAAAGAAGATGGAACTCCAGTTCGCTACGACCATATCACTCAGAGGAACTTCAAGCCCTCACAAATCAATTCAGGCGTATCTAAGATCATTCGATTCCACGATTTACGACATACTTTTGCAAGTCATTTTGTCATGAATGGCGGTAACATCTACGTGCTACAACAGCTCTTAGGTCACAACGAAATTCAGACAACAATGATCTACGCTCACTTGGACAAAAAGTTCATGCAACGAGCGTGTGAGTTTATTTCATTTTAATATATATAGAGAGAGGCTTTTGCCTCTTTCTTTTTTTATCTATTTGACTAAACTAAAAACATGGAAAAAGAACTCAATAGAGCATTAGCACTAATTGCATTTGTAACAACAGTGATAACTATTATCTCATTTATATATATTAATGGTTACACGTCTGAATTTTCATTTACTCCAAGATACGATTTTAATACGGCCATTGTTTTTACAATGAAGAAAAAAGTGTTCTTCTTTTTAAGCTTCATTCCTTTGCTTTTCCAACTTAACCAGTTAAGAATTGATCAAGTAAAAAAGCTAAGAGATTATAATAAAGTAAACATGAGTATTTTTTTATTCTTAATAGGCTTGAGTATATTTTTAGAAAATTACAATGGATTAATTACTTTTATCCTAATTTATTTAATTTTTAGACTCTATATATGTCACGTAGAAAATAAAAGGTTCTCTCTTGACTCAGTAACCTCAATTATTTCATTAATCATCACAATCTATCTAATAGGCTTACATGATTATAAATTTACAACATTTCCAAAAGTTGTAAACTTCGTAGAAAAGAAAAAGGTCGAACAAATACTAATTTGGAGACACGAGAATAAGTCATTTGTAACAAGCTGTAAAAATAAAGGAAGGGTAATCGAATATGAAGGTGACAAAAAGCTTTTTTCTTATTCTTACGAGTTTAGTAAGTATAACAATCCTTGCAAATAATAAATATATTAACGGATGCTCCTTTGAGCATAAAAACGATATATATCAATCTACCTTTTGCTTGCATATTAAAGATAATTTATGGCTACTTTCACCTTGTGAGTACAAAAGAGAGAAATGCTACCTATTCTTAAAGAAAGATCAAGTTTACGATATGTATAGAGAGTACTGTAAAATTAGTGATCAAGCGGGCTTAAGTATTTTTGAAAATAATGATAAAGAAGAAAATACGCTAGAACTAACACATTACTTCTACGGTAACAAAAACTCACTTTCTATATTTCAAGGACATGGAGCTCAAGCAGCGCAAACACATGATATTCTTACCCCTAGCCCCTATGATTTCGAGTATTACAAAGAGTCACTTGATGTCATCAAAAAACAAGAGTTCAGCGAAGCAATTAAAAATAAATACTCTATATGTGAATAGATATTATATAAGGAGATGAGATGAAGTTAATATTGACATTTTTTCTAATTCTGGTGAGTTTCACTTTTGCCTCAAGCCCAACTGATAGCTTTAATGTAACCAAAATAGACTGGCTTGAAATTAAAATGAATCTATTTGCAATTGAAAGAAACTTCACATTCAAGTCAAATGTAGACTGCTCCAAAGATAAAGATAATAGAACTATATACTGTATTGATGGTGATACTAAATCGACAGGTACAACAGATAAAGCCCTAGCAGAAATGTTTAGAAGACATTTCATACGCATCGCAAAAGATCTTAAAATTGAAAAATCTGTTGAGCTTAAGTTATCTTTCGAGAAGAAACAAATTAATTAACTCTGCCACAATTTTGCCACAATCGGGCAAAACCACCAGAAAAAAGTCTTTAATTTCAATGAGTTACTAGGTTCTGGTGGAGGTGGTGGGAATCGAACCCACGTCCGAAATGACGTCTTGATAGCGGCCTACGTGCGTAGTCTTCATTTATCGTCAGAAGACAAGACTGTCCGAGATAGGTGACCTCGGCGAACCCCGGTGACAGATTAACGAGATGCCCCGGCAGCCTCGGAACCTAGTTAGCCAGCAGATTCAACTGGGTCGCTACATTCTGTTTCTTGGCAGTAGCGCCTCACAAGACTAGATCCTAAAAATAATTAGGCAGCCATTGGCATTGCATAATCGTCTGCAATTAAACGTCGGTCTCCTTTTTACCAGGACCATGGACACCAGCCTGGACACGCCCGGATACCTGTCAGCCATCCCGTCGAAACCAGGGCACCCCCATTAGATTTTGACACGGATATTGGAACAAATATTCGTAAGCGGCAGTATAGCACAGCATTTCAAAAGTGGAAAGTTATGCTTTTCGTTGCCTTCATCACACTTCCCCGACTATTCCCTACTTCTTCCGCGAGCAATATCGTAGAAACCTTCATAAATAGCATAGACTGGTAGCATCAATAACATCTGAACGGCCACAACTTTAACTACAAATAAGGTCGAATACTCATCACTTGGGAAAAAGTAAAAAATAGCACCTCCTTGAAGAATAGATGCTCCATAAGAATTAGCATTCTTAAAAAATAGCGATATGAAATCATAAGGAGATCTAACCTTGATTAATTTAATACTTGCGTCAATTTCTTTGGCCTGTTCAAGCTTTTGAAAATTTGCAAAAGCACCAAAGAATGCAACAAGAAAAAAATGTGCAAAAGATAAACCTGATAAGACATAAAGACTAAGCATTAAAATATCAAAGAGATCCACAATATTTTGTCCAAATCTCTCGAAGAAAAAAATAGCTCCAAGAGCAAGCCCTGAAAGGTAAATCATGATAATTATATAGTTTCGAATAAATGTTTTCTTACTAGAATCCATATCTATCCCCATAGACCGAACAGTGGTCTTCCAAACTTTATTTGAAGTTAACGAAAACTACTTCAATCCCATTCCAAAAACGAAATATTCCCTATCTGGAATAGATATTTCTTAAAATGATAAATTTGAATGAATTAATGAGATGACATGGCTCCATATAAAAAGACCCCGTATAAAACGGGGTGCTTCTTTGGCAAATCATAGAATTGTGATTTCGAAGGGCACAAAACTATTAATAGAAATATAACACACTTCGCCAATTTTCTCTATTCTTCATTCTTCCTCAATGAGGAGGGCGCAGCGAAAGTTGCGCCCTTTTTATTATTTACACTTATCGTTAGACCTTGCAATAAGTCTAGCACTATGGTGAATAGCCTCAACAAGAAATAAGACGACTGAAGTAAAGAACAATCCGTAGATGCAAGCTTTGATTAACAGTAAATAAAAGTCTCCTTCCAACGTTAAAAACCAATACATTGAACCAGTAAATATTGGAAGGACTATATAGTAATGTGCTTCTTTATATGAAAACTCGGCAAAATCATAAAGCGATCGAATATCTTGTACACGCTTCACTTTTATGACCATATCCTTATTTAAAATTACAGCACATTTAATAAAAACTCCGACTGCACATGTAACAAAAAATAAAGAGAGTAAAACATATAAGCTTATCATTTTAAAAGCTTGAATATTAAGGCCATTATCATAAGATTCGATCGAGGCTACAACAATCGATACTGTAACTACGAAGTTCATCATTCTATTCATTTTCTTTGGTGTATTCATACTTATTTCCTATAAACCAAATTGTGGTCTTCCAAAATTAATTTGAAGTTCATAAATATCTAACTTCCGATTGGGGTTAAAGTTTATCATATTTCCATCGAAAATTTGATCATCGCTTTTAGTGCGATTAATTAAACCATTAGAGTTATCAAGCTTACATTTTGTTGAAGCTTCGCAGTCGTCATTTTTATTCTTAGGCTTCTTAACTTTCTTCGGTTTCCTTTGACCTTCCTTTGGTTCCACCTCATGTTTTTTTGGTTTATCCTCTCCTTTTTTTGGTTTACCTTCATCTTTCTTTGGCTTATCACTATCTCCTCTTCGAGGTTCATTATCCACCTTTGGACTTTTTGGCTTATCTTCTGGAACATCCCTCGTTAATTTTGAAGTTAACGAAAACTACTTCAATCCCATTCCAAAAACGAAATATTCCCTATCTGGAATGGATATTTCTTTAGATGAAAAATTTGTGTGAATTCAATGAGATGGCATGGCCCAAAATAACAAAACCCCGTAAAAACGAGGTTAAGTTTCTGGTCATTTTTAGAAGTCCCTTCGGGGGCACTAATAAAGAAAATATAACATAAATCTGACCTAGTTTCCACTTTCTCCTCCCAATGATGGGAGCTAAGGAGAAAGTCATGGAAGACTTCTGGTCATTTTTAGAAATCATGATCTATGTAGTTCAAATTATTTTGATCTTACGGAAGTTGTGATTTCGGGGGCGCAGCGAAAGTTGCGCCCTTCTATTTTAGCGCAGAAAGCATCACTTCAAGCGCCCTGCTCTGCTGGGCGACGTTCAGCTTTTCAAATGGCGGAAGGTGCACAAAGCCGGCCTTGGCCCGCATCTTCTTCATATCAATGATACGGCGAATTCCGTAGAAGACGTGATTGCAAACAAAGCGGCTACAGTCGCGAGAGATGGCAACAGGAATCTGCGCTGCTAGGATGGCATCTTCCATCTCCCTAAGAGGTAGCGTGGAATCTAAAGTCTCAGGGCCATCTTCAAAGATGACTTCTTCTTGTGGGCAATTGCCCTCATTATCATCAGTGCGAGCATCATCAAGATTATGAGCGATCGCCTCCAAATTAATCTCACTCACCTTCGCATTTAATCCCAAGCAAATGATAAAGTCTGGATTTAAAAAGAAGGCCTCCTTCTTTAGGATTGCAAGAGACTTCTTAAAAACCACAGGCAGGATAAGCTTGTGGATCTCAAGTCCTGGAATTTCACTATCGAATTTTTCAACGAGAATTTCAGAGGGGTTTATCTCCCCTCCATCAAATGGTTCAAAGCCTGTGATTAAAACTTTCTTAGTCCTCATACTAACGAGACACGTATTCTAATTTGAAGCCCCAACGCTTCTCATCGATATTTGTGCGCGGATAGATAATATTCTTTTCAGCATCAAAGCGAGTCTGACAAGTGCCTTCCGTCAATTCATCCATTGAGATGAAGTTAGAACGCGTGGCCTCACCATTTTCTTTTGAGATAGCAACAAAAGCATCCCCATAGTGAAAGATCACTTCAGAATCTGTATATTCAACTCTTAAATTATTTTCTGCCTTATACTTCTTTGCAATGACCTTCACATCAGTGCGATAAATTAAATACTGATCCATGAAGAAGACATTGTCTTCAGATAAGAGAACCTTTCTAAAAGAGTATTCTTCATTTGTATAACTTCCAGAACACTTATAGAGAGTATTGAGAATATGCATTCCCCCTGACTCCATATAGATTGTCTTACCTGTTTCCATATTTCTTGTGATTGTATGACCTAGAAAGAGTTCCGCCTTGCATTCATAATCAACTGAAATCGAAGATGTATAAGTTGTTCTCAAATTACCATGGTGCTCACCTTTTAAGAGGTCTGATCCCATCTGACAGCTATAAAGCGTTGGCTTGCCATAGTCTTCATAGCAAATTTCAATTGAGTGTTTTAAGCCTTTAAGATAGTTGAGTTTTGCTCCAACTTTTGCGCGAAACTCTTCTTGGCCGACCTTATCTTCAGGATAGATCGTATTTGAAAGTTCTTTTTTGAGATCTTTTTTGAAAGTGTTGGCAATCTCTTCAAGATTTGCACATTGGTTAGCATTTGCCGCAAGGCTCAATAATGTAAGTGTCCCTAATAATAGATTTTTCATAGTGGCATACTAGCAAAAAAAAAGCCCCCTTGCGGAGGCTTTTTTTCTATTTTGCTCTTACATCGATTACTTTGGACTGAAGTAACTCGCCTTTGTAAGAAACATCGACTTTAAACTTGAGTTTATCGTCTTTTGTCTTCTTCTTAAACTTATAAGTTAGAGCTCCTGTGGCCACAACCCCTTTACCTGGAGCAGCAACTTGAGTTTGTGCTTTCTTAAGATCGATGAACTTTCCACCTTCAAGAACGCTTATTGCCACATCGTAGCTTCCAGGAACAAAGTCACGTAGACCTGTTAGCTTAACTTTTACATCGTGGCTTCTAAACTTACAGTTAAATAATCCAAGGAAACACTTACGATCTTTAACTTTTCCATCGAAGTCTAGACCTACTTGGATCTCTGGATTTACCATAACATTTGAAACAAATGTTGCAACTTCAGTATAGCTTCCACGTAAAGCGTCACCTGGGTAAGTCAGCTCAATTTGCATCTTAACTTCAGATCCTGGGCGAGCGTTATTTGTAACTTTCGCTTGGATAACATCACTTAAGTCAATTTGAGATGATGCCGGTAGAACTCTTAAGTTAGCACGAGTATTTGATACCGAAACATTTGATGATGCTGCGATAACCTTTGCCGACACTGCTCCTCGGTTTGTTGCAAGCTTACCAAAGTTTACTAGTCCAAGACCTACTGAGAATTTTCCATCCTGAGTAAGACCTTTTGGATCTTCAGTTTTTACACTTGTTTGTGCGTATTTATTAAGGCGAACAACACCGCTACTTGCAAATAAGTTAGCTGCTTCACTCTTACCTTTGGCAAGTTGCTCAGAACGCTTAGCTGCAATATTCTCATCAAAACCAGCTTCTTCACCATCAGTTGCACCATTTTGGTAAGCAACTCCCTCACCTTCTAAGCGAGCTTCAGCAAAGGCCGTCTTATATGCTTTATCAAAAGCTTTTCTTGTCTCACCTGAGAAGTCACCGCTTGCAGCTTCATCACTTGCTTCTTCAAATAATGCTTCATAAGCAGCAAAGAAAGTGTCTTTGTGATCTCTAACAAATTGAGACTTATAAGCAGACTCATAAGAATCACCACAAGCTTCTTTAAAATCAGAAACACCTTTGTAGACATCAAAACAATTTTTGAAATCCTCATCAACATCGATACGAGTTGGTGCAGTGTAAACATACTGAGGCTTGGCCTTAGAAACTTGATCATTATCTTCATGACGAGCAATCTCTTTTTCAACGCGAGCGATTTCAACATCAACCTTTGACTTGATTCTTACTGGTGCAAAGGCCTCAGTTGAAACATAATCAGGAGTCTCAATTCCAAAGCTCTCTGTAAGTGTTTGGGCCGCTGTTGAGGCAAAGGCAAATGCCTTCTCCATAAATAAGCTTCCGTTTACACTATTTTCAAGAACCACTTTATTAGTTGGTAGTGTTGAAAATTTCTCTTCTTTAACTTGTGCATACCCTTGTGGGAAATTTTCTTTCTTAGCTAGAGCGACAGCAGTTTGTAGTCCTTGCTCATAACCTTTTGCGTAACCTTCATCATAACTGGCCTGAGAGTTAACACCTTCGTCATACCCAGCCTCAAGTCCTTGCTCTTTACCGTCAACAAGTCCTGCTAGATATCCTCTTAACTCACCAAGAGTTGTTCCATTCTTAGATCCGTATAAAGAAGCATCTTCTTTTACATCAGCAGATCCAGCGTATTCACCAGCAGTTGCACCGGCCGCTTGACCTTGAGAAGCACCCATTTGTTGTGCCTCACTCTTGTAATCAGCATATAATTCTTTACGATCTTCATATTCCTCATAAGTTTCTTGAGTGATTGATTCTAAATCACTTGCCACAGCATCAGCTTGTGCAAATTGACCTTCTTTTACAAGTTGATCTTCTAAAAGTGCGCTTCTTTGAGACTCAAGCTCTTGAATGCGATTTTCATTTTGTGCAATCTGAGATTGCTTAGAAGAGATTGTATAAGAGTTACTCTGCATACGATCTTGTGAGCTTTGGATCGTTTGTACGTTTGAAACGTATTGCTGATCTCTTTGCTTGTGCTCATCTTCAAGAATTAGAAGCTGCGCTTGAACCTTATCAAGCTCTCCACGTAGGTGGCGAATTTCATCTTCAACAATTGAAAGTCTTCTTTGATATGAATCGCGCTCT
Organism: Halobacteriovorax sp. YZS-3-1; assembly: GCF_047084945.1. NCBI lineage: Bacteria > Pseudomonadati > Bdellovibrionota > Bacteriovoracia > Bacteriovoracales > Halobacteriovoraceae > Halobacteriovorax > Halobacteriovorax sp. YZS-3-1. The sequence goes on along the minus strand of NZ_JBKIYI010000002.1, from coordinate 450,276 downwards.
GACTTAAGAGCATTTTGTGTATTTCGAAGTGTTCCAACCACACGGCGATTTGCATCGAAGTCATTCTTTTCTTGGTTTAGTTCACGTCTCATACGCTTTAGATCACTTGCAATGATAGTGATTCTCTCTTGCGCTTTTTGTTTTTGATCTTTAAGAGAAGCAATATCTCCTTCGATTCTCTTGATATCTTTTTTCACTTGAGCAAGGGCCGTCTGCTTCTGATCAAGCTTAGACTTTGCACTTGCTTGTGCACTTTGAGCACTTCTTAATTCAGTCTTAGCACTCGCTAGACGATCCTTAAGTCTTGCAAGTTGAGGAACGGCCTGTGCGATTTCATTTTCTACCGCTGAGATATCAGCTAAGAGCTTCTTAACTTGAAGTTCAGCAGCTGCGACTTCTTGCTCGAGATTAGAAACTTTTGTATCTCCACCAGCAATAACCTTCTTTGCTTGAGCTAGTTCAGCTGAAGTTTTATTTAAATCTGCTTCAACTTTATTAAGACGTGGCGTTACTTCTGCAATTTTTTGTCTTAGAAGTTTTCTTTGCTCTCTAAGGTTTTTAATCTTATTAGCATTTCCACGATCACGATTTGCCATTAGCTCTTTAAGAGTTGCTTCAACTTGGGCAAGCTTTTCTTCAAACTTAGTTTTCTTCTCTTCTAATGCATTCTTTTGAGCTGCAAGTTGTTGCTTTTCACTTTTAAGAGAAGAAAGCTTTGATTTAGCTGATGAAAGCTCATTCTTTGCCTTATTTAATTCACTCTTCTTAGAAGATACTGTTGATTGCGCCTTAATGGCCTGAGCGTTTAGTCTATTCTTCTTTTCAACAAGAGGAGCTACCTTGGCCTCTTGCTTTGAGATTTTACTTTCTAATTGATCAACCTTAGCCTTGGCCGCACTAACCTCTTGGTTAGCACTGACAAGTTCGGCCTGAAATTTAGTTACTTGATTCTCTAATTGAGAAATTTTTGATGTGGCCTTATCAAGGTCTTCTTTCTTTTGTTTGATATTATTTTGAATCTTAGGAAGCTTAAGATTTAGGCGATCACTCTCATCGATTGCCGTTTTGATATTTCCTTCAAGATTTTTAATTTTATCACGATTACGATCTAACTTCTTTTGCGCCTTTTGAAGACGGTCACCATTTTGGTGAAGATTCTTTGTTACTGAATCAAGGGCAGAACGAAGATTATGTGCATTTCTTTGAGGACCGACTAGATCATCTTGGATTTCTCTTTGCTCACTTGATAATTCAGAGATAGCGCGAGCAAGTCTTTGTAGTTCATCACCAAGGCCAAGGTTTTCTTCCGTTAGCATGGCAATTGTATTGTCGAGATCCATATTCTCTGTACTCAATTGACTGATGATAGCTACGGCCTCATCAATTTCTGATTTAGAGATTGCTATTGCAGAACCATTTGCTTCTAAGTCTGCAGCGATTTGCTGAAGCATGCTCTTTAGCTGATTGGCACTCATACGAGCACTATCAGAATCGGACTTTGCTTGAGAGTACTTTGATAGGTACGTCGGATAATCGATTTCATCAGGTAACTGTGCGTGAACGTTGGCGCTTAATGCCAATAGCGATAATAAAACTAAACTTTTAGTCGATCTCTTCATGAATCCCTCTCCTTTAGATCATGTTTCGTTAAATTAGTTCTATAACCCTGATTTTCCTTTGTGGAGACGGCCCATAGAAAACATTGTGAAAATACCTTAAATGTAAGAAAGTTTCAGAATATAACACCTAACCTTGTAAAGACTTCATGGATTCTGGTGTCAGAAGGGACAAAGTGGTCCTACAAGTTATTAAAAATAGGCCCTGTAACTATGAAGGATTATTGAAGAACTATTTGCAATGTTAGTGGAATATTAAGAATTGAGTTTAGAGAAAATGCCTGGCCGCAACTTAAGCAGAGACAGGAAAAGACGGCGGCCAGGCTTTTACACACAAGATAAGGACTTTTCAATAACCTCAAATAAACATTATTTTGATCGTTTCACATTGTAAATAGAGATTGAGAAACTTTACTTTTTCTTTAACTGTTAACCCATAAAATTTTGGCAAAAAGTTGCGAAAAAACGTGTTTAGATAAATAGTGAAATCCCGATAAATAATCATATCAACTATAGGTTTTCATGAAGCTGAGCACTTTTATCAGGATTTAATTCCTTTTCTGCCGGTATCTAAACACCTAAATTTATTATATACTTTATGGGTATATCTAATTTTTTCATTAACAAGAATAATCTCTATATATGGAAAGGGGGAACAAATGAAAAAACTTTTTACGTTATTACTTTTAGGTTCTGCACTAGTTATGACTTCATGTGGTTCAGACGCTAAGAAAAATGATTCATCTTCTGTTGAATCAGTAGAGTACGCAAACTCATCACTTGAGTTAAACGGTGATTCAGACTCTGGTAAAGCAGGTGCTCTAAGAACTGTTTATTTTGCATTTAATTCTTCAAACCTAAACTCGTCTACTAAGTCGACTCTTGAAGCTAACGCTGAATTTTTAAAAGAGAACACTGATGTTGAAGTACAAGTTGAAGGTCACTGTGATGAAAGAGGTGGACGTGAGTACAACATGGCACTTGGTGAAAACCGTGCACGTGCAATTAAGAACTACCTAGTAGCTCTTGGTGTTGATGCTTCAAGAATCTCTACGACTTCTTACGGAAAAGAAAGACCAATCGCTTTTGGTCACTCTGAAGAGTCTTGGTCACAAAACAGAAGAGGAAACTTCGTTGTTGTTTCTAAGTAATTTGAAGAATAAATGAAAGTATTAAAGTCTAAAATTACATTTTTACTTTTACTTCTAACTCTGGGTAGTTGCGGTCTAACGACCGTACGCCCTAAGTTAGAAATGACTTATGCACAGGTTGCTTTCCTTGCGGCAAAGGAAGCTGGTGGCCAAACACTCGCCCCTAACCTCTATCGAAAAGCCGAATTCTACTACTTAAAAGCTAAATCAAGCTACAAGAGAAAGTTTTTTAATAAAGCTAAGAAATACGCCATTTTATCAAAACAATTTTCTGAAAAGGCCGAATTCAAAGCCTATCGTAAAAAAACTCTCGATAGCATCTAATCATATTCTGGAGAATTTCTCATGAAGAAAACTTCCCTACTATCGACTATCACATTAATTACTTTAATGGGATCAATGACTTCTTGTAAGACACAGGAACAAATTGAGCGCGAAAAGAAAATCAATACAATGTCAGTTCAAATGCAGCAGAGTCAAAGACTTAATGCAGATGCCATCTCTAAGATGCAAGAGCTAGAGTCTTCTATCGCCGCCTTCCAAGGACAAATGGAAGAGTATACCAATGGTAAAGACCAGAAGGTTGAAGAGCTACAAAATAAAATTAATAAGCTCGAAGAACAAAACACTTCCCTAACTGATGAAGTAACAAAGCTTTCTGCAAAAATTGAAGAGCAAGATAAGTATATTAAAGAAGTTATTGCTCTGCTAAAAAAAAAAGATAAGCAAAGAAGAGCAAAAGCAGCTGCAAAGAAGCGCTCTCCTTATAACGAGGCCATGTATCTCTATGGAAAGGGTAAGTATTCTCAAGCTCGCCCTATCCTAGAAGAGCTTTATAAGGCCGGAAAGATCAAAGGCAAAAGTAGAGATCGTATCAACCACAACCTTGGAATGGTTGCTTATATTCAAAAGAGATATGATGATGCCATCACTTACTTCTCGTCTTTATATACGAAAAAACCAAAATCACCTTATAACGCTAATGGATTAGTTTACCTTGCCCGCTCTTTTGAAAAGAAAGGACAAAAAGATCAGGCCATAGCGATTCTTCAAGAGATGCTTAAGTCATTTCCTAAAAGTCGCCACGTTCCTGCAGCAAAGAAATTACTAGCAAGATTAAAATAAGAAAGGTCACTCAATGAAGAGAATATTTGGATTACTTACTTTAACTTTAGCACTTTCGTGCCAAAGTATTATCGACATGGATAAAGCAAACTCAGAGCTAAAGATTGAAGGCCCTAAGTTTTCCATCCTCTTCTCTCATTCAATCTCAGGTGAAACACATCCTTGTGGATGCCGTCAATTCCCTCTGGGAGGACTTCCACAAGTAGCAGGCTTTATGCACGAGCTAAAAAAAGAAAAACAATTTCTCTATGTTGATACAGGAGATATGCTCTTTCCTTCTTCAATCGTTCCAACTCATATTGCAAAATCACAAATGCAAGCAGCAAAGGATGTTGCTAAAGGACTCGATAAACTTGGCCTAAAATACACTCTTCCTGGAGATCAGGATCTTGCTGCTGGTGTTGGATTTTATAAAGAAGTTCTAAGTGAAGTTAGCTTCACTCCCCTTGTTTCAAACTTAAGTGATGAAAAAAAGAAGGACTTCCCTCATCAAGAGTTTACTAAGATTGTATTTGGAAAGAAGACAGTCTATTTAACAGGAATTGTTGAACCAAGTACTATACAAGGTCCATTACAAGGTTATTTTAAAAGACCTGAAGCAAGTTTTCCAGAAACCCTAAAGAAGCTTAAAGAAGCTGGATACGACGAGAAAAACCCACTAACACAGCTTGTGGTTATGTCTCACGCAGGACTTGATTACGATAAAGGCTTTGCTAAGAAATTTCCTATGATCGATTGGATTATTGGTTCTCACTCACAAAGTTTTACTAATTATTCAATTGATGTTGGTGATACTCAAATCGTTCAAGTTCTCTCAAAGAACCACTACATAGGAGAGATTGCCATCTCAAGTGGAAAAGAGAAGCTAGAAAAAGAATTTTCATACCACGAAATGCGTGAGCAATTAGGAGAGAAAATTCCAAATAACCCATTTACGGCCTATATCAATGAATCAAAGAAGAAATTAGATCAGATTCGTGATGAGGAACAAAAGATGATGTACTCAGGCGGTAATGAAATCAAAAAGATTCCAGATGCTAAGAGCTGTCTTGAATGTCACGAGGCCCAAGGAGAACACTGGGCAAAGACTCCTCACTCAGTTTCTTTTGCAACGCTTATGATTGCAGGAGAAGAAAATAAGACCTCTTGTATGAAGTGCCACTCTGTTGGAATGAATGAAGAAGGTGGTTATATCAATCACAACGATATTGTTCACTTCAAAGACTTAAAGACAACAGATAAAGGCTTTAGCGGCCATAAGAATAAGTATTGGCAAGATGTTTCAAAGGCCTTCAAGGATGTTAAATCAATTCGTAAGCTCTCTGATAAGAAAGTATCAGCTCTTCGTGTTGAATGGGATAAGCTTGATGAGAAGCATAAGGTTGAGCATAGCTATGCCAATGTTCAGTGTTTAAATTGTCATGAGGTTGTTACTGATCACCCATTTGCTATTGAAAATGATGAGCAAAAATTGGCCCACACCAAAGCTTCAATAAAGAATAAATGCCTTGAGTGTCACACAAGTGACCAATCACCAGAGTGGTATAAGAAAGATCGCGATGGAGTTTATTCAGGTCTTGATGAAGATTACTTTGAAAAAATGTACAAGAAGATGGTGCACTAAAAGCTTAGTTATAGTCACCTCTTCTTAACTTTCTTTCAACATCTTTTTTCTGCTGATCAGATCGCTTGTCGTGGAGCTTCTTACCTTTAGCTAAGGCAATTTCTAGCTTCACGCGAGAACCCTTAAAATAGATAATCGTCGGAACAATCGTTAAGCGCTCGGCCTTTGCACGGTGAGCGATTTCAGCGATCTCTTTTTCATGGAGAAGAAGCTTTCTCTTTCTCGCCTCTTCATGATTGAATTGATTTCCAAATTCATATTCAGGAATCTTGATATTATTGGCCCAAACTTCGCCATTTTTATCAATTGTAATATGGGCCTCACCAATTGAGACTTTTCCAGCACGCAATGACTTCACCTCTGTTCCAGCGAGAACCATTCCAGCTTCGTAAAGTTCAAGTAATTGATAATCGAACTTTGCTCTCTTATTTTTGGCTATTATTTTCTTTCCCATATTTACTCATTTAAAAATTTATATAGATTTTGCAAGTCTTCTAATTTTAGCGCTTCTGCCCTAACTGTCAAAGGTTGATTAATATGTGCTAGTCCCGCTTGAATTTTTTCAACAGAAGTATAGCTCTTTAGAACCTTTCCTAGCTGCTTTCTCTTAAATTGAAACACTGCTCTTAAGAATTTCTCAAATTTTGTAAATTCGTCCAGAGCAATCACAGGATTGTCTATTCTCTCAAAGCTAATAACGGCCGAGTCCACTTTTGGTGGTGGCGTGAAAGCTCCCGGAGGCGCCTTAACTAGAAGCGATGTTTTAAAATATGTTTGTGATAAGGCCATTAGAGAGCCCATGAAATTCTTCTTTGAAGCAAAGGCAAAGACCTTATCGGCAACTTCTCGTTGAAACATCAATGTCATATATTTAATTGATGGTGTTTGAAGAAATTTAAGAAGTAGCGGCGTTGAAATATTATAAGGCAAGTTTGAAACAAGCCATGTCTTATCACCAAGTCCCTTCTCATTAATGAAGGCCTCAAAATCAAAGGCCAATGCATCCGTAAAGTTGATATGATCAGCTTTTACAATTGGTGCAAGGTATTCAATCATGCGCTCATCTTTTTCAACAACGTGAATATCTTGGTTATGAGCAGCAAGGTTCTTAGTAAGAATTCCAGGGCCTGGTCCTACTTCAATAATACTTTCGGCAACTTCAGCAAAGTCATCTGTTATCTTTGAAATAATATTTTGATTATTTAAGAAGTGTTGTCCTAGATCTTTATTGGCCCAAGGTAGTTTCTTGCTATCTTCCACTAAGTCTTCCTATGTTCTTTCTTATTAATAAATCGAGAACGTGCATCAATGCTAAGTGTAGCAGGATACTTAATACGACTCTCATAATTTCTTAGGGCATAATTAGCAATCATGGCACCATTATCTGTACAATATTTAGGTTCAACAAAGAATACGTTCTTATACTTCTCTTTTAAAACTTTTCTTAGATAGCTATTACAAGCGACACCGCCTCCCACAACAACAGGAAGATTCTTATGTCCCAACTCTCCAGCTTTCTCAATTGCATAGCGAAGCTTAAGCTTTAGGGCCGACACAATAGCGTGCTGATAAGAAGCACAAATATCCTTTGTATCCTGATTAATATCTTCAGGAGAATTTACATAATAGTCTGGATTCTTCTCTAGAAACGTTCTCAGGGCCGTCTTCACACCTGAAAAACTTAGGTTACAATCTTTTGAAGTCTTAAGTCCCACAGGAAATTCAAAACGGTTGATATCACCTTCCTTTGCTAGATCATCAATAATTCGGCCAGCAGGATAACCAAGTCCCATTAGCTTTCCGCCTTTGTCATAGGCCTCACCTGCGGCATCATCAATTGTTGAGCCAAGAACTTCCACATCATCACTTGCGCGAACAAGAGTGTAGAGACTGTGGCCTCCACTTACAAGAAGTCCGATATATGGATAAGTCACTTCATGAGTGAGATGAACTGCTTCAAGATGAGCAAAGAGGTGGTTTACCGCAAAGATATCCACTTTCTTTAAAAGAGAAATCGTCTTGGCCGCATTTAGTCCCGTTAAAAGTGGACCAAGGAGTCCAGGGAAAGTCGTCACACCAACAAGATCAATATCTGAAAGTGTCACACCTGCTTTTTTAATGGTTACATCTAAGAGCGGGGCCAATTTATCGAGGTGATTTCGAGAAGCAATTTCAGGAACAACCCCACCCCATTGGGCAAGCATTTGCTCTTGTGAAAATAACTCAAATGCCAAAACTTCAGGGGCCTGCCCAGAAGATGGATCACCTTTAAGAACCGCCACAGACGTGTCGTCACAACTTGTTTCAATGCCTAAAATATACTTTTGACTCACAGCTTATTACCGTTTTTTAAGTTATTGATTTATTTAGGTGCACCCTATCACTATTTGAGAATTTTATCGACAATTTTGACAATTTTTTCAAAGTGATCTTTGGAAAAGTTGGCCTGCATATGCTTTGCGATGTCTTCACTATACTCAAGATCGTAGTGATACTCTTCCATCTTCTTAGCTAGCTCATGGGCCACAATAAAAACTGCTGTTAAGGGCTTAATTTGTTTAGCATATAGCCCACGGGGAAAACCATTTCCATCAGGTCTTTCGTGGTGATTGATGAGAATTTCGTAAAGATTCTGGTCATTTATCCCCTCTTTTTCAAGAGTTTCAGATATCAGACGCCCGTGACTTAGAACAATATTCTTATCATAATCACTTAGCTCGGCCTTAAGAAGCTCTCCTTGAGAAGAGATGCGAGCAAGTGACTCATCTTCTAAGAGAAGATCGTGGTAAACAGAAGTCAGAATAATCGTTTCAATATTATCTTTCTTTCCCCAGGCCAGCTGCTTTAGAATTTCAACACCTAAGATACTTGTTAGGTAGCAGTGGTCATAGAGGTAATTTGTCATCTGCTCTCTTTCTGCCAAGAGATTCTTTAGCTTCACACTACCTTGGGATAGTTTTTTAAGATTTGAAACATAACTATCCACCACGGCCATGGAACCTTCACTAATTCCATAATTTCCAACCAGTCTCTTTAGAGTCATAATGGACTTTTGAGCAATATCCAGATGTTCAGCTGGCGTTGATGGGTCGTATTTTAGAAATGAAACTTCACCTGCATTAACGACAAATTCATCCAGATCATCTTTATTGATATAGAGATAATTAATATCGCGATCAAGATAACTTTCAATTTGAGAGATTGTAAAAGTATCTCCCCTTTTGATGACCTTAACAAATTTTGAATCACTAAGTTTTACATAGGTATCACAAAGAGCAATGGTTCCTCTAAGGAAGTACTCTGTATTGATTTTCTTATAAGCTGTTCGAGATTGAACAAAACTTGAAGGTCCACTCAATTCCGTGACGATATTTTCAAATGAGACATAAGAAAATGGTTTTGGAAGATGCGCTCTTTTTAAGTGATAAGTAATATCACGTTCAAAGTTTATAAACTCTGCTTCAGTGAATGATGTAATCGTTAGAGTTGGAATATTTAACGACTTACTATCGAGAAAAGAGAAAATATCCTCGTCCCCATCGCGAAAGTACTCTGAAATAATAAGATGATAATTACCAGACGCATTGAGCTTGGCCTTAAGATCCTTAAAACTAGCAACTCGCGTGATATTGGAATCTTGGAACGTGTTCTCGATACCTAAGACGTATATATCACTTAATTCAAAATCTGGTTCCGCAATTAAGACGTTAAAACTCATAGAAGACATTTTAACACTTGCCCAATTTTTTCCCTAGATGGAACTTTATGCTTTTATCTCACCCAGTAAAGCACCATTCCAATATAGCAGGCCAAGAAAATACTCCCCGCAATACGATAAAATGCTCTCTTCATATAAGAGATTGCAATTAAGAAAAGTGCTGCAAATACTAGAGCACAAACCTCGGGCATAAAATTTTCTGAAATTTTAATTTTATAAAAGACCAAGCTTCCAAGAACGAAGGCCACGTTGAAAATATTTGAACCGATGATATTTCCTGTGATGATATCGGAGTTCTTTCCCTTCTTTACTGTCATGATTGCCGTAACAAGTTCAGGAAATGAAGTTCCAAAGGCCACAAAAATAGCAGAGATAACATAACTTGAAATGCCAAATGCCAAGGCAAGTCCAGTTCCACTCTTAACTAGTAGCTCTCCCCCACCATATAAAAGGGCAAAGCCAGCAAGAAGGTGAAGAATTTCTTTCATTTTAATTTCATCTTCTTTATGACTTGGTTTTTCAGGGTCGGCCATATGGGCGCGCTCTTTTTTCATCTCTCTAAATGTGTCAAAGAGGTAGAAGGCCATGAAGCCAAGAAGAAGAGCACTTCCCCACCAGTAGATTTGCTCTTGTAAGAGAACAACACCTAAGATTGCAGTAAGAATTAAATGAAGAATTAATTGTCTCTTAATATCTGCTGACGTCAAAAAGAGTCTTCCAAGAAGTCCCGAGACCCCTAGGATCAAAAAGAGGTTGGCAATATTTGAGCCCACAATATTTCCCAGAGCAATCCCTGGATCACCGCGATAGCTTGCTAGCTGAGAGACGAAGAATTCTGGAAGCGATGTTCCAAATCCTACGATTAAAAGTCCAATAACTAAAGGAGATAGTCCTAAAGCAAGACCAATTTTCTCTGCAGACTCAAGAGCAAACTCGGCCCCATAATAAAGCATAACAATAGCAAGAACTAATAACACAACTTGTAAAACCATAAATTATTTCCAATAATTAACATATGTTAGATTTAAAACGCATTTATCTTCAGTTTAGCAAAAAGAATTTCAAATTCCTAAATATTTCGTCGTGCTTTATTGCCGACATCTTTGTTGCTGCCTATATCTATATTCTCTATACAGATCCTAAGCTGTATGAGGATTATTTAAGCACCACAGCAAAAATGATGGAACAAGTAGATAAGGCCAGTGCATCAATGATGAAAGACCCTGTCTTTCAAAAACAAATTGTGGATCTGATGATTCAATCGGCCATATCTCTTATTTGTATCTATCTCATCATTCATCTCTTCATATACCTGTTTCGTTTCTATGATAAGAAATTTGCTGACGGCTACCTAAAATTCTATTGTTGGACGGCAGGTGTGCTGATGCCAATTGTGGCCTTATGGGATTTTTCAAATCCCCTAGTATTGATGTTTATGATTCCTGGAATCATTCTTCTCTTTAATGCATTTGGCTTTAAGTACCAGAGACAAATGAAGGAAGAATAAAATTTGTTAAATGAGGAAGAGTCCAATCAGGCATACTGCGTGCCTGGCCTTTGGCCTTTTGAAGTCCACATACAGCAAGTAAGAATGAATCAAAGGCACGAACATTTTTTACAATGATCTCTAAATCATTATCATAGATAAAGATCCCTAGCTTATTTTCTATCTTTTTCACAATATCAAGACGGGCCTCAATTCCAAGATCAAGATCTGTTAGATTTAAGATATTCTTTTTTAGAATGATACGACTCTTTAATAATTCTAAAAGAATGAGGTTTACATGCCCTTCATAAAAGAAACACTCCTGAGGGAAGTGTCTTTTCATATAAGAAAAGCGTGAAAGCATCATGAGTGATGTATTTCCAAATGAATCAAAAGTTGTATTAAAGAGTTCTAAGAGTTGATCGTGATATGAGCACCAAATCCAAAAATCAAGTGAGCGATTCCAATAAGGAACAAAACCTTTTTTCAATCTTCTCTTAAATGACTTTGATAACATAAAGTCCTGAGACTCTTTAGAAAAAGTATCGCGATCAAAGTGAGTGAGATCTTCAAAATTTCTTCTTCTCTCATACTCTTTTGGGTTTTCTTCTTCCATCTTTCGATCAATCTCTAAGATGGCCGTAATATCTTCTCTGACCTTCTCCACATGCCCCACTGGACACTTGGCAACACCAGGGCACTTTAGATTACACTCATGACAGGCCGGGCGAGAAAGAGGAAAATCCACAATGACGTGTTTCAAATCGTATTTATCAATCCACTGATTGAGAATATCATCTCCATCAGAGTATTCATCTTCATCTTTTACATCCAGAATAGACTTAAGAAACCAACGTCCGCTTTCTTTATGGTGATCAAGTAGGCAGAAAAAGAAATTATCTCTTCTTCCTCCCTTCATTGAAAGTCCGGCGACGCGATTAAAAGTTAAGTTCATAGTGGCGCTTCAACACTAAACTCTAAGACTTTCATCTTTGAGCGTGTAATCTCCTTTAATACAGCTTCTTTATGTTGTGGGCCGTGAGCAAGAATGAAACATCCGCCTCCACCAGCTCCACAAACCTTCATACCAATAACATGCCCACTTTCTCTAAGTTTTGAATAGAGAGCTCTCATGTCATCAGTAACAATTCCTGAAAATAGTTTTTCTCTTTGTGCACCTTCACGACAAAGAAGTCCAAGAAAGTCATCAAATTGCCCATCTTTAATTGCGCGATAAGCAGAGAATGTTAAGTCGCGAATTGTTGCAAGCCCTTCTCTTACACCATTTTCATGATCAAAGAAGTCTTTATACACTTGCCAATTATTAATTGCTGAAAGCCTTAGCTTTCCAGAATAAACTAAAGTTAAATGAGACTCTAAGAAGTTTTTAAAAGAGTCACTATAGAGTTGTTCAACTGCAATAGCACTATCAGTTGCCTTTAGAGCAAGAACCCCTCCGTAAAGAGCTGGATAATAATCTTGGTAGCCACAAGGGCCCTTATTTAAGATCTTCGATTCAATATTTTGAACCGTATTGATGGCCGTTTGGCGATCAAATTCGCGATCAGTAAAATCACATAGCGCTTTATAGACAGTCACACCCATTGATGAAGAGCCACCAAGGCCAGCACCAGGAGGCGATCCCGATTCAGTCGTAAGACGTATTCCACTCGTTAACTGAAAGTGGTGAAGAATTTGAGCAAGAAATGAAAGTGGCCCAAAGGTCTCACCTTCAAAATCTTCATTTGTGAAATCGACACTAGAATGGCGAGTTGTTGATTCATAATCAATTGAAACAAACTCAACACCTTCATAGTCAATTTCTTCAACAATAACCTTGGCCTTAAGTGATGTTGCCAAGTTTAGTGTAATTGTATTTCTAAGAACCTGATTAATAGGAACAATATCGAGAGTTCCCCCTAAGAGATCAACTCTTACAGATCCTTCATTTGAAGCACTTTTAACCATTATAAATTCCAATATACGGCAGCTCTCTATAGCGTCCGTCAAAGTCTAGGCCGTAGCCAATAACAAATTTATCTTCAATTTCAAAACCAAGATAATCAATCGAAACTGGATGTGCAGTCTTTGCAGGCTTATGCAGTAATGTTGCAAGTTTAATTGATTTTGGTTCTCTTTCTTTTAGTAGAACGTTTAACTCACTAATTGTAAGTCCTGTATCCACAATATCTTCAACAAGAACAACGTTCTTGCCTTTAATATCAACTTTAATATCTTTAGTAATTGTAATCTTTCCTGTACTTTCTGTTCCCTTATAAGAGCTAGCTCCAATAAAGTCGAAATAAACAGGAGACTTCATCTGACGAATAAGATCGGCCACGAAAATAAATGCACCATTTAACACACCAACGACCACAACCTCTTCTCCACCGAAGTCTTGATCAATTTGACTAGCTAATTCTTTAATACGTGATTCAATTTTCTCTTGAGAAATATAAGTTTCAATGGCCATAAACTTTCCTTACTATACAAATGAGTTATTTAAGATTTCACCGACACCACCTGCTCCTGGTACGATGTATTGTTTTCCAGTTAAACCAACTTCCTCATCCCAAAGAGTTCCAGGAACTGTTTTTAAAACGTGCTCCGGAGAAAGTCCTCGATCAAGCCTTAGCGCATAGATCTCCACATCAGGATGATCCTTTTGCATACGCTTTATATATTCAGGCGTTACAATGAGATTAATCGAAATATATTTTAAGGCCTTGCCCTTAACTTGATCTTTGTAGTGTCCAACCGCAAAAGACATGGAACCACCAGTTGCCCCCATTGGATCAGGAAGAATGACAATAGCACCTTCTTGGCCGCCACCAATTTTTGATCCACTAACATCCACTCCAATCACTTGTTCATTTTCATCTACCTTACGATTAACATAGAAATGATCCTGACGGATTAAAGAAGAGTTTAAGAAATAGTTTAGATTTTCAAAGCAAACGTGACTTGGGAAAGTTCCTGCGCGCGCAAGATCCACACAAACAACAGGTTGCTCTTTCTTTATGACCTCTTGATCAAAAACGGCCTTATCTGTAAGCCCTGCCATACGAGAGCGAACTTCAATAACTTCCTTAGGAAATGAATTTCCAAGTACTGCTTCAAGAAGAATAAAGTATAGCTTTTGTATTAAGTGATTGAGTTCTGGCTGAATGACGCCTTCATTTGAAAAGCGCGCTAATAAGCTTTCTGCCAAAGGATTGGAGAGAATGTAAACATTCTCTCCATATTTGTGTTCGATTTGACTTATTTTAAAATCGTTAGATTCGTAGTGTACGTCTTTAAGTTTTGATATTTTAGATTGTGTTTTCATTTTCCAATTTCACCTCGCTCTTAGAGTTTACCTCTTTTAAGCCTCCAAGTGAAATTGAAAATGCCTTAACATCTTGATCTTCATCTAAATAATCATAGTGAGCACGACATCTTGCTTCATATAAATCGGCCTCTCCCACAAGAACAGTTTTCTTATTCTCACTTGGTAGTCGATATGTTTTCGAAGCTGGTGCACCACAAACAGTACAGATGGCCTGAATCTTCATGACATCGTCTGCGATACATAGAAGCTCTGGCATTGGACCAAAAGCTTTTGATTTAAAGTCTTGATCTAGGCCTGCACAAATAACGCGAATTCCGCGACGAGCAAGTTTAGAAACGACTTTGATAATTGTGTTATCGAAGAATTGAACCTCATCAATTGCCACGATACGAGTTGAATCATAAACCTTCTGTAAGATTTCAACTGCATCCTTAACCGGTTCTGCTTCTACATGACGTGAAGAATGACTTACGACATTTGTCTTGTGATAACGGTCATCAATAACAGGTTTGAAAATTTGAACTTTTTGACGAGCAATTTGTGCTCGAGTTACTCGACGGATTAACTCTTCCGTCTTCCCAGAAAACATTGGTCCGCATACGACCTCAATGCCGCCGGTTTGGTGTGCGTGGCTTGCGTACATTGACTTAAACTCCTATTAATGTCAGATTTTTTTGTGTTGTGTCTCTAGGATTTATTATGACGGCCTAAGGGTTTTTAGGCCACTTACATCTTCTATCAAAAATTGAAAGCAACGCAACGAGTGCAGTGAGCCTAAATAAAGCTTATGATGAGACTGATGTACATTAGCATCACGAGGAAAAGCCCTACGATCAGTATTAATGGGGATAAGAGAATAAAGAAGCTTTGCACAAAAGAAAACCTCAGATTATAACGCAGTCCAAAATACAAGTAGACCACTTGAGAAACAAATTTTAAAAAGTCCCCAAAGATTGGAATGATTAAAAAGAAATTCCCTACGAGCGACGCAGCAATCGTATCTTCAAGATTAACTCCCTCAAGATCCTTATCAAAGAGTCCCGCAAAAAGAGAAATCACCACTCGCCAGAATTTAACAAAAACCCAGGCAGAAAGTGGGAAGAAGACAACTTTAAATAGTGTCGAAAATAAGAAAGCCTTTTGTTGAAATTCACTTGATGAGAAAATTGCAGGAAGAAAGCCTTCCTTTGCCATTTGCGCAGATAAGAGAATACCGATATGAATTTGTACCAGTGAATAGAGGCCATAGATTAGAACAAATGGCCAAGAGGCCAATGTAAAATCAGTAAACTTTAATTGTACTCCTCGTCGACTCTCATCTTTTACGATTTCAAAGAGACGCGCTTCGCGAATCTTTTCGAGCTCTTCCCTGTGGCTTGCTATATTTGAATTAACAAGTTTTGGATAAAGGAGGTACTTAATATATTGCTGATAAATGCTAATCACGTTTTTATTTTAATTGAATTCCAAATAAATGAAAATAGAACAATGACCTACTCTTTTAGTTCACTATAAAAGAATGATTCTGGCGTCTGGAGAACTTCACGAAATTTTTGATACGGAATGCTTGAGCGAAGTCGATCCTTATCCTTCATATCAGCTGGAAAGGCAGTCTCAAAGCGAGCAATAAGCCAATGCTTCTTCTTATCTGATTCAACTAACATATAAAATTGCTGACTAATGGCAATCTTTTGCCCAAGGATAAATGAGACCTCTTTACCATTTTCAAAAGTAAATTTTAATTTTGGAGGATTCTCCAAAGAAAGAAGTTCCTCTTTTACTTCTTCATTATTTAAGATTCGATCAACCTTAAGCTTTTGCAATTCCTCATAGAATAATTTTAGATTCTCATCTTTCGTTTTCTTAAGATCAATACTTGCACCAGAAATTTTAATTCCCGTCACTTGCCCGTAACTTGATAAGGCAAGTATATCTCGTTTTTGCTTAATCTCTTGTGCCTGATCCTGCTCATCTCTTTCAACCGTAAAATAAGCGGCCGTTATTGTAAGAATCAAAATGATTAGTAGATAGACATTTTTCATTATGCAGCAAACTTCCTACGTTGATAAAGAACGAGGGCCACAATCAAAAAGATCAGTGGAAGGATCACAATTGAAAAATAAAAAATCATTTGCTTCTCTATGACTGATACTAGAAGTGGCTTCTCTTTAAAGACCACTGAATTCATGGAAGCAAGTTGTCCTTGTCCCGTCATCCAATGATAAAGATTTGATATAAATTTAAAATTTGATTGATAACTAAAGAACTTATTTGAAATAAAAGATGTATTTCCAATGGCCATTAGAGCTGGCGCATCTTCACGTGTAATAGCTGCGGCCATATCAATTGGGCCTGCAATATCGGCACTATCTTTTTTAACATCACCTGCAATAACTGAGATTAACTTTTGTTCGGCCCAACTCTTAGGAGAAGAACTTGCAAGAGAGTGAAAGTTTTTAACAAAGTCTTTTGCAGCACTAACAGAGCTAGCAAGAGGAAGAAAGACGCGCTCTCTAAAATCTTGATTTATATGTAATTTATCAAAGCTTGTAATAATGGGTGCTGTCCCCTTTGAGGATTCAAGAGAATTGGCCGGATCAATAACCACATCGTTATGAATAATTAGGCCATTATCCTCAAAGAACTTTTTAAGATTTGTAAGTTTTTCTCCGCGAAAGTTTGGCATAAAGGCACCAAAGATGCGTCCACCATTTTCATAATATGAACTAAGCTTTTCAACTTGCTCTTTTGAGAAATCATTAGTTGGCTCAAGGATAGAAAAGACATTACAAGTTTCAGGTATGGCCTTGGCCTGTAAAAGGTCAATTACATTTAATTTATAAGCTGATTGCTTAAGAACATGAATAAGTCCTGTAAAGCCATTATCAGTACTATCTTGAAACTTAGGATGATAATTAAAACAAATTGTCGGATCTTCTTTTCGTTGCAGACGAATTAACCCATTAGTAATTCCAAGCTCAAGAATACGAGTTACAATAACCTTCTTCTCCCCTTTTACAAGAACAATAGAAGGCGAAACTGTCACCCCGTATTGAGCAATCATATCCGGCCTTAACTCAGGATCATAATAGCTTGTAACAAGTGAAGTATTTTCATTCTTATATAATTCTAAAAGAGAAAGAATAGCGTTCTTTGATTCTTTATTTGAGAAAACAACCATCTCAACTTTTTCATCAAATTTATCAACTGTTTTGACCGTTAAGTCTGATAACGTATTGAGCTTTCTTTGACTTAAGTCCCAAATTCCACCTTTTTTAAAAACGATAAAATTTAAAACAGCAAGGATGCAAAAGAGTAAGAAAAAGGCGGTAAAATTAGAAAGTAAATTTCTTCCAAAAGTACTCTTAACAAAATTTCTTATCTCAGTTAAATGAAAGTAAAAAGTTAGAATCGTCATTGCAAGAGCAATGATAAAAGTAGCTCCCACTAAGAAAGCATGCTCAGGAATAACTAAGAAGAGAAAGCATGCAATTAAATAGAAAACAGCGCAAAGGCTTAGAGTAATTTTTTTCATTTTCTAACCCCCATATTGCGAATGCCCACAAAACTAAAGAAGCCAATAAATGAAGCTAAGTAAAGTAGATCAAAGCTTGTTATTGCCCCACGTGAGAAATAGAAAATATGAGAACTAAAACTGAAGTATCTCATAATGGCCTGAACCATCTCATTTTGAATAACATTTGAGCTGGCATAGACAATAAGAAATGAAAATAGCGCCCCAAAAGATAGAACAATAGAAGCAATATATGAGCGACTTAATAATGAAGCATTAAGACCGATGGCCAAGTAGCACATTCCCAGCCCATAGATTCCAATCATATTTGTAAATAATATTGCAAAGTCATCAAACCCCTTTGGTGCTAGAAATAGCGGGATAATGAAGATTGGCAAAGTAATGAAAACAAGCTTAGTAAGGGCACTTAAGTACTTTGCAAAAAAGATCGACTCATCACTTAAGTTTGAAAGCTTTAAAAGAGAGAAAGTATTCTCTCTCTTTTCTTTAACAAAGGCACCCATTGTAATCATAGGAGCAAAGAAAAGTAGAATAAAATTTAGCGCCGAAAATGTTGGTGCAATAACAAAGTCCACGACAGTCTTATTTGTTAACTGTGGTGCCATTTGTAAATTATTATAGAAAATTGCAGACATTATAAAGTTTGAGATGGCCGCAAAGATATAAATAATTGGAGATGAAAAACTCTCCACAACTTCTTTCTTATAGACAATTGAAATTCCTCTTAGGAGCGGTATTGTTTTTTTCAAACTCATGCCTTCCCTCCTGGCTTTGCCGTTAGCTTCTTAAAGATATCCTCAAGGCCAACTTTCTTATTCTGCTGTGAAAGAATAGATAGATCATTTTGTGCAAAGTATTTCGAAAGAATGACTCGTAAGTCCCCATCTGACTTTTCTTTAGAACTCTCTTTAGAAAAAGTATAAATATCACCAGATACTGTGAAATTAACACCAAGCTCTTTTAGCCCATTAAGCTTACTTGTATCAATATTTTCAAATTCAACTTCTACCTCTTGTTTAATCTCAAGAGTTTTTTCAATTTCATCAATTGGTCCATGAGCAATAATATGTCCCTCATTTAAGATGGCGATATCATCACAAATTGAAGCCAGATCACTTAATTGGTGAGAAGAAATAAATATTGTGTGATCTTTTGAGAGATCTTTAATCACTTCTTTAATTTGAATAATCGCATTTGGATCAAGGCCAACTAATGGCTCATCTAAAACAAGAAGTTTTGGGTTATGACAGATTGCTGCTGCAATCCCTACTTTTTGTTTATATCCCTTTGATAGATTTTCAATACGCTGGTGAGAAACATCAGAAAGTCCACATTTTTCGATAATCTCTTGAATTGAATAAGCATTCTGAGATGTTGCGTAAATCTCTTGTACAAACTTTAAAAACGGAGCAACTGTCATGTGACGATACAACGATGGTTCCTCAGGTAAATAACCAATCGTTAGGTCTTCACTTTTTATTAACTCACCTGCTGTATATTCTTGCTCTTCTAAGATTATCTTCATCAGGGTCGACTTTCCTGCACCATTTGGTCCTAAAAAGCCTAAAACCCCTTGGCGACCGATAGTTAGGTCCACGCCTTTAAGGACTTCCTTGCCAGGAAATGTCTTTCTAATGGCCGACAATTTCACCAGGCTATTATCCATTCCTTGATCCACAGTAAAAATCCTTCTTTAAACCTTCATTTTTTAAAAGCTTCTTTAAAATCCTAACAAAAAATGAAACAATAAGAAAAGTCTTAAAATTTAATCATCAAACCTTTGAGAAGGTTTGCGAATCTTCCGATTAGGAAATATATGACCAAGAATGTAGAGCGTTTCAAAAACTTAGTTGAAAAAGCAAATAATATTGTTATCACAACTCACATCTTTCCAGATGCCGATGGTATTGGAAGTGAGATTGCCTTATGTATGGCCCTTAGAAAACTCGGGAAGAATGCCATATGTATTAACGAGGAAAAGTTATTTGATCGCTATCGCTACCTTGATCCAGATGGGGTTATTTCAAATTACGAAGATTCAAAAGATCATTTTAAAAAAATAGATTTATTCATTGTAACTGATACCAATGCACTTCCTCGTATTGGTAAGAATGTTCAAGAGTTAGTTTTAAAATCAAGTGAGCTACTCTTTATTGATCACCACCCTTGCCCAAAAGAGCTTGCAGCAATTCACTGTGTGGACTCAACCAAAGCAGCAACAGGTGAATTAGTAGGTGAATTAATTGAGGCCCTTGGTGTTAAGTTTGATGAGAAGATGGCCTTGGCCCTTTATACTTCAATTATTATCGATACCAGCTCATTTCGTTACCCAACAGTAACGGCCAATACACACAAGATTGCTTCAAAATTATTAGATACAGGTATTTCTCCTCCACAAGCTTTTAATCAAATCAACGGGATTAAACAAGTTGAGTATATTAAGCTTTTAGGCCAAGTACTCTCTTCTTGCCAACTAAGTAAGAGCGGACTTGTTGCATGGATTTCTATGACTGAAAATGATATTGAAAATCATAATTGTGAAGCAGAAGATACACATGGTTTCATTAATCACCTTCTAATTCTTGAAGGGATTGAAGTAGCCTGTATGTTTCGTGAAATTGACGACAAAGTTAAAATCTCATTTCGAAGTGTAAATCAAACTGTTGATGTTGGAATCATTGCTCAAGCACTTGGTGGCGGCGGTCACAATCACTCAGCAGCAACGATTATTGATGGAACACTTGAGAAGACGATTCCAGAAGTAATTCAAAAAATTGATTTAATGATTGAATCAGAAGACTAAGCGTTTAGTGCTTATTGATCTTTAAGGATTTTTCCCAGAACTTCTCTTTCTTTTGCAGAAAAGTTAAATGCACCGGCAGTTAAAGCATCTTTTAATTTTTCCTTAGTACCAGGATCTTTTGGATCATTCTTTTTTACATCACCAAAAGGCTCCCCTTCAGGAGTAACTTCAACTTTTGCAGTTGTCGCCTCTTTTAAAGCTTCCGCTTTCTTCTTTGCTGAAGCTGCATCAAGCTTAGTTTGGAAGGCCTGCTCTTTTTCTAATTTATGATTCTTAATTTTTGCGTGTATCTGACTACGACTAAGATCATTTGGCTTAGGTCTTCTAACAATCTTTGCCCCATTAGAATTAGGCATCGGTGAAAATGAAGAAGTCGAACTATCTGTTGCATAGTCTCTTCTTGCTTTCTTAGCTTGGTTAGCTGGTAAATGTGGTCGATCTGCTAATAATCTCACAATTTCATTGTACAGAAGTCCTTAACTCTTTTTTAGGTGGAAAAAAGCACGACTCTGTTTTTAGATGTACTTTCAGTAACTTATAATGCCGGTGCCTAAATTTGTCGGCAAAATTCGCCTTGCTCCACCTCAACAAGCTCCATAGTGAATAAGGCCAAAAAAAATTCAACGAGTCCTCATTAAGTAACTGAAATTACTGAAACATTTTTTAAAAAATTTACATTTTTTTTGAATTTCGTTAATCGAGGTACACATCATGTTGTTTAAATTCTTGAATTCTTCATAATGGCTTTTATCGAAATAAATCGAAGAGAGAACGATTTGTGGTCTTTGTCGTACGTCAGTTGAGTTCAATAAGTTGTAAAAGAGCACAAGCCTTCAAAGAGACTTCTATTAAAAAGGGAAATCAAAATCTAATAGAAAGTCATTTGAGGTAATTATGAAAAATTCACTAGTATTTAAGCAGTCAAAACTTTTAATCACTTCTGCACTTGTTACCCTGTCGCTACTAACGACGTCATGTGGTTCAGGGGACAGTTCAAAGAACTTGGACATTCCAGGTGTTGATGGACCGACAGTAGTTTTACTTCAGGATGATATCCTAATTGATATCGTTTTAGAAAATGTGCAAGTTGAGGGTGGTGCAAGATTCAACATCCCTAACTACACAAACTCTTACGTTGAGATCGCTCCAGATCTTCAGTCAAACGGAACGCTTCTAGCATTCTCTGTTTCACTTGATGATATTTTTGGTGGAAAAGCTGATCGTCTAGATCCACTTACTCTGCCAGGTGGACGTGCTATCCCAGGTGTTTCTGGTGGTGCTCTTCCAGCAGTAGCTTTCTCAGTACCAAGTATTAAGAACATCGCTTTCTACATTGGGCCACAAATCTTTGGTGTTTGGGTTCCAGTAAATGGTCTTAATATGTCAGGTGCAATGCTTACAACTCGTTTCTACACGGATAGTAAGAGAGTTGGTAACCTTTCACTTGTTGGTGAAGATGCAAACGGAGAAAACGGTGGTTTCTTCCTAGCACTAACAGTTTCTCGTTCAGAGGAAAGATACCTAGAAAGAATGGCCGATCGTTACTAATAGTCGACCAAAACGATTCACATAGTAAAAAATGCCCCCAGGTAACTGGGGGTTATTTTTTTCCCAAAAAAAATTAAGAACTACTTCACTTTTGTCGATAGAAAGGCATATGAGAGAAATTTTCCAAAAGTGAGGTATCGATATGGAAATCACATTAAGAAAAAGACTACTGACAGTCTTAGCACTACTAAGCTTCTCTTTCTTCTCTGTTTCATGTGGAGAAGGAAACGTTGAGATCCCAGGAGTTGATGGGCCAAACGTTAACCTACTAGAAGACAATGTTATTGTTTCAATGGTTTTAGAAGATGTATCTATTGTTGCTGGAGCAACTTACAAAGTTCCAAAATACAAGAAATCATTTATCGGACTTAACCCTAACCTAGAAGGTCCAGGTTCAGTTCTAACTTTTACAGTATCACTAGATGATATTTTCTCATCAGATGTAAAGCGTCTTGATCCAAAGACTCTTCCTGGTGGACGTATGATTCCTGGTGTAGCAGCTGGTGCTCTTCCAGCAGTAGCATTTACTGTAGAAAAAATTAAGAATATGGCATTCTACGTTGGGCCAAAAGTTTTTGGTATTTGGGTACCACTACATAACTTCAACCTATACGGATTTGCTTGGACTAAGTCTTTTAAAGCTGGTGACAAAAGAGTTGGAAATATCTCTCTATTTGGACAAGATGAAAACGGTGAAAATGCTGGTTTCTTCCTAGCTCTATCAGTTAAGTCTGCATACGAGAAGAGACTAAAAAGACTTTCTAGAAAGCACTAGCCGCGGCATTGATTGCCCAAAGGCAATCTATGGGACGCGGTGCTAGGCCACTAGACTTTAGCTAAAAAATTATTTCAACAAGCCGGGTTCAAGCCCGGCTTTTATGTTCAGTAGGTAGGTACGTCGTTACTTTTGGCACTTCCAATAAGTTAGGTACCATTACTCTCCTCAAAACATTGATTAAAACAAACTATATTAGTATCTGCTAATTGATAATAAACGACCTTATTAGGATGAACTAAATATGCAGTATCTTAGGTGATCATAAATCTATTATTGGGGATATTTTGATGTGTAAACTATTGAAAATGCCAAAAGTAACGACGTACCTTATTCTGAATCTGTAACCCAGATCTTCCACTTAAACCCAGTATCCTTATTATTATCTAATTTAATCTTCACTGGACGACTCTTATTCTCCAGATCATTAATAACATAGAAGTCATTACTAAGAATTCCCGTCATATTGTATAGACCCTGATGAAGATTATAATCAATAAGATACTTAATAAAAGTTAAACTCATTGGCGCCGCTACTGAACCAAGGTTATCAACCCTTTTCATCTTTGATAGCTGCTTGCGAGTTTGAAAGCTTCTTAAAGACCCATTGAACTTTTCAAGCGTCTTCTTTGAGAACTTATAATCAGTTTTAAAGCTCGTCATATCAACAACTGTTTTTTCTTTTGATTTCTCAAAGTTTCTAAGGGCCTTTTCAAAAGCAGAGACCTTCTCCACTGGCTTAGGCTCTGGCTTCTTTGGTTGAGGCTTTGGCTTTCTGATAATTTTAATGCTTTTAATATCAACTGTTTTAACCGGCTCAGGCTTTTTCTCTTCGACCTTTTTTACCTTCTTAACTGGCTCAGGCTTCTTTTGTTCAACAAGAGTTATTCCCTGATCATCAAATTCTTTTAAAGCACCAAACCAAAAGACCTTAAGCTCACCCTTTGAAGTAAGGGCCGTCTTAATAATCCTCTTACTCTTATCATCAATCTCTTCCATGTCTTTGGCCATTTCTTCATAGCGAGTGAAACAGGCTTGCCCCTTCCCACTGCGATTAAGAATTTTAAAGGCTGATGACTTAAGAATCTCATTTCGAATCTCTTTAATCTGTGCAGCTGCCATGTATTCATCATTTTCACTACAAAGACTTTGAATTTCATTTTTGGCAAATTGACATGCTTTTATAAGATGACTCTTCTCATCTCCACCGAAATCTAATCTAAGAATCTTTACAAGATCAGGATGGTAAGTTTCAAGACTAAATCTTCGATCAGTCTTAAGCTTGATTGGATATTTCCCCCAGTCTACGATATCTGGAAAGAAGTCTGAAACACGCCCAATAAAGAGCTTCATATCTTTTGACTTAGGCTTACACTGCTTAAAAATTGTTTCGTAATCAATCTGGCAGCTCTTCTCATCACCATATTGATATAGGGCGATACTTGTTTGTCGATAAAACTCGTAAAGACTAGCAATTGAAGTTAAGCGAATTAAGTAGCGCATATAGGCCAAATTCTCTTTAAGTTCATACTTAGAGCAAGAGAAGTTTGGATAGATATAGCGATTAAAGTCTTGTGAGAGATCCGTTAATTCTGGAACGAGAAGTACATCAAAGTAATTACGTCCAGTGTATTCATCATAGAACTCTTGTTTTTCATTTTGATGATCGATAATCAATCTTGGATCAAGTGGCCCATCATAATGCTCAAAGTCCCACTCACCTTTAACTCCATCTTCCTGTACAAGTGAAAGCGCACTTGTGGGATGAAGAATAAGGATGAGTAAAAATAGTTGTAAGTATTTAAAAATAAACATCCTCTTTATTGTACCCAAAGAAGACTGATGGCCGGCACATAGGTAATAATGGCCAAACAAATTAGTAGAATAAAGAGAAACGGCAAGGCCGAGCGATATAGTTCAGTAATTGGTCTCTTAAAGCGAATGGAGCTAATAAAGAGATTAATTCCCACTGGAGGCGTTATATAACCGATTTCTAAATTAGTGAGAAAGACAATGGCCAAATGAATTGGATGTATATCAAATTGCTGGGCCAATGGAAGAATTAGTGGAACAACCACAATTATCGCACTAAAAATATCCATTAAACTTCCTACAATAAGTAAGAAAACGTTCAAGAATAAAAGAAAGGCGTATTTATTAGTTAGAACTCCACTAAAGGCCGTAAATAATTGATTTGGAACTTCTTCATCAACGAGAAAGTTTGTTAGTCCAAGAGCGCAACAAAGAATAATAAGAATGGCCCCAACCATAGTCATGGAGTCTTTGATAATCCCAGGAACATCCTTAGTAAGACTTAAATCCTTATAAACAAAGCATTCAATGATTAGAATGTAGAAGGCCGTAAATGCAGCAGCTTCTGTTACAGTAACAAAGCCACCATAAATTCCCACAAGAACTGCAATAGGTAGTAACAACTCAAAGAAGGCCCCTTTAAAACTTGCAATGGCCTCACTTAACTCAAACTTACCTCTTTCATTATTTTTCCCAGACTTAAGAATTGAATAAATGGCAAGGCCCACAATCAATAGGACACCTGGAACAATTCCCGCTTTAAAGAGTTGATCAATATCAACACCAGCAACAATTCCGTAGAGAATAATTGGCAGTGAAGGAGGAAAGAGTAAACCAAGAGAGCCTGAGGTCGTAATAAAGCCCATTGTGAACTTGTCACTATGTCCACGGCCCATAAGAATTGGATAGATTAGGCCACCAAGAGCAACGATCGTTACACCACTAGCTCCTGTAAATGCAGTAAAGAAGGCACAAAGACAAAGGCCAACAATGGCAACTCCACCAGGCATCCAAGAAAGCATGGCATTGGTAAAGCGAAATAATCTCTTTGGTGCATTTGATTCTGCAAGTAAGTATCCTGCAAATGTAAATAATGGAATTGTTAAAATAGTTGGAGCAGAAGCAAGTCGATAGATCTCAACAGAAACTGCCGATGGATCAATCCCATTATGAAAGAAGGCCGCTAAGGCGACACATCCTAAGACGATAAAAAGAGGCACACCAATTAGCGCCAAAATTAATGCGGCAATACTAATTGTTATTAAGCTCATGCTCTTCTTCCCTAAAGTCTAAGAATGCTAGAAGTGAGCGCCAAAAGATTAGCGCAAACCCTGCTGGAATAATACCTACTAAAACAGATGTATGAACTCCCAGTGATGAAAGACGTCCATATTCTTTTTCAACATTATAAAATTGTACACCTGAAGCAAAAAGCCAAGTGGCCCCAACAATTGTACAAAGACTGATAAATTTATTTAAAACAAAGAGTGATTTTTTATATCCTGAGTTTTCTAAGAACTTAGGAAGAATCTCAATAGCGATATGGCGAGACTTTCCACTTGCCATTGCAGCACCAAAGAATGCCAAGACAAAAACGAGGTGTCGAACTAATGGATCAATCCAAGAAAAAGAAAGATTGAACCATCTCAAAATAATTGAGGCGACACTAAAGCCTAAGATTGTTACGACGACAATAACAAGGCCAGTACTGATAAAATCATCGGTGAGTTTTTCGACTTTTCTAATCACAACTTAATTCTTCTTTTTACTCTTTTCTAAACTCTTTTCTAGCAGCTCATAGGCCTTTGCAGAAAACAGCTTTCCTTTTAATTTCTTAATTGTAGCTTCTCTAACCTTTACAGCTAGATCAATATCCTTATCACTTAGCTTAACAAATTCAACACCAGACTGCTTCATAAGATCAAGTGAGTCCTGATTATCTTTTTCATTTGTTGCTTTAACTTGATCGATATATCTTTTTGAAACTTCCTTCACAATCTTTTGATTCTCAGGAGAAATTCTTTTAAATGCTTTGTTACTAATTAAAAAAGCCCCCACAGAAGTTGAAAGAGGAAAATCAATTAAATACTGAACCTTTGTATTCCACTGCATTGAAAGAATCGCTAGAGGTGGCGCATAAGCCGCTTCTATGATTCCAGTTGAAAGTGAAGATAATACATCGGGAAGAGGAAGTGGTACTGAAACTAATTTCATTTCTTCTAAGATCGTTTCAACAAGAGGATCTCCTTCCCAAGACCAAATCTTTACTCCTTGAAGATTATCAAGAGAAGCAATTTTATTTTTAGAAACAAAGTACACCATACCGATATCGAAGAAGCCTAAGTTAACAAAGTTCTTAGCTTCAACGCTTTTATTTAGATATGGAGTTAAGTCATCAATTGCTTTTAATACGCGGTCTCTATCGTGATAGAAAGTAAATGGTAATTCTAAGACACGGATATCACCGTTAATATCCCCTAGAGTCTTTGCAGTAAAAACTCCACCATGTAATTGTCCAACACGAATTTTTCTTAAAACATCTGGCTCATCACCTTGTGAACCACCAAAGTAGAATTTAACTTTTACTTTTCCACCAGTTTCTTTCTTAATGGCCTTGGCCATCTTTTTAAGATTCTTGGCCCAATTAGTTCCCTCAGGTGTTAAGACACCAACTTTTAGAGTTAGTGCATAAAGGTTAAATGTAACAAGTAGTGTAAGTGCAATTTTTAAAATATTTTTCATATGATCTTACCTATTAAAAAATTTCTTTTTCTAAACTTTCAATAATCTCAAGTCGTTTATTAGCGATGAGATTAAATAGATTATTATAATTAATTTCTGGAGCTTCTAGTTTTCCACCGCTCCAATACTTTGATTCTAAATTTTCACGTGTATATTTTTCTATTTCTAATTTTTGATTGAGATAAACATTCTTCTCATACATAGGAACTGCGTAGAATTGAATAAATGCTAAACGTACCATCATATTGTCTGGCCACTTTGCAATTGCTTTCTCAAATAAGGCCTTCCCTTCCATTGGATTACCACCAAGTCCACGTGGCCTAGATGCAACATAAGAAGCTGAAAAGATATCACAAGCACCGTAACCAAGTTTTGGATTCTTCTCACAAGACCAGTCATACATCACCTTGGCCAGTGGAAGATAAGCAACAGTTCTCATATTATCTCTTTGAAGATTAATAATTGAAGCCAAAGCCTGAGCTGTGTAGAAGACACCTTCAACATCAGAAGCACTATCACTTAATTTATCTTCAAGTAATTTATAAAATTCATCAGGGCTTGAGATATATTTTGTGAAGTCAAAGTTTTCAAAATCTCTTTCTTTAAAAAATAGAGCTGAATAACTAAGGGCACGAGTATAATTTGATAGCGCACGAGAACGATGAACAGAATTCATCTTTTCTTGTAGCTGATCTTTAAGATAGTATGTTTCATCAATAGCAAAGGCCTTGCCAGTGTAGCCTTTAATCAGAGTAACAATGAAGTCGACATTTGAGCGATCTGTAGCATAGAGCGTTTCTAGAACTTTGATATTTCCACTGATTGTTTCTTCAAACAAATTCCAGTCATTTTCCACTAAAACAGCATCTGAAGATTCAAAAATCATCTCCCCCATTTGCGAAGTCGCTGCCTTCTTAATAGTTGAACAAGAAACTACAGTAAAAAGTAGAATTAGCAATGCCAATTTTTCTTTGCACATTTTTGGCCATCCTTATAAAAACTATAGTAGTAATTTGCCTTATATAATTAGTAATTACAAGCAGTTATTACCTTTTTCTTGACGCTCGAGTCATCCACTACTGGCCGTATTGCACCATTTGTAAGCCCATGATATGATTAGAAAATATCATTCGGACTAAATGTTTTTTGCAGTTATTCCGAGTATATATTTAAGGATTTAAACTTTGTCACGGAGTGACCATTGAGAGTAGTTTTTCTACGAGTAGATGAACTACTTACCTAATCCGATTCTGAGTTAGTGAGCTTTTTCTCTCCACTTAGGTATCGATTAAGGTAAGTATTTTGAAAACCTTTTTCGGTAACTATTAACAAGGAGATGGAGATGTCATCACAAGGAACATCTAACGAAAAATTGACGCCAAACCTAAACCCAACTGGTCTAAACAGACTAAGAACTATTCGTAAGTCTGCTAGTCTAAAGCCTAGAAAGTCTCTTTTAAGAGTAAAGAGTCTTAGACCTACACGTGCTGTTTTAGGTGGAAGCAAGAAAACTGAAGAATCAGAAGGATAGAGAGTCTATCTCTTTTTTGATTTAGGTGAAATAAGTTGCTTGTCGTAAGTAGATTTCAAGCTACGCAAAGACTCGTCGCGAATTTCATCCAGTTTCTTAAGTCTTTGGTCGTGAAGAAAGTTGAGGTAGTTCTTCTTTGCAATAAAGAGGTTGTTTAAGTAGGTAACCTGAAATGCTCTCAACTCGCGGAAGCACAAGTCCTTTTCCACTCTGGTAAGCTTCCTACGACTTTCTTCAAGATCTTTTTGCGTTAGAACAAACGTTGAAAAATCCCCAGTACAAACACCTTTTTTAAGCTCAATGTAGCGATCGATTTCTTTTCTCAATTCCTGCGTCTTAGTTACGTAATCATCTGGTGGAAAACTTTTAACCTTTTCCAACTTATCATACATCTCTTTACTAACCTCTTTGTCAGTCTTTGCTTGAGGCTGAGCAACGGCCATCTTTGAAATAAGAATGAATGTTAAAGCGTAAGTTATATACTTCAAGCTAATGCCTTTTTAATTTTTTCCAAAAAATAATTACTATCTTTATTATGCGCAAAGACAAAGGTTATGGCCATTTTTTTAAACTTAGATTGTTGGCCACTCGTTAATTCTATGCTTCCTTTAGAGACACCAAATTTCTTAGCAACTAATTTCATAATTCCTGCATTGGCCTTACCATCTTCAGGTGGCGACTGAGTGCTAACGATGAGATGTCCAGTATCAGCAATAGCGAGCTTTTCTACTTTTGCTCCAGGCTTGGCCCAAATATCAATCTCAATAATGAGATCAACTGCATCGCGCAATACCTGATGATGAATTCCTAACTGTGTTAGATAGTCACTTATTGAAATACTTCTCTCCACTTAGAGCTGTCGTAGCCTAGATCAGACAGAAAGCTCTTCATTTCATCAATAAAATCAGAAAGTGGAAATCCCACAACGTTAGAATATGAGCCACTTAAGTTTTCCACAAATAAAAGACCCTGGCCTTGAATTCCATAGGCACCGGCCTTATCCATCGCCTCTTCACCTTCCAGATAGAGGTCTAAAATTTCAGGAGAAATATCTGTGAACTTAACTTCAGATACTTTTGAAAAAGTTCTCTCTTTACCACCGCATGCCATATAAACGGCCGTGTATACTTCGTGCTCTTTACCGGAAAGCTCATTTAACATGGCCCTTGCATCGGCCTTATCTTTTGGCTTTCCTAAGACCTTATCCCCAATTGCAACCAAAGTATCAGAGGCCACAATAAAGTGGTTTGGAGTCGAGTCTTTCGTAAGAGAAACGATATCTCTTCCTTTAAGCTCGGCCAGCTCTTCAACGATTTCTCTAGGATGTTGTCTCGTAGTAATTTCTTCGACGTCAGAAGGTTTTATTTCAATTGGTACTTTCATCCAAGATAGAAGTTCCTTTCTGCGAGGACTCCCTGATGCCAGGATAAATTTTAGTGTTGATGCCATTTAGTTTTTTCCATAAATCAAGTTTTTCAGAATTAAGCTCTGGAAAATAACTTCGAGAGTTCTCCATTGCTCCTGCTCTATAATAACTTTCCTGTGCCTTAGTGTAAAAGTCTTTCCTAAGGACATCTTTATCTCGTCGGCCAACTCGTGCAAGAACTTGCTTTCGATAGCGATCAGCAATGGCCAAGTTTGTGGTTTCAATTTGTCTTGAATGTTTCCAGAGAAACTTTATACGATTATCAAGTTCACCCTCTTCCCACAGTCTCATGCCGTAGGCCCTTGCATAACCAACTTCATCTAATTTCTCAAATAGAACTTGTCCGTATCTCTCTAAGAAGATCTCTCGAGTATAGTAAATACCATTAATTCTCTTCGTCATTAATTCATTTTGTAAGAGAACATCATTTGGTTCCACAATAAAGTAGTTTCGATTTATAAAAGAAAAACGATACCACGTCCCTTTACTTAATTGCTCAAACTCTTCGTTTGCATATCCTCTTAAGTTAACTTTTGGATTTGTCTCATTCTTATAAGAATAACCTAATTGCTCTTCATCTCGAAACTTAAGATAGCTATCATTACCAATTGAGACATAGGTTTCAAAAGAAGGAGAATATGCTTCAAATGAAAAGAGAGGCGATTGAATAAAGAATCGACTCTTTCTCATTACCTTCTTATTATTTTTTTTAATTAAATCATTTATAAATTTTGTACGAGATCGATAACGAATATCATCTTCAAATAAGTACTCATTTAGAGATACATTCTTATCAAAAACAATTGGATTTGTTCGATTGATTGGAAGAGGATGAAAGACAGCATCAGTGTCTCTCTTTTTACTCATTTTCAATTCTTCTTCTGAGCGAGAGATTAGAAGCATATTTCCAACATTTGCTCTTAGGTAAAAGAAGACCTCTTTTTCTAAGACATTAATTTCTTTAAAAGAAACCGAGCTCTCTGGCGCCATACGAATCAGGGTTCCATCAAAGAGCATTAACCAAAGATAACTATCCACACCAGTTTCAATATCATCGTTTTCTTTAATAAGTGAGCGGTAACCAACTTTATTCTCACCGAGATCGCGAAATAATGTACATTGGCCTACACATTTAATAACTCTTCCCATCTCTTCTCTTAGACCAGACATCTTGGCCAGATCACGCCAAAGAGGATAGCTTTCTTTAAAGCGTAAATCTTCCTTCCAGCTTTCATAACTGAGCCAGTCTTTGGCCTCTAACTTATCCCATTTAATTAGAGATTTTCGATCATCCTTAAACTTAAGTTCAGGGTTTGCGAAGGCCGCAAAGTAAATTGTGAGTAGTAATAAAACACGTAGCATCATAAACTTCATCGACAAAAGCTGGTCCTGGCCATAAATGAAGAAGAAATTGAGACTTTTTCGGCACTTTATGCCCGATCTAAACTGTCAAAATCATAGGTTTCGTGCTAAATTTTGGGCCAAATATTAATTTACACAGAAACTTTAACAGACAAGGTTGATACGATGAGTCAGGATAACGGACAATTTTCTTTTGTTAACACAGAACATGAAGTCTTAAAATTTTGGGAAGAAAACGATATTTTCCAAAAATCACTTGAGCAAACAAAGGAAAAAGAGCCATATATTTTCTACGATGGCCCTCCATTTGCCACAGGTCTTCCTCACCACGGTCACCTACTTGCTGGAACACTAAAAGATATCGTTCCAAGATATTGGACAATGAAAGGTCGCTACGTTCAAAGAAGATTTGGATGGGATACGCACGGCCTTCCAATTGAGCAAGAAATTAATAAGAAATTAGAAATGACTGCACACGAAGCATTAGAGAAACTTGGTGTTGCTGGTTATAACCAAGAGTGTCGCTCAATTGTTGATCGCTACACAACTGAATGGCGCAAAACTGTTACTCGCCTTGGACGTTGGGTCGACTTCGACAATGACTATAAGACAATGGACCCAACTTTCATGGAATCATGTTGGTGGGTATTTAAGTCTCTTTGGGATAAGGACATGGTTTACAAGGGAACAAAAGTAGTTCCTTACTCAACAGGTCTTGGAACAGGACTTTCAAACTTTGAAGCAGGCCTTGATTACCGTGACGTTCAAGATCCGGCCATCACTGTTCTTTTCAAATTAGACGATCCAGAAAAAGCTGGTGCTGATTACGTGGCCGCATGGACAACAACTCCATGGACACTTCCATCTAACCTTGCTCTTTGTGTGGGTCCTGATATCGATTATGTTCGCGTAAAAGATAATGATCGTGGTGTAACAATCATCTTTGCTGAAGCAAGACTTGAAGCATATACAAAGAAGCGCAACCTTGAAGTAATCGGTGAATCATTTAAGGGAAGTGAACTTCTTGGACTTCGCTATGAGCCACTCTTTGATTTCTTTGCTGATCTAAAAGAAGAAGGCGCTTTTACAATCTTTAACGATGACTATGTAACCACAGATAGTGGTACAGGTATTGTTCACCAAGCACCAGCATTTGGTGAAGATGATAATAGAGTCTGTAAAGAAGCTGGAATGAAGGCCGAAGTTTGTCCTATCGATGATGCCGGTCAATTCACAAAAGAAGTTTCTGCATATGCAGGTCAATACGTAAAAGATGCTGATAAGCAAATCATTAAAGACCTTAAAACAAATACAAAATTATACGATCACGGAAACCTCGTGCACCCTTACCCATTCTGCTACCGCTCAGGAACTCCACTAATCTATCGTACAATCCCTCAGTGGTATGTAAAAGTAGAAGAAATCGTTGATAAGCTTGTTGCTAACAACAAAGAAATTCACTGGGTACCAGGTCATATCAAAGCAGGTCGTTTTGGTAAGTGGCTTGAGAATGCTCGTGACTGGGCCGTTTCTCGTACACGTGTTTGGGGAACTCCACTTCCAGTTTGGATCAACGATGAAACTGGAAATATGAAATGTCTTGGTTCAATCGAAGAGCTAAAAGAGCTTTCAGGGGTTGAGCTTACAGATCTTCACCGTGAGTACACAGATGAAGTAACTTTTAAAATCGAAGGTGAAGAAGGAACATATAAGCGTATCCCAGATGTCTTTGACTGTTGGTTTGAATCTGGTTCAATGCCATACGCGCAACTTCACTACCCATTTGAAAATAAGGAAATCTTTGAAAACGGATTCCCAGCAGAATTTATTGCTGAAGGTTTAGACCAAACACGTGGTTGGTTCTATACACTAACAATCCTTTCAACTGCCCTATTTGATAAACCAGCTTTTAAGAACGTTATTGTTAACGGTTTAGTTCTTGCTGAAGATGGTAAGAAGATGAGTAAGTCTCTAAGAAACTTCACAGCTCCTGATGAGTTAATGGAAGAATTCGGATCAGACGCTCTAAGACTATACCTAATTAACTCTGGTCTTGTTAAAGGTGAAGAACAACGCTTCACTGACGCTGGTGTTAAAGACATGGTTCGCCGTGCCCTACTACCTTGGTTAAACTCTTTTAAATTCTTCCAAACATACGCATCAATTGATGGATGGAATTTTAATGAGCACGCTGAAAGTGGTGAGAATATCACTGATAATTGGGTTATCTCAAAACTACAAACTCTTAAAGAAAATATTGAAGCAGAGATGGCACAGTACCAACTTTACAATGTTGTTCCTGCGCTTTTTAACTTCATTGAAGATTTAACGAATTGGTATATCCGCCTGAATCGTTCACGTTTCTGGGGAGAAGGCCTAACTTCAGATAAGAAGCAAGCTTACACAACTCTTTTTACAACACTAAAAGAAGTTACGATTGCGATGGCACCATTTGCGCCATTCTTATCTGAGCATATCTTTAGTGAGCTTAAGAAATTTGATTCAAGTGAGAAGAACTTATCAGTTCACTTATGCGACTACCCTGTTGCAAATACAGAGCTTAAGAACTCAGTTCTTGAAGATGCCGTTGATAGAATGCAACAGATTATCCTACTTGGACGTCAAAAGCGTAACCAAGTTCAAATTAAGGTTAAGACGCCACTTGCTCGTCTAAGTGTTATTCACAAAGACCAAGCTCTTCTAGATGAAATCAAGAAACTTGAAGGATATATTCAATCAGAACTTAATGTTAAGAGCGTTGAGTACACAACTGATGAAGATAATTATATCAAGCTATACGCAAAACCAAACTCTCCAGTTCTAGGTAAGCGCCTAGGAAAAGAATTTGGTAAGTTTATGGGAATGATCTCAAAACTTGGTGCAGCTGAACTTAATGAGCTTGAAGAAAAAGGAAGCCTTGAGCTTGCTGGTGAAACATTTGCTCCTTCAGATATCCTAATTTTTAGAGAGGCCAAAGAAGGAACACAGGCCCTATCTAATCGTTATATTTCAATTGATATCGACACAAACCTAAATGAAGAATTAATTCTAGAAGGTCTTGCTCGTGAAGTTATCAATAGAATTCAAAGAACAAGAAAAGACTCTGGATTTAATGTTGAAGATCGTATTGAAGTAAACTTTAATGCAACAGATCTACTAGCAAAAGCAATTGAAACTCACACTGACTACATCACAAAAGAAACACTAGCAAATAGCCTTAATGCTAGTAGCGATGCTCTTGAACATGAGTTTAAAGTTGATGATGAGAATCTAAAAATGACAATTACAAAAGCATAATAAAAAAGCCTCCGAAATGGAGGCTTTTTTTATTCTTGAATTAACACATAACCGACAGGTTTTGGTTTTAAATCAAAACACTCTTGTCTCTTATAATCCTCAACAGCATCTAAGACTTCTCCCTGAATTTGGATTTCACCATATACATGTTTGTAAACAGTTTCATCATTTAATACATCCCATCTTCGAGTTCTAAGATTCCAGTCTCTATACTCAACGACTCCTGTAACTAAGCAATCCTTAGACTTTGTAATTTCTAAATTTCCAAAATCGTCACGCGTAAAAAAATCGTTAAATTTCTCAACTGACTCCTCAAAGTAGTCAAAATATCTTACTGTATATTGATGTTGTACTTCGATTACACGATATGGTTTCCAATTTCGAGGTACAGGCTTAGAGATAATTATCTGAGGTACTTTTCGGTATCCAACGTCGGATACTTTTATATCGTGAAAAATGGGCCTTTTAACAACTGCACCAGTATAAATAGTCTGTGATTTAAGCCCCTTGCATTGCTCTGGTTGTACAAGGCTTTTAAATTCATCCAAACTAATTTTTCCAGTTATACATCCATTATCAACTTCATTATTATAAGTTACTATCTCGTCATTCTTAAGCCTTAATCTTAACGTCTTAAGATGTACTTTATGATTAATGAATGCATCCTCTTCTACTTCATAGAAGAAGATTTTTCTGTCATTTTGATGATAGTAAGCTTGATTTGATAACTCTTTACCATTTTTTGAGACAAGAATAAAAGTCGCTTCAACTACATTCTCATCTAATGAAACTTCTAGTTCAATCTCATTTTCGTTTGTAAGATCATAAAGAGAAAGACTCTTTTGAGAGTTAATGTTTCTTAAATACATTGGTCTATTAGTTGAGCCACTTTCTTCACAAGTTACTTTATTCTCACTAGAGACCAAGTTAGTTCTGAAATTCTCACATTCAATCGAGAATGTTGATCGCATTTCATTTGAAGCTAATTTAAAACTTTTATTTATTTTCTCCTTGTCTGATGAGTTACAAGATACAAATAAAACTGTTGCCAATACTAATAACTTTTTCATTACTCTCTCCTTATTCCTTAATTAGGATTGTTCCTACTAATTTTGGTTCAACGGGATAACACTTCTTCACACCAAGGTTTTCAGACATGCTAAAAAATCGATCATTTACTCCTAGGCCACAGTTTTTACAAAGCTTATTTACTTCACTATTTTGAAGGCCTCGATTTACCTTCTCATAAACCGTTCCAAAAGGAAGATAGATTCCCTTTTCTTCATAAACTTTATGATCATAAAATCCTTCAGTGAAACATAAACGATCTTCAATTTGCTCAAGCTCAAATCCAAACTCTGTTTTATTAAGTTCGTACAGCTTTTCAACAGGAACCTGTTGAGTCGTCATGTGATCAAACAAACGATACTTTGATGTTATTTGATATACTTTGTAATCTACTCGCTTCATCTTAGGAAACTTCTTAGTACCTTCATAGAATTTTGGAGATTCAACTTCTGCTTTAAAGTTTGGAATAAATTTTAAATTTGGGCATTGGCCACGAAGATCATCAAGGTTAATATCTTCTACGTTAAAGAGTCCGGTGTCACATCCCTTATCTTCAATTCTTGCAACGGCCACAGGAGTTCCTCCTGTGTGATAGTTTGAGATCTTTAGGTAAACGTCGTGTGCACTAAAGTCTCCAATTCTAAGTTCCTTAAATTTAATAGAATTGAAACCATTGTAAAGCATATCTTCAGAAAGCCTCTTGCCATACTTAGAAACGAGATAAAAATACGCTTGAATTGGCCTTTGAGTTACAACTTCTAGCTCAACAACAGCATGTCTTTTTAACTTATCTTGCTCAATTAATTCTTCATCAATAGAAAATAGAAATTGTGCTTCTTCATTAATTAGAGATGTAGGACATGTGATTTTTTCTTCAATAATATCAGTCTTAATACCCACGCATTGAATACTCGACTCAGCAAGGCTTTGACGCTGATAAGTTAACTTCTCTTCTTTTGTTTGATTTTCATTACCACAAGATACTAGTGAAATAAGTGCTATTAATAATAGTAGACGCATATAAAACTCCTTTGATTTATGGCCGTTTTAGCGACATTTTTCTCAAAGGAGTCTTTTTTTCTAAATTGAAATGATATTTTTTAAACTTGAAATACTATGAACCAAAGCCTTTAAGCTGTTCCCCGCCAAGTACATGAAAATGCGTATGAAAGACACTCTGGCAACCGTGTTGATTAATATTTGAAACGACTCGAAAGCCATTGTTTTCGAGCTCATTTGATTGAGTAAACTCTTTAATAGCATCAAATACCTGGGCCATATCATCGCGACTCATCTCATTTACATTCTTAGAGTGGTTGCGATGGATGAAGAGATAATGCTCTTTTGCAAGAGGTTGAATATCTTTAAATCCAATAACGTGATCATTTTCAAATACTTTATCAGAAGGTATTTCACCTTTTAGAATTTTACAAAATAAGCAATCATCCATAACTATCTCCCTATTCGTTTACTAATTCGACATGGGCCCCGAGTTTTTGAAGCTTCTCTGGTAAATCTTCATAACCACGTTGTAGGTGGTAGACGCGATCAATCTTCGTTTCACCATAAGCACAAAGAGCAGCAAGAACAAGAGCAGCTGATGCTCTTAGATCTGTACACATCACAGGAGCTGCCGTTAGAGGACGTCCACCTTCAATAAAGACCGAACTTCCCAATTGCTCAATACTTGCACCAAGACGTGTTAACTCAGGTACGTGCATGAAACGGTTTTCAAAAATATTTTCAGTCACAAGAGAGTTCCCTTCAACAACAGTTAGAAGAGCAACCATCTGTGCTTGTACATCTGTTGGGAAACCTGGAAATGGCTCAGTTATAACTTTTGATCCTTTTAGAGATGAAGGATATGTCTTAACGTAGTTGTCACCAATTTCTAACTTAGCTCCCATCCCCTGAAGGTTTTCAAGAACATTAAAAAGGTGTTTTGGATTAAAGTTTTTTACAGTCATCTCAGACTTAGTCATTAATCCACCAATAATATAAGTTGCCGCTTCAATACGGTCACCTATTGCTTGATAAGTTCCGCCGTTTAATTCCTTCACTCCATCAATAACAAGGCGAGACGTTCCAATCCCAGAGACTTTTGCACCTAGAGAGTTTAGGAAATTTGCCAGATCATCAATCTCTGGCTCCATTGCTGCGTTTTCAATAATAGTTTGTCCGTCAGCAAAAACACCGGCCATCATAAGATTCTCAGTGGCACCTACTGATGGGAATTTTAACTTAACAAGTGCACCTGTTAGATGATCAGTTTCAGCAAAGACAAAACCATTTTTCATTTCGATCTTCACATTCATCTTCTCAAGATTGTCTAAGTGAATATCAATAGGACGTGTCCCAATAGCACAACCACCTGGAAGAGAAACCTTTGCCTTTCCAAGGCGTGAAAGAAGAGGACCTAGAACAAAGATAGAAGCACGCATTGTTTTTACGAGCTCATAAGTGGCCTCATGTGAGCTTAGTGAAGAAGCATCAAAAGTAACATTCTTACCATCTCTATTACATTCAACTCCCATCATCTCAAGAAGCTTAAGCATTGTATTAATGTCACGAAGCTTTGGAAGATTTGTGAGAGTCACTTTCTTATCCGTTAAAAGAATTGCCGCTAAAATTGGTAGGTATGCATTCTTAGCAGGAGATATCTCAACCTCTCCAGACAGTCTCGCTGGGCCTTTAACTATGATTTTATCCATTCTTTCTTCCTTTTAAAAAACGATAGCGATCAGTATAGTCCTTGATTAACTCAAGTTCGCCAAAGTTATATTCCCCTAAGATATCTTTTAATCTTTCCAGATGCAATTCACTACCTTCCATAATGAACAGCCCGCCATTTTTAAGCTTTTTCTGTGCCTGATCAAAGAAAGTTTTAAACCAATTATCGTAATCCTGATCTTTTAAGTAAAGGGCCAAGTGAGGTTCAAATGAATGAACTTGTCCATGTACTTCACTTAAGTCAGCATTTTCTTTGATATAAGGAGGGTTCGTAATAATGATATCCAGATCTCCTGGAATATTTTCCATACGATCTGATTGTTGAAATTTTAATTTTACTGTTTTTGGATAACGGTAGCGATGAAAGAATTTATTTGCACGAGCAACATCCAAAGCCTTCTCACTAATATCACTTGCAATGATCTCGGCATCAATTTCACCAATCTCCCCTGCAAGACTTAGCGCGATGGCACCACTTCCCGTACCAATATCCGCAATCTTTATATGATCTAATCTATTCTTTCTAATGTAATCGGCCGTCCACTCCACCATGATCTCAGTTTCACTGCGTGGAATGAGAACACTTTCATTTATGTAGAATGAGGAGCGATAGAAGAATGATCGATTGCTAATATATTCGAGGGGGATTCCTTGCTTAACTTTTTTTAGAAATTCTTCAATGACACCCTTATTTTCAGAAATGTAGATGTCATCAAATTGTGAATCGAGAATACGACAAAAGTTTTTCAGCTCTAGCTTTAACCTTCCTAAGCTTATTCCAGGGTAGTTCGCCTCTAAGAATTGCTTATTCTCATTATAGAAAGAGCTGATGTAGTCGCCGAGAGTGGTGAAGCTCACACAACTCTCCTTTATTCCTCTTGGCCTTTAAGAAGTTCTGCTTGATTATGAGCAATAAGTGCATCAATAACAGGAGCAAGATCTCCTTCAATAATCTTATCAAGAGAATAAAGTGTTAGACCAATACGGTGATCTGTTAGACGCCCTTGTGGAAAGTTATAAGTTCTAATTCTCTCAGAACGATCTCCCGTTCCAATTAGTCCCTTTCTTTCCGCAGCTTCTTCAGCATTCTTCTCTTGAAGCATCTTATCGAAGATACGAGCGGCAAGAATCTTCTTTGCCTTCTCTTTATTCTTAAGTTGTGACTTTTGATCTTGGTTATAAACCGCAATTCCTGTCGGAATGTGAGTCATACGAACCGCTGAATCTGTTGTGTTAACGTGCTGTCCACCTGAACCAGATGCACGCATAACTTCAACACGAACATCATTCATATCAAGTTCCCACTCAAGATCATCTGTTTCAGGCATTACTGCAACTGTGATAGTTGATGTGTGAACGCGACCTTGTGATTCAGTCTTTGGAACACGTTGAACTCTGTGAACCCCTGATTCATATTTCATTTTTGAGTAAACTTTCTCTCCTGAGATTGAGAAGATAACTTCTTTAATCCCTTCGTCATTTTCAGAAAGTGATTCGATTTCAACTTTCCATCCAAGTGCACGAGCATAGTTTTGGTACATTCTTAAAACGTCAGCTGAGAAAATCGAGGCCTCGTCCCCTCCGGCACCGGCACGAATCTCAACCATACAGTTTTTATTATCTAAAGGATCTTTTGGAAGTAGAAGAAGTTTTAACTCCTCCTCTAAATCTGGAATCAATGGCTCGTTCTCATCGAGAACTTCTTTTGCCATCTCTTTCATATCAGGATCACTTTCCTTAAGCATCTCTTTTGCTTCGGCAATATCCTCTTTTATTTGCTTATATTTCTTATAAGCAACAACAACGTCCTCTAAGTTTGATCTCTCTTCAGAGATTTGCTTAAATTCAGTTTGTCTTTCATATAATGTAGGGTCTGCCATTTTTTCAGTTAGTACTTCGAAACGTTGTACTACTGAATCAAGCTTATCAAACATACTCATTTAAAATCCTTTTTACTTCAATTAACTATTCATAGACTCCATGAATTCGTTATTTGTCTTAGTCTTCGTCAGTCTCTGAAGCATGAACTCCATTGCATCAATTGTACTCATTGGGTGAAGTACTTTTCTTAGAACATATGTTCTTTGAAGATCTAGTGGCTCCATAAGAAGGTCTTCCTTACGAGTCGATGATCTATTGATATCAAGAGCTGGGAAGATACGCTTTTCAAGAAGCTTTCTATCAAGTTGAATTTCAGAGTTACCAGTACCTTTGAATTCCTCAAAGATAACTTCATCCATTCTTGAACCTGTATCAACAAGTGCAGTAGCAATGATTGTAAGTGATCCACCGTTTTCAATATTTCTAGCAGCACCGAAGAATCTCTTTGGTCTGTGTAGAGCATTTGAGTCAACCCCACCAGAAAGAATCTTTCCAGATGGTGGAACAACTGTATTATATGCACGGGCAAGACGAGTAATTGAATCGAGTAGAATAACAACGTCTTTTCCAGCTTCTGTTAGACGCTTTGATTTCTCAAGAACCATCTCAGCAACTTGTACGTGACGATTTGCTGGTTCATCAAATGTACTTGATACAACCTCAGCATCAACGTTTCTCTTCATATCTGTTACTTCTTCTGGTCTTTCATCAATTAGAAGAACGATTAGTACGGCTTCCGGATGATTTTCAGTAATTGCATTGGCAACATCTTGAAGTAAGTGAGTCTTACCTGCTTTTGGTGGAGCAACGATTAGACAACGTTGTCCAAAACCTTGAGGAACAAACATATCAATCATACGAGTTGAATAATTTGTTGGATTATATTCAAGGTTAATTTTCTTTTCAGGATAAAGAGGCGTTAAGTTATCGAAAAGAACTGTCTTCTTGTGAGCTTTTGGATCTTGATCGTTGATCGTACTTACTTTAAGAAGTGCAAAGTATCTTTCATTATCTTTTGGTGGACGAATTTGTCCCTCAACAGAGTCACCTTTTTTAAGAGAGAATTTTCTAATCTGGCTTGGAGATACGTAAATATCATCGGCACCTGGTAGGTAGTTATATCCAGGAGACCTTAAGAATCCGAATCCGTCTGGAAGAATTTCTAAAACACCGTTTCCGAAAATCTCTTGTTTATCTTTTGCGTGGGCCTTAAGAATAGCAAAGATTAGCTCATGCTTCTTCATACCTGCCGAGTTTTCAATTTTAGCTTTTTCGGCAAGCTTGTTTAAGTCCTCAATTTTCTTTTCTCTCAATTCACTTAAATGCATAAAAAGTTTTACTCCTGAAAATATATGAATTTGAATATCTGAATATTAGTTAGAATTGCCTCTAGTAAGTCGGCCCATTTAGACATGGACGATGTAGATTAATTTCATTGGTAATGATTTTAGTAGATAAATTCATCATAAACTGTCACCCCTTGCTAGTCAAGCTAACATTGGCGTTGACTTTAAGCAGCAAAAAGCGCATAAATACCTAATATGAATGAATTTTCAAGCTATCCAAAATTTAATGAACTAAAAGGCCTCAATATTCTTTCCATCGATTATGGAGAAAAAGTTATTGGCCTTGGCTTCTTTTGTCCCGGACGAGAGCCATTTCCAATTGGAGCAGGTCGTATCATTAACAAGGGTTTGGCCCACTTTTATAAAGAGCTTGAAGCTATCATTGAAGACCTAGTGGTTGAAGTTATTGTCATGGGAATTCCCTACTACGTCGATGGTAACGAAAGTGATAAGACGAAAGAGCACAAGGCATTATTTAACGCATTAGTTGAGAAATTTCCTACGATAAAATTCTATCAGCAAGACGAAACTCTTACGACTAAGTCCGCCAAAGAGCGCATGGAAAATTCTCCAGAGTTCAATTTTCAATACGATCCAACAAAAATTGATGAGCTCAGTGCTGTTATCATTCTTGAAGATTTTATCCGTAGTTAAAATTCAAAGAAGATAATTTCACAAAGTCCAAAAATGAGATATCCTATTGTTATGACAAAGAAACATTTATTTATATTTTTGGTGCTGGCACCAGCGTTCGCAATTACACTTTTAGTGGCACACACTTATTACAATATTTATCATTGGGGATATTCTGGCCCACAGACAGAATTTCAAATAAATAGCGGTGATACATTTGGTACAATCAATTACCGTTTGGCCCAAGATAAATTGATCTATTCTCCTCGCCTATTTCACCGTTACGTGAAATTTGAAGGGCATCTAACAGACTTTAAAGCAGGTCGCTACGTCATCCCAGAAGGGATTACAATGAGTGAACTTCTAAAACTTTTAATAAGTGGTAAAAGCTTAACTGTAAAAGTCACGATCCCTGAAGGATATAACCTTTTTCAGATTGCCAAAGTCTTAGCAGATGAAAAAATCGTTGATGAAAAGGCTTTTATTAAGGCCGCAAAAGATAAGAAATTAACACAAGCATTTGGGATTCCTGCAAATCGCATGGAAGGTTATCTATATCCTGATACTTATCAATTTCATGAGAAGATGGAGCCAAAGGCAATTATTGAAAGTATGTATAGTAACTTTAAAGATAAGATTAAAGACTTAGACTTTTCAAAAGTTAATTTAACGAAGCATCAAATTGTAACTCTTGCATCGATGGTAGAAAAAGAAACTGGTGCTAAGTTTGAGAGACCTACAATTTCTGGTGTTTTCCACAATCGTCTAAAAAAGAGAATGCGTCTTCAATCAGATCCAACAACGATTTATGGAATCTGGGAAAGCTATAACGGAAATATTAGAAAGAAACACTTAAGACAGAAAACTCCTTATAATACTTATAAAATCTCAGGCCTTCCTGTTGGCCCAATTGCTAATCCAGGTTATGCGGCCCTAAAAGCGGCACTTAATCCAAAGACTCATCGCTATCTATACTTTGTTTCTAAAAATGATGGAACTCACGTTTTTTCTGAGACGTATAAGCAACATCGAGAGGCCGTAAACTTCTGGCAAAAGAATCGCGCAAATAGAAAAGGGCGAAGCTGGCGTGATTTAAATAAGAAACAATAGTAAGGAAGTATAGATGAAGTTATGGTCATCATTTGATCAAGATTATATTTTAAAAAGGCTTACTTCCCTTTACGAAGAAGGTGTTACAATCAACTTCTGGCAAAGCAATGACGATGTCAGAGAAGATTATCAAGCAAAGTTCACAGGTGTAACAAGTGAGAAGTGCTCAATTAAGCTTACTGCTGAAACAGCTCCTCTCTACACTCGTATTGCGCCTTTATCACCAATCTTCTTCCACTATCCAGCTGGTGACTTAATTTTTAAAAAAGA
This sequence comes from Halobacteriovorax sp. YZS-3-1, assembly GCF_047084945.1. Taxonomy (NCBI): domain Bacteria; kingdom Pseudomonadati; phylum Bdellovibrionota; class Bacteriovoracia; order Bacteriovoracales; family Halobacteriovoraceae; genus Halobacteriovorax; species Halobacteriovorax sp. YZS-3-1. The sequence continues at coordinate 406,356 of NZ_JBKIYI010000002.1, read as the reverse complement.
TATTTTTAAATTAGAAAATGGTGGTATCTCATTTAAAACGCCAAGTGAAATACGTTGTCGAGATCGTCGAAGTGTCGAGCGCTTCAATTACAAGTACCCTGACTATAAGAATATCTCTTACACTCTTGAAGATAGTGAAGAGATTATTAATGATATTATTATCGATATCTCTCTTAGAGGACTGGCCTTTGTCATTGATGCTAAAAAGAAAGATAAGTACCAACTTGGGACAAAGATTTATATTCGATCAATCACAGACCAAGAACTTCCAACAAAGCATGAGGCAAAAGTCGCCTCTGTTAATCGCTACCATGTAAAAGGAGAAGGGTTACAAAATCACCTCTTACGTATTGGACTTGAATTTACTCAAACACTTGAGTCTGTAACCTATGACTCTATTGGATCTCTAGTTAAGAAGAGACAAAATAAGCTTAAAGGATTTGATACCAAATTTTTTAACGGATTAAATCCAGACGACTATGAAAAGCAACTTGCTGTTATTTATAGTAAAAACCCACAGCTTGCGGCCAATATCAATGAATCCGTTGAAGACATCGATCGTCTTCGCTATATGACAATTGATATGAAACGCGAGTTCTTCTTAGAATTTAGTTTAGATCTAATGGCATGTGCCCTTCGCATGTCTTCAAAAGAGCTTATTAACGAATTATTATCTGAAGTAACAGATGGTGTTCGTGAAGAATTCCTTGAAAAGTACGACCAACCAAAGCCGGCCTCGGCAATTAATAAGGCCCAAGATGAGCTTCGAAAATTTATTCGTGAAAAAGAAAAAGATGGCTCATTTGTCCTAAGTCCTAAGTCTTTTGTGAAATACGTCTAAATATTGGCATAACTAGACTTCCCCAAGTACATAAAGAACTGAAATCACGTAACTTTTTAAAATAGACTAACTAAAGTTTATTATTAGTTAAGACGATGAATATTAGTATTAATTTGTGGGACATAGCTATGAAAAAGTATCTAAATTTTTTAATTTTGATCTTACTTTTGGCCTTCACTTCATGTGGAGCTAAAACTTCAAATGTAGCAGTAAAACTACAAGGCTCATTCTCACAAGTGGCAGGACTATTTGAAAATGGTGCTGTAATGATCGCAGTTGGTGGACCAAGCGACAAGCCACCTCTTCTCTATACTGTTCCACTTAATTCAGCATCTTTTGATCACACATTTGATAACGGTATTTGGAAAATTATGATTCTTGGTTGGGATGGTGCCACACCAGGTGAAACGATGAAAGGAAATCTCTACTGCTCAGTTGTGAACAATGTTTCTTTCCCAGATCAAAGCACCCTTAATTTTAATCTTAGCCAAGTTGATACAGACGCAAATTTAGTTGTCGATCCAGGACATCCATGTGGAGCATTTATCGATGGATTACAAACTGTAAAGTATGCTTCAATTTGTGAAACTGAAACTTGTGATTCTGGTAACTACCTTAGATATAATAATACTAATCTATCTCTTAAATTTGGAATACCTTTCTATGAAGGACCTATTGATAAGCATTCAATTCTAACTCAAGCACGATTCACCAGTGAAATGAACGAATGTTATAGTGCTGCCAATAGTAATTTGATCGACGGGGCAGACTATGCAAAATTAGATATTGATCTTGCTGCCACAGGGATTACACTTCCATTTAGATTAACAGGTGGGTTTCACCTACCGATTCGAATGGAAGGATATGAAGACACTGTTGATAATACGATGGATTGCTCTAAAGGCTTTAACAATGCGGTTACCACAATTAACAGCATTGGTGAAGTAGACGCTGCAAGTGGACTACCGAGGCACTGGAGTGATGGAACAAAGTTTATCTACAAAATGCCGTTATCACCATTTGCAATAACAGGCCTACCTACTAATTCAATAGTTAGAAATTTATACGAAGTCGTTGATATTAATGGCCCTTACAATGACGATAATTACGGTGACGGTATCATTTCATATACATGTGACTACACATCGACAAGTGTCTCAACACCTCAAGTATGTCCTGCGGCCTCAACTATGATAGAGTCTGGTTATTTTTCATTTGATTCTACCAATGGCCAAATCATATTAGATGGTACGACTTATCCACACTTTGCGATGGGAAGTCAAATCACATTTAATATCGTTGCTAATTACACTGTTAATAGTACCAATTACTCTGAAAATAAGTCTTTCACTATTGGCTTTGATCCGATTTGGGGACTTAATTATACTCAGGCCCAAGGAACACTTGGAAGTCTTAATAATACTGATCAGACTAGTAATTTCATTGATCTTACCAATATGGCCGACTCTCAGTTAAATATTACAGGAGTGGATATTACTGGTAATACCGGTGAAACAGTCGTTCCTGTCGTAATTATTTCAAGCTGTACGAATGGTTCTCCTTGTCGAGTTGAGCTAGATGCTTCTGCTGTGACGACTTCGGCAACTGGTAACGTAAACATCCATCTAGAAAGTGGTGGTGATGTCACGACTGAAACACTCCCCTATAATTTCGTACCTTAATTGGCCCATAATTATGCCAAACTCGAGAAGTGTTCGAATTACAAGTAGCTAATATTAGATAATATTTAGAGCGTTCACTACTTAACATTAAAATTAAATTAACCGATAAGAGTATTGGATAGTAATGTTTTGGGGAACGTATGCACCGTAAATTCATTAAAGCTTTAGGATTAGTTTTTCTTTCAACTCTTCTTTTTACATCTTGTGCAAAGAAAGCATCTAATACAACTGTGACGATTTCAAAATCATCTTTCTTAGTTGGAGATCTCAGTAACACATTTGATGGTGGAGTTTTAATTATTGGAAAGAATCTCGATTCTAATCAAAGTTTTCAACTCGCACTTGACCCAACATCTCCTTCAACTATTGATATCGAACTTCCTTTTGGTACATACGATGTCAAGGCCATTGGTTGGCATGATGGAGCAACTCCAACAAAGATGAAGGGAACTAGATACTGTAGTCAAATAACCTCTGTCGTTGATCAAAATGAAACTCCAATGCAGCTAAACATGACACAAGCTACTTGTGCAAGTTTAACAAACCTCAATATCTATGACGGTACAACAAATAACGATTTTAATATTGAAGCATGCCATGGTGTTGTCAAAGTACCGGGACTTGGAGAAAGAGATAGTTGTGGCGAAGCAGGAAGTATTGCGAGGTCTCTAAAAGTTAAATACCTAAGTATTGATGCGGACGGAAACTTAAACAACGCACTCTCTCTTACTTCAGAATGTGTTGATGTCTATGCTCCAGGAACAGAAAACGAAGAATATTTTCAATATAGAGTTTCAGATATATCTGATATTGTTCAAGGAGAGGCCGGATATAAAACTCCAATAGAAGTCACTGCGTATCGGTTACCTGGATGTCCTGTTGGTGGAGACTCCGTTACACGACGTCCACCAAGACCTGCTGATATACCTAATGATAAGTATTTTAAAATCAAAAAAAGTGATGCTGGATTAGACTTTATGATAGGAATTAATTCTTGTAATTTTCCTGGCGCACTAACTGCTGCACCTTTTGCAAATGGTGCGGCCATAACAAAAAATTCAAATGTCATTTGTACTGTAAATCAATTCAATGAAATCGCAAATTATCCAGATAAAGAATTTATTATCGGTCAAACGATAGACTTTGGTGGAACGCCACCAACAACAGCTTCTTCAACACACTTTTCAGGTTATATTGAAGGAGATATTTGGATGTCAGAAACGAATATTCCACATATCAAAGGTCTTCCAGGGAGCTTATTTTTCTCACTTGGAAGTAATGTTCTCGACTATTCAGCAGGTATAGAACATTTAAATATTGATGTTAGCTCTATTACAGATGGTCCTGTTATTGCAAAAATGCTCAAGTATGATTCAGAATTCTATAGCATCAACCTTACTGGCCACATGACAAACTCTTCACCATCTTTTATTCCCGATGGAACAAGTATAGGTGATACTTGTGGTGCTCTATTTAACCAAGTTTACTATACTGGAGCAGGGTCTCAAGTTTATGCAGAAGTTGACTTTGAAAAAATAACATTCTCAAATTTCAAATTAACATGTAACGGGTTATCTGGAACTAATGCTAATTATATTGGTGGACTGATTGGAGCGGCGACTTCAGGAAACACAGAGACAGCAACAAATAGAACCTTTAGATTTGATCGTATTGAAGGCGATATCTTTATTGAAGTCGACTCTACAAATGCAAACCAATCAATTGGTGGTCTCATTGGCCTTTCTGAAAACCAAACGACAATTGATACTTGGTCTAACAAATATTCAATTACAAATACTTTTACTTCAAGCCCTCCTCGAATAATTGGAGGACTCCTTGGCCAACATCAATCAACGGCCGCAAATTCAATGGGTAAACTTCATTTAAATGATAATAATATTCATACAAATATCTTAAGTAATCTTGGATATGGGGCCATTCAAGGAGCAGGAGGACTTGTTGGAAAAGTTTTTAATCCTGATGAATTATATATACGTGGTTCAATAGTAACAGGAAACATAAATACGAATTTAAAAAATGCTGGTGGAATTATAGGTCATCTCTATTTTGAATCAAATACCAATTCTGCAAGTATCCAAACAACTTTAAATAATGCAACAGTACTAGCAGATGGAAGTGCAGGAGGTATCATTGGAGGATTATCAATAGATAACTTTACCAATGTATATCTTTCCACTGTAACAAACCGAGGACAAATTACAGGAGCTATAGGTTCAAGTTCGAATGAGGGAGTTGGAGGTATTGTTGGAAGCCTCCTAAATTCAACAGCAGGCTCATCTCTAAGTATCAGCACCTCTTCTAATAGAGGAAGTATCTCCTCAGTTAAAGGTCACTCAACAGTTAATGCAGCAGGCTCTATCGTTGGCCTATTTAATACAACAGCACTAAACTTCTCTGCGACAGGTGTTTATGCAGATATTTCAGATATAAAAACAGCAGGAGCTTCAAGGCCCTACTTTATCGGTTTTATTAACGATCTGACTTCTGCAAATATTTCAACAAACTTTTATTTAGATGAAGTTCTTTTTTCCGGATACACAAGTACTTCTCCTTTGAGTGAAACTCTTACTTACTACGGTGATAATACAAACCAGTATGCTTTTACATATGGAACTTTTGGTTCAAGTCCATTTCCAGCATCACTAAACGATCACCCTCTCTACACACTAGCTGGAGATTCAAAACTTGATCTATTTCTAAATAAATATATGCTCTTTGACTCAAATGGGAGATCCATTATAAATGGATCTGAAAGTAGCCCCTTCTTAATTAAAGCTAAGTCGGATATTGGTTTTGTGAATACTTCAATTGGCGCAAAGTTCTCATGGCGACTTACAACGAATATTGATATGGGTGGAGACTTCCTTCAATTATCACCTACAAACACACCATTTGAGGGAGACTTTGATGGAAATGGATATACTATTTCAAACTTCACTAATGATTACTCTGTCTTATCAACATTAATGCCTAATAACGGAATCTTCCCTCATGTTAGCTACGGAAGAATTAAAAACCTCAATTTAAAAGGTGGAAATGTTACTTTTAAATGCTCTCCTATGACTTACAACGGATCAGGAGTTTTAATTGGGCAACTTTCAACATCTGGACAATGGGACGGAAATGGAGACCCACAACTTTTCAATCTCTCTGTTTCTAATACAAATATAACAATGCCGAGCGGAAGTGATTGCAAGGGCGCCTCACCTTTTATTGGATATTTTAATTCAGATAATGGAGAAGATGCTGCTCGTTTTCAAAACATAAGTATCATAAATAATACGATTGATGCTAGTAAGTCTGCTGGACTCGTCGGTTACATCTACCTACCTTCAAGTACAACATTTCCATTTAAGAATGTTGAAGTAGTAGGAAATAAATTTATTGGTGAAAGTGTTACGACTTCAACTTCATCAAGCGCCTTCTTTGGTGCTTCCATTGCAAGTGGGATATACACTTCTTATGAAAATGTTCTCTTTATTGGTGATGTCAACGGAGATAATCCTGGTGCTATTACAAACGATGAAAATCTTGCGAATTTAGGTGCTTCAACAGATTCTCTAATTAGTAATGCCTATGCCTTCTTTGATGGCGGCCAGTATATTCAAGGAACTGCCTTTACAAATAACGGTGCAACAAGCTTAGCCGATATTGGAACGACATCATTTGATGACTACTTTATTCACGATGCTACAGTAGGCACTGTACGCTTAGACCGCGAGTATATAACAGAAGAAATTTATGATTAAGATGCCATGATAAATTGGCAGAAATAGCGAGGACGCGTTCAGCGTCCTCTTTTTTTATCCGGCAGAACTTACCGATTTCATTAGCTTAAGGAAAATTTACTAAATAATTCCCACCGCATGACGATGTAAGCCTACAATAGACAGCCAAAGCTTTTGTCTCACTAGATTTTATAGGAAAAAGACAGAGGTTTTGAGGCAACTATTTAATATAAATTTAAAGCAACTATTGCCCATAATAAAAATTACTTTTGAGCTAAATAAAATCAAGGGTAAAATTAATAGGAAGGCAATTAGAAAATCTTTGCTTGTTTTACTTCGTTAAGGAGGAGGACTAAATGGAAGCTGAAAAATTGGAACATTTCAAAAAGAAACTACTAGCGGCTAAGGCGGAAATTCTTAACGGTGGTATTCTGACGAGTACAGAAGATTTAAAGATGTCAACGGATGACCTACCTGATGAGGGAGACGTTGCCAACGCAGTTATTAATCAACAGGTTACATTCAATATGAGAGCCCGTGCTATGCACAAGCTTCGTTTAATTGAAGAGGCCCTTCATCGCGTGGAAGACGGGACTTATGGTCACTGTGAAGACTGTGATGAGCCAATCGGTGCTAAAAGGCTTGAGAACCAGCCATGGGCCGAATTATGTATCACTCACGCTGAAGAAAGAGAGCGTGAAGAACAACACATGCGAAGAGTCGGTTAAGACTTTTTACATATTCCAAATGTTAGTAATAAAAGCCTGCATACGCAGGCTTTTGTTTTTCCTGTCTCCTAATCTTAGAAAGCAATACTTTCATCTACATGAAACTTCTCTTTCTTGATATAGACAAATTTAGAAATATCCTTCCTCAATATCTTTTTGATTTTCTGATTGGTTTTAATGATCTCATTCACTTTTGGACTAGTGGGAGATGACACTGTGTTGTTAATTGGCGCGACAATCATAATGTAAGCAAATAAGAAAATGCTAATTGATAATGTCCATATTGTTTTCACTAAACTACCCTCCATGGTAACTTCTTCTACGTTCATAAATAAGCACATGAGATGCCAAATTTTGGTATAATAATTTCGGTGACTTACTATAGTAGAGCGATGAACACGGTGGCTTTTTGGCCTTCTTTTAGGACACCACTAAAACAAAAGTGTATAAGATTTTGACACCTATCTATAAACTATCCATACTGACTATAGGTGAACAACTTAAGTAGGTAGAATCACTATATTAGTGTTGGCATCAAGCCTGCATTATATATAGTGAGTTTGAGTTTAGACATAAGGAGCACTCTTGAAACTTAAATTAAACCTAAAATCATTCCTACTTATTTCAACATTAGTTGCATCTTCAACTTTTGCACAAGATTCTGGAAAGAAGCTAACTCTTGATCAGTTAAGAGCACGTGTTTTCAAAAAAGAATATCAAAGCACAACGACAAAAACTGATGTACTTCACTCACGTTTTTCAAGCTGGGGTGTAAAGAACTCTTTTGATAAAGGTTCTATTAATCTTCCAGGTGCACTGAAGAAGCTACAAGCAAAACAAGATGTTGTTGTTGCTGTTATCGATACAGGAATTGATCCAACTCACCCATTCCTTAAAGACAACTTATATGTACCAAAAGGACAAGCAGGTCTTTCAAACTTTGGATTAGATTTTTCTAAAGGTGCAAAGAATGTAAAGACTCCATATGATAAGAACCGTCACGGAACTCACGTTTCAGGTATTATCAAGTCTGTTTTTCCAAACGTTAAGATTCTTCCTCTTAAGTATTACAACAGAAATGCTTCTGGGAAAGACAACTTAAATTCAACGATCAAGGCCCTTCGTTATGCTGTTGATCTTGGTGTTGATATTATTAACTACTCAGGTGGTGGACCAGAGCCAGATTTAGAAGAATTAGAAATTCTTAAAAAGGCCGAAAGAAAAGGTATTATCGTAGTAGCTGCTGCTGGTAACGAGCAAGAGAATATTGATAATTCAAAGTCTGCTTACTACCCAGCAAGTTATAAGCTTTCAAATATTATTACTGTAACTGCACATAACCAATCAATGCAAATCCTTAACTCTTCTAACTGGGGTGTTGAGACTGTTGATGTATCGGCTCCAGGTTATAAGATCAACTCTGCTATTCCAACTCAGAGAAATGGTCTTCTAACAGGAACATCTCAAGCGACTGCATTTGTTTCAGGTGTTGCAGCAATGCTTAAAGCTGGCTACCCAGGACTTACTGCTAAGCAAATTAAGAAGATCATCTCAATCACTGCTAAGAAAGAGATTACTTTTAATGGAAAGGTTAAGTCTTCAGGACGTCTAGATGCGACAGCTGCAATTGATTTAGCAACAAAGCTTAATGATAAAACAAACGGTCAGCTTGCAAAAACAAGAGCAAGTAGAAGAGATGTTGCAAACACTCCAAAAGTAATTATCAGAAAATAATTTTCAAATACTAGATGGCCCTAAAATAGGACGTAAGCGCAAGGGTCATACTAATCAAAAATACCGCCACAAGCATTCCATAAAGCACATAAGAAACCTTAAAAACTCCCATCATTTTATAATTAAAGAAGTTCTCGTATTGCTCCTTAGTACTTTGGTCTTTAGACTCTCCTATTGCGGCCTTAATTCGCTCGTACAAAGAGAATTCTTCAATACCTCTTTGAGCGTATGGATGCCAAATCTCTTGCTCACTAACTCCAGAGTTCATCATCTCAATGACAATATCTGCGAGTTCTTGAAGATAAAGAGGGCGCAGTTCATCTGATTTTGATGCTTCACTGTAGAAATAGTCTAAGAGATTATTATAGCGACGACGTACTTTTACTAAAAACTTCTTGAACTTCACATCACCTTTAAAGATTTGTGGGTTCTCCATTTCTAGAGGACTAAGAGTTTGCCAGTACTTTTCACGAAAAGTGTAAAAGCTCTTCTCCCCTAAAGGTGAGCCAAGGGGATTAAAAGATAAATCATAATCACACATTTGGCAGCGATCATTTTTAATATTATCGCTATTGCACTTAGGGCAAGTTATAAGATGCACTTCCTGTGCAAGTACTTCGTCCTTGAAGAGATGTTGATGTTTTTGTACGTCGTTTAGAAATTCTGTATCCATAAGAATATTGTAATTTCATAAGGTTAGTATTGGCAAATGTTAAATCATATATAACAATAGAGTATGATTGGAATTCTTAAGCACAAATTTGCTCTGCCCGTACTGCATGTTCTTGCAGGAATTATTTATGCTTTAAACTTTCCCTTTATTGGTGAATTCACAATTTTTCCAACCATATTCATTAGTGCGGCCATCATCTTCTATGGCCTAGATAAAGAAAGACGCTTCAAATTCAATCTCCTCAATATCTTCTTATTTTGTTGGGGTTATAATTTAGCAGGCTACTATTGGTTAATGTTCACTTTAAATGAATTTGGTGGACTATTTTTTCCATTTAACTTTCTAGTATGGCAGCTCTTCTCTTTAGTGATTGCACCACAATTCTATCTCTTCTTAATCATCTTCTACTTTTTAAGAGATCGTATTAAGCTGGAAAGTTTAATCGGTGGCATCTTCTACTGCCTAGTATTTGTGATACTTGAGATATTTACACCACAGCAATTCCCTGCTCTCTTTGGCCATCCTTGGCTTAAGATTTCACCTTATTTAAAACCAGCAAAGTATTTAGGTCAGCCTTTTTATAGCTTTCTGACTCTTTATATCGGACACCTTATTTTTAGTTTTTCAAAAAAGAGGCGTCTTCCATCCTTTGCGGCCGTGGCCATCCTTGTTCTCTTATCGGCCAATTTTCTTATGGGGCCGATTAAAAATGAGCTCAACAATGAACTTAATATTCGTGTTGTTCAAGGAAATATAGGAAATGATCTAAAACTTAAGTCGGAGCAAGGAGTTCGTCTTGCCGCTTCAGAGGTCGTTAATATCTATAAGTCGATGAGTCTAAATGACGGCATTGATAAAATGGACTTAGTCATTTGGCCTGAGACTTCATATCCAAGATTTGTTTTTACAAAACTAAATAAGAAAGTGAATGCTGAACTAAGTGAGCTCTTTATAAATTCAAATTCAAAGTACTTTATTGGGACTTATGATCTAGCATCTACAAAGCCAGATGTTTTAGAAAATACATACAATGCTACAATCTTGGCATCAAAAGATGGCGATATTGAGCAAGCCTACCACAAACAGGTTCTTATTCCATTTGGTGAAGGTCTTCCATTTGGCCCATTAAATAAGTATGTGGCCCCATACCTCACTAATGTTTCACTTTTTGCTAAAGGTAAATCTTTTACAAATTTTAAAGTGAAAGATAAGGGATTCATTTCCCTAATCTGCTATGAAGTACTCTTTCCTCGTTATGTCTCAAAGTATTTAAACGCAGTAAAAGAGCGCGGAGAAAAAGTCGACTTCATTGTTAATGTAACCAATGATTCATGGTATGGGCCTTACTCAGAACAGGAACAACACCTATTTCTTGCAAAGTGGCGTGCGGTGGAATTTGGACTTCCAATCATTCGCGCAACGAATACTGGAATCTCATCAGTAATTCTCCAGGACGGAAGTGAGTTAATTCGCACTAAGAATTTCGAACAAACTAATATGGACTTTAAATTCTAAAAGCCTTCTTTTAAAAGGTCGTGCATGCGGATGAAGCCTTCAAATTTACCATCAGTAATTACTGGTAGAACGTAAATTTTATTTTGCTCCATAAGTTTTAAAGCATCCATTGCAAGCTCATTAGAAGTGATATACTTTGGCTCTTTTGTCATGATTTCAGAAAGTGGTTTTTCAAGAGCATTCTCTTCTTTTGCAATAGATCGGCGAATATCACCTTCAACAAGTATTCCACTGAATTTGTTATTATCCATTACTGCAAGAGCACCTAGAGGCTTATTAGTCATCTCTAGAACAGCATCTTTTAATAGCTTTTCTGAAGTTAGAATAGGACTTTCTTTCAATGGCCACATGAGATCGCGAACTTTCATCGTTAATGACTTACCTAGTTTTCCACCAGGGTGATTAATTGCAAAGCCTTCCTTTGAAAGCCCTACAAATTTCTCATAGGCAACTGCAATAGCATCTCCCATAGCAAGAGCAACTGTTGAAGAAGTGGTTGGAGCAAGGTCATTTATACAAGCTTCCCTTTCAACAGAGCAATCAAATGCAATTCCACATTCCTTTGCAATTGCTTTTGATAGGTCTCCAACAAGAGCAATTCTATGGTCTTTGTGAATGCGAAGAAAAGGCATAAGCTTCATGATCTCACTAGTTGTTCCCGACTTTGATAAGAAAATAATGGCATCATTCTCACTTGTTCTTCCAAGATCCCCGTGAAGGGCCTCAGTTGGGTGAAGGAAAATTGAACGCAGCCCCAGAGAGCTAAATGTTGAAGAAAGCTTTTCACCAATTAGGCCAGACTTCCCAACACCACAAAGAACCATTTGGCCCCCTTTAGCGTGAAGGAACTCAAAAACATTTGTTAACTTGTTGCACATTTGCTCATCTAATAAGCCGATAACTCGGTTTATTGAGTCTGCTTCAAGTTTCAATACTTCCTTCATTTGACTAAAATGGTCCATTATAACCTCATTGTGTACCAAATTTTCATTCTCGATCGAGTGTATGACTATGTTATTATAAATATATGAAAATGTTAAAATTAATCGTCATCTTTACCCTACTTTTTAGTTGTAGTTCATATGAACAATTTGAACAATTAGTTGAAGAATCAGAAATGCCAGCTAAGACCTATAAGGCCAATTTCAATCAGACTTGGCAGGCCGTCTTAGAAATTATGCAACAATATGATATTTCAGTAAAAAACCAAGAAGCTGGGACAATTAAGACACGTTGGATAAATAACACGAGTCAGGTTAATTTCTCGGATGCATTTGGATCAAAAGAGATGGTTAAGGCCGCTCAATTTAAACTCGTTATCAATGTCATTAAAGGATATCGAGGAAAGAGTGAGGTTTCTAAAGTCTCAATCTATCGTCGCCAAATGATTGAAAAAGACTTTCTTCAAGGTTGGAGGGTTGTAAGATCTGATGGAATCCTTGAAAAGACGATTCTCTACCGAATTGATCGTATTCTAAAAAGAGAGAAGATGATCAAAGGTATCGAAGAACAAAAGGCCCGCGAGGCGGAGAAAGAGTTATTCTAATGAATAACGCTTTCTTCCTCTAAATTTTGATTTACGAGAACAATATCCTCTTCAACTTCAATCGTATCATCCATATAAGAATCTCTTCTTCTTAGAATCTTACGGCTAAAGAAAACCATAAAGTCTCTCTGCACTAGAAGCATACACGGTAAAACGACAAGAGTTAGAACCGTCGCAAAGAGTAGACCCCATCCCATACTCATGGCCAGACTCTTAGTGAAGCCAGCATCTCCACCAATTGCATAGGCCATTGGGAAAACACCACCTAGAGTTGTAATACTAGTTAGAATAATAGGTCTTAGACGGCTTGCTGCCCCATCAATAATCTCAGGGCGGTGAAAGCTAAACCAGTCCTTACGATTCTCATTTATCGTTACCACAAGAAGAAGACTATCGTTTACAACAACACCGGCCATACCGATAATTCCAATAATGGCCATTAAGCTAATATCTAATCCCTGTAGGTAGAATGCCCAGATAACACCAATTACACCAAATGGAATTGCAGTACAGATTAGGATCGGTTGCATAATACTTCTAAGAACAATTGCTAAAATGAAGAAGATACCAAGTAGTGCAAAAGCAAACTTTTTGGCCATGGATGCCTTATTCTTACGAGACTGCTCATCTGCATCCTGAGCGTTAAATGTTAAATCAGGATATTTCTTTGAAAGCTCATCTGTAACAAGTTTTACTTTGTTAATTAAGACTTCTTTTTTAATCACTTCTTTGTCAAAAGGAAGATCAACAACAACTCTTCTCATAAGATTTGAGTGCTTAATCACTGACTGCCTCTTCTCCTTCTTCCAAGATCCAAGCTGAGAAGCTCTAATGATATTTCCATTAGAAAGAACAACCGGTAGTTTTCCAAGATCTTTAAAATTCAATTCATCACCGTCTTTTACATATGTGTAGAATTTAATCTTACGATTACCTACTGCATACTCATAGACCTCATTCTTATTAATGAATTGCACTAGTTGATTTGAAACCTGAGCTAGAGTTAGGCCCCTTGATTGGATTTCATTCTTCTTTGGTGTAAATATCCATGCATCTTTAAATAGAGAGTCGTCTAGATCGACTGACTTTATCCCCTCAATTTTTAGATCTTCAATTGTCTTCTTTGTATCAGCAGTTACTTTCTCCACGTTAAATGGAGTTTGTGAACGAATTGTTACCTCAACTAGGTTTTCACGACTTTCATCATTTCCACCCTTAGCTATCTTCACTTCTAATCGGCTAAAGACACCTGTCTTTTGAAGCTTATCAAGCTTATCTTTTAAATAGGCTTCGACATCCTTCTTATTAGCTTCCACATTATCATCTAGCTGAGAAAAAGATAAACGGTAACTAAAGTATTGCGGGCCAACTTGTTTTTTACCATTTGTATAATTCTGACCTACTGTAATTTGATAATTCTTATATTTATCCTTATCAATACCTTCCATGATCTTCTCGACTGGAGCTAGTTGCTTATAAGTATCCTTAAGCCCCTTCGTCTCTTTTAACTCTCCAATAAACTCTACAGACTCTGAAGAGATACTTAGATTGAAGTTAAAGTTGATATTCTTACTAGCAAAAATCATCGAAGCGATCATGATAACCACAAATGAAGCCAGAACGATATAGCGCCACTTTAAAGAGAACTCTAGTAGCTTCACATATCCTCTTTTAAAGCGTTGAAAAACGCTAGACTCATGATGAATATTGGCCTTTGAAACAAAGTGATGTAAGTGATTTGGAAGAATAAAGAAACTTTCAAATAAACTTAAAAGAAGTGCTGCAAACACAACGACAGGAATGGCCAGTAAGATATTTGACATCGAATCTTTTCCTACAAGGATAGGAGTAAATGCGATAAGTGTCGTTGCAACTGTTCCACAAATAGGCTTCCAAGTAGAAAGTACTGCTCCAATAGCAGCATCTCGTGAAGAGGCGCCCTTTTCTAAGTTTTGCATATATTGTTCAGCAATAATAATTGCATCATCAACAATAATTCCGATAACAAGAAGTAGACCAACGACAGAAATTAGATCAATTGAAATTCCAAAAGTATCAAGAACTGTAAAAGTGAAGAAATACGCTAAAGGCATTCCTAAAGAAGTCATTAGAGACGTTTTTAATCCTAGGAATAAAAAGAGAGTGATAACAACGAGGATAATTCCTAAAAATGCATTTGATTGAAGAGCATTAATTTGTCTCTCAATAAATGCAGGGCCATCCTCTACACTAATGACATGTAGCCCTTCTGGAGCATTTTCATTAATTTGAGCAACTTCTTTTTCTAATACATTCTTAAGTGTAATAGAGTCTGCTTCAGTATCTTTGAAGATATTAAAGCTGCTTGAACGCTTTCCATTTGTATAATACTCTCTCGTCTTCTTTGGTAGTCTGTACTCAAGAGAAGCAATATCTTTTAGCCTAAGGGTGTGGCTAGAATTATTTGATCGAATAATAATATTATTTAGGGCCTCTAGATCATATTCGTTATTTTCTATCTCTACAGAATATGTATCACTTCCCTTAGTAATTGAACCAAGTGGATAAATTCTAAAAGTATCATTGATCTTTCTATAGATATCAGCAGGAGAAAGACGATAACGAGCAAGTTTTTCTTCATTTAATTGGATATATAAATTCTTTTCAGCGTTGTAATTATCAACTCTTGAGACTCCATTTACTCTTTCAAGCTGCTCCTTAATTTTAAGCATCCATTTTTGGTGAGTATCATTTTGTTCATCAAAGTTTTCAATTGCATAATAATTAAACCAAGATTCAGTCTGTTTAAGGTGGCGTACAACAATATCTTCCGTCTCACTTGGAAGATCTCCACGTATATTTTCGATTGCATCTTTGATTCTTGATTCTAACTCAGAGATATCTTCGTAATCATCTTTTACATTAACGTTTATTTTCATGTAGCCTTGTTGTGAATTCGACCAAATCTTATCGATTCCAGCACTACCTTTAATGGCACGCTCAATTGGATAAGTGAGAAACTTTTCAACTTGTGATGGCCCTGCTCCAACAAGAGTTGCAGTAATTTGAATCCTCTTGGATGCCCAATTAGAAATAAGATCTCTTTTCATATGACTTAATGAAATAATTCCAAATAGAATCATCATGACACTTAAAAGATTTACTAAGAAGCTATTATCAACGAAGTATGATACGAGTTTTTTCACAAGCTACTGCCTTATTTAATAAAATAATAAACAGTAGCTTCTAACATTAAGTATGTGAATAAATTAGATTTTTTGAATAAATGATCGAATTTACATGACCTAAGTATTTAAAAATACTTAGTAGGCCATGATATAAGTCACCCAAGACTCACAATTTTCTTCATCATTTGATTGGTAGAAGTTTCCGTCCCCTGTTCCGTCATCGTCCTCACCTTCCCAGTAAGTAACAACGTTCTCGAAACCAGCATCCTTCATAATGTCTTTAATTTCACCAACTGACCAATGTCTCCAATTATAAGAGAAAGCTTCACGGTAAAGCTTATTATCGTGGTGAGTTTTAAAATGAATATAATATTGTACTTCTTCTGTAAGAGGATTGTAGCTATCGCAATCCCAGAAGTATGTATGGTCTTCGTGCTCAGTCTCTTCTTCTAGTTCTTGGCGACATTCTTCTCCACCAAAGATATCAACCATGAAGATACTCTCAGGGCCCATATTCTTTTTTACTTGTTTGAAGTAATTTAAAAGAACATTTCTTTCTTTAAAAATGAAATATGAGAAGTTAAATGCAACAGTAACATCTGCAGTAAAGTCATAATCATCAAGAACATTTCCACGAATATAGTGCATACGTGTTTTTTCTTCTTCAGTTAATCGAGAGTAATGATTTTCGATACCATAGGCCTGTGGTTCTTCATCAAGATCAATTCCCCAAGCTTGGCGATCCTTACCTTCTTTAACCCAGTCACAGGCCATTGCAGCTGTTCCACCAAAGTCTTCACGAAGTGTCTTTGGCTCACGACCAAAAACTTTCTTATATTCTTTGTTAATAAATTCAATATCAGCTTCATGATTTTGAACTGACTTTTCATACAATTCGTACTTTAAATTCGTTGGAATTTTACTCATTCTCTCTTCTCTTTTTTATTTTAAAAATTACTTGTAAGACTTTACTTCTTTAATGCCAGAATTGTAACTCATATTGATTGAATTTTTAACCTTAAATCTCAAATCATTTGTCACATAGACACTACGTGCCAGAGAAATAAAACCTTCACCAAAATCACCCTCTTTTTCTTTAATTCGGATATCATCTTCGATCACCCAAAGCTTTTCATTTATCTCTTTAAGCTCACTCATATACTTATCGAGACCTTCTAAGTTGAGCTCATTTAATCGTTTGGCCAATTGATCATATTCTTGTTGTGCTAGCTTCACACGCTCCGGATCTTCAATTCTTTCTGTTTTAATCTTTAGGATTGTCATCTTATCCACAAGCTCACCTAGCGATACTGGACATTCAATAATCATATTACACCTCGATATCAATATATTTAATTTCCACAATTGTGTATTCAAAATCTTCTTCAGGAGCCTGAACAATGACATCATCCCCTTCTTCTTTTCCAAGCATTGCTCTTGCAATTGGAGACTTCCAACTCACAAGTCCACGAGTTGTATCAACTTCATCGACTCCAACGATTGAATATTTTCGCTCACGACCCTGCTCATCCTCTAAGGTCACGGTCGCACCAAATTGTACTTTTTCAGCTTTTATTTCAGTTGGATCAACGACATTTGCCGCATTAATTCTCGTATTGAGAAAACGAAGTCTTCGATCAATCTCACGGAGTCTTTTTTTTCCATATTGATAATCTGCATTCTCAGATCGATCACCAAGTGAAGCGGCCCATTTTACAGTGGCCGTCACTTCAGGACGTTCTACCTTTGTTAAATGCTCATGCTCATCCTCAAGTTTCTTCAAACCTTTAGGTGTAATGTAATTATCTTTCTTAATTGCCATAGCGTCTAAGGATCTCCTCGACTCCATTTTCCACTAAGTTTAAAACTTCTTCGAAACCTCGTGCTCCACCATAGTACGGATCAGGAACCTCTTCATAAGAGGCATACTCTCCCGTGCAATAATCACAGAATAACTCAACTTTCTTCTTTTGCTCTTGATTTGGATTTAACTCTAAAATATTGCGATAATTTGACTTATCCATCGCAAGGATCAAATCAAATTTTTCAAAATCATCCTTATTAAATCCACGGGCAGTACTCGTAAGTAAATAACCGCGACGAAAAGCATGCTCTCGCATTCTTTTATCGGCTGCTTCTCCAGCGTGATAGGCACTTGTTCCTGCTGAATCCACTTCAATTACAGACTCAAGCCCCTGTTCTCGTACTTTATGAACAAGCACACCATCGGCAGCAGGGGAACGACAGATATTTCCAAGACAAACAAATAAGATTTTCATAATAGAATTATGATAGAATCATTGGTGAAAGTAAATCGAAGGATTTTTCATGACAGTACAAAAGATTAGAACAATGGGTGATCCAGTATTAAGAGAGATCACACAAGAATTCACAAAAGAAGAAATTTTAGCTCCTGAAACAAAAGAGCTCATTCAAGATATGCAAGATTCGATGAAAGCTGCTGGTGGAATTGGAATTGCGGCACCTCAAATTGGAGTTTCAAAAAGAGTTACAATTATTGATGTCCCGGAGGAGTCTCGCTATGAAGAGGCCCAAGCTAGTCAACGAATGATAATCTTTAATCCAAAAATTGAATTTTTAACTCAAGAAGAAGATGGATATTGGGAAGGTTGTCTATCTGTGCCAGGCCTAAGGGGTTTTGTAGAAAGACCAAATCATATTCGCGTATCTTTTCTTGATGAAAATGCCAAAGAAGTTGTGATTGAAGCACAAGGATTTTTGGCCACAGTATTTCAACATGAGATCGATCATTTATTTGGAAAACTCTACGTTGATCAAATCAAAGATATAAAACAATTAGTTTTTGAAGAAAATTTGTAAGTAAAAGGGCCCGAAACCGGGCCCTCTTTTTTTGATTGTTTAATTATTCAGAAACAATCGCTCTCATAACATCTAGTGTTTCTGGAGATACTGAATCTTCATAACGTGCCCAGATTGCTTTTGCTTCAGAAACTGAAGTTTCACGATCAATTTGAGTCACGACTTCTTCAAGAATTAGGTTCGCCTCTTCAACTTCAGAGTTGTAGATAGCGATTTGGTCAGCTGTCACACCTTTTAGTGTTCCATTAACTGGACCAAACTCTGCAAGTCCTTCATCATCAAGAACGATTAATCCAGCAAGTCCAATTTTAGCTGCCTTTACCCAATCTTTTGATTCACCTGAGAAGATTGCCTTAATTGAGTAACCTGCACTAACTTTCATTGCAACTAAACCAGTGTAAGCTAGGTAGCAGTTACCTGAAAGCATACCAACAGCAGCAGATGCATTAAAAGTTAGACCAGAAGCTAAAAGTAAACTTAGAATAATCTTTTTCATTTTTTCCTCCATGTTTTTTTGGTTGTAAATAACGATAGCTATTTCTGTAAAAAATCTAAACTTAATTAAAGGTAATTTGTTTTCTGCTGATTCAGTAAAATTCGTTGGCCATTTTTTAGAAGGTAAAAACTCGGTCTCTACTGCGCTTCTAAGACAAACAAGTATTTTTAAGTGTTTAGCATTGCTGGCTAAAGTTATTTTTCTTAATAACCGACAAGAAAGCAGGGTTATATAAAACTAAGAGAGATAAATATGAGTCAAAGTAAGAAGCAAAATATTATTGCACTAGTGGGTGTACTCAGTGTTAATGCATTTGTCGCCTATCAATTCTTATCAACGTCGCAATTTGATAGCGTCTATTCAAAAGAGAAAATTCATCAACCTCGAACACCAGCATCACAAAAGGCTCCCGGTGACTATAAAGAATATGAAGTACTCTATCCATTAGAAGACTATGTCATATACGATGACTTTAATGGAACCGTTGATTATAAGATGAGCGTAGACTTCTGGTCTGATAAAGGTGCTAAATACTTTACTGAAAATGGGAAAGAGGCCATTTCAGAAGGTTTAACAAAGGGCTTTGAGAGACTCATTAAAAAAGGAAATGATGAAGGAAAGACACTTAAAACAGAAGTTCTTCCTGAGCTGACAAAAGAGTTTTTAAATACATTTGTTTATACTATAAAAGTTGTAAAACTTATCGATTCAAACTTTGAATTTGATATTATGTTTACTCCTTATGAAAAAGACTCCGCTACTTATAAAGACGAATTACAAACAAACCAACTAGTAAATATTGACTCCACTGGAAGCCTTTATAAAGAATATAAGAAATATAATGCAAATTTTTCAAATGCTATTATTGAAACACCTATTCCAGTATCAAATGAAGATTATCAATACCTAGGCGGTGCAATTACCCTTGCAGCTGAAGTTATTGATACAGATTGGAAGATTTCACAACCAATCCCAAATCCTAAGAAGAATGGTGTAAAAGGATTTCTTCGTTTAAGAAAGTACTTTAGAGTTAATTCTCCAACAGATTTAAAAGTGGATTCATTCAAGTCGAAGTACCTAAATATTACGGAACAAGACTTCAACGCAAAAAATGATATGCCTCAAGTTGTCACAGTTGACACGATCTACGAATACAATTTGAAAAATATTATCCCAAAGAAAACGAAAACAATTATTCACTTTGGTGAGATTGTCTCTCTTGATAAGAAATACGATAGCTTCTTTAAGAGACTATTCACTTTCTTTAAAAAGAAGAACGATATTAAAACATCAGAATTTAATTTCAAAGGTGATTTCTCAAGTGGGCCTATTAAAACCAACTTCAAGGGACAGATCAAAAAGCTTGTTTACGATCATCAAGAGAAGAAATTCACAAGTAAGAGTCGTGTAACAGCAAACCCTCGTGATTTTGATCAACGAATGAAGCTACGTCATGCGATAAAAAAGACGTTCCTTGAAGATAATACAGAATTTATTATTAAGAATTTAAATTTAAGCAAATTTATCAATAACTAGGTTGTGAATATGAAAAAGATTCTAACGAGTACAATTCTTTCAGCTCTTGCGATGCAATCATTTGCTGGTCAATTCAATATTAAAGATCGCATTGAATCTCAAAAGCTAATGCTTGAAAGCTACGATTCTCTCTATGGACAAAGAGAATACTCTCATCCACCAAGCTTCTTTGATGCGCTCAAAGACCTCAAGGGGCTAAAAGAGAAATCCGCGGTAAAGTTCATGAAAAAAGCCGATGAGATTCTTCCAAATAAGATTGCGATGCCAGTTACTTACTGGGCAAAGGTTAATCCTAATGAGAAGAATCTAGCAGAAGTTATTCACTACTATATGGCCTACAAGCTCTTTATACTTAGAGATTATATTGATAATCCATTAACAAGTGAAAAAGATAAGGCCCAAGCAGCGAAGCTATTAGAGAAGATAACAAGAGATGGTATTACATCAAATTCTATTTCTAATTATTTTTCGACTTTAAAAATACACTCTTTAAAAATTGCCACATCAAAAGATGTCATTGAAGAACTTTCTAATAATGAAATTATCAATATTGACTTCAATGAATATTTTAAGGATATCAATACATACTCTCTTTCGGCCCTGGGATTTGTTCCTTCTAATAAAACTGAAATTGTTTCAGAAAATGATCGATCTCTAGAAAGAATTGACTGGCTAAATCAACGAGTTATCTTTGCTGGTGGAAAACTAGATTTTGATTCTGATTATATCAAGATGCCAACAGGAGAAGATCCAACAGGAAATATCATTTTTCAAGAAGATCCAATTTATATTAAGATTCGCGATATGATTGATAGTGCTGAGCATTCAGTATTTATCGATATTTTCTTATTTGGTGGAACGCTAGGTGCGACTCTTTCAGAGTATCTTCTTGACCAGACAAAAGAGAAGCTTAAGAAGAATCCTAATTTTAAAGTTGTTCTTCTCCACGACTATGCAACAAATTACAATATGCTCGATGAGATGATGCCTATATTTGAATATATAAAAAAGCGTATTGAAACAGAGGATGAGCTAAAAAATAATGTTTCACTTCTTCAGGCAAATATTCAACGTCACCCTCCAGGGATTCCTTTTGGGATTACGAAATTAATTCCAAAAACAAAGGAAGCGATTCAATACTTTGAGTCAGGTAGTACGTATTTTGAATCAAAAATTGACCACTCAAAAGTAATTGTGGTTGATGGAAATACTGAAAATGCACAAGCATACTTTGGTTCAAAGAACTGGACTGACCACAGTGGTGGTTATTACTACGATGATGCCATTTATGTCACAGGTGCAGCCGCCGGACTAGTTCAAGCATCATATTATCGAGATCTAGAAGCGGCCTTAACTGAAGACCCGAAGGAATTACTTGGCTTTTATTATAAAGAACAAGGCTTTGATAATCGCGCTTATCTTGCAAAAAAAGACCAGATTCTAAAGGATATGAGTATCACAAAAGACAAATACGAAGTGAAAGGAGACTCTGTTATTCGCCTAGCTGAAGCCGATGTCGATGGAACAATCAAAAATGTTCGAAATATCTTAATTGATATGATTTCAAAAGCAGAAAAGAATATCTTCATGGAGCAGCTATTTCTGTATGATTCATATGTTATCGATGCACTGATAAAGGCAAAAAGACAGAATCCACTACTTGATATCAAACTTGTAATTGACCACAATGGAAACTTTGGAATGAATGGGCTACCAAATACTCTCTTTGTTAAGAGGCTTGTTGATGCAGGTATTGAAGTTCGTGCTCGTAAAACTTATGGTATTACAGCAAATTTCCCAGATGGTACAACAAAAGAATATCACCAAGAAAACCATCGTAAGATCACTTCAGTCGACGGGATTACAGTTCTAGGTGGATCTTCAAATATTAATCCAGATACTCTTCAAGGATCTTTTAGAGAGTTTGGTGCTCAAATCTTTGATAAAGGTGAAGTACTAAGTTTTGAAAAGCGCTTTAAAAGAGATTGGAACGATTCAGAAAAGATGGAAATCTTTGATATAGAAAATTTTGAAGCTAATATCCAAGGTGTTGCTTTTGGTAAACGCTCTTCTGCGATTATCAATGCAGTTGGAAGTATGGTTTACAAATCAAAAGATGGAATTGAAAAGAGACACAAATAATCTTATCTAATCAAGTAGCTGCTTATCCACAACAGCTACTTGATTGTTTCTTATTAGCTTTATAAAGCTTATATCTTCTTGGTAATTCTACTAATAATAAAGATCTCAAAATCAACAAAGTAAAAACGACAGCAAGAGAAATCTCCCACCAACTTGATACTTCGTGGTCATGATGAGCAACTTTGAAGTCTAATGGCCAAGTGAAGGCTTGATATAGATAATCTGTTAGAAATGAAAATACTAATGCGACAACAGCAATTGCTACAACATTGATTACCACTCCTCTTTTTCCAATATACTTACCTATGACAAGAATATTTGAGATATTAGTTGCAGGTCCTACAAGTAGGAAAAGTAATGCCATTCCAGGACTCATTCCCTTCATCACAAGTGATGCGGCAATTGGAGTCGTTGCAGATGCACAAATATAAAGAGGAATACCAACTAATAGAATTGCACCTCTTCCGGCCCAACCGTGAAGTCCATCAAAGAAGTTTGCAGGAAGCGCGAAGTCGATAAAGGCTCCGGCCAAGATTCCAAATGCAAGCCAGACGGCCATATCGTCAACAAGCTCAAAGTAACCAAATTTAAAAGAGTCCTTTAATTTCTTTGAAAAGCTCTCACTGGCCACTTCCTTCTTCTTACTTCCACAACAGCTCTTAACTTCAGGCTCTTCATTTTTAACGAATTTATCTGTTTTAAAGACAAGTTGAAGAACACCGGCCACCATTGCAGAAAAGAATGCGGCAACGGGCCTAATTATTGTCATTGGAAGATCCATCATTCCATAAGTCATGGCAATTGAATCGACACCTGATTCAGGAGTTGAAATAAGAAAGGCAGATGTCGCAGAATTTGATGCTCCCTGCTTCTTTAAAGTAGCAGCGGTAGGGATTACGGCACAACTACATAGAGGAAGCGGGATTCCTAGTACAGAGGCCTTAAAAGCTCCCCATATTCCTTTTCCACCCATGGCCTTCTTGATGCGATCAACAGAAATAAAGGCCTTAATGATTCCAGCGGCCAGAAGCCCAAACATAAGAAATGGCGCTGATACTAATATATAATTCCAAAGTGATGTTAAAAAACCCATAATTACCTTCTTTTATTGAGCATATCATAGCAGAGCAAACACTGTTCGTCCTGCGTAGTTGCGTAATTTTGGGCAGTTGATAGACAAATTTTATAGATGAGACGAAAAAAGATGAACAATTTTTTATTTTTTCTATTGACGAATGTGATCCAAATCCCTATATTAATTCTTACGAAATGCGGGGGCGTAGTTAAGTTGGTTATAACGTCTGCCTGTCACGCAGAAGGCCGAGGGTTCGAGTCCCTTCGCTCCCGCCATTTTCATTTCGTAACATTCAAGTTTTAAACTCTTCGGAGTCTAAGATATTAAAGCCGAGTTAACCCACTCGGCTTTTTTTTTGGAGGCGTCATTTGCCACGATGGCAAAATGACGACGAACAACGCATGACCGACCCGGAAGGGAGGTCAGGTGAACCAACCCTGCAATCTCACTTACATTTTTTGAATGACTATTTTCTTACAGGAAAAGCAGTATGCTAATTGAAGCCGTGCAACCCTGACGACCGAGCACGATGCGAGGGAGAGAGGGTTCCCCGCAAAATTTCCAATCTACATTTATAAGTACACATCACAACGGGAGCTTTCGGGTAACCAACTAAGCAACCCACGATACATTTTCAGAAAGCAACTAATAAACCTACATCGATAACATTTGATTCAAGTGAGGGACCTGCAATACTCCACTTTGAGAGTGAGCTAATTTTCCATTTTTAAAGAGAAGAGTTGTAGGTATTCCTCGAATACCAAACTTAACCGAAATCATTGGATTCTTTTCGGTATCAATTTTATAGAACTCCCCTGAGCGCCAATTGCTTTGAGCAAATTCAGAGAAAATTGGGCCATACATTTTACATGGGCCACACCAGTCAGCATAGGCATCCACAAAGACAGGTAGTTGTGCATGTTTGATAATCTTTTCTAGTTTTTCAAAGGAGATACTTGTAACCTTTGCACTGGTGTTTAAATCTTTTGAACACTTTCCACAAACGGCACCAGATGATTGAAGTTTATCATTATCAATTCGATTAATTGCACCACATGAATCACAAAGAATTATCTTTTTCATTTCATACTCCTTATTTTCATTATAACAAAGTCTGGATTAAAAATATTTGATTTAAGTCAAATATTTATTAAAAGAAGAATCGATAATACAAAGAACCGAAGGATCTAATTTGGGAATAAGTATTATAGTCGGACGTATTAGATAACCTTTTACTATTTATCATAATTCCAAAAAGAGATTGATCGAACTCATAACCAATATCACCACCAATTCCAATGGCCGTACCAATAGTGACATCATCTTTAAGATTGGAGTTTTTAAATTTCAGATCAGAGATATTTAAACCAATTGTCCCTTTCAATAGAAGATAGAAATTAGATAGTTGAAATTGTCTCGTATAACCATAAGAGAGTGCGTACTGAGTAGCGTCGACTCTTGTTACTTCCCCAAAACCACTAAATTTGGGTTGAAGCTCAGTAGGTATTAAACTTTCATTACTTTCAAATTTAACATCAGAGATATTAACTTCAATAATTGATGACTTTTGAGGAGAGCGGTTTTTCTCAGTATGGCCAAATAGAGTTGCTGGCCGAAAGGACTTATTAAAGAAATAAACTGCTGTCACACCATAATTTAAGCTCGAAATATTTGACCTTATACCGTCGTCTGAGCCTTCTATCTTATAGCCTTTGTAATCTTGATAGAATAGTTCATAGTAAACCCTTCCCCATGTCGAAGATAATTGGATATCTGTGGCATTTGATTCACCTTTTGACTTCGTTTTATCTTCTTCGCTAATTGGATTTTGTAAACTAACACCGATTGTGAAGTCTTTATGGGAAAGACGAATCGAAGAATACGAAAGACCTGTTGGTTGGTATTCGATAACTTCATCTGCAACTTCTAGAGTGTGATTAAGTGATGCAAAATCAAGTGAATACTCAACACTTTCAATGAGTTTTTTTGGAGGATGGATTTGATCCCCCCATATTGCCGTTATGATGGCCAAGGCAAAAACAATTCCAACCACTTCAATTCTTCCTTCTAATTATTGGCGTATTTTAAATAAGCAAAGAGATCAATCTTTTAATGTATCAAATTTTTCGTATTCAATTCTGTAAGTATTTGTCGTCACTTCTTTCATAATATCCACAAAGTACTTATCTTTTACGATATCCTCTCTACCATAGAGATGCTGATCATAAACAGTGGTTGAATATGTTCCGTCATGTCCTGTTACTGTTAGCATGAGTCCAACTAGCTTATGCTCTGAATTCTCGTAATCAAATAAAGGGCTTGTTTCACTAATGGGATGAATAATGAGCCAGCTTAATCGAAAGAAAGGACTATAATCACGCTTAAGATCTAAATTGTAGATACGCCTAACCTTCTCACCTTCAGATGTGACTTCATTAAAGAGAGCAGAAAGGTGAACCTTTGCTTCAACAATATCATTACCTCTTGTATTCCCAATTCTTAAACATACAGATCTAATTCCATCATGCTTTGTAATAAGAACATTCTTTGAGAAGCGAATTCGCGCTTTTGGGCGACTAAGTTTTGCAAAGACAATACCAGTCATAACTGCAACTGCAATTATTCCAATAAATGACTCTACTAAGACGAGGAAATTTGCAAGTGTACCAGTAGGACTTAAGGCCCCATAACCAATTGTGGACATGGTTTGAACACTGAAGTGAAAAGCCTTTTCAAAACTAGGTGTTTCTCCACCAATTGAGTTTGGGATAAGGGTAAAGAGCAGTCCAAAGAAAACGTTTCCGATAAAATAAAGAATAAAAACAATAAGAACCAGCTTCAACCAACTTGTGTTGAGAAGATGAAAATAAAAGTCTTTTCGCATACTTCCTAGCTTTAGTTTTCTTATTTTTATTTTTTACTCCTTTTTAAGCAGCGCTACCTTATTTAACTTAGACATGTGTCATTTAAGGATTATAACAGCTATATGCTCAATTTTAAAAAAACATAATATAAATATTCTCTATTAAGCAATGTCGCTTTGAGTAAATTGATTATTAATTACTCAGGTATTAAAGAATATGAAAAGCTTTGAGTTTGCACAATATTTATTTCAAATGATAGTATTTAGAGTACCACCAACGATGAGATCATTATGAAAATAATTGTTTTTAGTGCCCACAATTTTGAAAAAGAATACTTACTACATTATGCAAATGAGCACATTATTACTTTTATTAGTGGCCCACTAAATTCTGATACGGTCACTCTTGCAAAAGGTCATGACGTCGTTAGTGTATTTACAAATGATAAAGTGAATAAAGATGTAATCGATCAACTAAGTGATTTTGGAATTAAACTTATCGCTCTAAGATGTGCAGGTTTTAATAATGTTGATCTTAGTCACGCAAAATCAAAAGGAATTCCTGTAACGAGAGTTCCGGAATATTCACCACAGGCCATCGCCGAACATACAATGGCAATGATCTTAACTCTGAATAGAAAGACTCATAAAGCCTATAATCGAGTTAGGGAAAATAACTTTAATCTCGATGGCCTAGTTGGTTTTGACTTATATCAAAAAACTATTGGTGTTATTGGAACAGGAAAAATAGGAAAAGCATTTTCTAAGATTGCTCTAGGATTTGGCTGTAAGGTTTTAGCATTTGACTTGAGTAAAGACAGTGAATTAGAAGAACTGGGAGTTCGCTATGTTGAATTTGATGAACTTCTAGCTTCTTCAAAGATCATTTCACTTCATATTCCTCTAAACAATAATACATACCATCTTATCAATGACTCTAGTATCTCTAAGATGCAAAATGGTGTCGTATTCATTAATACAAGCCGAGGTGGATTGGTTGATACAAAAGCATTAATAAAGGCCTTAAAAGAAAAGAAGGTCTTGGCCGCAGGCCTAGATGTTTACGAAGAAGAAGAAAACCTATTCTTTGATGATCATTCAATGGATGTTTTACAAGATGATGATCTTGCAAGATTAATGACTTTTCCAAATACCCTTATTACGTCACATCAAGCTTTTCTAACTCACGAGGCCCTAACAAATATTGCTCAGACGACATTTGAAAGTATTAATTCAATTGAAAGTCAAAATTTTGAATACTCAATATAGGGCCTAAATTATTTCACTAAGAAGTATGCGCTCAAAATACTAATAAATATAGTGAGCCTAATAGCGACATCTCTCCAAACAGAGTAGCTTTTAAGTAAATCAGAAAACTCTTCTGGAATTGGCATCGGCTTAACCGCACTAATATTGGCGCCACCAGTATTGCCCTTTGGAACCCATCCAAGAAGATATCCAGGAAAACATGCAAATATTCTTAAAGCTTGACCAAATATTTCCTTATTATTACTCTGCTTAACCCCTATCTTAAACATCCACCAATGAGTTTCAAGGTGAGGAAGAAGTGATTGTTGTCCCAATATATGGGCCCTTTCTAAGTTTTTAAAAGATTGGTCGTAAAACCTCTTATTATAAAGATCTTTTGCTTTATTTATTTCAACAAAGTAGGCTTTTTTTAATGCTCTATTCATTATCTTCTCTTCTGTATTTGATTCACCAATATATTATTTACTATCAAAGGTATGGTCAAATGGCCTAAATCCACAGGCAACGTATGTTAAGTGTGTCACTTCCTCAAGAGCATCTCGCCCATAAAGTAACTCTTCTCTTTTTGATCTTTTTGCAAACTCGTGTGACACTTCATTGAAAGCATCAAGCATCTCTTTTAGAGTTTCTTTCTTTAGATAAAGTGTTCCTCGCCCGCCGTGAGAAGTTCTCTTCTTTGCTTTAAATTCACTTTGCGCATAATCAAAGAAAGCACGGTCGATACTAAAGGAAACCTTTTCTCCAAGTTGCGCCGAAATACTAATATCAGTTCCCTTAAATAAAGGCCTAACCCTATTACCTGATCCAAATTCAATTAAATCGACTTTATCAAGAGCTCTTAGAATTGAATGACAATCTTTTTCTGATAATTGAAATATCCTCATAAGCTTTTGCCACTCATAATTATTTGCCATTAACTCTGTAAAAAAATGATAATGTGTTGGATGCTTTAAGAATAAGTCTTCTTGCTTCTTATTTAAGACTAAATTTGAATCAGAAATATCTTTTGAAATAGCAACCAGATCAGAAAAACTCATCCCAAGTATATCGCAGATTTGATCTAATTTACTCATTGAACAATCTTTTGAAGCCATTAACTTCTTTAGTCCAGACTCAGACATATCAAGCTCAAGGGCAAGTTCTTTATAATTCATTCCACGACTTTTAATAACTTCTTTTAAAGCAATAAATATTTCATCTCTCATGGTTATCTCCTCTATCTGTTAAACCGATAAAAGTAAGATACACAATACCGAACCATTAAATAAGAAACAATGCAAAAGTACCAATTTACGGTACCAAAACGATAAAAGCTTTACCAGACACAATATAAACCACTGGAATCACGTTGAGGCTATTTTGTAAATAAAGTCTTATTATTTTACGACGTGTTTTAGAATCTCAATCCCCTCATTTATCTTTTGCATAAATGAATCCCTACTCGATACAACATAGAAATTAGGATGAGCCGACCATACTTCTTTTAATTTACGGTCTAACTCGATAGCTTGATTATTCGTTTCATTGCGGTAAATATTATTTGAAGTAATATCACCACCAGAACATGCCCCTGTTTCAAAAAAGATAACAGCATCATATCGTTCTAATTCGTCATGAAAATTTGATTTAACTTTATCAAAGAACTCATCTCCGCCAGCAGGCCAATAAGCGAGCCCATCAAGAGTTCCCCGGTCACACAGAAGAATATGGTCTTTCTTTTGCTTTTCATAAATTGCCTCTAAGTTGACTTGATAATCGTAAATCATTTTTTGAATATCTTTAACAACTTCAGGACGTTTATCTCTTTCAACACCAGATTGAAAAATCGAAGAAGCAGCTTCTGGAACAATCGCAAGTTTTGCAGTGACTAACTCTCTTTTAAATAGATCTAGGGCCGTAGTTTTTCCACCACCTGGTCCGCCTGTAACGACAATTTTCAATTTAACTCTCCATGCTGAATTATTTAAACTCTACTAACCATTCTATCATAGCTTTATAGAGTATTTAGAAATTCCTCTAGTCGATCACATGCTTTTTTAAGTTGAGGACAATTCGCTTCAACAAAAGAATAATCTAGGCTATCTGAATCTTTAAGACTTGCTTCTTTATAAACATTCTCACCTTCATAATCTACGCTAGCGACTCTTACGGCCATCGCATCCTTAGGGAAGTAAAAATCACTACCAGGCAAAAGTGCAACATTATAGTTCTCAAAAATAAATTCTGATAATTCCACATCGTTGTGGATATTCTTACTTTTTAATTTCTCTTTAAAACTTCCAAAGTCTGGAAATAAGTAAAAAGCACCTTTTGGATGAGAACAAGATAGTCCCATATTTTTGAAACGATCATGAAGGTAGTTTCCACAAACTTCATGAACCCTAGTACAAGTTCTTATATAATTATCAATATCATTATCTATTGAATAAGCCTTTACAGCAGCATACTGAA
The DNA here is from genome assembly GCF_047084945.1 of Halobacteriovorax sp. YZS-3-1. NCBI lineage: Bacteria > Pseudomonadati > Bdellovibrionota > Bacteriovoracia > Bacteriovoracales > Halobacteriovoraceae > Halobacteriovorax > Halobacteriovorax sp. YZS-3-1. Next base: position 376,048 of record NZ_JBKIYI010000002.1, on the reverse strand, counting down.
TTGGAGCTGATACGGCACTAAATGTTTCACTAATCATTGCACTTAAGCATTTAATTACACTTTCCATTCCCTCAGGTGCATATAAGAACCCTAGTCGATAGCCACCGGCAGCGTGAGATTTAGATAATCCGCTAGAGATTAGTGTTCCTTCAGGATATATTTGATGAAAGCTTGCAAACTTACTTCCTGAGAAATTAATTAATGAATAGATTTCATCAGCAATAACAATAACATTATGCTTACGACAAACTCTTGTTAACTCTTCAATCTCCTCTTTGTTATAAACGGCCCCAGTTGGATTACTAGGACTATTAAAGATCAGAATTTTTTGTTTTTCATCAATATGTCTCTGACATGCTTCTTCAAGTTCACTTGCCGTTAATTTATACGAATTATCGACACTCGTAATCACAGGGTCAATTTCTCGACCTTTGATATTTAATTGTGGACCATAGCTAACCCATGAAGGGGCAGGTACGATTACAGGACCTTCTAAAACATATAATGCTTGAAAGATTAGCTCCTTACTCCCTGGCCCTACTAAAATTCTATTTTCATCCAAGTTGTATTCAAATTTTTGGTTATAGTAATTTGCAATTGATTCACAAAGCTTAGGTAGACCTCTAGTTGGTAGATAATCTTTTTGATGTGAGTTATTAGCGAGTTCAGACTGTATTTTTTCATGGACGTGAAACGGTGATTGGCCAAATCCAAGATGACAAATATCAAGGCCATCTGCTTTGGCCTTTCTGGCACGCATATTAATTGCAAGAGTTGCGGATTCTTTTAATTTTAAGACATTTGGGTTTAGAATTGGCTGTGTTTTTCTTTTCATAATAAATTTTTAAATAAAATACAACGAGTGGCAATCAGAAACTTTTTCCGAAGATTATAAGAAAGGACATCCTTTTATTAATACCTTAGACGATGAAATATCAAAGAATATTTGATTTCTATCAAATTATTTCCGCATTATACGTAATATGATCTAAGTTAGAATTATATAAAGGTGGATTTCAATGAAAAGAATTATCATATTAACATTTGCTCTATTTCTCACAGCTTGCTCAAATTTTGACTCAGGCACAGCTCAGTTATCAAAAGAAGTTCGCGATAGCCAAGTCATTCAAAATACTGTCTATGTAGACAATCTTGCAATTGCAGCACAGCCAACAAAAGAAGACCTTAATAATGTAAAAAAAGAAGGATATGAAATAGTTGTAAACTTAAGAAACCCAAATGAGTTTAAAGACTACAATGAAGCAAAGTATGTTTCAGAATTAAACCTGAGATATTACAACGTTCCTTTCTTTAATAATAAGAAAGAAATCAATATGAGATCCTTAAAAATGGTTTCTAAGCTTATAAAGGATAATCCAAATAAGAAAATATATATTCACTGCTCAAGTGGAAATAGAGTTTCTGCATGGTACCTCACTCACCTACATTCAGAAGAAGGTCTAAGCCTTGATCAGGCAACAAAAATTGCACGAAGAACTGGATTAACAAAACCAGCACTTGAGAAAAGAATTCTAAAATCAATCAGTAAGAACTAATAAAATTCAGTATCATCAGTATTAAAGACTAATAAATATATTTAGAAGGGATGTTAGTTAAATAGCATTCCTTTATTTCTTGATAAAAATCATATCTTTTTTCTTAATGTAGTTCCTACAGTAGCCGAAAAGAGGTTTATGGGAATACTAAAATTTAGAAAGCAACACTCAAAGAAAGTTGAAAATGAGAAGGTTAAAACTCTTATTCAGGAACAAATTGTTCAAGAGAGAACCCTTCAAGAAAACCTTGAACGTGTAAACACATTAGAAGTTGAAAATGACTTTCTAAAGAGAAAGATAGCGCTTCTTGAAAATGAAAATTACAAATTAAAAGAAGGCCTAACTAATATTCAAGGGAATATGGGTGACTCTGTTGAAAATAGTTATCAAGCGCTAGAAAAGCTCAATGAGGTTGACTCTTCAATGGATGAAATCCGCCAAGACTCTAAAGAGATCTTAGATGATATTATGAGCCTAGAAAGTAATATGGAATATACTTCAAAGTCCTCAACTGATATTGAAGAAGGGGTAAATGCAATCCTAGAAGCGATTGAAGGAATTTCTACAATAGCTTTTCAATCAAAGATGCTCTCATTTAATGCTTCCGTTGAAGCGGCCAGAGCAGGAGAGGCAGGAAAAGGATTTGCTGTTGTTGCAGAGGAAGTCCAAAAACTTGCAACTTCTACGACAGACTTACTAAATCATATTAAAGAGAAAACTGATTACTTCACAACAATATCTAAAACACTTCAAGAGTCAGCACAAGAGTCCTTGAGAAAAACAAAAGATATTAATACTCGAATTGATAATTTCAATACTACTATTGCAGATACAACGGTGAAAAATAAAGATGCACTTAATGATATTAGTGCAACTAATGATGAGATCTTTATGAGCTTAGCAAAACTAGATCATGTCATTTGGAAAATTAATACTTATATTTCAATTATTGAAGAGAAGCCTACATTCGACTTTGTTGACCACCATAACTGTCGTCTTGGTAAGTGGTATTACCAAGGAGAAGGTCAAGAGAGCTTCTCACACTTGAATTGTTTTTCTCACATAGAAAGTGACCATGCCCACGTCCACAATGGCACAAAGCATATCTTCGACTATCTAAGTAATGTAAAAAAAAATATTGAGCATATTACAGATGGCATCAATGAGATGGAAAGAGCAAGTGAAGGTGTTTTTGATGGGCTTGATCGAATCTTAGATGAGAAGAAGCGAAGTGCTTAAACTCGACTATAATACAGTAGTATATTTAAGATGATTTCTATTTCTTAGCATGAGATAATCCAAAAAAGACGAAAAAGGATGCTTATGGATTATCGAATTGAGACAGATAGTAATGGTGAAATTAAAGTTCAAACTAATCACTACTGGGGTGCTCAAACCCAACGCTCACTTCAAAATTTCAAAATTGGCTCAGACCATTTCCCTCGAGAAATGATCCGTGCCTTAGGTATTCTTAAAAAAGGTGCGGCCCTGGCCAATCTAGAGCTTAAGAAGATATCTAAAGATAAGGTTGATCTAATCATTCAAGCCGCTGATGAAGTAATTGCTGGCAAATTAGATGAGCACTTCCCTCTTGTCGTTTGGCAAACAGGCTCTGGAACTCAAACAAATATGAACGCCAATGAAGTTATTTCAAACCGCGCAATTGAATTAGCAGGTGGAGAGATGGGAAGTAAATCACCTATCCATCCAAATGATGACGTTAATAAATCACAGTCTTCAAATGACACATTTCCAACAGCTATGCATATTGCAGCTGTTGAGCAAATTGAAGATAAGCTTATTCCTAGTCTCGAAAGACTTATTTCATCATTTGATGAGAAAACAAAAGACTTTCAAGATATTGTTAAGATTGGAAGAACTCACCTAATGGATGCAACTCCCCTAACTTTAGGTCAGGAGTTCTCTGGTTATACAGCACAACTTAAAAGTGCAAAGAAAGACATTTTATACACTCTAAATAACTTAAGAGAATTGGCCCTTGGTGGAACAGCTGTAGGAACAGGTCTAAACACTCACCCAGACTATGCAGACTTAGTCGCTAAAAAGATTTCAGAAATTTCTGGTAAGAAGTTTATTACGGCAGCTAATAAATTCGAATCACTAGCAGCACATGATGCAATTGTTGCAGGATCTGGTGCAATGAAAAGACTTGCGACAGCCCTGATGAAAATTGCTAATGATATACGTTGGCTTGCAAGTGGACCACGCTGTGGAATTGGAGAAATATCTATTCCTGCAAATGAGCCGGGCTCTTCAATTATGCCAGGAAAAGTGAACCCTACTCAATGCGAGGCCATAACGATGGTATGTGTCCAAGTACTAGGAAATGATGCGGCTATTGGCTTTGCTGGATCTCAAGGAAACTTTGAACTCAATGTCTATAAACCAGTCATGATTCATAATTTTCTTCATTCCCTAAATCTTCTTGCTGATTCAATGGAATCTTTTAACGATAACTGTGTTATTGGAATCGAGCCAAATAAAGACAATATAGAAAAACATCTAAATAATTCTCTAATGCTCGTTACAGCACTCAATCAACATATTGGCTATGATAACGCAGCCAAAATAGCTAAGAATGCTCATCATAAAGGAATTACTTTAAAAGAGTCTGCAGTTGAGCTTGGTATTCTAACAGAAGAAGAGTTTCAGATGTATGTTGTGCCATCTAGGATGACACAACCTTAGAAAAGTTATTTTTTATTGTAGTAGTATATTGGTGATCCACCAGCTTCACGACATGTCTTATAATTTGTAAAAGTGTCTTTTACACTTAGAATAAGCTTTCCGTCATTGTACTCGTAATCAAAGATTGAACCATTAGATTCTACACCAAAATGTTGCTTCTTAAGTATTCCTTCCCATATTCCAAGGTTACAATCTACGTAAGACATTTCTAGTCCACCTTGATACTGACCTGGACCAACATATTTAAAATCTCCTGAATTGATTTGAGTACAGTTTAGAAGATATGGTGCCCACTTTGCACTCTTAGCAATTGCAGTCATTTCAGCTTTTTCTTCTTTAACTTCAAGAGTTACATTGTATCTCATGAATGCACCTCCAAGTTTAAGAGTCTCACCTGTCGTACATTCAATACGATCAAGAAGATAAGTCCCCTGTGGAATCATTGCAAAGCTAGATGCCGTAAATAATAAGGCCAAAAGTGTTTTCATAAAAACTCCGAATTGTTAAAAATGTTTTATCTTATATTGAATACTTAATTTAAAATTTTGTCCTACTTCAGGAATATAAGAGCCATGTCTACGATATGACTTATCAGTTAAGTTATCAAGTCTTGTTGTTAGCGTCATCCCTTCAAGGGCACCTTTTCTAAATTCTTTCGAGGCAAAGATATTATGAAGTGTATAGCCTGCTGTCGCAGTTGTACGCTCAAGAGTATTTGGATTGACTCGATCTTGTCTCATTGCCATTACAGCATCGTATCCAACTTTAATTCCATATTGATCAAGATGATAATTAATACCAAATGAATATGTATTGGCCGGCATATTTGAAAGCCAAATCTCTCTGGACTCATCCCAACCGACATTTCTGGAGTAATTTGCACGAACCTCTAATTGGTCATATAGATAACCGATTTCCACTTCTTGCCCATACAATGAAACTCGATCACGATTTACAAATTGCGTTGTTCCGTTTTTACCGTCCACAATTGCGTAATCAGTGATCTCTTGATCAATATAATCTTTCGCAACAGATTTATAGCCACTCGCCTTAAAAGTGAGTAAATCATAATCTGAAAATAATTGTTTTTTAAATTCGACACCAAGCTCTATTGTTTCAGATGTTTCAGGTTTTAGGTTTAAATTGGAAACAAAGTAATTATCAGAGATAAAGAAACCATCTCCTGGACGATGAAGCCCTGTAGCATAAACCTCTTGAACATCAGGACTATTAAAACCTTGAGAAAGACTACTAAAGAGATTCAATCCACCTACTTCATAATTAATTAAAACTTTTGATGATAGATTACTATCTTTAACATCACGATAATCAAATTTCTTAGACTCTAGCTCATAGTCACTGAAACGAATCCCTGGAGCAATTGTCACCCCACCAACTTTATAATTAACTTCTCCAAAGGCAGCAAGTTCTGTTATTTGTCCATCTGGATAATCTGAGACATTCTCATTTGAGCTCTTACCAGTCACATTATCAATCGTTGCATCAGAGCCAATAAAGAAAGAAAGTTCATCATTGATTTTAAACTTCTTCTTTGCTCTTGCTCCAATCGTTTCGATATTTCTTTCTTCAGTGCGATTATCACTATCACGCTCTTGTTTATTGAATTGCTCAGAATAATAAACTAATCCATTTATATCAGTAGATATATAATTTAGAGTTGCAGCATGCCTTTTGATATTTGTCTTACCCTGTAGACTTGTAAGGGAGCTTGGTGGATCTAGAGTTGCATTTAGAGGCGAATCATCCTCTAGCTCATAGAGCTCTCCAGATACTTTTAATCTCCTTGCCTTTCCTAAATCAAAAGAAAACTTAGACAAGAAATTTAAACTTTCAAACTCTGAATTTCTAAGCGTCGTTCCATCACTTAATTTGATATCTTTTGCATCTTTTACATTGGCACTTAAGAGATAGTCTCCCTTATCAATAAGACCAAATGTCTTAATGGCCTGCCCATTTAAATTAGAGGCTTCTTCATAAGAGTACTTTAAAATACTTCCAGCTTTCTCCCCTCTGGCCAAATAGTCTCGCCCATCCTTTGTGACAAAAGACATTCCTCCACCAAGGCTAATCCCTTGAGAATAATCTGTATTCGACTTGAAGATATCTACTTTTTTAATACTGTCTGGATCAATAGCAAGATGTGAATAATTGTGGTTTGAAAAGAAGAAGGTTTGACTAACACCGTCCACATTAACAAATATCTTATTTGCTTCAAGCCCTCTAATTTGAGGAGTCTCACCTATTGAGCGCGGTCCACCTTTTGTTGTGGCACTTGCTGTTTTCTTTAAGACATCATCTAAACTTTGTGCAACCTCTTCTTCTAAATCATCTGAGCTTACTTCATCTTGTAAGCCTAGAGTTTTGGATTGAACTTCTTGGGCACTTTCAATTTCATCGGTAATATAAATCGACTCAAGACGATTTACGTCTTGTGCAAGAATAGGTGAATTTGTGAGAAGGCCTAATAAAACTATTGAAAACACAGGAGTGTATTGGCCGTCAAACTTTTTTATCATGGAAGCAAACTACCATAAATGAACCAATTTTTGGAATGGTTTTCAAGCACTTGCTAGATATTACAATATATTGATTTTACAATAATTCGTATTTAATTGGGATCGCAATTTTAAGAACTTCAGACTTCAAAAAGTCAGGCATCTCAGGCAGCTCGTTTAAGTCTTCTATGGTTTCAAGGGCCGACTTATCTAAGATGGCATGGCCGCTACCTTTTTTAATTCGAATATTTGAAAGATTCTTTGGGTATGAGACTTCAAAGTATATATCCACAACACCTTGTTTTTTAAGCATTTTTGCAATTTTAGGATAGCGCTTTCTTGCAAGAATTTCATCTCTGACTCTCTTTAGATATCTTGCCTTTTGCGTTTCTTGTCCACTGTTAACGACCTTTTTTGGATTAGGTGCATTTTCAAGACTATGCTCTTTTGCAACCTTCCTTTTTTTAGAAACAACTTTCTTGGCCTTCTTTACAACTTTCTCTTCTACCTTTTGTTCAAGGCTATTCTTTATTTTAACTATACGCTTAACTTGAATTCTTTGAGATTGATTCTTTGAATAATGAAGATTTGCGCTATCTTCTTTACTTTGAGTAGAAGATGCAAAAAGCAGCAGGCCATGAAGACCTGCTGATATGATTGCTGTATATAAAAAAGTATTTTTGCGCATATGAACTATTATTATCACTAAAATAGTTAAGATTCTCAAATCCTTTATCTATAATGTAGATTTTTCATCACATTTTACGCTGATTTTTAACTTTGCATCTCTCTTAAAACCATTTGTAGGATTCCACCGTGTTCGTAGTAGTCTACTTCTGCTGCAGCATCAATTCTTAAAGTAACAGCAAACTCAACAACACTTCCATCTTCGCGTATCATCTCAACATTTAAGTCTTGTCCTGGCTTTACACCACCGTCGACACCGATGATATTAAAAGTTTCAAGACCTGTTATTTTATGGGACTCAATACTCTCTCCTTCTTTAAATTGAAGAGGAAGAACACCCATACAAACAAGGTTACTACGATGGATACGTTCATAACTCTCAGCTAAAACGGCCTTGATCCCTAGCAGATTAGTTCCTTTGGCCGCCCAGTCTCTTGAACTTCCAGAACCATATGCACTGCCGGCCACAACGATAAGAGGTACGTTTTCATTTTGATATTTAAGTGAAGCATCATAAATACTCATTTGCTTGCGACTAGGAAGATGAGTTGTCCAAGGCCCTTCTGTTCCAGGGGCCATTTGATTTTTAAGCCTAATATTTCCAAAAGTTCCGCGAACCATGACTTCATGATTTCCTCGACGAGAACCAAAACTATTAAAGTCCTTCTGCTTTACACCTTGTTCAATTAGGTATTGTCCTGCAGGTGAATCTTTTCCAATTGAGCCAGCTGGCGAAATATGATCCGTTGTAATCGAGTCTCCTAAAAGACACATGATCTTTGCTCCTTCAATATCTCTAAGAGGGGCAGGATCTTTTGGAAGGTCAACAAAGAAGCTAGGTTCACGCACATAAGTAGAATCTTTATCCCATTCAAAGAGATCACCTTTTGGAGAGGCCATACTCTTCCACTTATCATCCCCTGCAAAGATTCTGCCGTATTCATACTCATATTGCTCAGTTGATACAGAAGAAGAGATTAATTCATGTACTTCTTCAGGTGTTGGCCAAATATCTTTAAGAAAAATATCTTTTCCATTCTCATCTTGTCCAATTGCTTCTTTAGAAAGATCGCATAAGAAAGTACCAGATAAAGCGTATGCCACACAAAGAGGTGGAGAAGCTAAGTAGCTGGCCTTAATTTGACTATGGACTCGCCCTTCAAAATTTCGATTCCCTGATAAAACAGAAACAACGGCCAAATTATTCTCATTAATATCTTTAGATACCTCTTCTGGAAGAGGACCTGAGTTTCCAATACATGTCGTACAACCATAACCAACAAGATTAAAACCAAGTTGCTCTAAATATGGGAGAAGGCCTGACTTCTTCAAATAATTTGTCACAACTCGAGAACCTGGTGCAAGAGAAGTCTTAACCCAAGGCTTTGTCTTTAATCCTGCTTCAACTGCCTTTTTTGCGACAAGGCCTGCGGCCAACATGACAGACGGGTTAGAAGTATTTGTACAACTAGTGATTGCCGCAATTGCAACATCACCGTGCTTAATTGTCTTGCCTTCGTTTTTGTTAACTTTGAAATTATCATCAAATGATTTTCTAGCATCAGAAAGATTCACTCGCTGTTGAGGAAGCTTAGGGCCAGCAAGACTTGGAACAACTTTACTTAAATCGAGATCAAGGATTTCACTAAATTTTGGCTCCACATCACCATCTTCTCTAAATAGTCCCTGCTCTTTTGTGTATTTTTCAACAAGCTCAACCTTCTCTCCACGCCCAGTCATTCTAAGATATTCAAGTGTGACTTGATCCACTGGAAAAAGCGTTGCTGTAGCACCAAACTCTGGCGACATATTAGAAAGTGTAGCGCGATCGGCAATACTTAAACTAGATAGCCCATCACCAAAGAATTCAACAAACTTACCAACAACACCATGAGCTCTTAGTTTTTCAGTAAGAGTTAGAACAAGGTCTGTTGCTGTTGCTCCTGTTGGTAAGCTACCGATTGTTCTAACACCAATAACAATTGGCTTAGGTAAGAACATTGGCTGACCAAGCATTGCTGCTTCAGCTTCGATTCCACCAACACCCCAACCAAGAACACCAAGTCCATTAATCATTGGTGTGTGAGAGTCTGTACCAACAAGAGTGTCTGGTAGTGCCCATCCATTTTTCTTTTGAACAACATGACCAAGGTGTTCAAGGTTAACTTGGTGACAAATCCCCATTCCAGGAGGAACAACTCGAAAATCTTTGAAGGCTTGTTGGGCCCAATTTAAAAGGGCATAGCGTTCTGCATTTCTTTCATATTCTAATTCTAAGTTTTTTTCATATGAATCAGCATGGCCAAAGTTATCAACTTGTACTGAGTGATCAATTACAAGATCAACTCCAACATATGGATTCACGGCCTTTGGATCTCCTCCATTTCTAGCCATTGCACTTCTCATTGCAGCAAGGTCAACGACAGCTGGTACACCAGTGAAGTCTTGCATTAAAACTCTTGCAGGCATAAATGCTAACGAAGAATCCTTATCATTTGGCCATGTAGCAAGTGCCTCAACATCAGAGTCCTTAACATCTTTCCCATCAACTCTTCTTGCAATATTTTCTAAAAGAATTTTTACTGTATGCGGTAGTTTATTTAAATCAACATTGTGCTTCTCACATAGATCCTTAAGACTAATATACTTAAGTTCTTCATCTGCAACTTTAAGTAACTTTGTTACTTCATTCATTAATCACTCCTAATCGTTTAGGTTAATAATTATTTTTCTAATTTCACATTCTCTTTCTTTTCGAATTATTTTAACATAGATAAAGATAATTTTTTTCTTAAGGAGACAAATATGAGCGATGAATTAGCACCACATAACGTAACTGTTGAGGAATTTAAGGGAAATAAGATTTTAAAGATCTACAAAGTTGATGAAGAAGGTAATGAACTTGAGAAATATGGTACTGTTGTTAGTTTTGGCCTAACAAAAGCTAAGTATATTCTTGAGAATATTGATCATATAAAGAAGTTTGTTGAAACTTATTCAAAAGATTAATTTCTTACTTGGTTAAAGCTCTTAATCAAACGATCTTTTTTCATGGCCACTTTTGACTGATATGTTTTAATAAAGTTTTTAGCTTGAGCGTAATTAGTGGCCTTACCAACTTGAATAACACCGGCCATGCCCATGACAAAGTGAAATTTACAATTATAGATATGGATACCTTCTTTTTCAAACTTTACAGTAATTGACTTCCCTTTTTCAGCTTGCCACTTTCTTTCACCATCTGGAGAGAAAATAGATTGAGGCTGGTGAGCAAAACTCTCCATTGGCTTAAAAGTTACAGTATCGCCTTTGTTAATTTGTAAATAACTGGGTTCGAAGAACATTGTCTCCCTCCCCTTCACCTCGTATGCTTTAACGAGATAATTCTTCGAGTAAGTATTTAATTGGAAAAGTAATACTATTGTAAGAATGGATATTTTCATAAGAAGAGAAACCTGACCGAAAATATTCGGTCAGGATTTTTTTAGTTATTTATATTTTAAATCAAAACGGTCAGCTTGCATCACTTTTGTCCAAGCCTTTACGAAGTCTTTTACAAACTTTCGTTTACCATCGTTAGAAGCATAAACTTCTGCAACAGCTCTTAGCTCTGCATGAGAACCAAAGACTAAGTCAACAGGAGTTGCTGTGTATTTAAGTTCGTTTGTCTTACGATCACGACCTTCATAAATTCCAGGCATACTCGACTTAACCCACTTATTATCCATTGTTAGAAGATTTACAAAGAAATCATTTGATAATCTTCCTGGACGTTTCGTGAAAACTCCATGCTTTGAACCGTCAGCATTTGCATCGAGAACTCTCATCCCGCCGACTAGAACTGTCATCTCAGGAACAGTTAGACCAAGCATATTTGCTTTATCGATTAGCATATAGATTGGAGTTCTTCCTGACTCTTCAGTGTAGTAGTTACGGAAAGCATCTGCTTTTGGCTCAAGGAATTTAAAAGATGTAATATCAGTCTGTTCTTGAGTCGCATCCCCTCTTCCTGACTTGAAAGGAACTTTGACTTTTACACCAGCATCACGAGCTGCTTTTTCAATAGCTGCTGCACCACCAAGCACAATAGTGTCTGCCAGAGAAGCTCCATATCTTTTACTAATCTTTTCAAGCTTAGGTAGTGCTTTTTCAAGAAGTTTAGGATTATTTACTTCCCAACTTTTTTGAGGAGCAAGAGCAATTCGTGCACCATTTGCACCACCTCGCATATCTGTAGAGCGGAAAGTTGAAGCTGAGGCCCAAGCAACTTTTACAAGCTCAGATACACTTAACCCCGACTTTAAAGCAGCTTTCTTTATACTATTAGCTGTTGCACTTGAGATCTTCTTTCCTTTTGGAGTTGGATCTTGCCACTGAAATGACATCTTAGGAACTTCCTTACCAATATAGCGAGCCTTTGGCCCCATATCACGGTGAGTAAGTTTGAACCAAGCCTTTGCAAATGCAAACTCAAACTTCTTTGGATCATCTAAGAAGGCCTTTGAAATTTTTGCATAAGCTGGATCTTTCTTAAGTGCGATATCTGTAGTGAACATAATTGGAGCATGACGCTTACCTTTAATATGAGCATCAGGAACCATCTCCGCTGCGCCCTCATCTGTTGGAATCCACTGATGAGCACCTGCTGGTGATTTCGTCAGCTTCCACTCAAATGCCCATAGATTATCGAGATAACCTGTTGTCCACTGAGTTGGAGTTGCATTCCATGCACCTTCAAGACCCGAAGTAATTGTATCTTCAGAGTGTCCTTTTCCACATTTATTCTTCCAACCAATACCTTGGTTTTCAATTGGTGCTCCTGCTGGGTCTGGCCCTAAACAGTCTTGTGGTTTATGGGCACCGTGTGCCTTACCAAAAGTGTGTCCACCGGCGATAAGAGCAACTGTTTCTTCATCATCCATTCCCATTCTTCCAAATGTTTCACGGATATCCTTTGCCGCAAGTAGTGGATCAGGCTTACCATTTGGTCCTTCAGGGTTTACATAGATTAGACCCATTTGAACTGCTGCAAGTGGTTTTTCTAACTTGCGATCACCTTTATATCTCTTGTCTCCAGCAAGCCATTGAGTCTCTGGTCCCCAGTAAACAAGGTCAGCTTCCCAATCATCAGTACGTCCACCGGCGAATCCAATTGTTTTGAATCCCATATCTTCAAGTGAAACGTTACCTGCTAGAACCATTAAATCGGCCCATGAGATTTTATTTCCATATTTCTTTTTAATTGGCCAAAGCAGTCTTCTTGCCTTGTCTAGAGATACGTTATCTGGCCAGCTATTAAGTGGTTCAAAACGTTGTTGACCACCGCCGCCACCTCCGCGGCCATCGTGACTTCTGTATGTACCAACACTGTGCCATGCCATACGAATAAAGAAAGGCCCATAGTGACCGTAATCAGCTGGCCACCAATCTTGTGATGTCGTTAGTGTTTTTCTGATGTCTTTTTTTACTGCAGAAAGATCTAATTTCTTAAACTCTTTTGCATAGTTGAAGTTACTTCCTAAAGGACTAGACTCTGGTGAGTGTTGTCTCAGTGGAGAGAGATCGATTCGGTTTGGCCACCAAAATGAATTTGGTTTTGCTTCACCTTTTGCAAATTGCTGTTGCATCCCGTCCCCTGAGTTTGATGCACAACTCAGAAGTGCGAAAGTGGCAATCAGCAAAGGAAGTTTTCTTTTCATGCTTAAAGCTCCTTTGAAAAATAAAAAACCATAATTTCGTTGAAACTATTATTGCGAATGAGTCTTTTTAAATACATTCTATTTTGTCTATTTAATGATAGATTTTAACTATAAGAAAAGTTAAGTTATTCAATAGATATAAAGATCTTTAATAAATACAGTAACTTAGAACTAGTTCTAAATTACTGTATTTGATTTATTGAGGATTTATTTTCCGCTTTGGCTTTGTAATTTTGCAAGGTTTTTACTCACCTTGTCAGCATCTAGCATCGGATCGACATCGCGATCAAGTGCCACAATTTTTAAATTAGGATCAATAATAAAGGTCCATCTTTTTGACATATTAAAGACGGCCATCTTTGCACCAAACTTCTTCGTTACTTCCCCACTTTCATCAGAAAGTAAATCAAAAGTAAGGGCATGCTCTTCATGAAACTCTGCTTGATCCTTTACCGAATCAACGCTTATACCGTAGACTTCGGCTCCTAGCTTTCGAATAGATTTAATACTATCGCGAAAGGCACAAGCCTGTTTAGTACATCCAGGTGTTCCAGCTTTTGGATAAAAGTAAAGAACTGTCCACTTGCCTTTACGTGAGGCCATAGTAAAGTCTTTCCCTTTATGATTTTTAACTGTGAAGTCAGGAACTTTTTGACCTAGCTCAACATCCTTGGCCTGAGCGCTAAAGAACATAATTAAGGTTAGTAAAGGTATCTGAATAAATCTTTTCATTATAACTCCAGTGTATAAATAATAATTAAACTTTAACCTATAAAACTATATACGCAAAAATAATACAATTGGATCATATTTAAATTATTTCTAATATTCATCTTCCTTCTTCACTCAAACTTGGCAAAACATAAGTTCTTCTTAAGATTTAAGAATGCTATAATCTTCTCTATGATAGGAAGCTTCACTGAAAGACAAATAGAATATCACTCGAAATTTGGAACAATCTATATTTGTGCAAATCCAAATGGAATTTCCTATATGGGCTGGGAAGACCAAGAACTCGACCCTCCACATCTAGATGATGATCAGCGAATTATCAAATATCTCCACGATGCAGAAGGCGAAATTGAAGAGTATCTTGCAGGTAGCCGCAAGAAATTCACGCTGCCAATAACTCTAACAACAGGAACTTCTTTTCAAAAGAAAGTCTGGTCCGAGCTTCTAAATATTCCCTATGGTAAGACTACGACCTATTCAGATATTGCCCAAAAAGTCGGCTCACCTGATGCCGTCCAAGCTGTAGGAAGTGCTAACGGAAAAAATCCACTATGTATCCTGATCCCTTGTCACCGCGTCATAAATAAGTCCGGTGAACTTTCAGGCTATGCTGGAGGAGCTCAAGTGAAAGAGGCCCTCCTCAATCTCGAGGGAGCTTTTGTATAGACGATGCTAGGCTCCAAATGTTAAATTATTTGTCATGACAAATGACAAGAATCAAAAGAAAAACATGCGTCCAAAACAGGACATTCCGACAATTTTATCTCGCGTTGAAAGACCTAAGAAGGCAGTCGTAACTGCAGGTATGCCATACGCAAACGGGCCAGTTCATATTGGTCACTTAGCAGGTGCACACGTTCCAGCTGATATTTATGCAAGGTGGACAAAACTTCTTATCGGTCAAGACAATGTTCTCTTTGTTTGCGGTACTGATGATCATGGATCAACAAGTGAAGTAGCAGCAAAGAAGCTAGGAAAAACAACACAAGAATTTATTGGTGAAGTTCATGCTAAGCAGTCCAAAACAATGGAGCGCTATTCTATTGGACTTGATACATATACAGGAACATCTCGTGAAGAAAATTACGAGGCCCATAAAGAACTATGCCAAGACTTTTTAAGAAAGATGCATGGTAATGGGATGCTTGATAAGAAGACAAGTGAGCAATGGTTTGATCCTGAATTAAATATGTTCCTTCCTGATCGCTACGTTCAAGGTGAATGTCCAAATAGTGAATGTTCAAATACAAAAGCATATAGTGACGAATGTGATGTTTGTGGTAAAAATTATGATCCACATGAGTTAAAGAACCCTGTTTCAACAGTAAGTGATGCAACTCCTGTTCTTAAAGAGACTGATCACTGGTATTTAAATATGTGGAAAGTGACTGACCAACTTATTGAATGGTTAGATACAAAGCAAAAGACATGGAGAAAACCAGTTCTTCAAGAAGTATTTGGAACAGTTTATCCAAGTGTGATCTTTTCAAATAAATCAGAAGCAGATTACAAAGAAATTAAGGGAGATCTTCCAAAGCACAAGAGCCGTTACGCTCCAGGAAAGAAAGTTGTTGTTCAATTTGAAAACCTAGCTGACCTTGAAACAGGTAAGAAACAATTAACTGATAAAGGTATTGAGTGTGAACTTAATGATGCTTGGGCACATAGAGCGATTACTCGTGATGTTTCATGGGGGATCCCTGTTCCAACTGACCTTGATGAAGGGATGGAAGGAAAAACTCTCTACGTTTGGCCAGAGTCTTTAATTGCACCGATTTCTTTTACAAAAGTAGCTCTTAAGAAAAAAGGACTCGATCCGCAAACTTATAAGGATTTTTGGACAGACCCAGAGGCCAATATTTATCAATTCCTTGGAACTGATAATGTTTTCTTCTACGTTCTCATGCAAGGAGCGATGTGGTTTGGTGCTCAAGAAGACCCAATGAGACAAGCGATTAAAGGAGAATTCCAACAAACAGATATCTTCTCTAATTTTCACCTACAAATTAATGGTGAAAAAATGAGTAAGTCGAAAGGAAACTTCTATACTGGTGATCAATTAATTGATGAGATGGGATACTCGGCAGACCAAGTTCGCTACTTCCTTTCAACTCTAAGTCTTTCAGAGAAAGCTTCTAACTTTGATTTTGAAGTTTTCAATGCCAAGAATGCATTCCTTGCAGGTCCAATGAATGCCTCTTTTGAAAAACCAATCTCAGCTTGTCACAAGCAATTTGGTGGCGTGGTTCCTAAGGGTGAGCTTATTGGTAAGACAGAAAAAGAGACTCTTAAGATCGTTCAACAATATACGAAGTTTATGGCAAAGGGAGAATACCCAAAGGCCCTTGGTGCACTAGAGAATTATGCTCGTATTATTAACGGACTATTTAATCAGTATAAACCTCACGATGATCGCTTTGATGAGAAAGAGCGTACTGATGCTCTTTATTCAAGCTTTTATATCCTAAGAAATATTCTTATTATGCTCTCACCATTTGCCCCTGAGACAATGGAGAAATTAAGAAAGTCGCTAAACCTTCCTGAAAGTGTTTATTCGATTGATGAGCTTGCAAAAGAATTCCCTGAAAATCATAAAATTGGGGAACAAGACGTATACTTTCCAGCAGTTGAAACTGAGTAAAGATAAAAGAAAAGGCCTCAAACGAGGCCTTTTTTTAATCAAGATCTTCTAGCTGACCTTTTATTTTATTCTTTAATTGATCAAAATTAATATCTTCAATTTCAACAATCATTCCTTCTTTTCTTCTTTGCGCTTCTACATCATCAAGGTCATCTTCATCAGCAACTCCGATAACTTGTTCTAATGCAATAGACATATCTCTATGAACAAATGGATCTAATTCATCAAGGCCTGCGGCCATTGCAGAAGCAGCAGCTGTTCCAGTCGGCGCACCAAAGAAGAATCCTCCAGCAGCAGCGACACCTCCATCAAGACTAACACCTGTTCCAATATAGTAAGCAGCTGTTGCTTTTGCTCCGATAATTAACCCCAGATAAGCTGAAACAGCTAAAATAGCGACGTCAGCACCGGCAGCATAAAGAGCGTGGCGGCCATTCATATCGGCCATTTTCTTAATGTCACTTCTTGCAAAGGTACGATAATCAGAAAATAGATTTCGACATTTTAGCTCTTCCCTATTTCCATGACATTCTTCAAAGATATAGCGATCGTTTACGATTTCAGTGGCCTTGATATACTTGAAAGCAGTTTCTTCGGCCTTAATAAAAGTCGCAGCATAGTTGATTTGTGAAAGGAGTAGAACTCCTGTTAAAATAGTTTTCTTTAGTTTCGGGGATAGATTTTTCATGACCTAATATTATCAAGATTATGAATAATTATATCCAATCCTGTAACTTCTTTAGGCCATGAAAAATCTTTAAACACCCAATTATCTCATGAAATTCTGGCTACTTAGATAATTTAAAAGATAGTTTCTCACTTGGAATAACAACTTGATTATGCACCAGTATAAGTTTCTGAGACATGGCCATCAACTAGAAAGATTTCTCGTTCGGCCATTTTAGAAAAGCCGCGATCATGGGTTACCAAAGCAATAGTTGTTCCCTTTTGCTCATTAGTTTCTTTTAAAATATTCATTACCACTTCTGCATTAGTAGAATCGAGATTTCCAGTAGGCTCATCTGCAAAGATATAGCGAGGCTCCATGATTAATGCCCTTGCGATTGCAACCCTTTGTTGTTCCCCTCCAGACATTTGACTCGGCAATTTATTTGCGACATAGCCAATATTTAATTGCTCCAAAAGAAACCTCGCTCGTTTTTGATACTCTTTTAATAAGCCTAAATTTCGGGGAGGTAGTAGGATATTTTCTAAAGCAGTCAACTCCGGCAATAGATAGTGAAATTGAAAAATGAAACCAATATGTCGACTTCTAAATTCATGAACAGAATCAACACTCATATGAGTTACATTCTTATTATCAATATAAATATGTCCTGAGGTTGGGTCATCTAGTGAGCTTATAATATATAATAATGTCGATTTTCCACTTCCAGAACGGCCTGCAATTGAAACAAACTCTCCATCTTTAATCTCCATGCTAATATCATGGAGGATGCGTTGTGGAGGTTCACCAAACTCTTTAACAATATTGTCTGCTCGAATCATCACTCTCCCCTAATGATATCAATTGGAGTCATACGGCTTGCGGATAAGGCCGGTAAAAAACTTGCTATCAAAGAAGCGATAAGGGCCGCAAAAAATGAGATAGCATATGTTGATGGTGCATAATCAATTAATAAATGATTATTTCCACCAATATCAATATTAAGTTCAATACTTTCAACTAATCGACTGACAACATAACCTAAAATCATTCCCAAAATTCCACCACTTATTCCTAAGAAGATTCCTTGGTACATGATGAGCTCTAAAATTTTCTTAGGTGCATAGCCGATAGAACGTAATATTGCGATCTCTTTTCTCTTTTGGTTAATCATAATTGTTAGTACGTTATAAACACCAAAAGCAGCAACGATAAGTACTGCTATCGTAATAAAATAGCGAACCATATCCTGCATCATGATCATCTCCATAAACATGGGATTTGCCTCTCGCCAGTCCTCAACTTTATCATGACTTAATAGAGACCATTGATCGGCCAACTCTCCAGACTTATCCATATTAAAGAGGGCCACTGCGACCTCAGAGATACGACCAGGAGTTTTATTTAACTTTTGAACATCTTCTATATGAGCAAAAGCAATGGACTTATCAACATTTTCATCTCCAAATGAAAGAAGCCCTACAACCTTAAACGAACTTCTCTGATCCAGAGATCCTGTAACCACTTCTACAAATTGTCCGACACGTACACCTATTTCTTCAGCGGCCTTTACGCCAAGAATAATCTTATTCCCACCACTGGATAAAGAGGAGAAGTCTCCCTCTCTCATATAATCAGCTATTTTACTTACTCTAATTTGACGTTTTGCCTCAGTCCCAACAAGGGCCAGATTATGAGTAAGGTCTCCTCTTTTAATCATGACCTGGATATTTAATCGCGGGCAATAGTCATAAACTTCAGGATGATTTGAAAGACGATTTGCCCAACCTTGATAATTTTCTAATTTTGCTTCACTTCGTTTTCCATAAGGAGGAGTAATCCAACTCACCGTTTGATTAGCATAAAACCATTCGTCCACAAGTTTACGATCGATAATATCCTCTCTTCCCGAGATGAGAATATGGGCCGTATTATTTAGTAGAGAATTAATAATATATTTGCGAAACCCTAGTTGTATTCCAGAGATTGAAACATAGAGCATGGTTCCAAAACTTATTCCTAATAAAATTAGAAACGTTTGCTTCTTCTTTGAAAAAAGTTGTTTCATCGCAAGAAAGAGCATCACTACCTCTTTATGAAAATAAGATCATCTAAATTGATATCACCCGAGACGACCTCAACCCACATGCCATCACTATTTCCAGTTGTGACATCCACTTTTTCTCGTTTCTTATTTCTCATGCGAAGAACTTTTCCATCGCTTATGGCCTTAACTGGAATGAGGAGTACATCCTTTTTCTTTCCTACTTCAATAACAACATCTGCCGTCATCCCAGGTAGAATGCTCTTTTCAAGGCCCTCAACTTCAATACGTGTTATAAACTCTCCCTCTCTAGGATAGATTGTTTTCACATATCCTTCATACTTAAGCTGAGACTGACTTTCAAAAACAAGTCTTGCTCTTTGTTTTGGTAAAACTCTTAAAGCAGCATCTTGCTCAAGTGATACTTCTATGTATTTTTGATTTAAATTTTTAAGTGTAAGAACTGTAAATTGAGGAAGTACAATTTCTCTCTCTTTATTTGCAACAAGAGTAACTGTTCCATCAAAAGGAGCTTTAAAAAGGACCCGACCTTCAAAGCTTATAAGACGATCCCCCTTCTTTACGCTTTGCCCCTCTTTAACGTAGAGCTTTTCAACTATTGATAACACTCCAATCTTTACGTTAAATTCCTGATCTGACTCCACTCTACCAAGTCCATATATCGCCTCAACCACATCACCCTTTTTAGGAGAAATTAATTCAAAGTTTTTTTTGAAATAAAAGACTCTAGCACCGATGGCCACTGCAATAAGAACGATTATAACTAATGCGATATAAACCTTTTTCAAGACATCCTCCGATTAATATCTAAAAATTTTCGCATATCTCATTATATAAGACCAAAGAAAAGCTAGTGATAAATATCAGTTTAATAAGTCAATAACATATGGCCTAAGATAAAGTTATAGTTTGTTATATTAATTAATTTGTCTTACCTAAAACAATAATTATAAAATGAAGAAAAGCTTACTATTAGGACTCAAGATGGCCGATAATATAAAAACTGCGACTTCTAGCCTTAAAGAAGTCCTTCGAATTATGGACCTATGCCTAGGTTCATTTACGGCCATTTTATCATTTTCAATTTTTATCTATAATCTTACTAATGGTCTCGATCTAATCGGTCCCCTATTCATTTTATTCTTTCTCATTTACAATCTTGTTCTATCTCAAATCAGTATAAGAACGACTAAATCCCAATCAGTAGAAGTCTTTAGGCACTTTACGACACTAACCTTTCTATGTCCTTTAAGTCTTGTTTTGGTAAAAGAGCCCTTTTCACCATTTTGGTTTCTATATTTAATCATGATTGTTTCAAGTAGCTCGATCTTCTTTGAAGTATCACGTGGCCATCTATACAGTATCTACGCGACTATTTATGGCATCCTAAGTTATGTGATTGCTTCACTTATTTTGATTCCTGATAAGCCAGTAACTGAAATAGCTCTTCATGTTTGGGTCATGGGAATGCTAAGTTTTCTTCTTCATCAAATATTAAAACTTGTTGATCGAAGTTATCGCCGAGAACAACATAAGTCCCAGGAACTATTTGAAACCCTGAAAGATCTTGAAGAAGCGCAACAAAGCTTAATCTATAGCTCAAGACTTAATGCAATTGGTGAAATGGCCGGTGGGATTGCCCATGAAATTAACAATCCTCTTACGATTATTTCCGGAAGTGTCTTTAAGCTAAAAAAAGAAATGCAAAGTAATTCTTTAAGTGATGAGGAATTAAAAAAGAATCTTGATCGAATCTCAGATACAGTGAAAAGAATTACTCAAATTGTCACAAGTTTGAGGATTGTCTCAAGAGACTCTTCTAATGGAGAAAAATTAATAGAGGTGGCAATTCGAGATATTCTTCAAGATGCTCTATCAATTTGTAGTGAAAGGTTTAAGGCCCATGGGATTGATTTAAAGCTTAGTCTTGATGATGAAGAATTTGATACTCTCGTAAAGGTTGATCGAGTTCAGCTATCACAAGTATTTCTAAATTTACTAAGTAATTCCTATGATGCCATTGAAGGACAGGAAGATTCATGGATTCGAATAAAAGCTTTTGAAGAAGGAAAAATGTTGGTTATTAAATTAACAGATTCTGGAAAAGGTATCTCACAAGAACATCACGAGAAGATATTTGATCCCTTTTATACAACTAAGGAAGTTGGTAAAGGAACAGGATTGGGACTATCAATATCAAAGAGTATTCTAGAAAAAAACCAAGGAGAATTAACCCTCGATACACACGCTAAAAATACAACCCTAATAGTGAAAGTCCCAAAAGCTTAAAGCCTTGGAAGCGTAACTGCTAGAAACATGAGATAAAAGAGTCTCCGATACTTCCAAGAACAATTTCTCCACTTTCGTCGAGAATATTTCCATATGAATTCCCACCATCGCAATGGTCTTCCATAGAGATAACTATTGTATAGATATTTCCTGTTTGAGTTGCCTCTAATTGCTTAAGAACTAGTGCATCTGCACAATATTCATAATCAAATTCTTTAAATGCTGGATACTTTGAGAACTCTTCTTTTGTTAATTTTGGTAAACTCTCAGAATGAACTTCTATATACTCATCACGATCATAGCTTGAGGCCAGATCCACGTTATTTAACTCAGGACATGCCACAACCTGACCAGCAGCGACACTTGAAACAATCATTAATAATAGAACAACAACACTTTTCGCTTTCAACATTTTCAACCTCGTAATTTTTAATTCGAGGCATTTTTATCCAAGACTAAACAAAATCACAATTATATTAAAAATATGAAAGACATATAATAATTAGATATCACACTCATACATCAATGGCCCTTCTTGGCCAAGAGTTGTCGAAGCTGGCCCACGGGAGGTTGTAACCTCATCGGCATCATCATATTGCATGAATGATCCAATAAAGGCAGTGAACAATATTAACAAGAATAATGGTGTCGCAAATTTCATATTAAGCATAATTACTTTATCGACACAATTGGTTGAGTTCTTTAGTCCAGATTCACTAAGTGCCCGTCTTTACTAGGAGATTGGGTAATTTCCCAGCGATTTTTGTCCGGATCAATGAGTAGGAAACTCTTTTCTCCCCAAGGATGATCCTTTGGCTCTCCACTCACTTCAAAGCTAAACTCAGACTTTAAGTTCATAAGCTGCTCATAGAATTGGTCCACATTTTCAACCGTAACTCCGTAAGAGACTTGAGCAGGATTATCAATGAGTTCAAAATAGTCTTTGGCCTTGCCCACTGGCCTAAAAAAGGCCACGCGACTCTTGTCTGGTAGAACAAAGTCAGCGAAGTCTTCATTTGCAAAATGGGCCTCAACTTCGAAGACGGCCGTAAAAAACCTTGAAATATTAATAACATCTGATGATGTTATCACTAAGTGAGAAAGTGCTTTTATCATAATCGATCCTATTTTATTTAATGCTATTACATTTTTATTGACTTAGATAGGTTTCCAGCATAAATCTTCTTATCAGTTTTCTGATCCAGTTTTAGTGGCCATCCTTCCTGCCACTTTTTTCGGTGCCTTTTTTGATAAAGCGCCTTGTGAGAACATTTAAAATGAAAGAGCTTGATAGGCTTGTCGATTCTCTAGCAAAGAATCGATACTATGTGAGTGATACACTCATTAATAACGAACTAGTGCGTGCTTTAAAAGATGAAGCACTTAGTCGTTTTGAAGTTGGTGAATTTGATCAAGCAAGAGTTGGCAGACAACTCACAAAACGACTCGATCAGCATATCCGAAGAGATAAAATCTCATGGATCTCTTCTGATACAAATGAGCAGACTAATGCCTTGAAAGAATATTTTAGCTTTCTTAACCAATTAAAAGATTATTTAAACCCTCTCTTCTATCTCGGGATTAGAAATTATGAGGGCCACTTTGCCTTCTACGATACTGGTGCCTTCTATAAGAAGCATGTTGATCAGCATCGAGGAAGAGGTTTGAGGCGTCTAAGTGTTATTCTCTATCTAAATGATATGAATGATGGAGATGGTGGAGAGGTTGTTCTCTATGATTTTAATCATCACGAAAATGTTCTTGATACAATTCGGCCAAAAGAAGGTCGACTTTTAATTTTTATCTCTGAAGACTTACCCCATGAAGTTCTGACTGCTCATATGCCAAGACTTTCTCTAACGGGGTGGATGAGAGCATAGAAAGATCAAGAAATTTTAAACCTTATTAATATTAATATGAAATAAAGATTTCATAATAAGAATTATTTCAAAGGAGCCTAAAATGAAAACTAATGAAGGAAATGCAGATCGCATTCTTCGCATCGTAGCTGGTTTAGTCTTATTATCGCTAGTTTTTGTGGGTCCCAAGAGTAACTGGGGCTATATTGGTCTAATTCCTCTCATAACAGGGGTTTTAGGAGTATGCCCAGCTTATAAAATCCTTGGTCTCTCTACTAGAAAGGCCCATCCCACAAAGTAGATATGTGTTATACTCTATTATAGAGTGAGGACATATCTGTGAACGAAAGAGAATTAATCAAATCAGAGCTAGGCTTTGATCAAGTATCCTTATACATTGATGATCGTAGTTATTACTTCTTTTTTATGAAGCATAAGAAAGAGAACTACATGGTTCTTTTAAAAAATGAAATTGAAAAAAAATCACATGAAATGCTTAGAAATTTTTCCAGTGATTTTCCTGAACTGCCAACCTTTCTAAAAGAAACGCAATCTCTAATGCTCTTTGATATTCCAAACGGAAAATTAACAAGACTTGTTGAAGAAAAAATCGATAAGGAAATTTCGGGCCAGGCAAAAAAACTACAACAACGTCTTAATGAATTTGTTCTTCAATATGGCTACTACTGGAACTGGGAATTAAATTACTTTTTTGTAACGAATAATCAACTTATGTATATTGACTTAGAAACTTTAGAGATTGGCACAAAAAGTCGAATACTTGATATGCCAATCTATAGTGAACTAAGTCTTGAACAAAGAGTTAGACTCAAAATTAAAAGAGAGAATAAACAACTAAGTAATCACGCCCGCTTTACCAAGTGGCTTAAATAACAGCTTCTCAGTCCTAATTCCTATCCCTTAATTCCACAGCGTGAAAATGCTTCTGGTAGAGAAAGTAAATTTAAGCCTATCTCTTCATCCATTTTTCTTTCAATTCTTTGTGTTATTGGAAAGAAATAAATTTCAGTAGTAACTGCAACCTTTGCTCTAAATAAATGGCCACCTTTACAAGAGAAGTCTTCATCACCTAATACTGTGTGAATATGAAAGAATGGCCTTCCATCAAGATATGATAAGTTTCCATCCAAACTTAATAATTCGAAATCTCCATTGAATTCTTTTCTGTCGTACGTTTTTGTCTCAAGGTGATAAAAACCTAACTCAACTTCTTTTAATGCCCCAATACCTTTGAGCATTCCCGCTGACAGCTCTTCGGCCACTGCAAACTCTTCGAGAGCAGAAAATAAATCTTCGTCTTTATATAAACGAATTAAATAACATTCCTCTTGCTTGATATATTTCATGTTAAACTCCTGAATTTACACAAATTATACAATGAGAAGAGCCTCCAGTCCCCCCGCACTGCACCCTGAAAATCTTCTAGCCTTGATGGACGCTAGCATTAAGCAATGCTAAACATAATACATGTATAAGATGCGTAAAATTCTCTTATTTTTCACAATTATTTCAGGACAAATAATTTTTGCATCAGAATGTTTTAGTGAGCACTTAAAAGAAGCTATTGAACAAAATCGCCAGCGTAGAGGCCTCTATGCATCAATATCAAATAATAAAAGTAAGTCCATTTCAAATAAATTAATATTTGCTGAAAAAATCGCCCACTTTTATTCAAAAGGCCTAAATAAGAAACTTAGGTCCTATCGTGAAGCAGGTATTCCAATTCTCTGTCTTGATTTCATTGAAATGAGTAAGTCACCGACCTATCTAGGTAAACAAGCTCCTCCAACTCTTATGTACAATGAAATAGATAGCATAGGAGCTAAAGACCTTAAAAAGAATCTAAAAGAGATGCTAAGTGAAGACAGATTTCACCATATTACTGACTTTATCGAAGAAGAACTCTCAAATGAGATCAAATATGGGCCATATAATTGCCTCTTTAAACACGTCCTTGAATCTCTTGGGCGTACATCATATCTAACTCCTTACTATATAGAACATGCCAAGAGCCTTGGCCTTAAGTCACCTCAAAAGCTTCTAAAGAATTATCTTAAGATGAATATCTCAGCATTAAGCTTTGCAAGATATCTCGACAAAAAGGCTAGCTCTCTTCAAGAAAAAGGAATTGGTATTTTATGTAGAGATGTTCCTCATATTCCGTTAAGATTAGACTATGAGATGGAACTTTCTAAATACTAAAATTGGTGTGGCCTTTGGCGGTGGAGCTGCTAAAGGAATTGCCCACATCGGTGTACTTAAAGCTTTTGAAGAAAAAAATATCAAGATATCGTACGTATCTGGTACAAGTGTTGGCGCAATTGTCGCTTCCTACTATGCGTTTGGAAAGAATTATGAAGACTTCCAAGAGCTTGCAAAGAAACTAAATTATAAAGATTCAATAAGCTGGACTATTCCAAAGAAAGGCTTCTTTAGTACAAAGTCAATCAGGGAAATGATCATCAAGGACCTGGGAGATGTAAATATTGAAGATGCACAGATCCCTCTTGCAATTTGTACAACTGATATTTCAACAGGAGAGCAAGTCATCTTTCACAGAGGAAATTTAGCAGATGCAATTTGTGCTTCAGTATGTGTGCCAGGGGCCTTCATTCCTCAAGTAATAGAAGGAAGAACCCTCGTCGATGGAGGAATCACGGAGAATGTTCCCGTCTCACCTCTTTATAAAATGGGTGCTGGAATTATCGTTGCGGTTGATTTAAATGGTGTACAAAAATACCAAGAACCAGATGATACATTTGCCATAATTAGCAATGCTATGGATATTGCAATTGACTTAAGAACAAGAGAACAAATTCAAGATGCAGATATCATCCTATCCCTGGATCTTAGTAAGTATAATCGTCTTAATAACTCAAAGTGTATTGAAGAGCTCATAAACGAAGGCTATAGGCCAATGATCGACTCACTTTCAAGTCTTTCATGGTATCGCAATGCTAATTATCTCGAGTTTCTCAAAAAGCTGATCATTGAGTTTCTACCGTTTAGGATACCGCGCGTTATTTCTAATATTTATAAAAAGAAACTTTCTCAAATTTTTATTAAATAATTAAATTATGAGAATGATTTTTTATTTTTCATAATTTTATCGTTATCATTAAGATATAAATTAAAATGGAGTTTAATTTGTTTAATCACGAAAAAATGATTTCACTTCTAACAGAGAAGCTTTCTCTTTGGTATGAAGCCGTTATCAAAAACATTCCCAATCTTGTTGTTGCCTTTGTCGTTCTTATTTTCTTCTTCTATCTAGGGGGAGTGATTCGAAAGGGAGTTAATAAAGTACTTCCAAAAATTTCTTATAAGAGATCTGTAAATAACTTAGTAAGTTCAATTGTAAATATCGTTGTCATTTTAATTGGTGTCTTTACAGCTCTTGAAATAATGGGGCTTGAAAAGACTGTTACTTCAATTCTTGCCGGTGCTGGGGTTATTGGTATTGCTCTAGGTTTTGCCTTTCAAGAAATTGCTGCAAACTTCGTAGCAGGTCTTCTTATCGCTTACCGCGAACCTTACCAATTAGGAGATATCATTGAAATCGATACTATTATCGGACAAGTTACAAATATAGAATTTAGAATTACAAGTGTAACAACTTTCCAGGGCCTTGAGGTCTTTATTCCTAATAAGGATATGTTCACTAAGCCTTTTATCAATTACACAAGTACACCAAGAAGACGAGTAGATCTAGCTGTTGGTGTTTCATATCGCGATGATTTAGATAAGGTTGAGCGAGTTACAAAAGATGCCCTATCTTCAATCAATGGCCGTATTGATGATATTCCGGTTGAAGTCTTCTTTGAAGAATTTGGCGATAGTTCAATTAATTTAAGTGCTAGAGTTTGGGTTCACTACAATAATGGAAATGCATATTTTCAGGCACGTCATGAAGCTGTAAAAACTATTAAGAAATTTTATGATGAAAATGGAATTACCATCCCATTTCCTATTAGAACACTTGAGTTTGGAAATTCTTTGGACGTTAATAAAGGCTAATTACACATCTGTTGCCAGCCTTTAACTTCGGCCAGAACTTTCTTATGATCTTCACGGCATCCCTCTATTGGTACGTATGAGTAATAGAGGGAGCCATTACTAATTTTCTCCATTACATCACGACCTTCACCTGGAACAAAGGCAGGACATCCAAAGCTTCGCCCCATAACCTTTCCTCGATTATAATAAGCTTCATGCATAACAACACCTTGTGACATGGCCTTATCATTTACTCCATCAACGAGCCCTTCCATTCTCATGCCATTATAGTTTCGCCCATTCACACTAAAAGTTGGCCAACCTCTTTGACCCTTAACCCTTTCGTCATGAGAAGCAGACATATAGAAGTTTGCAGTTTTAAAGAAGCCTGGACGTGTCATTGCCCATTGGTCATGCTTTTGTCTTGTTCGCGAATTTTGAGGGATACGACAACGTCTCATCATCCCATTATGATTAGAAGACTTTATGACTTTTCCATCTTTAATTGTAGCGTCACTATACTTCACGCCACCAAGTGAGCCACTACCATGAGAAACTTTCTTATATTCCACCTCTCCTGTTTTCATATTCAACAGAAAGAAGCGCTTTTGAGTAGAGCTTTGTGAATAGTCTGCAATTGAAATATAATTCTTATTTTTAAAAGTATTTTTATGATCTCGATAATAAAGTAGAGCCTGCTTTAGTGCATCTTCAGGAACACCTTGGTCTCTAAAGTCCTCAAAGAAATTACATTCTTCTCCACGATAAATATTATCTGTGACTTCAAAAACATCATCAATTGCATCAAGAATAATTTGAATCTCTGGTAAGACATCTTTTGGGGCACATTCAGTGCTAATTTCTGGATCTGACTCGTAAGAAGTTGGAATAACCTCTTCTGCAAGTATCGATAATTGCATGAATAACAATGAAAATAAGAATAACCTCACATCTCCCCCTAGATTCCTTATCGGAGGAAATGATCGAAACTTAATAAAGAATGTTGACGTTTAAAGGACTACTCATAGCCTATATCGTCTTTAATAACCTCTTCCATCACCTTATTTTCCTGAGGTGTAAAGACATCTGTTAGGTTCTTTATCCATCTATTCTTTTTAATAATTGTAATTGCCATTGCCGCACCAAGAATATTTCCAACGACAAATGAGAAATAGATTCCAACTTGAGCTAATTGAGTATGTTTTGAAAGAAGATAAGCAACAGGAAATCTGATTACCCATAATGAAATGATGGCCACCATCATCGAGATCATTGGACTTCCCCCACCTCTCATGGCACCGGAACATACTTGTTGAACACCTATGAGTCCAAATGTTAGAGCTATAACGCGAATAAATACTGCGCCTTCTTTAATGACGGCAAATTCTCCAGGGACAAAGATTTGCAATGTTTGCTCTGCAAAGATAAAGAATCCAATTCCAGCAATGGTTAGAACAATAAAGATGACCCATAATGCTTTACTGGTAACTTCTTTTGTTCTCTCTATCTTTCCTGCTCCAATATTTTGTCCTACTAGAGTTGATGTTGCCATGGCAAATCCAAGACTTGGAATAATCATTAAAGTTAATACACGAATTCCAATTCCATATGCAGCGAGAACGACATCTCCAAAAGTAGCGATAAGGAAAGTCATAATTGTCATGGCCAGTGCACGTGAAGATTGTTCAGCAGAAGCAGGGAAACCTAGATTAATAATTTTCTTAGCAAGAGTGAAATCAAAATCAATCTTTTTAAAATTAATTTTTATTCCACCTTTTCCTTTTGCTAAAAGATATAAGGCGATAATAGCAGAAAGCCCCTGCGTGCAAATAGTTGCAAAAGCAGCTCCATCAACACCATATGCAGGAACTGGGCCCCATCCCATAATTAAAATCGGATCGATTATAAAGTTTAAGATGACAGAGAAGAGAACAATATAAAAAGGAGTCTTCACATCTCCAACACCACGATAAAGAGACTGGAACATCATATAAAGATAACTAAATATAAGACCTATGAATGATATTCTAAGATATGATGTTGTAATCTTTTGAATCTCTACCGTTGGTGTCATTGCCTCAATAACATAAGGGATAACTGCATAAGCAATCCCAGCAAGTAGAGCTGATGTGGCGAGTATAATAATTAAGGTATGAAGACATACCTTAGAAACCATCGGTGTATTTCTTTGGCCTGTGTACTGAGCAACTAAAATCGTT
Organism: Halobacteriovorax sp. YZS-3-1; assembly: GCF_047084945.1. Lineage (NCBI taxonomy): Bacteria > Pseudomonadati > Bdellovibrionota > Bacteriovoracia > Bacteriovoracales > Halobacteriovoraceae > Halobacteriovorax > Halobacteriovorax sp. YZS-3-1. The sequence goes on along the minus strand of NZ_JBKIYI010000002.1, from coordinate 346,392 downwards.
CCACTAACAGCAAAGCCTGCTCCCATAGAAATTAATAGAAATAAAATTGGAAATGAAAGTGAAAGTGAGGCTATAGCATTTGTCCCTAAGCGACCCACCCAAAATGTATCAGTCAACTGATAGGCCGTTTGTAAAAAATTTGCCATAACAATTGGAACTGACAACTTAAATAAAGATTTGATGACAGATCCTTGTGTAAGATCTCTTCCTTCCACAAATATCCTTTAGTTCGTGACTTAACTAAGTTTAGGCCACTTTTAATTCCTCCGTATCATCAACTTCTTCAATCAAATCTTCAATCTTTTTTTTTATAAAACACTCTTGAGCTTTTTCTAATTCTTCTTTTAGTTTAGTCACTAAAAGAATTTTATCCCCTTTTTCAAATACAGTGGCACCATCTGGAATAATAAAAGCGCCATGCCTCTTAATGAAGAGTACAACAGAGCCAGTTGGTAGACCAAGATCAACAACACGATTATCAACAGCAAAGTCAGTCTCTCTAATTTCAAGTTGAACGATACCGTGCTTTGTTTGCTCAAGTAGCTCTAAGTCCACAGGGAAATTCGCTTCATCTTCTTGCTCAACGATAAGCCCAAGCTTTCTTGCCATTATCTTCAACGTTGAGCCTTGAATTAAAGCAGAAATAATAACAACGAAGAAAACAATATCAAAAATAGTGTGAGCACGCTCCCCCATGTGAGTTGCCGCAAAGCTTGCAAAAACAATTGGCGTTGCACCCTTAAGTCCTGCCCATGAAACAAAGATCTTTTCATTTAAGTTAAAGCGACTTTTTACAAGACAAAGAAATACACTAATTGGCCTGGCCGCAAAAGTTAGGAAGACAGCAATTAACAAACCAGTTGGAGCAATACTTGGTAGTCGGCTTGGAAATACAAGAAGTCCAAGCATAACAAATAGTCCGATTTGTGATAGCCAAGTCATTCCATCAAAGAAGAGTGTTAGCAAGTTTTTATGTAGGATCTTCTTGTTTCCAATAATCATCCCAAATACATAGACGGCCAAGAAACCATTTCCACCTAGCTTTGTGGTTACAGAATAACCCAAGAAGAGAGCAGCTATTGTTAATGGAGGGTATAGGCCATTGTAGTCTAGTTTTATTACATTATTAATTAGAATAAATGCACGAGCAATAACCCATCCACCAGCAAGTCCAATGGCCGGATTTGAAAAAAGTAGAAAGGCGGTATCCTTTACATCTCCAATCCCCTGCTCAATAAAGCCCAGAAGAACGGAAACAAGAAAGTAGGCCATCGGGTCGTTACTTCCTGATTCAAATCTTAAAATATTTTTAACATCACCTACTTGGGTATTTGGATCTTTAAAAGCTGAAAAGACTGCAGCTGCATCGGTTGCTGATAGAATGGCACCGATAAGAAGCGACTCTAATATTCCAATATCAGTGATAAGATGAGTGAAGCCACCAACTAAGAGTGTTGTAAAGACAACCCCAAGAGAGGACAAGGCCACACCGCGACCAAAGTCGCGCTTTATTTTATTAAATGGAGTTTCAAATCCACCAGTGAAAATTATTAAACAAAGAGCAACAAGACTTAATGAATGAGTTAGTTCAAAATTGCTAAAATTGATGCCTCCGATTCCATCTGAACCAGCAAGCATTCCAATAATAAGAAAGAGGATTAGAACAGGTAGACCAAATCGACTTGAGGACTTACTCAAAACCACGCTTAGTAGTAAAAGAATTGAAGACCCCAAAAGGAAATTATTTAAAAACTGCTCCATCAAAGCATCTTATCGGTTTATTGGCACAAAACTTTAGTAAAAACATCGGGTTATTTTGTTAATTATTAATATTTTCATACTCACTATACCGATTGATATTTAAAATTCTCTAATTTTTCTAATAAACAACCAAATAAGAAAAAGTAAACAAAGAGAGATTAGGATCTAAGCTGTGAATTTTATGTAACTTAGTATATTAAATTCCCCTAGACAAAAAGGGCAAAAGCAACTTAAGTTTGAAAAGTCTTATATGACACAAATACCTGAGTGTTTGGAGCTCAAAGAGAGTCTTGATCGCTACCTTTCACCTGGATTTAAATATATCATTAAATACAATGCCTATATCTCAATGTTATTTCTCTCAAAAGAATTAACAAGCGTGTGCGATGAGATCAGTGGTAATAAATTAATCGAGTTTCAATGGAAAATTTAGAATTAGTTGAAGAATATTGCTTAAAGAAATCAAATACTCCAAGTGAGCTATGTGTTCAACTTGGAGATTATACAAAGGATAAGCATCCTCTTGGCCACATGATCTCTGGTGAATTGGTTGCTTCACTTTTGGGCTTCTTCATTAACCTTAATGAATATAAGAACATTCTTGATATTGGTACTTTTACTGGTTACTCAGCTCTTTCGATGGCCGAGTTCTTACCAGAAGACGGTAAAGTGATAACTATTGATAAGAATAAAAAAATAAATACTTTTGCAAAATCTTATTGGGATAAAAGTCCACATGGTAAAAAAATTGAAGCTTTATTTGGTGATGCAAACCAGGTGCTAGAAAGTTTAACTGATCAAAGCTTTGATTTAGTTTTTATCGATGCAGATAAAGGAAGCTATAAGAATTATCTTGAATTTGCCCTTAAGCTACTTTCTACAAAGGGCGTTATCGTGGTTGATAATGTTTTACGAGCAGGACGTGTTGCAACTGATGATATGCCAAGTGAGGATAAGTCAGTAAATGCAATCGCTGAGTTCAATGACTACGTTGAATCTCGAGATGATCTTTTTAAAACAATGCTTCCAATAAGAGATGGACTTTATTTAATTCAAAGAAAGTAATTATTCATCAATGGTAAGACTCATATAGAATTTCTTCTCATTCATTTCGCCAGGTAATTGAAATGGAATCGTCACTGTACGAGGCCCTGTAATTCGACTTTCATCAACCTTCTCACCACATATGACTTCAGGAGTTGCTCTTTCAACTGTTAAGCCTGTGATCTTATTGATATCGGCCTTAGCTTGTCCTAATACCATATTTACGAACTCACCAGCAGAATCACAGATATCATCTGAAATCTCGCTTCTTTGTTCAGAGAACATATGGTTATAAATTGCTAGGTAGCTGTTTTTAGGAAAGCAGATTGCTAATTCCCCTGTTATCCTTTCGCTCTTTATCGTTATAAGACCTACAATTTCCAATGCCTCAGAAAACTCAATATTTGGATTTACCTCTCCAGCTAGTAGAGGAATATTTAACTGCTTCTTAAATACTTCTAGCAACGCATTCAAAAATGGCTCGATCAACTCCATTAAAACTATCTCCGTCTTATCAACTAATTTGATTTTAATTGGTTAAAGCATTTACTACAAATGAAGACCCATTTTGCCCTCATGTTTGATTCATTTAATAGACTTTTTTAGTTAACTACTTAACTATCTGATATTTCATCAAGGCAATCATCACTGACAAATAATGGTTATCTAAACACAGAGATACTTGGCAGTTTTCATCGTATTTTGGAAGTTAAAAACAAAGTTAACTCATTAACTACCCTGCATCACATTGTATAGGGTTAGGTCAAAGTAAATTTGAGTTAATTATATTAGACAGTTTTAAGACCAATGATTATAAAAATAAATATAGAATACTTACATAAATAAAGGATTTTACATGTTTAAAATAGTTTACGCTTTTCTAATTTCTACAATCTTATCTTCGAGCGCATTTGCGCAATTCACTTCGGAAGATGAGCTGACATTTATCACTTCAGGTGGAAATACAAATAATAAGACTTATGAATTTGCCACTCGAAATTCTTATAAATGGCCAAAGAATAAGTTCACACTTAATGGATCATACTCACGTGGAGAATCCGATGGTGTTTTAGATGATGATAATTGGACCGCTCTTTTAAGATTTGATCACGACCTAAATTCTCGCCTTGATATCTTTGTTGCAGACTTTTTTGAGTCTGATCAATTCAAAGGTTTTTGGGCCAGAAATAACATCGATATTGGTCTTCAATATAAATTAGTCGATGAAGAGAAACTAAAGGTCTTAATTGAAGCAGGTTATCGTTATACTCGCGAAAACTTTGTTCAAGACGAACCAGATAATCATGAGCATAAACTGCGTTTATATTCTGAAGTTAGCTATATCTACACTAAAGGAATTGAAGCAAAGTACTGGGTAGAATATATTCCAAGTTTAGAAAATAGTGAAAACTATATTGTAAAAATGGAACCATCACTACTAACACTAATCAATAAAACATTTACATTAAAATCAGCTGTACTATGGGAATATGAGAATGAGCCAGTAGAAGGTCGCGATCAGCATGACTATAAGACAACACTTAGTCTGATTGCAAAGTTCTAGGAGAGATGATGAACGAATTATTAAATGAAGCAAATATTGAAAAGGTAACAAAGCTAATGGCCGAATATGGGTTTATCCTTGTTAAGGTCATCATTGTACTTGTCGTTGGTTTAAAACTTATAAGCTATATTGAGAAGTTTTTCCAAAAGGTTTTAACTAAAAAGAAAGTTGATGTTTCAATTAGAAAGTTTATCGTAACAATCATTAGCATTACCTTAAAGGTAGGTCTTTTAATCTCAGTCGTAGGTATGGTTGGTATTAAGACGACAAGCTTTGTTGCTCTACTCGGTGCCGCTGGTCTTGCTGTCGGTATGTCTCTTAAAGATGCTCTAGGAAATCTTGCTGGTGGCGTTCTCATCCTTTTCTTTAAGCCCTTTAGAGTTGGTGACTTTATCGAAGGCCAAGGTTATTCGGGGAAAGTTAGAGAGATTGGATTATTTTGTACGAGTCTAAACACACCAGATAATAAGCGAGTAATCCTTCCAAATGGTGGTCTATCATCAGGAAGTATTGTTAACTACTCTGCTGAAGATGTGCGAAGAGTGGATCTTGTTTTTGGGATTGGCTATGATGACGACATTAAGAAGGCCAAGGAAATACTTAATAAATTAGTTAATGATCACCCTCTAACTCTAGATGATCCTGCACCAGTAGTTGCTGTCCTAGCACTTGCAGATAGCTCTATTAACTTTGCGGTTAGACCTTGGGTTAAATCAGCTGATTATTGGACTGTTCACTTTGAGCTACACGAACAAGTTAAATTAACTTTTGATAGCGAAGGAATTTCAATACCATTTCCTCAAAGAGATGTTCACTTATATCAAGAAAGTAAGTAAAAATATAAGCAAGGTTTTAGGGAGAGATCCCTAGAACCTTTGTTCAAAGCCGATTCCCAAGTAATGCTGAAGGTCTAAACGATCGTCGACAAAAGATTGTCCATAAAGTTCATATAAACGATTATAATAATCATCTTCAACACCCATTCCAACTTTAAAAAACACTCTCGACTTATCTCTTTCATAGAGGTTTGCTCTCGCCTCGACTCCATAGTTTTCATTAACTTCATTCAATTGAGTTATTTGAGCATCGTAATAAAAGCGCGTCTCAACAATTGGAAACTTCGACTTGTCATCATTGTTGATTTTAATTTTTAAATCTCCACCGATTGAAATAAAGTTCTCATTTCCACCGATATAAGAGACTTGCCCTCCGGTATAAACCTCAGAAGAAAGGGAGACTTTGTTATCAGGGTCTGTTAGATCAATGATTTTACCTATTCTTATATTTGCTTTAGGAGACATCACTCGTTCCATATGCTCAACATTCTCATACTGAACAGTCCCATTTTCTTGAGTTAACTCATGCCATCCTCTTTGAGTCGATGCTGCAAGACCTTTATCATCAAATGTTGTAATACCAACACCAACTTCAACAAAAGTAGATTTATCATCACCAATGCGACGATAAACCTTGATATCTAAATCATCTCGATTCAAAGCTTCTTGATTCCAAGTACCGTCCTCATTCTGATAACAATGTCTTTGATACATCAGTCCACCAATTTCAACTATTCCACAAGGCTTAGAAACTAGCTTTGTATAGACTTTAGAACTGTAACTAATAGATAACTCTCCATTTTCATATTTGAACCTGGCCGAAGGTTTTGCTCCAAAGGTTAAGCCTCGGTCATCTCCTTCAAACGTATCCCTCTTTTCATACTCAGTTACACCAACAAACATTAGTGCACCATGCAGAGGATTATCATTACTAGTGTTTAACTCAAATTCTGCAGATTGAAGTTCTCCAAGACCTAGAAAACTATCCTTCTTTAATTCAATCTTTGGAATTTCCATATCAACAACAAAGTCTGGACTCTCTTCATTGATTGAGATTCTTGAATCTCCACAATCGTAATCTTTAGCATTATTAATGGTTTCAAAATCCGAAAGAGCTGAAGAGAGAACTTCTTCAGGAGCAGCATCCCCCATTCGATATGTATTCTTAATCAGCTTAAGTCGCTCCTCAAGCTTCTGGCGATCCTCACTTGGGACTTGAATGAATTTTTCCAAAATCATATCGCGATAGCGAAAACGTGGGTATTCCTTTAAAAAATTTCCATTTTTAAAGATGAACTTATCTTCATTTCGATCATATTCAATTTGTATCTTTTCATGGCGATAAATAACACCAGACTCATTTGCAAATGAAGACAGGCCAAAAAGTAATAAGAATGACGTTAGAGACACAATTTTCATAACTTACTTATCGGTCACATCTTGGCCAAAACCTTATATTTCTTATAATATCCTTTTAAATCCGTATACTTAGCTAGTTAAAGTCTGGTATAAACATTTGGTGAAAAAGAAAATCCAAGTTCTATTTGAAGATGAGCACTATATTGCGGCCACGAAACCAAGTGATCTGCTAGTACATCCTTTTAAGGCGAGAAGCCAGGATCGTCGCAGCCTTCTTAGATCACTCAAGAAGCAGACCGATCTCTACCTCTTTCCAATTCACAGACTCGACAAGCCAGTATCTGGAGTCGTTCTCTTTGCAAAGAGTAAGGAAGCGACTCGGCTGATGAAAGAACAATGGAATAGTGAGAATGTTTCAAAACACTATATTGCAATGGTAAAGGGAGTTACTGAGACTGAAGGTGTCTATGACTTCCCCATTAAAACAGACAAGGGACTACAAGAGGCCAAGACTTCATTTAAAACTCTTACATCAAATGATGAGTATAGCTTAGTTGATATTGAGATATTCACAGGTCGCCAGCATCAGATTCGAAAACACTTTTCAAGAAGAATGCACAATCTTGTAGGTGATACGAAATACGGACATTCTTCGATTAATAATATCTTTAGAAAGGATTATAAATTCTATCGAATCTTTCTCCATTCTTATCAGCTTAGATTTATCCATCCCTTCACAAAAGAAGAAGTCATAATCTCATCTCCAGTAACTGAGGATTGTATACATATTGCTAATGATTTATTTCAATTCGATCTTACTAATATAGGAAATGAAGCCAAAGAAAATTGACCATATCGCTGGATCACTTAACTTCTCTTCTTCAATACCTTCAACTGCCTCTAATATTGTTTGAGACTTTTCAAGGTTTCTAAGTAATAAGTAAAGTCCTTCTGATAAAATTTGAATTTGGACACGCTCATGATTCTTATAGAGAAGAGTGTATTCTTTATTTTGAATTTCATTGAATGATTTATCAACGTCACCTTTTCGCATTTGCCAAAGCTGTGAAAGTTCAACATCACTTTCAAATAAGAAATATGAATTAGGAACTAGCTTTAACCTTTGTTCAAAGATGGCCTCTCCATATTTTTGAGGATCAAAACTTAGTAAGCAATCTTTTTGATGAAAGAGATGCCAAAAGCCACGTTCAAATTCAGCGAGATCCTTTATAAAACTAACATCATTGGCCTTCTTTGCGAGAAATTCAGGAAAGTCATCCCCATAATGAAGGAGATTGGTAAAACTTGAAGGATTTGCCTCCACGTATTCATATGAATAACTTAGAAAGTCTTCGTCACCTAAAACAAACCAACAAGCTTCGTAATTATCACCTAGGACTTCCTGTAAGCGAGCACGATAATCATTTTGATAGACTTCCATCACTTGAGAACTCGATAACTCTCCTATTGGTATCATCTCTTCGAGAATATCTTTTGAAATATCCTTTGTAATAACACCTTTTAAAAAGTCATTTTGAAATTTACTGTTGTTCATAAATCTCCTTTGACTTTAAAAGCTCTTTTTCAAGAGTTGGAAAATCAGGGATATCTTCATCCCACTCTAAAAGGATTGGTACATTAAATTTATGACAATACTTTTTAAATAATTTCCATACATCTTGATGTACTGGATGAGAGTGAGTATCAAAGAGATGAGTGCCTAAATCAGAAAAGCCGGCCAGATGAATTTGGGAAACATTCTTCGAATCAATCGTTTCGAAAAAATCTTGCGCTTCAAACTTTTGGTTAATGGCATTCACGTAAACGTTATTGAAGTCTAAGAGTATTTTACAACCTGTCTTATTAGCAAGATTATTTAAAAACTCGGCTTCAGTCATCGTTGAATTTTTAAGAGTAAAATACGCCGAGAGATTCTCAAAAGTCATCTCTCTTCCATAGAAGTCCTGGGCCTTCATGACCTTATCAGCAATGCGATCGAGATTATCTTGAGTATATGAAAACGGTAGTAAGTTATGAAGATTTGAATGAGCATGCCCAGTCCAGCACATATGATCACTTATGACAAAGGGCTCAAATTGGTCATAGAGCTCTTTGGCCTTTTTCATATAATCAAGGTTCAGGTCTTCATCTGCGGCAATTGAAAGAGAGACCCCATGAAATGCAATGGGATAATCCGCTCTCACTTTTTCAAGCATCTTATATGGGCGACCTTTTGTTTCCATATAATTTTCCAATAAAGCCTCGAACCACTCTACTTCGGAGTGGTTCAAGTTCTCTTCTTTTTCTAAGAATGGAAAATGAGTATGTCTAAGACCGACACCATATTTATGCATAATATAACCTTAGCTTATCTTTGAGCTACTTTTCCACCTTTAGCTTCACACTCTTCTTTAGTCAGTTTAATTAAACCTTTACCTTTACAAGAGTTTTGACCACCACACTTAGTCTCAGCTTGGCATCCATTCTTCCCATTACATGCATCAACTTTTCCGTGACAAGCCCCTTGGCCCTTACAAGAGTTAACCCCGTAACACATTACTTCGTTAGCAGATACCTCAGGCATCTTCTTTTCTGTTCCAGTACAAGAAATCATAAGACCAGCAACAGCAGCACCCATTAGTAGTGATTTTTTTGAATTCATTTTTTTCTCCTTATTAGAATATAAAATTATATTCTCTATTCCTTGTTCGAAATTATTTATTGTTTTGTTACATTTTTTTATTCTTAAATTTTAAAAATAAAACTCCAACTCCTGTTATCACTGCAACCGGTAGATAATGTGATACTAAGAGATGTTCAGTTGAAAATGAGCATGCAAAATAAAGTATGATAATTGGAATCATAGCACTTGTTAGAAAGCTCAGTGTTAGCATTGAGCGCTCAAAAGCAATAAAGCCTTTCTTAAGCATATAATAATTCTGCGCAAAGCCTATTACCATTAAAATACTAAGCTCCAGTAAACAATGTGGACGATGATGTTCCTCTACTGGAAAGTTTGTTGGAAAAAAGTAATTTATCCCCAGTAATAAAAATAAAAGTAAGAACGGGATAAATGAAATAAGGTTCTTCTTTTCACTTAATAGCCCAGGTATCGAATTAGCAAAAACGAGATAGCCCCCTACAAGTAGAGCAATATTGGCAACGATGACCTGCAAAAGAAATTGTATATTTGAAATGTACTTTAGCTGAATTGGAGAACTTAGATAAATTGCTACGACACTAATAATAATTTGTGATCCCATCCAAACAAGAGTGCGAATCCATGGAGCCGGTAGTGGTTTAATTGGCTTCAAGTCATCAACTAATGTATTTATTAATTTATTATCATTCATAATATTCCCACTTCTACTTTACGACTTTCTTAAGTTTTGCCATAGCGCGAGATATTCTCGTTCTAGCAGCTGACTCAGTGATCCCTAAAGTTTCGGCCACCTCTTTTGTTTGATGGCCCTCAATTTTTGCCATGAGCAATGGCCGTTTCAACTCCTCAGTTAAATACTTGTTTATGAGTACTGATAATTGTTCGTTAATAATCAATTTTTCAATACTATCTATTCCTGTATTCGTAAGATCTTGAGGATTTGTGACATCTTCCTGAAACTCTTCTTCTCTTTCTTTTAATTTTGAGTACTTACGGATGTAGTCAATAATTCTTCGTTCAATGATACAATTTACCCATGGCGTTACCGGTCGTTCAGGTGAGTACGTCGGTAGTGAATGATGAATACTCATTAATATTTCTTGGCATATATCATCTCGATGAGACTCGTTAAAAACTTTCACTGAGACGATCTTTTTCACAATATGTGAAATGGCCTCAAGAAAGATGCGGTAAGCCTCCTGATCACCATTTTGTGACAATATAATGAGTTTTTTTAAATCATTCACAAGGCAATTCTAACATAGTATATTTAAGGGCGTACATCTACTTTGTATCAAAACACTAGAGGAGAAAAGTTGAAGATATATCATATTGTTTGGTCAATGATCGCCATTTTGGCCTTCTTATTCATACTTACACCTTACTATCGTAAGAAAGAAGAAAGAAAGAATCAGAATGAGCGCGAATATTTTACTTTAATTAAGAAGGAACTCGACCAAGAAGATATTTCAGATGAGTTAATCGATGCTGCTAAGAAAGTGCATACTTCTAATTATATTGATACTGAAGAAAAGTTACTAGCAATAATAAAAGAAGATAAGGATTCAATGAGATCATTATGAGCGATGAGAATAATCAAAACTTATTAGAAAGACTGACAAGTGAAATTGATGACGCAAGATGGGACATCTTAAAACCTCACCATGAAAGAGAGGCCCTCTTTATGATTAATGATGAACTTGAACTACCAGCTGTCGGATACACAATGGCATCTGATCAAGTTGAGTATATTAAAAAGTGGTTAGCAGATGGCCAAATGTATCGTCCAACTGACGAGCAAATTGAACTTTGGGAAAAGAATAATACAGAGTTTAAATATTTAATTGTTCAACCATATGTTCTAGTTAAGATAAAAAAAGAAGGACTGGTCTAATGAAATACTTGATGACTTTATTGCTATTAGTTTCATGTGCAAAAGAATTCATTATTCAAGAGTCATCAAGTATCGACAACTTCACTTGTCCGGCCATTGAAAATTGCCTCTCTTCTTTAGAAAAAGACTCGTCTCCAAATTATATTATGCCGTTCAAAATGATAGGGGCCAGCGCTAAAGAAAATATGGATATTATTGAAAAAGTTATCCGTAAGATCGGTGATTTTAAAATTGAAAGAAATAGTGAATACCTAAAAGTTACTAATGATAATGTTCATCTTGAATTTATCGCCAATGGAGCAAAGAAGCGCATCGAAGTTCGCTCTCAAGTGAAAAAACAGAGCTTCTTCTCTTACGACCAAGGCCGTAAACAAGTAGAAAATATCCGTTTTAACTTCTATCAGGGTAATTACTAACACAATCCTTCCCAGTTAAAGCAATCCTTAAGATATGTTAAAATTTCTTCAGTGAAGAGATTTATTCTACCTATATTCTTACTAATTTCATCAAGTACTTACGCCGCAATTGATATTGGTGATGGTTCTGATGGAGCTTGCTCCCTTGGTGGTGCAATTAGTGTTACATCAACTGTATCGGGAACAGCATTCAATTGTACCTCTCTAGTAACAACTGGAGCTATTACAGTCTCTGATGGAAACCCACTAATTATTAAGGTTCAAGGTGATGCGACCATTGATCATACAATAACTCTCTTAGGTACAGCTGGTGGTGCAGCCGCTGGTGGCGGAGTTGTTGCTGGAGCTGAAGGTGGCGATGCTACAAATGCGGTATGTGGTGGTTTTAGTTTTGCTGATATCGGAGGAAGTGGTGGTGCCGGAGGCTCACACGTTAACCTCGGTGGAAATGGTGGCGTAGGTCAGGCATCAGGGCCAACAGATGGGCTTGATACAATGAGTGCCCCTGGATCAACAACCACAACTTATGACTCGGCCCTTTCACTTGAGACACAGATTCGAGGTGGCTCCGGTGGAGGAAACGGTGGAGATGGTTGTGAAAGTAGTGGTACTTTTACTGAACCAGGTGGAACACCGGGTGGTGCAGGAGGTGGTGCACTTCATCTTGCCGCCGGCGGTGATATTTATATCAATGCACAAATTGATGTAAGAGGTGGAAATGGTCAACCAGGAACAAGTTCAGCAAACGGCCAATCTGGTGGCTCAGGTGCGGGAGCAGGTGGAGTCATCTTCTTACAATCATCTTTAAATATTGAACTAAACTCTGCCCTACTTGCCAATGGTGGAACAGGTGGTGCCGCAGGAGGTGCCCTTGCCGGAGCAGGTGGAGATGGTGGAGATGGAATTATTCGACTCGATGATCTCGATGGAACAATAACGGGAGTCGGTGGCTCTTATTCACCAAGTCCTACAATCATTACTCACGGAGCAACAAGTTTAGAAACACTTTCTTCAGGAATTGAGCCAGGGTGTGCCGTAAGAGAAGACATGACACCGAAGAATCAAACGATCCTCGGTGCCTTATTACTTTTAATCTTAATGATTGGATTAAATATCAAAGAGACTAAGAAAGCTAATTGAAGCTGGAGACTCATTATCCCCAATATCATCAGTATTAGCATTACCTAGCTGACCATGGGCCCCATAACCAATACATTTCACAAGACCTTCATCTGTTGATAAGAAACAGTGATGATGGAAACCACCAGATACTTGAGAAACACTTAGTCCTAGATCAATGGCCGGCAATTGGGCAAGTCCATCTACAATATTAGAAGTGTCTTGTTGTCCAAGTTTCCCCATTGCACCACTACCCCAACACTTAGCTTCTCCAGCTTTAGAGATAGCACATGTTGATGTATTTGAAGCAACAACTGAGGCGGCTTCAAAACCTAAATCAAGAGCTGAATGAGACTCTGTTGTCTCATCGTCACCAATTGACTCACCAGGATTTGAACCAAGTTGTCCAAAGTTATTATTACCAAAACAAAATACTGTTGAATCAGACTGTAGAGCACAAGAGTGAATCCCTCCCGTTGTTACAGCGATAACTCCTTTTGGAGTATATGTTGGCTCAACTGGCGTTAAGACATTATTTAAATGGCCAAGACCAAGTTGTCCGTGAGAATTACGTCCCCAACATTTTAATGTTCCACCAGATAGAATTGCACATGCATGGAAACTCATCGATGAAATATCCATTTGAATGGCCTTACCACCTAAGTCGACTAGACTACCTGTAGATACAGGTTCATCATCTCCGATCGCTTCAGTGTCACCTGTGCCAAGTTGGCCAAATGTATTCATTCCCCAACAACGAACGTCACCAGTCGTTAGAAGAGCACAATTATGATAAGTTCCACCATATAGCTTTCTAACAATTCCACCAATATCAGTATAACCATAAGAAGATAGAGGCTCATCATCGCCTAACTTTTCAGTAGAGCTCATCCCTAGCTGCCCATAGGCACTATCTCCAAAACACTTAACTTTATTTGACTCTGTTAAGACACAAGTGTGAAGGTTACCAGCAATGACCTGAAGAGCTTTTTCTCCACTTAAATCAATTGGAGCAATCGAATCAATTGATTCATCATCACCAATTCTTTCTGTATTACCTTGCCCTAATTGGCCATAAGTATTATCTCCCCAGCATTTAACTTCACCAGAAGCTAATAATGCACAAGAGTGGTTACCACCAGCAACGATTTGAATTACTTGTTTTGTTACAAGAGGCTTTTCACAATATTGTACTGCCGCTGTAGAAAAAGGTCCTCTCTCATCATTTAAAGAGACAATATTAGTTTCTGCATCATATGAATACTGAACCTCTCCACCATCAACAAATGTACGAATTGTATTAGTATCAATATTTGATACTTTTAAATTAAAGTCATTAATAGGATCAATACGAGTCATGGCAAGTGTACCTAACTTTGATAGTCCATCACCATAATCACCTGTTGCCATATCAACAGTGAAGCCACCACCGAATTCAACAAACTCTTTATAACCATAACCAATTTCGTTTTCTCCACCAAATGGCATTGTTGAAGCGTTATTATAAATTACTCCACCAGTAACAAGTGGGCGGTCATTATAAAGAGCACTTAATTTATCATAAACACTCTTTGGCGTTACAACTTGAGTTTCACCATCAAAACATTCAACTAAACGTGAACGATCCTCTCCCCCTTGTGGGTCAGCGACAGGAGTTACACCATCTGGATAAATTGCACAAATATCTTGTTCATCAGCAACAAAGGCAATAACAAGTGCGGCATCTGGCCTAAAGAATCCTTGTTCCTGAATTGCTGCAAAATAGTCGGCATCAAGAGCACGATTAAGAGAAGCTAAACCAGCTTCACCACCATCGGTTGCATAATCTCCAGCTGGATTTTGCATCTTTGTTTTTAAATGAGTCTTGATCTCTTCAATTGTTAAAGAACGATTAGATAGAATCGTTGGCTCAGTACCTTTTGTATAAAGTTTTCCAAAATGAGATGAGGTTGAACCGTGTCCTAGCATAACTGCAATATTAATATCCGCAGCAGCAGGTATTACATCTAAGAAGGCATCGAATCCCTCAGCAATGTCGGCCCTTTCTTCGATAATAGAACCAGATGTATCTGGAATGATAAGAATATCAATATTTCTCGTTATATCCTCTTCTTTAGGTGCATAAATATCCTGATAGCAGGCAACATCTAGGTTTGGTAATGTTGGTAGATCTGCCCCTGGTACATCAACTAAGTCATCAAGACTTTCTGGTACACAAGAAGATGTGATAAATGAAATCCCAAGTATAAAGACCAACGTCTTCAACAAATATAAATGTGAATGTGGCCTTTTCTTATTACCCCTCAAAATAGCCCTCACTAGTTAAGTTTAACTTGGTCTTATTATAAGTGGCTGTTCGGTGAGGTTCTGAAATGGCCTAAGAATTTCAAGATTTCAACTACTTAGGTGTAAATATGAAGATTTATGCCCTTATAAACTGACCAGTATTATGGCCATTCAATAAATTACATTTCCTAGAAGTTGTATTGAAGATTAAAGGCCATACTTTGCTGATTGGATTCGATGTCGCTATTGCTAAAGTCTTCATAGCTAAAAGATGCCTGATACATATCACTTATTTCGTAAGAAACTTCAAAGTTTAGGCCAGAATAATTTAGAATAAAGTAATTTAGCTCAGCTGAAACCTTACCTATTTTGTAATTAAGAGATGGAGCGAGGTTAAGGTAAAACTCTGCATTTGATTCAATAGAATTGTCGCTTAGAACACTTAGTTCATTTCGATATTCAACTTGAGTGACGACTCCATACTTAAGCCCAGCGACAGAGTTTAAAGGGCTTAATACTTGTGCCCCTAGACGTGTACGATTAAAAGCTAGATCTTCAAAAACAACTCCACTTGAATGCTTGAGAGAAAACTTAGCATCATAGTCCTTAATCTTTGTTTTATAACCACCAATGATAGAAATTAGATTCATGTCATCGACTTCTAGTTTCTTTGAATTACTAATAATATCGTAAGTTAATAATTCGGGACTAAACCCTAAAAACCAATGGGTATCTCTTTCACTCTTTTCTAGCTTAGGCTTTGATTTAGAGATTCTATTTTCTTTAATCTCTTTTTTAATATCGATTCGACGTTTCTTTGAGTAAATGACATCACCTTTTTCTATTGCTTTAACTCTCCAGTAAAAGCTTTCTTCAAGCTGATTTTTAAATCGATAAGACGTCGCCTTCCCCAAACTAACTTCTTTAATATTTCTAAAAAAGCGATCTTTAGAGAATTCGATATAGAACCTATCACCTCTTACTTGTTCAAATTGAAGTTCAATGACATCGTCTTTCTTAAATCTCTTACCATGTCTAGGTGATAATAAATTAATGCCTTGAGCACCACCAAACTTCTTTGTAACAATTAAGTCTTCTTTAGACGAGAATTCACTCTCTTGGTTCCAATAATCAATAGCAGATACACGCCATTGAAAATGTCCAACTGAATAATCCTTCCATTCATAGCGATTTATTTTCACCTTCTCATCGACGACAATGTCATCTCCATCAAGGATTTGTACACGATATTCTTTTACATCATTAACAGCTTCCCACTTAAGTACAATATCGTCTTTTGCATGAGCAACAGGAATAAACCAATTCAAAACTCTTCCAACAAATGGCCCTAACTGATTCATCTCAACACGCTTTTCTATCTTTTTAATCTTCGGTGCTGGCGGTGGCGGTGGAGGAACAATTATAATCTTTACTGGAGGAACAAATTTTCCAGACTCATTTTTCACTCGCCAATAATGAACACCAAGCTCTTTAATAAGTAATTTTGTATTGGCCTCAGTTGTTTCAATCTCTTGAACAATATTTTTAAAGCTACGATCTTTTGAAATCTCTACCTGAAAAGAGCGCTCTCCTGGAGCAGCTTTATTTGCCCAAGTTAAGTCAATCATATCTCCTGGCTTTTTAACGACTACCTTTCGTCCATTTTCAAGAGCGGAGTTATCATTATCAAATGTTACACTAAACTCATTCTCATCAGATGCTGATACTTTTTCGCCATTAAAGTAATACTCTAGGGACCATTCATAATCGCCACTTTCTTCAATAGGAATCTTATAAGACTGACCGGCCACTAGGTGTCTCTTTCCATTTAAAACGAGATAAGTCTCAAGTCCCTCAGGAAGATCTGCTGTTTCCCAATTAAACTCAACGAGATCTTTCTGGTAGAAATAATATTCTTCACCATTAAACGGTCTTTTAAGAACAATCTTCTCAGGTGCCTTAATAACTTCAATTAAATGACTTTTTGATTTTAAAGCAAATGGGTGTTCAATGGACTTATTACGATAGCTTAATTTATAAGAGCCAACTTCATCGAAATTAACTTTTAAAACGCCATCATCATAATCGACATCTTCAATAATTTCATCATTAATGAAAAAATCGATTGAATCAAAAGACTGTGTATAAATTGTCTTTTCTTGCCCAACAAGTAATCTTGATTCATTTTCTAAGTTCTCAAATGTTGGAATCTCTTCAAATATTATTTCAAATGACTTCTCTGTCGAAACCTCTTTATCATTGGAAACCTGCCAGTAATAAATCCCCTGCCCTAAGTCCTTTATTGCGATTTGATTATTTGTTACATCAAAGACTTCCCCATTTTCAAATGCAGACTTAGTTTTTGAAAGATGTAGTTTTTCTACATCTTCATTGAAATTGAATTTCACTTGATTATTTTCAACAAGGTAGAAAAGCTTACCATCAGTAGGAGCAAACTCGCTTGGCCAACTTTTCTTTACCGTATAAGAGTCATTCGTTAAAAGTACACGAACACCTTTTTCAATTGTTTCCTCACGATTTCCAAGGCGGACCTTGGCCTGTCCTTCTAATACTGAAAGTTCTTTATTCTTACCATCTGTTGAAATCTTAATCTTTGAACTATCTGACTTGATTTCATAAATCTGATCACCCACTTTTACAACAAACGCTTCACTAGAATTACTTAATGTAGCAAAGACTACACCTTGCTCAATATTAAGATTAATTCCATCAGTATCTTGTGTAATTTTAAAAAGACTTTCTTCAGAAACTTTCAGTCGATTTCCAGAACTAAATTCAAGCTCAGCTGTGGAGTCCTTGTCCGTAAAGATTCGGTCATTATGATATAAGGCTTCATTACTTCCAAGATCATGCCATGAGAAATTATCGAAACTTCTGCGACGGACATCATTTCGAAGTTCAAAGACTTGGCCTAAAGTAATGCGCTCTCCACCAATTATCGGTGGATAATATGAAGTATTAAAAACTTGATTGCCAGCAAAGGCGGCAACACAAATACATACTAAGATAACGAATGTATCTAATAGTGAATTAACTCGTCCCACTATCCTCTTTCCATACTGGTACTCTTTTCTCATTCTTGCGCATGACGCAAATCGTTAATATCATTGTATCTAAATATTTAAGAGACTTCTACGTAGGTAAATAATGGGCAAGAAACCGATCTTTCCGATCAAGTTTAAACTGATTACTTTAAATACTGCATTGCTGATTGTTGTTATTGCTTTTCTGACAAAGTATGCGACGCACTTATTTGAAAAAGATAAGAAAGCATATCTCTACGAGAACTCGCTCTTTAACGTTACGAGTGTAGCAAAAGAATTCAATTATACTCTTAATCGAATTACTTCTGATCTTCAAAACTTATCACTTATTAAAAACAAAAAGCTTAAATCAAAAGCAATTAGTGAAACAAAGTATATTCTGGCCTACCTTGAAAAAGGCGAATTCATCATTAATCGCGACTTTGATAAAGATGAGAACCAATTCAAATTGGCCATACCAAAGAATCAAAGGAATGATTCAATTGCATCATTTACTTTTGAAGATGAAAAATTTGTTATTCTCACTAAAAAGTTTAAAGACAATCTTGCTTCCATAGTTATTAAGGCCAATATTTTAAATAACCTACTCTCACAAAATCGCACCTATAATACTCTCGTCTTTCAAAATGGAAAGCTAGTCCTAGGAAATGATCTTATTGGGCTAAGTGAGTATGATAAGAATGAATTCAAAGGAAATAATATTGTTAAAAAGGTTCGATTCAACAATGATGACTACCTTATATCAACAGCACAAACAAAGGCCTTTGAGCTTTCTGTTGTTTCCACTATCTCTGAATCAGATGCTCTTTCAGTAACAAAGTTTTTAACTCAAAGAGCTTTATATTTTGCCATTTTCATTATCGCACTTTCTACAATTATTATCGTCTTATTATCGAGAACAATTTCAAAGCCTATTGAAAAACTTTACAGACGTGCACTAAGTATTGGACAAGGAGACTTTGAGTCAACAGTAGAAATTAAAACAAAAGATGAACTAGGAACTCTCGGTGATTCATTCAACCAGATGTCTCGCGATATTTTAGACTATATTGAAAAGATGAAGGAGAAGGCCCGTTTAGACGAGGAAGTAAAAGTTGCAAAACTTGTCCAAGAAGAGTTCTTTCCACCTAAGGACATTGAAACCAACGCTGTCCGTATAAGCTCTTATGCAGCACCAGCAAGTGAATGTGGTGGTGATTGGTGGGGACATCATGAATTTGGTGACTTTATCATAACAATTATTGCAGATGCTACAGGACATGGCCTACCAGCAGCGCTTCTAACATCGGCCATTAATTCGGCTTTTAATAGTATTAAAATAAGACTAGAAGAAGAGACATCTCTTATTTCTCCAGCTGAAATCACCCAGTACTTAAATAAGGTCATCGATCTTTCAAATAATAAAATTCTTCTTACAGCATTTGTTTCGGTCTACAACACCAAGACAAGAGAGTATTCATATACAAACGCCAGTCACTTGGAAGTATTAAAAGTTCCAAAGAAGAATGAGATCACTAAAGCAGATATTATTCCACTAATTGATGCTAAAGGACCTCGACTTGGTGAAAGTAACGACTCTTCATACTCTTATGAAACGATCAAACTAGAGGCCGGTGAGCTTCTTGTTTATATGACGGATGGAATTACTGAAGCTGAAAATAGTGAGGGTAAACAATGGGGACTTAGAAAACTTCTTAAGATCCTTATGACCTATGGGCAGAACACAAGTAAAGAAATTCGTGATACAATAGTTTCTATTGTATACGACCACAGAGGGTCTGACTCATTTGATGATGATCTAACGCTAATTTGTCTTGAAGTAAAGTGATGTAATTATGGGAATAAAGTTAAATATCCAACATTCAGAATTTGAAGAAATTGAAAATCTCAATCTCCATTCTCCAAATCAAAATATTGCAATTGGAGATGAGCTTCAAAAGGCCAGTGATATTTTTATCAGCCGCTATGACACTCTTATTAACTTAAAATATCTAGTTGATAATGGTGCAAACCATATTATTGCAAACTCCCCTAGCCTAAAAGATGAAATTAAATCTGTCGTGGACTTTATAAATGATGAACGAAAAAATAATCTCGAAAGTCGTATCGCTCCCAAGGTGCAAAATAAAGTAATTATTGAAAGTGAAGATGGGTTTGATAAAAGCCTTCAACAGCTTCTTCAAGATATTGACTTCGATGGTTATCACGAGAGTATCTCAAGTAAACTAAATCTAGTTACCAACGAGTTCTACACAAATGATATATTTCATAGGACAAGTACCCAAAAAAAGGGAGAAATACGCGTTTCTCAAGATGATTGCAAGATTATTATCCACTACAAGAGTTATACTAAAGTGAAGAAATCCTCAATTGTTTCATCCCTTTACCGAGCAGCTAAAGAGAAGAAACCAAGGCAAGAGGGCCGTGGAGCAGGACTAGGACTATACTTCATCTTGCAAAATTGTGATCGCTTGCAAGTTGTTCAAAATCCTGAATCAACAGACTTCTATGTCTATATTGAGAAGAACAAAAGATACAAAGATATTAGTAAAAGAATACCTTCAATAAACTTATATAATTTAAAGGAATAAAACTATGAGTAACTTAAGTGTTGAAGTCAAAACAGAAAATGACACAACCATTGTTAACCTAACAGGAAGAATTGACGAGGATGCTGATCTAAAGCCTATTCTCGATTTGAAAGATAAAAAGTTACATATCAACTTTAACAATGTTGAAATGATAAACTCATGTGGAATTAGAGAATGGATCAATATGCTAGGTGAATTATCTGGCAAGATCACCTACTCTCATTGTCCACAAAGTGTCATCGAACAAATTAATATGGTCCACGGCTTTATCAAGCCTGGTATTGATGTTGAGAGCTTCTATGCTCCATATTACGAAGAATCAACTGACGAAGTAAAAATGATTCTAATTAATACAAGTGACGTTGTTGATAATAAAGCACCTGTTATGAAAAATGATGCAGGAGAAGAACTTGAGTTTGATGCTATCGAAGCACAATACTTTCAATTCATTAAACAGATGAGCTAATATGAGCAACTACAATCTCTACGATTCAATTTTCGAACCTATCTGTGTTGTAAACAAGAGCAATGAAATTGTTTATTATAATCACTACTTTGCTTCATTCTTTAAGAAGTCACCACGAATTTTAAAGAAAGGACCAAAACTTAGAAGCTTATTTACAGGTTTTGAAATTGAAAGCTTTCTCTATGATATTCAAGGTGTAAAAGTCGGTCCAGAAGTAGAGATCTATCTTGACGATCAAACTTTTTACCACGTTATTATTAAAGCGATTGAAGCAAATGATGAAAAGATTGTCTGCTTTAATGATATTAGTATTGAAAAGAATCTTTATACAAAATATCGATATCAAATTGAAGAACTCAAAGAGATACACAACCAAATTATTCAAGCCGATAAACTAAGTACTATCGGAGAGATTACTGCTACGATCTCACATGAGATTTCAAATCCTCTTACGATCGCATCTGGAAACCTTGAATTAGTGGATGCTCTAATTAGTAATGAGAATATTGAATCAAAAGATCTAATTACTGGAAGTATTCACGATACTAAAGACTCTATCGATCGTATTACAAAAATTATAAAAGGCCTAAAGAGCTTCCTACATAATAAAGATAGTAATAAGAAATTCATTTCTGTTGAAAAAGTAGTTGAAAGATCTCTTAGCCTTTTGAAAGTTCCACTCGAACAAGATGGAATTAAAGTTGAATTTGACTGCAAATCGTCTTCAATTATTTTGGCCAACCCAATTGAAATGGAGCAAGTTATTATTAACTTAGTAACTAATGCAATCCACGCCCTTGTAGACGCTAAGGTAGCCTCTCCTACTATTACAATAACAATTACAAAAGATGATGTTTGCCACATTATCAATGTTATTGATAATGGACCGGGAATTAATGCAGAAAATAAAGATCAAATATTTGAGTCTTTCTTTACTACAAAAGAAGTTGGAGAAGGTACAGGGCTTGGCCTTGCTATTTCTTCTAAAATTATCGATTCATATTCAGGTAGTTTAAAGCTTGTGGATTCTGATAGCGGATGTAATTTTGAAATCACTCTTCCAAAAATGGAGACGACTTCATTTACAGATAGTGAACTTAGTATCAATTTAGATTTCAAAAGAGTTCTAGTAATTGATAATGAACCACAAATATTAAACTTATTTGCAAAGTATTTTAAAGATGGGCCAGTAAATCTTATCTTTGCTTCCGATGCAATTGAAGCTCAAAGACTTCTATTGGGTACAAATGTAGATGCCATCATCACAGACTATGATATGCCTGAGAAGAATGGTGTTGAGTTTGCAAAAGAGCTTGCTAGTCAAGGAGATGAGACACCTGTGTTTATAATGTCAGGTGTAGCTCAAAAGAACTTGATAGCAGGTTATCAGGAAATAAAAGGGTTCCTTGAGAAGCCTTTTGAAAAAGAAGATATTCTAGATTTACTTGGAATTAAGAGTGAGGAGAATAACTAATGGCAATGTCTCCGGCAAGTCCACCATTAGCAAAAAAACCTTCTGTTCTCATTGTTGATGATGAGGAAAAGATCTGCTTTCTTATCAAAACATTTTTAGAACAAACTGGTGCATTTAAAAATATTGTTACTGCTGATACGGTAAGTGTGGCACTTTTAAAACTTAGAAATGAAGATTTTGATCTTGTTATTATTGATTATAAATTACCTGATAAGGATGGAACTTATTTTATCGATGTTGCAAGTAAATCAATGAAGTATCAGAAAATGAAGTATCTTCTTATTTCAGGATTTTTAGATAATCGCTCAATGGTTAGTGTTATTAATTCTGGTGTAACAAATGTTTTAGTAAAGCCATTTTCAAGAGATGATCTCATCGATAAGGTCTACTCTCTCCTAAAGATTAAATAGGCTCGACTTCATTTAAAAACTCATCTTTTGTTAAAAGATAAGACTTATAATGATTACTATATGTATTCACCTCTTCTGGTGTGAGCTTTCTTTTGGCAACAGCAGGAGTACCTATAATAAAGCTCTCAGGGGGATAAACTTTTCCAGGAGGAACAACACTTCCCCCTGCTACAATAGAGTTTTTTCCAATGACAGCACCATCAAGAACAGTGGCCCCCATTCCAATAAGACAGCCTTCTTCAATTGTACACGCGTGCAGAGTTACACTATGGCCCACACTAACATTCTCTTTGATAATTAACGGAATATCTTCAACAACATGAAGCATTGTCAGATCTTGAATATTACAATTATCACCTATGTGTATTTCATTCACATCACCACGAGCAACAACTTGAAACCATAGAGAAACATTCTTTCCAAGAAAGACCTTTCCTATGACATCTGCTGAGTCGGCGACAAAACATCCCTCACCAAGACTTGGTTCAATTCCTTTATAACGATATAGCGTCATCTATCTCCACCCAATTACTTCATAACCTTTTTCTGCAAGACAGCGATTAACAAAGCGCTGTTTTACTTCATCTTCACTTAGACCTGCTGATGCGGCACCACTCGCTCCGCCAATAGCTGCGCCCTGAGCGGCTCCTCGTCCAGCATTTCCACCAAAGACAGCACTTGCTACAGCACCAACGATAGCACCCCATGCAGCACCTTTTCCACCTTCACGAATCATCTGCCTTCCACGCTCACTTTCTAAAAACTCATCGGCCTTATCCATGCAAAGAGAGATATCTCGATCAGCTTGTTCCTTTCCATATTTTTGATAGGCCTTATTTGGGTAGAGTTTAGGTTTAGAAGCGCAGGCAACTAAGACAATTAAAAGCGATAGTGAAAATATCTTCATGATTGCTCCCAAAAAAAAAGCCGCTTAAAGCGGCCTTATTTAGATTTGAATTTTATTCTTCTTTAACTCCACCCCATGGAATCTTTGAAAGATAGGCTGCTAAATCAGCAATATCCTCTGGGGAAAGTTTTTTAACAATAGTTAACATTTGCTGGTTAACACGTACTCCGTTTTTCATATCAAGAAGTTGCTTCTCAATATACCATTCCATTTGTCCACCAATACGAGGTGCCTTATTAGCGGCTTTTCCTGAACCATCTTTAGCGTGACATGCAATACATTGCTTATAAAGCTTATCTGCTCTTTCAAGTTGTGGAGTATCTAAAGGGATAATTGTCTTTTCTTCGATTACTTCATCAGTGATAACTGGTGGAGCTGTAACTTCAGCGTGTATTTTTGCAAGTTCTTCAACTTCTTTTAAGTGAGCAATATGAGCTTTTTCAGCTGCTTCAAAATTATATTTCTCATTGTTGACTTCAACGCTCTGGTAACTTGATAAGTTCATAACAAGAACTAGCCCTACTAAAGTGAGGGAAAATAGCACTAAACGATACATCGTTTCTCCATTCCAAAAATTAATCTACTTTTAATGGCTTAAGTATAATTGTCCTGACTGATTTTGGCAATCGTAAAGGTATCAAGCTCAAATCTTACTACCTTGTGCGTCATCAATAACGCACGGCTAATACATGGACGTTCTACATTATAGGGTTTATAATTCGGCCACAAAAACTTAAGTAAATTCAGGAGCTTTTAATGCAGTACAACTTTGGTGAGATTGAACCAAAATGGCAAAAGTTTTGGGAAGACAACAAAACTTTTAGAACCGACTCAACAGACAAAACGAAACCTAAATACTATGTATTGGATATGTTTCCTTATCCATCAGGTGCAGGACTTCACGTTGGTCACGTTGAAGGATACACAGCAACAGATATCTTAGCTCGTTTTAAAAGAATGAATGGGCACAATGTTCTTCACCCAATGGGTTGGGATTCATTTGGACTTCCTGCTGAGAACTACGCCATCAAAACGGGAACTCACCCAAATGTAATTACAAAAGAAAATATTGGAAACTTCACAAGACAACTAAAGGCTTGTGGATTCTCATATGATTGGGATCGTGAGATCGCAACTTCAAGTATTGATTACTATAAGTGGACTCAATGGATCTTTACTCAACTTTATAATAAAGGCCTAGCTTTTGAAGATGAGATCTCTGTTAACTGGTGTCCTGAACTTAAGACAGTTCTAGCTAACGAAGAAGTAATCGATGGAAAATCTGAAGTTGGTGGTCACCCAGTTGTTAGAAAACCAATGAAGCAGTGGATGTTAAAGATCACTGAATACGCAGACCGTCTTCTCGAAGATCTTGATGATCTTGATTGGCCAGAGTCTCTAAAAGAGTTACAAAGAAATTGGATTGGTCGCTCTGAAGGTGCACAGGTTTCTTTTGAAGTAAAAGGTGCAGATTCGAAAATTGATGTTTTCACAACTCGTCCAGATACTCTTTTTGGTGCAACGTACATGGTCCTAGCTCCTGAACACGACCTAGTTGCAAAAATTACCACTGAAGATCAAAAAGCAGATATTGAAGCCTATATCAAAGAAGCGGCCCTTAAGTCTGATCTTGATCGAACGGATCTAAATAAGAATAAGTCCGGTGTTTTCACTGGCGCTTATGCAATCAACCCTCTTAATGGAAAAGAGATTCCAATTTGGATTGCTGATTATGTCCTAATCTCGTACGGAACAGGAGCGATCATGGCAGTTCCAGCTCATGACGAAAGAGACTGGGAATTTGCTAAGAAATACGACCTTGAAATCCTTCCAGTCCTTGAAGGTGGAGACGTTAATGAAGCGGCCTTCACTGGAGATGGTACCCATATTAATTCAGACTTCCTAGATGGGCTAAATAAAGAAGATGCGATTTCAAAAGTTATCGCTCACCTTGAAGAAAAAAATATCGGAAAGAAAGAAATTAACTACAAGCTTCGTGACTGGTTATTTTCTCGTCAAAGATACTGGGGAGAACCATTCCCAATTTTAAAATTTGAAGATGGAACTGTAAGATGTCTTGATGAAGATGAGCTTCCAGTTGGTCTTCCTGAAGTTGAAAAGTATGAACCATCGGGAACTGGTGAGTCACCACTAGCTCGCATTGATGATTGGTTATACTTAACTGATCCAAAGACAGGCAAGAAAGCAAGACGTGAAACAAATACAATGCCTCAGTGGGCAGGCTCTTGTTGGTACTACCTACGCTTCATTGATCCAAAGAACTCTGAAGTTGCATGGGATAAGCAATTAGAAGAATACTGGATGCCAGTCGATCTGTATGTTGGTGGAGTTGAGCACGCTGTTCTTCACCTACTCTACGCTCGCTTCTGGCACAAGGTTCTATTTGATCTTGGACTTGTTTCCACAAAAGAGCCATTCCAGAAACTTTTCAACCAAGGTCTTATCCTAGATGAGCATGGTGAGAAGATGAGTAAGTCAAAAGGAAATACTGTAAACCCAGATGATATCATCAAAGAATACGGTGCAGATGCTCTTAGACTTTATGAAATGTTCATGGGGCCACTTGAAAAAGTTAAGCCGTGGCAAACAAAAGGTGTAAAAGGAGTATTTAACTTCCTTAGAAAATCATTCACTTTCTATGGAAACCCAGAAAATACTTACGAAGGTGAAGAGAAGAATCAAGATGTTCTAAAGCACCTACACAAGACAATTAAAAAAGTTACTGAAGATGTAGAAAACCTTCGCTTTAACACAGCGATCTCAGCAATGATGGTAATGAATAACGAAGTTATTAAACTTGGTCAGGTTTCAGTTGAGACGGCCAAAGCATTTACAAGACTTCTTTCTCCATTTGCTCCACACGCTGCTGAAGAGATGTGGGCAAATTTAGGTGAAACAACTTCTTGTTCACTTGCTCCGTGGCCGGCCTTTGATCCTGAGCTTGCTAAAGATGACCTAATCACAATGGCCATCCAAGTAAATGGTAAAACGAGATCTACAATTGATGTACCTGCTGATATCTCAAAAGAAGACTTTCTTGCACAGGCCAAGGCCGATGAGAAAGTAGCAAAGTTTATCACGGGAACAATTGTTAAAGAGATCTACGTTCCGGGAAGAATTTGTAACATTGTAGTTAAAGGATAAACTATGAAAAATACATTCTATGCAACAACAGCTATCGACTACCCAAATGGGCGTCCTCATATCGGACATGCTTATGAGAAGATTGTAACTGACTCATACGCACGTTGGAATAGACTCCTTGGAAAAGATGTTTACTTCCTAACTGGAACAGATGAAAACGGACAAAAGCTTATTGAGTCGGCCAAGGATGCAGGTCTTGATACACTTGAATTCGTTAATAAGAATGTCGAAGTTTTTAAAGACCTTTGTACAAGAGCAAATATTAGTCATGACGACTTCATCAGAACAACTGAGAAGCGTCATGAAGATTCATGTGTTGAACTTTGGAAGAAACTTGAAGAGAAGGGATTAATTTACCACGGGCACTACTCTGGTAATTACTGTCTTTCTTGTGAGTCTTTTTACACTGAAGCACAAGCACCTGATGGAAACTGCCCTGAGCACCACAAGCCACTTGAACTCAAAGAAGAAGAAGGCTTCTTCTTTAAACTGAGTGAATACCAAAAATGGATTATCGATCACCTAAAAGCGAACCCTGATTTTATTGTTCCAGGTGCACGCTATAAAGAAATTCTTTCTCGCCTTGAAAATGACGATCTAAGAGACCTTGCTATTTCACGTCCAAGCCAAGGATGGGGTGTAAAGGTTCCGGGTAATGATAACTTTGTTATGTATACTTGGTTTGATGCTCTTATCAATTACTACTCTGCTCTTGATTCAGATCAAAAAGAAAAGTTCTGGCCAGCAGATATGCACGTTATTGGTAAAGATATCCTTTGGTTCCATTCAGTAATTTGGCCATGTATGCTAAAAGCCGCAGACCTTCCTCTTCCAAAACAAGTATATGTTCACGGAATGGTACTTGCTGAAGATGGAAAGAAAATGAGTAAGTCTCTTGGAAATGTTGTTGATCCATTTGAGATGCTTGAAAAATATCCAACGGATACTTTCCGCTATTATATGCTAAAAAATATTTCATCATCTGGTGATGGAAAATTCTCTGAACAAGAATTAGTTGATAAGCACAATACTGAGCTTGCAAATGACTATGGAAATCTTTTAATGAGAGTTATCAAACTAGGTCTAAAGAGCTTTCCTGATAAAGTCTACACGCCAGAAGGTGTGGCCCAAGAAATCGATGCTCTTCCATATTTTGAGCGTGCTAAGGAGTTCATGGATAAGCGTGAGCACAACAAGGCCATTGATGCGATTTGGGACCTTATCGTTAGCCTTAATCAATACGTAAATGATAAAGAGCCTTGGAAGCATAAGAAAGATGAAGCGGCATTTGCTCCAATCGCTTATAACTGTTTCTACGGTATGGCAGCAGCATCATATATGCTTCAGGCCTTCCTTCCAGAGTGTACGAAAACAGCTCTTGAATATATTGGTTCAAGTGCTCTTGGAACTGAACTTATGGAATTTGGGGCCGCAACTTATACGCCTCAGCCACCGGAAGCTTTATTTCCAAAAGTAGAACTTAAATAACAGCGGCATCTTAGCGAAGCTAAGATTTGACGCTGTTATAGCTCCCCTACACTTTAGCTAGAAAACAATTTCAACAAGCCTGCGTTTATGCAGGCTTAGTTGCCTCAGGAGCAATGGGAAAGTCAAAGTATATGAAAAAAGAAAATCAGCAAATAAAATATAAATAAAGTTACGGAGTGCACTCGTTCACAACATCATCATCAGAGTAGAAGAGCACGCGCCCAATTTTAGAATCTGTCTCAATAATATTCCTGATATCGTCAGTGATATTTATATGCGGAGAAATTTTATCATTTTCAACTGTTGCTCTAATTGTTCCAAAGTTATTTAAGATAAGCTCATTATCCACAACGTCATAGGTCTGAGTAAAAGAAGTTGAATATATACTTTGATCAATATTTGAAGGAAAAGGATATTCGCTATAACTTAAGTCATAGGTTTTAGTTTGGCGATATAATGTAATAAGAACTTGGGCAACAAAACGATCTCCAGCAACATCCTCTGTAATTAAACCTGTAAAGGACATGGCCTTATGCTTACGAGTATTAGCTGAACATTTGCCAACAGACTCCATATGAAAAGCTTCTTCAACAGAAAGATTCTCTAGTGGATTTAACTTTGTTCCTACAACATAGTCATTTTCACCGCATGAAAATAGAATTAGTATCAGTAGACTTAAAGAAATAACACTCTTCAAAAAAACGCTCCATAATTTAGTTTACTAAATTGTAGAACGTTTAAATCGTTAATAAAAGATGTTTATTAAGAACGTCTTAAGAAAGCATCAACTCTCTAAAATGCCTAATCTAATAACAAGGAACTTCAATATTAAAGTCACCCCATTTCTTTATTCGATATCTCTTCATGTCAAATCGGCCAGAGCCTGGAACATTTCTCGTATGTTCGCCATCAATAATCACATTTCTATTTTTATCCCGTGCATGTAAGTAGAGCACTCCATTCTTCGTTTGAAAAAACCTTATGGTTTCACCTGGTTTAAGCGTATAAAAACCTTTCGCTTCCCAGCTATCGGTTTTGTGATCCTTATAATCAAATGCAATTAAAGCCTCTTTTGATGAACAATTATTTTTAATCAAAACATTAATGATACTTTCATGCTTCATTTCTTTTGAAACCCATTTTTCGATAAAGTCATTATCTTCACTAAATGTTCCGGAGAAAATGGCCTGTGCAATTTTCCCTCTTTCATCTGTTAGAAATGATCCGTAATTTACGCTCTTATATTTATCTTCTCCAGTTATCACACCATGTATATATGAGTTGCCATACTTTTCAGAGTAGACAAGAATTGGTGAACCACTTTGGCCACTTATTACATCACAATAAATATCAAGACGTTTGTCACTTGCTTGCTCAATATCACAATTCTCTTGGAAGTATTGTTGACCATCAGGCTTATCACCTGGATAACCTATCGTTAGAGTTTTTCCATCTGGTAAACTAGACCTACCCCAATAACCGGCAGTACCAACTCTTTTTCCGGCACTTCTTCCCTGAGAGTCTAGACCTAGCTTCATAATAGCAATATCTTCATCTGGATAATGTGAAATATTTGAGTAATCTTTTGGATAATAAACTCTCTCAATTGGAAATCGACCGTACTTTGGTTTATTTTTATTTGTTAGACCAGGGTAGAAAAATGAGTTTTGTAAAAGATCTTCTGTCTCTGCTTTAAAGGCACAATGAGCGGCAGTTATAATATAGCTATCATTAATTAGAGTCCCTGAACACGTATTTACTGTCGCAACACCTGTACTTGGATTAACAATCTCAGTCCTAATCTGCCCAACTTTTTTAACAATTTCTTTATTTAAGCGACCAGTTGTTTCAGCGCGATCATCACTACCAATAATTTGATTAGAGCTTTCTACATTCACTTCTTTACTAGAAGCGACCTCGCTATTTTGGCATGAGATGAAATTAAATAAGATCAATGACGTATAAATTAACTGCTTTCCAGTAAACATTCGCTCCTCTCTATTCTAATAAATCAATATATTTATTTTAATAAAAAAGAGTGTTTCTATCCTTTTAATTGGAAGTTTTATAGAGGATGTTTATTTCATGTACAGCCTGAAAAGACAGTGTTTTCAGTAACTTAGAAGAAAAAGGCTTCCTATGGAAGCCTTCTTATATTAATCATTATCGTATTGATTTGAGCAATTCATATAGATTGGTAAATGGTCGCTAATAACTTCTTTTAAGTAATTATAATAAGTCTTATCAAAAAGCTGTGAATCGATAACTCGATCGTAAAACTCTTTTTGACTTTCTTCCATGTCAAATCTTGGAACTAGCTTATTATTTTTTACCGTTAGCTTATTTTGAATTGAGCGAGTGTAATTATCCACAAGATTTTCAACCTTCTCGCGGCCACCTGCTTTAAGGCGATACATTTCGACATCTCTTGTTTGAGATTGGTATTTTGCATTTGAGCGTACAAGGTAGCGTCGATTAATTAACTTTGAGAAGTCACCTTCAATAAAGTTAAAGATCTTTGCAGTATTGCTACCTTTGCAATTTCTTGTTTCATTAGGATCAAAAAGAAAGTGATCATAATTACTTTTTGTTCCATGAGTGATTGTTCCATCAGATAATGACTTACCTAAGGCCATTGAAGTTGCACCTTCAATTTTTAGCTCCAACCCTCTAAAGTCATTAAAGAAAGTTTCCCAGTAATCATTTGTACTCTCAAGATTAAAGTCACCAAGAATAATATAATCTTGCTCATAGTAACTCTTCTTTAAGTACTCAACTAGTTCGGCCATAAGTCTAACTTCAGCAAAGCGTGCAAATTTTAACTGAGTTACCCCTGGACCAATATCTTTATAATCTTCTACACCATAAACATTTCGTAGAATTTTCTTTTGAAGATCTTCATCTGAAGGCGTGTTGTGAATAACGTGAGTTGATAAAAGAGTGAAGTCAAATTCACCTGATTCAAACGTTGCAAGAAATGGCCTTCTTGAGAAAAGTCCATCGACATCACGGCCAAAAGTCTTTTCATCTAAGACTGGTAGACAGCCGTACTTTCCGTTTCTTCCATACTTATCACGACAATATTGTGTAGCCTTTAAATCAACAACACTACTACGATAGTAGAACCCTGTTAATTCTTTAACAGTCGAGTTCTCGCTTCCTTCCTGCTTTCCAGAAAGTACAAGAGACCAAGACGCATCAAGTTTTTGTAGCTCTTTTAAAACTTCAATATATCCAGGAAAATCAAATTGTTCACGAATAAGAGCAAGTTCATTTCTCGTTACACTTGCAGAAAGATCAGCTCCTTGCTCAGTCATCTGAGCAAGACGAGAAGTATAGTACTCAACGATACCTTCATTATGCCTCTTACTTAGGCCATTATTAGAAGTTAATTCAACTGCTGCAACAACATCCCAGTGGTCAATAATTTGAGCAACAAGTTGGTGGTCTTTGTATTCAGTTTGAGTAGCACCTGGCTTGAAAAGATTAAAGGCTGCAATTCTTACTTGATTATATTTAGATTTAACTTTTGAGCGGCTGTATTTACCAACAAATTTAGAGTAGATCTGGTACTCAGATTGACACTCTACTTCACCAACATTTCCATCAAGAAAGACCTTCAATTGGCGACAAGTTTCAATTTCCGATTCAGTTGCACCATCAAGCTCTGCATGAACAAGATTTGGCAATAAAAAAGTAGATAAAACTAATACCCTAAATAAGTTTACCATAATACTCTCCCCCGAGTGAGCTAGCATTGTACCCAAGTCATTTTCTTAATTCAAGCCTTGTGAAGACTTGTAAGGTACCGAAACTAAAGTGTTTTTTATCATTTTTTTCGCCTTAGCATATGCGTCAAGCTAAATATCTGAGTAAAAATAGCCGATAAAGATCTTAGATATATCTTGATGGGGGAATTGATGAAAGTATCAACGAGAATTTACACGCTTATTATGGCCCTAATGCTTACGAGCACTTCGGCTTACGCTTCTGTTTTTAGTCTAATTGAAGCGACTGGCGAAGGACTAAATCAACTACTTTTAAAAAGCGGTGTTTTAGACTCTGAAGTTAGAAGTGTCGTAACTAAAAATCTCGATCTTGCAATGAAAGACCTGTCTCATACAGGAAAAAAAGAGGACTTTAGCTTTAATACTTTAAAGATGATGGTTAAAGGCTCTCAAGATAAGGCCAGGCTACAAAAAGTTAGTGAAGTCTTTGCCAAAGAAAACCCAGAAGCAAAAGAGCTAAAAGAAGCTATTAATAGCTTTGTCTATCTGTCTCAAAGATATGGATACAAAAAAAGCGCTATTCTATCATGTGCACCATGTGTGAATAAGAATCTATCTGATAATGGCTTCGACTTTGTTCTTTCTGAAATGAAAGATGAAAGTTCGGCGAGAATCTTTAAAGTTATGTCTCGATATAACTCACCTGCAAAGGTTCAAAGACAGTTATATTCTCAAGTAAAAAATGAAGGATGGTCTGCCCGTGTGCCAATGCTTAACCCTACAGATGAAGAGGCCCTATTATATTTCTTAACGGCCCAAAAGTATGGTTCGTCTGCACAAAAAGAGCTGATCTCAGCAATCAAAGAAGTATCAGTTAGTAATGGGAAGGTAGATCTTTTTAGTAATTTTAACGGACATAAGTTCTATTCATTTCTATCAAGTGGTTTTAGTGACAACGAAATGACAGAACTAGCTCGTATTCTAAAAGCGACAGCAGAAGAGATGAAAGAGTCTAAAAAAGGTACTATGGATGCTTTCTATGACGTTCTTCAAAAAGAAGCTGATGAAGCAAGAACGCCAGCAGCTCGTCAAAAGAAGCTAGCGTTACTTGAATATTTACGCGATGATGCAAAATGTTTTAAAAAGTAATTTCTAAAATAACTCGACGCTACCTAAAGCTCCATTATCTTTAATTTGTAGGATTTTGAGGGCATTAAGGTAGCGTTGTAAACTTCCAATATTACTCTCTTCAATCGTATCTCTCATAACTTTATATGCTAATCCTGTGAACTCTGGTGACTTGAATAATCCTTCAACATCAGCACTCGCCCATAGGTAGCGAGATAATGCATTCTCAACTTCTCCACTTGGAGAATATAGAATTCTATTAAGTTCAGAAAAGATTTGCTCAGGACTAAGTCCGTCAAAGCTAACACCATGCTTATTCATAAATTGAATAATAGCGCGATCACTTTCGAGGTTATTATAGATTCCAGAGATTGCCTTTTCTTTAACTTTAGCAATCATCTTTTCCACTTCAGCTACTTCCTTCTTACTCATCTTAGGAAGAGCCTCTAGTACTGAAACTTCAAGTCCACGATATAAATCACCTACTGTCTCGGCCATTAGAACTCTTTTAAGACCAAGTGTTTCTCTTGCAGTTCTTCTTGCCACTTCAGAAGTAAGCCTAGCTCTAGCTGTAAAGATCTTTCTCATTAAAACACCTTCACCGATTGCAGAGATTACTGGAACTCTTCTTCCAAAGAACCCACCAGTGTGAGGTGCCCCTTGAACTAAGAGATATGGAAAGTCTCTCTTTCTAAGAGGTATTTTAATAAAGATATCAGTAAGAGTGTCTGCATTCTTAGAGATATATTCTACTAGCTCACCTTCTGGTAATCTTTGTAACTCATCATAGATTCTTAAAAACTCTCGACGGCTTTTTGCAAGGTTAGCTGTATTTTCATTCCATGCATGCACAATCCAGTTAGTCCCTTTTAGATACTTACCTTCTGCTGCTTTTCTTAAGCGAAGTCTTGCTCTAGCTGCTTTTGAAGAATTTCTAAACATCGACTTATTCAGCCTTTTTACATAGCTACTCATGTAATGTCTCAATTCAAGAGGACTTCCGTTAAATAGTTTTGCAACAGTTTGTCCAAGAGCTCTATCCACATCAGCATAGCCTAGATCGACAACAACATCACTTGTGTAACGATAGATTCCACCATTAGATTTTGTAATGGCCTCTTCAACACTATTTACGATATTGCGAATACCTTTATTATAAGTAGACTTTGATAATCTTCCTGCTTTATAGCTTTCTTCAATTTTATTCATCTTCTTAAGTGTTGCTTCAACAAATTCTTCATCTAGATCTAAGTTCTTTAAGTTGTATGCAACTTCATCCATTGTCTTTGCAGAAAGCATATTCTTAAATACATCACGATATTTTTTAAGACCTAAAACAAGCTTAGCAAACTCAACTTCTGATTCATTTACGATAACTGAAGCATCTTTACCTGATTGCTTTAGTGATTCTTTAATTCCTAACTTTGAACGGTTTCTAACGATTGATTTTAAAGACTCTTTAAAAATCTTCGATCCTACAGATATACTTCTCGTTAGAATTGAGATCATTGAAATTGTACCAATTACTTCAAATGCAACGGCCATCCATCCTTTTGCTACATTTTCAGCAGCATTTGAATCAGTGAATCCAAGGTCGGCCATCTCACCAACATAGTCCTCACTACGATCTGCTCTACGCTTTGCTTTTGTTTCTAGTCTGATTGCATTTGCCTGCATTCCAAAACCAACAGTTCCAACTCCTGCAATAGCAATTCCACATAGTCCACCAGTTAAAACAGTACATGATCCAGCTGCTAGAACGGCCCCCATTCCAAGAAGGAATCCAAAAACACCATTAAACATTGCCCATTTTTCATCACTATTCCAGTCTCCCATACGATCCATTAGTTCTTTAGGAACTGCTGGGATTCCAAGAAGCTGATTAAGCTGATCTTGAACTTTAACTGTCGCATAAAAGTTTTCTTTTAAACTATCAACATCATCTTCTTCGATTTGACAGAAACGATTAAGCTTACGATATGTCTCTTGTTGACGCTCAAGTGCCGATCTTTTCAAAATATCTTTATAAACTGGAGTCTTTAGATCCATATTTAGTTTTAAAAAACTATGTACTAATTCGTAGTCATCAAAGATATCGATAGTATGTGGACGAGATTCAAATATAGCTTTTCTTTCCTCGTGAGACTTTGCTGCAAGAATTTCTTTAAAGAATGCGACTTTTTCAACATCTTCTTCTAAAAGACGATTATCGATATCTTCTTGTGTTTGATATAGTAAGCGACCCTCAACTGCCTTATGTGCAGCATCTTCAATTTGAGAACGCTCTATTGTAACTTTGTTTGATAGTCCTTCAATTGCTTCATATGCTTTCTTACCTGAGTGTAATTCAGCAGTCATAATCTGAGTTGTATCTTTATTATATTCATCAAAGATATCATTCCATAATTTCTTATACTCATCTTTGTCTAGATTTCTCGTTAAGAAGTTTGGTGTTATCACCTTATCGGCCATAAGTACTTTAGCTGCCTCATCTAGGTTTTCGATATACTTCTTCATGTTATTGTTAAAACATCTATAATCATAATCAACACGCATCCCACGTGATGTTTTTCTCATTGTCTTAACTCGACCATTCTTAATACTCTCAAGTTCCTCTCTTGCAATTAAGTAACCTAAACGTACTTTTGCAAGTGGATTAAGGGCCTGCATTTGAGCAATAAGATAATCGTATTCATTAGTTATAAGTTCTGGAAATACTCTGGCAGTCGATCTTAGATAGTTAAAGATCTTGGCTAAAACCTGATAGCTTTCTTTTGTCTTTGACTGATCTAGACGTGAAACTGGAATATACTTACCATCAATCTTAAGAGTCTCAATATATTCAGCAACTCTTTTTAAAATATTAGTCTGTCTTGAAACACCTTTACATAGATTTCCTGGTTTTCTGTAGCAGTAACCAACCATCATCATATTATGGCGTGATCCTATTTCGAAGTTTTTATCATCTAAGAGCTCTACTGCTTTATCATGAAGAGTATTTAATCCCCAGTTTCTATATCCCTCATTTGCGTAAAGTGATGGGAAGTCTACAATGATTGTATTAGACTTTAGCTGAGACTTTACATTCTCACTTATGATGTCTTCAATTTTCTCAGTTCTAGCCTGGGCCATTTTCGAAGCGATATATGGAGATGCATTAATTGCTGATGGATAAATCTGCTCAACATACTTTTGATCTCCTTCAAAAATATCAACCTCAATTGTCTTATTTTCTGGAACAGATCCCGTAATATCCTTAAATAGAGCGATATCTTTAGTTGTAACATCTTTTGAAGTACGTGCTCTTCCCTTATGAGAATAAACCTTTTTCATATATACAGAAGATACTTCAGGCATCTTCATTTTCATAAATTTCTCATATGCTAAAGCTTCATCAAAACCAGCTTTTAAGCTTCTACGATAGAAGTCCTTAGCTTCCTTACCTTTAGCTGCTCTTAAAAAGTTCTCAATAGATGTAGATGAAACCATTGTTTCGGCCATTGGATTTAGCTGCTGAGCTTCTTTGACACTCATTAGTTCAAGATTCATCTCATCATAAGCAAGTCCAGAATTCTTAATTAGATTATCAAGGTATGTCTTAGCTACAGATTCATCTACTTTTAGCTCTAGTAGATGAGGCCAATCACCGTTAACCTTATTACGACAACTCTTTGGAATAACAACATGATTCTCTTTTGACTCAATCATGATGTCATAATTTCTAATTTGTGTTGCCATCATTTGAATTGTTAAAATACGAAGTGCTCTAAGATAGTTCTTACCACTTGGAGATTCATTAATAATTACGATATCTCTTTTAAAGTTTTGAAAAGTATCAAGTTCTAAAGTTACATCACTTCCTTCAAAGTTTACTTTAAAAAAGATCTTATCTTTCATTTCTCCATTAACAAGAAAACTATATAGTTCTGTCTCTTCTTCAATGAAGTCTGTCGTCAACTTTGGTAGGATAGTATTGATATCAATACTACTCATATTGATAAAAGGAGTTAATGAAACCTTTACATCATGTAGACCTTTTACAAATGAATCGTTGTAAGCAAGAAGTAATTCTTCTTTATCAGCATAAGCTTCATTCGTTTCATTAATAAAGTCTTCTACCTTTGCTTTAAAAGACTTTGCTCTTTCAAAATATTGAATTGCTTTTCTTGCATATCCTTGAATATAACGTTTTTGGCTACGATTTGGAGAATCACCAACTTCGATTTCAGAAATTACTTTTGAGATATCAGTAAAAAGGCTCTTACCTCTTCCCTCATCTTCTTTTTTCTCTTCAGGTCTTTCTTCTTGGATATAATCCCTTACTCCACAAGAATTCTTCTTTAAAGAACCAAGAAACGTAATGAAGTCATTCTCTTCACCAGTCTCACCTTGTGACTCATTATCATTTTGCATTCTAAAGGCTTGCTCATAGGCCGATAGCTCTTCTTCAGAAAGTTCAGACGAGATATTCCCTCTAAGTTCTTTCTTTACCTGGGCAAGCTGCGCTTTAAGATCTTCTAAATCGATATAGCTAGCAATTTGTCTCGTATTTTCAATAGTTTGAGCAAATGCCATCTGAAATGAACAAAGAGAAATAATAAGGAATGTCACAAGTCTTTTAAATACCATGGGTATATAAGAGCAATATGAGTGCCAAAATCTCTTTAGGGAATGGACATAATTTCAAGTAGATACGATTGAAGAAGTGTTCAAACTCTGAACACTGTGTAGCTATATTGCTTCATTGAGTGCAAAGTACATCGTAAAGACATCTTCACGCCCGTAGGCCATATCAATTCGCATATTTAGGTTTTGTTTTGGTAGAACCTTATAGCGAATCCCCCCACCAATATGAGCAAGAGGATCAGAATCAAATAGGTCTGAAGAAATATCATTTCCAACACGAGAGCGGCCTCCAAAAACAAAGCCAACTCCAGCAAATCCCGCTAATCCAAAGCGAGAGGA
This sequence comes from Halobacteriovorax sp. YZS-3-1, assembly GCF_047084945.1. Classification (NCBI taxonomy): domain Bacteria; kingdom Pseudomonadati; phylum Bdellovibrionota; class Bacteriovoracia; order Bacteriovoracales; family Halobacteriovoraceae; genus Halobacteriovorax; species Halobacteriovorax sp. YZS-3-1. The sequence goes on along the minus strand of NZ_JBKIYI010000002.1, from coordinate 308,064 downwards.
TAGAATACTTTTAAAATAATACTTATACTCTCCTTCAAAACGTAGCATATTTGCACCTTCAAACACCTTACCTGTGTATCCTCTTGGGCCACGGGAACCAAAATTATAATTGTAGTTAGGATTCGTATCACCAAGGTTGAAGCTTGAGTCATATATCCATGAGAATAAATGCCCATTGTCTGAGAGAGAGAAGTATTGAGAAAATGAAGCGTCGATCGTTGTTATATTATCATCTCCTCCTAGATCCTTGCGATAAAAACTAGTTCTTGTATTTAAGAAGAAACCATCTGTAGGAGAGAAAGTATTATCTCTAGTGTCATAGAATAAGTTAAACTTAAAGCCAGTATTTGAAGTACCTAGAGGAACACTTCCTTCAGATGTAAAAATGACCTCATTCCAAACTGCTCCAAAGCCTATAAATAATTTCTTCCAAACCCTTCTATTTACGTTTACAAGAACGGCCCGAATTTCATTTGAAGTATCAATAAATCGATCTAATTGTACTTTAAACATCTCGCTTAGAATATCACCCTCAAAGTATCCCCCGATATTCTCCATAAATCAGGGCCTAGAAATAATTGTGTACCAACGGCACCCATGGCCGAATCATTTGTTGTTACTTTTGCGAATGCACCAAGTATAGAGGGAGGTACGTTCACATCTTGATTTTTATATTTTCCACTATTGGCATCAAAGAGATACATTCCGATTAAGCTGAGTCCTAGCTTGGTGCTAGGCATATATGAAGGGCCAGGAACAAGTACAAAATTTCCTTTTTGTGAATCATTGCTCACTTTTTCAATGACCTTTTGTGCACGTTGCGATTCTTGAGCAAAAGTCATAGAATTGAGAATAAGTAAAAAGAAAATACAATACTGTAATTTCATGTGAGTAGACCTATGTTGAAAATAATATCTTTAATTCTTATGACGAGCACTTCTATCTATGGAAATGATATCAGTTTTTACAAAAGCATCTTTCCTAAGATTTCTAAAGTTAAGAAAATTAAAGTTGAAGATAAAATCAGTGAGAACCCTATTAATACGACTATTCAGGTCGCTTTTAATAAAGAGGGTAAAAAACTTGGTTTCATAAGAGAAGTAAATACAACAACAGGATGTAATAGCGCATGCCTTCCTGTTATTTTCACACTATTTTACAATACTAAGTATGAGTTTTTAAAATTAAAATCTAAAGCTGGTTTAACAAAGAAACTCCATAGGCCAATGACAGAAGATGATATTAATCGCCTTCACCTATTACTTGGAATCAATCCACCAATTTTCAAGACCGTTAAGCATCCAACAGATATGACAGATGCTCTAACAGGAGCAACAAAGCCACAATATGTTGATGCCGTCGTAAAAGAGGCCGCTTATTCCACTTTAAGAATTAACACTTACAATCAGGATACAATTTCTCAACTAAAAAAGCTGGCGTTATGAATTTAACTTAGCATTAAATAAAAAGGGAGCTAGTAGCTCCCTTTCTTTACTATTGACCTCTTAGGTCTTTTCTTAAAATTTTTCCAACATTTGATTTTGGAAGTTCATCTCTAAACTCAATGAACTTTGGTCTCTTGTAACCCGTTAAGTTCTCTTTACAGAATGCCATTAACTCTTCCTCAGTAAGAGACTGATCGTTTTTAACAACAAAGAGTTTAACAACCTCACCCGACTTTTCATTTGGTACACCAACAGCTGCACATTCAAATACTTTAGGATGAGTAACGATAATTTCTTCTACTTCATTTGGATAAACATTGAATCCTGAAACAAGAATCATATCTTTTTTACGATCAACAATTTTGAAGAAACCTTCTTCATTCATAACACCAATGTCACCAGTCTTAAAGTATCCATCAGTAGTCATAACTTTAGCTGTCTCTTCTGGACGTCCCCAGTAACCCTTCATAACTTGTGGACCTTTAATACAGATCTCACCAACTTCACCTGCATTTAAAGTATTTCCATCGTCATCTTTAATACATGCATCAGTTGATGAAACAGGAAGACCAATCATTCCATTGTAATCTTTAAGGTCCATCGGATTAATACATGCTGCTGGAGAAGTTTCAGTTAGTCCATAAGCTTCGATTAGAGGAGTCTTAGTAACTTCCTTCCATCTTTCAGCAACTGCACGTTGAACGGCCATACCACCACCAAGAGTTAACTTTAGGTGAGAGAAGTCGACTGTTTTAAAGTCTTCATTATTTAAAAGTCCGTTAAAAAGAGTATTTACTCCAGTAAGTGCAGTGAAGTTCCACTTCTTTAATTCTTTTACGAAACCAGGAATATCTCTTGGGTTAGTAATTAAAACATTTAATGCTCCAATCTTTGAGAATGTGAAGCAGTTAGCTGTTAATGAGAAGATATGATAAAGCGGAAGAGGTGTAATAATAATCTCTTTTCCTTCTTCAACTACTGGAGAAATCCACTCACCTGCTTGGCAAAGGTTTGCCACAATATTTCTGTGAGTTAGTTCTGCACCTTTTGATACACCAGTCGTTCCACCTGTATATTGTAGAAAAGCTAGGTCAGAATTAATGATCTCAGGTCTTTTGTACTTAGACTCGTCACCTTTATCAAGGGCCTCAAGAAATGACTTAGCACCTGGAAGATCCCAAGATGGAACCATTTTCTTAACATGCTTAATAACAAAATTAACTAGAAGTGATTTTGGAAATTTAAGCATATCACCAATTTGAGTTACAAGTACGTGCTCAATTGGAGTATTCTTAACAACTTCTGCAAGTACAGATGCTGAGTTTTCAAATATAATAATCACTTTTGATTGTGAATCAGTTAACTGATGCTCAAGCTCTCTTGCTGTATAAAGTGGGTTTACATTTACACAAACCATACCTGCGCGAAGAATACCAAATAGAGCAACTGGATATTGAAGAATATTTGGCATCATGATGGCAACGCGATCACCCTTTTGAAGACCAAGATCATTTTGTAGGTATGAAGCAAACTTCTTCGATAAGTGATCAATTTCACCATACGTAAGAGTTTTACCCATACAATGAAATGATGGCTTCGAAGCAAACTTCTTAAAACTCTCTTCTAATAAAGAAGGAATTGAAGCGTACGATTCAGGATTAATTTCTTCAGCTACACCATCTTGATAGTGTTTTAACCAAGGCTTTGTCACAGCAAAACTCCATTTGTTAATAATTAATAATTTTAAAGTACATTTTATTGTATTTTAATTTTTAGCTACTTACAATAAGCATTCTGTGCGCGCGTTGCATTATCTCATACATATTCACAAAAGTTCTTGAAGTAATAAATTTTATTCGATATAAGAATGACCGTTTTGCAAAACACCACACACACATTAGGCCCCCTGAATTAGGGGCCTTATCTTTAAACCAAGCCTATGAATGACGGAAAGAAAGATTTCTATATAAATAAAGACGGAAACACTGTCTTTACTGAAGAGTTTCACTTACGTCGTGGCTACTGCTGTGAAAGTGGCTGCCTTCACTGCCCTTATGGCTTTAATGACAAGCATGATAGCGCTAAAAGTGACGTCCCTCACGAGCTTCGTCGCCAGACAGAGATCACAGAAGTCTCAGATGAAGAGATGGCCGAATACTACCTAAATAGCATCGAAAAAATTGAAGAAGCTGAATAAACTTTAGACAGATGTCTGAAAAAATCACAAAACCACCTAGCTAATCACCTGAAATTATAGACATTCATCTTGGCATCCTCTGTGCATTATAAATAGTGTTTTAAACTTGGAGGAAAAATGAAATTACTAAGCATTCTCGCACTTACACTAATTCTAGGTCAGTCTACAATGGCAGCAAAGCCAGAGATTAACTTTAAGTGTTCTTCAAAACGCAAGAATATTGAATTTCAAATTAAGAACAACCTTATTAAGACTGAAGGTCGTATGCCGGCCCAATCAATTACTGGTCGCACTAGCAAGGTTGGAAACTCTGTTACGAATCACTACTCTATGGGTGGTCAGAAGTTTCAAATTCACTTTGATGACATCACTGATTCAAACGAAATGAATACTTATATTTCAATTAGAACTGATAAAGGTCACGAGGTAACTTATCCACTAAATTGTGAGGCTTTATAAAAGATTAAACCTGCTTAACAACTAGTACTTGTGAGTCTGTCGTTGCCTTCAAGATGGCAGACTCAATATCTTTTAATACGGCCGTCTGATATTTTGACAATGAGGTTCCATCAATCTCACACTCTCCATCTAAAACTACAACAGAACTAATTCCATTTAATGAAAGAACACTTTCATCATTGGCCTTTAAGATTTTTAAACGGGCATTAAAATATTTATTACTTGTAAGTAGTCCACTTTCCTCTAGGTTTTTATATTGGAAGTGCTCTGGGATATTCTTTTCAAGTTCAAAATTAATAACATCCATGGCCTTTTTCACATGAAGCTCTCTTGGATTTCCATCAAGTCCTACTCGATTCCAATCCCACACTCGATAAGTGACTCCAGAGTTTTGTTGAACCTCAACAAGAGTTACACCACTTCCAATAGCATGGATTGATCCAGCAGGGATATTAAAGAAGTCACCTTTTCTAACGTTATGAAAATTTAAAAGTTCATTAACGTCTTCATTATTTTCAATGGCCGTTTGTAATCTTTCTTTAGTGACACCGTCTTTTAAGCCGAGATAAATCCCAGCATCATCTTGTGCCTCTAAGATATACCAACACTCATCTTTTCCTAGAGCATCTTCATGGATGTGAGCATATTCATTATCGGGATGTACTTGAATAGATAAATTCTGAGCAGTGTCGATAAATTTAATAAGATAAGTTAATTCTTTGCCTTCCAGATCATCTTTTAAACTACGACCTGATTCACAATGAGAAAGTCCATTTTCGAGAGTCGAGACTTCCCAAGTCTCACCTAATGGGCCATCAAAGGACTCGCCTTCTTGAAGCTTAAACTTTTTTAACTTTTCACCACCCCAAACTGTGGTCACTAAATGTGGAAGCTGCTTTAAAATCATATAGATATCCTACCAACACTACCTTAACTATGCTAGCTTTACCTTTATTAATAAGGTTTAAATATACGCGTCAGACTTTTTGTCGATATGATAAATCATGGCAAAAAAGCTCTCAAACCGTATGGAAATTCCAATTATAACTCTTCCCAATATTGTGTTTTTTCCGGGGACATCCCTTCCTCTATATGTTGTAGATGAAATCTTTCAGGATATATTTGAAGAGGCAACTTGTGCTGGAAATCCTATTGGAATCTCCCTTGCAATGGAGAAGGATTTTGAAACATACTTCTCTTATCCTTGTGAAATTCTAGGTTACGGAAAACCTCTTATGATTGAGAGAGTCGATGGTAATACCTTAAAAGTATTAATGCGATGTACGGGAAAGTGCCAAGTTAATTATCCCACCCAATCTAGTCCCTACCCTGTCTACAATGTAACGGTATTAGAGGATGAGCATTCTATTATGGGAAATATTGACGACTTTTATCGCCTTGAAAATATTCTCTTTAGCTGGCTTGATGTTAATATCACTGATGATCGAGACCGCGACCACTTTATTGAGACTCTTAAAACCCCACACCAAATCATTAACTATGTTTCAACGTTTATAATAAAAAGTCGTATTCTCAGGCAGATGTTACTTGAACAAAAAAGCATTAATGATCAGATCAAAATCCTAAATTCATTAATAACTGATGAGCACAGCTTTCAAGAAGACCCTATCGTGGCCCAAGCATATAAAGAATTTATTAGTGAAAAACTTCAACTCAAACAGGCAAATTAAATTATCTTTCTTAAACTAGAACTAAAAGAATATTTAATAAGGCCATCGCACTTGCTGTAAAAAATGAGAGAGTAAAATTATCATCGATCTTAGTTGAAAGTAATTCAATAATAGCGGTAGCTACTCCCGTAAAGAAAGCAAAGATGACAATTTTTAGACTGAGAGGAAAATAGAGCATCCCATATGTTGCCACAACTAAGAACGTCATAATAAAACACGCATACGATCCCTCAAATGTACGATCTTCTAAAACCTTCCTCTTTCCATAACGTATTCCTACAAATGAAGAGGCTGGATCAGCTAGAGAAAGAATAATCGTTGCCAATAAAGCAATCTGTTCATCAAAAGCAAGAAAAGAAAGACCTATTCCCAACAGAAATAGTGGTGTTCCAGTAAAGCCGTTAACTTCAGAATCTCTTAAAACACTGCGACATGCATTCACAAATACTTGATTCAGACCGTCAAATTTCAGACGCAAAATTTCGATCAAAGTGAAAAGAGCACTTGCTCCCAAAACAATATAAGAAAATAAAAGAGAATCAATATTTGTCAGAAGATAAATAAGGACTATTCCTAGTCCTGAAATGATGTGGACTAATTTTCTTAATATATGTGGTTCAAACTTACTTGGGAACCGATAAATACTTTCCATTCATTAAATATATAATTTTAGAAAAATAAAATAAAGACCTTTTCGAGGCTTTTTAATTTTGGCTATAATGAAGAAAACTTAAGTAGCGATACAAGGATGTATTTTGAACAACTTAAATAATACACATAATAATTCTAATTCTCACCTAGCAGATGCTGGTAAGTACTTAGGTGCATCAAATAACGGAAAGAAGATTTGGGCCATTGGTGGTGGTAAAGGTGGCGTAGGAAAAAGTCTTGTGACGTCAAACCTTTCAATTTGCCTTGCACTAATGGGGATGAAAGTCATTGCCATTGATATGGATCTCGGGGGAGCAAACCTCCACACTTGCCTTGGTGTCAGTGTTCCATCCAAGACTCTTAGTGACTATTTCACAAAACCAAATACAAAATTATCTGATTTAATCACACCGACTCCATTAGAAAACTTAAGCCTAATCAGTGGTGCACAAGATAATCTTGGTATGGCAAATCTAAAAGCCGCTCATAAGTCAAAGGTTCTTAACGACCTGCGTGAACTTGATGCAGACTATATTCTACTGGATCTTGGAGCTGGAACGACAAATAATACTCTCGACTTCTTCTTAGGAGCCGATGAAGGAATTCTTGTGACTCTGCCAGAGCCAACTTCAATTGAGAATACTTATCGTTTTATAAAATCTATTTACCATAGAAAACTTCAATCAGTTGATGACTTCTTAGAGCTTGGTCCATTGATTGATAAGGTAATGAACGGAAAAGTTGGCGAAAATCGCAAGCCATCAGAGATTATAGAAAAGGCCATGCAAATCAATGAGCAACAAGGCCTAAAGCTAAAAAGAGAGATAGAAAGTATCACTCCAAAGCTCATAATTAACCAAGCTAGAACCCAAGCAGACATTGATATTGGGTTTGCCATGAGAATTATCTCAAAAAAATATTTTGGTATTAATTTAGATTACGTTGGCTTCCTTGAATACGATGCGACAGTATGGCAAAGTGTTAAGAAGAAAAAGCCACTTATACTTGAGTTCCCGAACTCATCACTTGTTAAGAATTTTGAGCATGTAATCAATCGTATTCTTAACCTGACAAAGAAGATGGTATAAAAATGACAACTGAAAAGAATTACTATGAAGTATTAGAAGTAGCACCAAATGCTTCAGCAGACGAGATTTTCAAAGCCTACACAACTGCTAAAACCGCTTATAGTGGAGATAGTATTGCACTCTATTCACTTCTATCTGAAGAAGAGGCCCATAAGGTTCTTGAGCTTATCGAAGAGGCTTATAATATTTTAAGTAATCCAACAAAGAGAAAGAAATATAATCAAGCTCGAGGAATTGTTGTGGAAGATGAAACAAACTTCATGGCCACATCAAAGCCAAAAGAAGAAAAAGAGACTGAAAGTCAGGTCATGAGTCAGATGAATAAGCTTGTGGCAAAGAAGCGTTACGGTCTTGAATACGAGCAAGATACAGAATTTGAAAAAGAAATTGAGCAATGTTCTGAATATACCGGCGAATTCTTAAAAAGAGTTAGAGAATACAAGAAAGTTGATATTGCTCGTCTTGCAGATATGACTAAGATTTCTAAAACTTACCTTCAATATATTGAAAATGAAGATGTTGAGAAAATGCCAGCGATAGTCTATGTCAGAGGATTTGTTTATCAATACGCTAAGGTTTTAAAATTAAACCCAGACCTTGTTGCCAACTCTTATCTGCAAAGAATTAAGGCCCTCAAAGAAGCAAAGTAATCTATGAGTGATCAGGCCAATTCTTTTGTTATAACAGTTACACAAGAAGACCATGATGAGTTTAGTCGTCTCGATCAAGTTCTCGCATCAAAATTAGAGCAATCAAGAAGCTTTCTTAAAGAACTATATAAGAAAGGCGCTATTACATCTGAAACAAAGATTGAGTTAAAGAAGATGCCTCCTGTTGGAACACAAGTTCATGTAGACGTTCCACCTCCTCGAGAATCAACTGCAAAAGCAGAAGATATTCCATTAAAGATTCTCTTTGAAGATGAGCATCTGGCAATCGTTGTAAAACCTGTTGGAATGGTTACCCATCCTGCCCCAGGAAATTATACAGGAACTCTTGTTAATGCGATCCTCCACCATTGCAAAGATATTCAAGGTGTCGGCGATGAAAAACGCCCAGGGATCGTTCATCGTCTAGATAAGGGAACAAGTGGTGTAATGGTTGTGGCAAAGACACAAAAGTGTCATGAAGGATTGGTTAATTTATTTCAGGCCCATGATATCGATCGCTACTATGAGGCAATCAGTATAAGTACGAAGCTTCCGCCAGAAGGAAGGCTTGAATCAACTATCGGTCGCCATCCTAATAATCGCCTTAAGATGGCCGTTGATGTTCGCAATGGAAAAAAGGCCGTAACAAATTTTAAAGTACTAAAATATTACCAAAATCTAAGTCATGTGGAATTAAAGCTTGAAACTGGACGCACACATCAAATCCGCGTTCACTTAAGTCAGCTTTTAAACGGTCATATTCTAATGGACCCTCTTTATGGGGTACCAAAGAACGACTTAAAGAAAGTTGATACTCGTCTTAGAGCAATTATTAAGGATTACGAGCATCCATTCCTCCACGCAAAAATCTTAGGCTTTGTACATCCAATCACAAAAGAGAAGCTCTACTTTGAAGAGCCACCACCTCCAGTCTTCCAAGAAGTGCTGGATTTTTTGGAGTCTGAATCATAATGACCAATCGACTTTATCAAAAACAAATCGGTGAATATCTCTTTGAAACCTATGACGATAGACCTGAATTTGAATTTGATGAAGTAAAGCAGATTCACTCTTCGGTCATCGCAAAATCACCAACAAATGAAGAAATCGAAGCAGATGGCCTCATTAGTTCACTCACCTTAGTTACTCCTTTGGCCATTAAAACTGCCGACTGCCTTCCTATTGTCGTTATTGGTGAGCTGGGAGTAGCAAATCTTCATGCCGGATGGCGTGGGCTGGCCCAAGGTATCGTTATCAGTGATGAAATCAAGGCACTTAGGCCACATACTTTTCTCATTGGCCCTCATATAAGTGCTAAGAATTACGAAGTTAGTGAAGAATTTAAACAAAACTTTCCTAATTCAAATGCCTTTAAGATGATAGAAGGCAGCCTGTGCTTTGATATGCAGCAAGAAGTCGAGGATCAAATTAGAAAAAACTTTATGAGTGCTCAAGTCATTTGTGCCAATATATGCACATTTGCAAATCTCAACTATAATAGTTTTAGAAGAAATCAAACAACTAAGAGAAATTACAATATTTTAAAAAGGAATTAAAATATGAATGACAGTTTTTTAAACAAATTAAGCTTTAATAAAAAGATCCTATTCTTTGTAACGGGTCTTGTTATGTTTGTCTTATCAATCTATCTGACAAACCACTTCTACCAAGTAAAATTCCCAACAGGGTTTGGGGCCGCATCAGCTTGTAATATCAATTCATTCTTAACTTGTGATGCTGCGACTCTTTCTCCTCTTTCAAATATTGCAGGAGTTCCAATTTCAATATTCGGTATCATTATCGGTGCCATGATTATGTTCTTTTACATGGTTAATAAGAAGCAAGCAGAAGGTGGACTCTTCATTCTTCTTCTACTTAATGGAATTGGTTGTCTCGTTCTCTTCATCTACTCTCTTGTAATGCTTGGAACTTTATGTCCATTCTGTACACTCTACTATATCGCCTCATGGACAGCTCTCTATATGATGTATAAGAACGATGCTTCTCGTGACTTTGATGTGAAATTCTTTGGAATAGCTATTCTATGTATGGTTATTAGTGGAGCTATTGCTTATAGCTTTACTAGCTCAAAAACAAAGAAGTCTTCAGCAAGAAGTGCTCAAATTGTAACAATGTTTAAAGCGCTAAAGAGTATGGGAAATCCAACGAACCCTTCTCCATATCGCCTAGCTTCAGCAACTGAAAAATTTGAAGATGCACCTATTCAATTATCTGTATTTTCAGACTTTCAATGTCCAGCATGTAACGCTCTAAACCTAGTACTGCCTAAGATTGAAGAGAAGTATCACGGTAAGATCAATATTCAATACTTCTTCTACCCACTTGACCACAACTGTAACGATGGAATGCAAGGACCACTTCACCAATTAGCATGTCAGGCCGCTTACCTAGCAAGTTGTTCAGGAGAAGAGAAGTTTAAGTCAGTTCATGATGAGATTTTTGAAAATCAACAAAACCTTTCTCAAACATGGATTGATGAAAGAGCAAAAGAGCTTGGTGTTACTGAATGTATGGCAAAGCCTGAAACTAAGCAGCTTGTTGTTGATATGATCAATCAGGCCAATACTTTCAATGTACAATCAACTCCAACTCAGTTAATTAATGGTGTAAAGATTGAAGGTGTTAGACCTTTAAGTGACTACACTGCGATCATGGATCACCTTTTAGAGAAAGCTAAAAACTAAGTATGAGTAAAAAGAAAAAAGAAAAAATTATTCCTAAATATACAGTGGGTCCAATTGAGACCCACTGTCATCTCGACTACCTTAAAGGCCAAGAGTTAATTGATACATTAGAAAAGTGCCAAGAATATGGTGTTGACCAAATTGTGACGATTGCTGTTTCTCCTAGCAACTTAAGTAAGGTCAGAGAATTAACAGAGAATAATATTGTCTTTGGAACTCAAGGGATCCACCCACACGAGGCCAAAGAGATTACACCTGATACATACGAAGAAATAAAAGCAAATATCTCCCATGAGAAAATCGTTGCAGTTGGTGAAATTGGACTTGATTACTACTACGAATTCTCAGATCCCAAAATTCAAAAAGAAGCATTTGAAAAACAATTACAAATTGCTGTTGATAGTGACATGCCAGTTGTTATTCATACTCGTGAAGCAGATGAAGACACAAAGGCCATTTTAAAAAACTTTTCTCAAACCTTGAAAAGAAAGGGCGTAATTCACTCCTTTACGTCGAGTAAAGAATTAGCTGAGTTTTGTCTCTCAGAAGGTTTTAACATTGGATTTAATGGTATTGTAACTTTTAAGAACGCTCAGAATGTTAGAGATGTTTTAGATATTGTTCCACTAGAGAAACTTCTTCTTGAAACAGACTCTCCTTATTTAACTCCTGTCCCATTTAGAGGACGAGAGAATGCTCCATTCTACTTACCTTGTGTTGCTGACTACATTGCAAAACACAAAGACATAGATGCTCAAGAATTAATTGAAATTGCAAATAAGAATGCCAAAGAATTATTCTATAAATTGACTTAAGAAATCATTTGAAATTCCATTTGCACAACGAAGAATTTCATCCTCATCTTTTAAATGGAAGCACTTACTTTCGATACGATACTCTCTGTCACATAAAGAATCAGTAAACTCATCCTCAACACCGGCTACATCATTTATCCAACATGCGGCATGATAAGTTAATGCATATAAGGTGGCATACTTTCCTTCAGCACAAAAGCCGAGAGAAGCCGATACGATGGCAGCAATCTTTCTTTTACCGTTTACATCAACAAAGATTGGTCCCCCACTATCAACATAGCAAGTATCCGTTTCTTTATTTCTCATATCTAAATAATTAAATGAAGTTCCGTATACTGGAATTTGCGCCTTTCTCTTTTGTCCGTAGCTAACATCATCATGTATTTCTTCATAAGGAAGAAATCCCAACTCTCCTGTGTATCCATAACCAACAGCTGTTGTTAAATTTCCAGGACGAAGATAATTATAAACATCCACAGGATTTGTAAGCAACGAGTAGTAGCGAGGAATTCTAAGTGGGTTCCAAAGTTCTAAGATAGCAAGGTCTACAGTTCGCACATCTGCTAGGTTTTCAATTGGGCCACCTGGAAATTGAAATTTTACAGAAGGATGGATAAACGCTTTTTTAACTGAGTATTGTGCATTTAATTTATAATCTCTTGTATTAGATAAATCTTTACCGGCCCCCGTATACACCTTAATCGTATGGGCCTTTTTACTCTCTAAACAATGAGCTGCTGTAAGGATATGATTTTGAGAAAGTGCTACTCCAGTACAGAATGCTTTTCCTCTTCTAACGAGGGCCACTACACTTTCATAGTCTTTTGCACCAACTAGCTCTCCACCAACAATGGCAAAGCTAGATGCAGTAAAAATAAGATATGTTAAAACGACGCGAATAAGCATGACACTTCATAGCATATGGCCAAGTAAAAAGCTATGATATTAAAAGAGTTATGTTGTGACTTTAGTCACATCTGGAGAGCGAAATACTTGAAATAATGAGATAAGTTCCCGTTTTCTCTTATTCATGAAATTTTGATCTAGAATCGATGTGATTTCCTGATAGATCTCACGGTGCACATCACTGGCCTCATCAATTTCTGTATGGCCTTCTGACCTAAGAATATTAACAACATCAGTTTTTTGGTGATCACGCGCGACATTTGGGCCATCGTTAAAAATAAATGAGCGATCAAGGATATAGTTTAAATTCTTATCAACATTATTTGGAATGATATCATTATCAAAGCCTATAGAATCGAGAGTCACGAGTAGATCAACTTTTCGAAATCCACCTTCAATACTATTTAGGCGATTTGCTAAATTAACAACAGCATCTCCACCAAGTGAGTGACCAACTAAGACAATAGGCTCATTATCACCTCGTCTCATAATCTCCTCAAAGACTTGATCTTCATCTTGCCAACTAACAAATTCAGAATCAGAAAAGGACTTAGCGATATCCTCAAGTCCACCTTTTGAATTCAAGGTTGAAAGGTGTAGCCCTTCTAGGAAATAGATAGCAGGCTTATTTATTGGTAATTTTGCATCTAAAGCATCTTTAAGTTCTTGGGCCTCACTAGGTCCATTACTCACTGGAGCACCAGCTGCTGACTTTGCAATCGTCGCCACAGCATCCACGGCCAGCTTCTTTCCGGCCGAAGCCAACGCAACAGCATCCTCAGATATCGATGCCTTAGCAGCAGTTTCAGCAATATCACCTACTTTCTTTGCCACTTCCTTAGCGGCCTCTTTTAACTCAGGAGCCTTTTCTTTGACGACGTTCTTAACACCCTTGTCGTAATCCGCTTTGGATTTATAGTGAATAAGTTTTGATGTGCTTTGATTATTGGTCTGCATTAGTAAAATTATACAGCGCTCACCACTTTATTGGGCAGTGAGCAAAAACGTCGCATATCCTTAGAAATATGTGCTTTCAGTAGGCAATCCCTCCTGATTGTGGCATATTACAGGGGAATTTTATTTTAATAATTAAGTACAGGAGTCAGGTATGTCTGGAAAAATCAGAATTGGTATCAATGGTATGGGCCGTATTGGTCGTACAGTTCTAAGAGAAATTTTTAATCGCAACATTGAAAACTTAGAAATCGTTGCTGTAAATTCTCCAGGTGATATCAACGACTACGTTCACTTAATTAAGTACGACTCAGTTTTTGGTCGATTTGATGGTGAAGTAAGTGTCGATGAAGCACATAAAATGCATGTTAATGGAAAAGAAATTTCTTTTCACAAATATAGAGACCCAAGTGAGATTCCTTGGACTCAAGACAAAGTTGATATCGTAATTGATGCTACAGGTGTTTTTAAGGATCAAAAGTCTCTAATGAAACATGTTACTGGATCTGTAAAAAAAGTAATCCTATGTTGTCCAGGTAAGGATGTTGATAACACAATCGTAATGGGTATCAATGAGAATACATACGATCCAGAAAAGCACACAGTTGTTTCAAATGCTTCTTGTACAACGAATTGCTTATCGCCAGTAGCAAAAGTTCTTAACGATAAATTTAGTGTTATCAATGGTCACATGACTACTGTTCACTCATATACTGGGGATCAAAATATTCTTGATGCTTCACACTCTGACCTTCGTCGTGCACGTGCAGCAGCTGTTTCAATGATTCCAACAACAACAGGTGCAGCAAAAGCTGTTGGTCTTGTTATTCCAGAACTAAAAGGAAAACTAGACGGTTTCGCAATCCGCGTTCCAACTCCAAATGTTTCTCTTGTTGATTTAACAGTAAATCTAGAATCAGAAGTGACAGAAGAAGAAGTAAACGCTGCTCTAAAAGAAGCGAGTGAAACTTCAATGAAAGGTATCCTAGGTTTTGAAACAGACCCACTTGTATCAGTAGACTATATGGGAATGAGAGAGTCTTCATGTGTTGATGCTTCACTAACGAAAGTTATTGATGGAAAGAGCGTTAAGGTTGTTACTTGGTATGACAACGAAGCTGGTTTCTCTAATCGTGTTATCGACCTTGCAAATTTCATCGGAAGCCAACTTTAAGAATTAGGAAAAACTATGGCATTACAATTTATTGACAGCATTGATGAGTCACAAATAAAAGACAAAAGAGTTCTAGTCCGTTTTGACTTCAATGTTCCATTGAATAAAGAAACGAAAGAGATTACTGATTCAACTCGAATTGATTATGCTCTTGAAACAATTAAGGTCATCCTAGAAAAAGGTGCTTCAAAATTAATTATGATGTCTCACCTAGGCCGTCCAAAAGGTGAAAGAAATGAAGAATTCTCTCTTGAGCCTGTTGCAACTTACCTTGCTGATAAGCTCGGAGAAGAAGTAACTCTTACTGAATCTTGCCTAGATCGCGGAATTAAAACTCTACTTAGTCTTAATTCAAATAAGATTATTCTTCTTGAGAACCTACGTTTCCATAAAGAAGAAACTGAAAATGACCGTGAGTTTGCACGTAAACTTTCTGAATATGCAGACGTCTATGTCAATGATGCCTTTGGTGCTGCTCACAGAAAACACGCTTCAACTTATGGAATAAATGCTTTCTTTAAGAATCGTGCATATGCAGGACTTCTTATGAAAAAAGAAATCGAGGCCCTAACAAAGATCACAGAAAGACCAGAGACTCCTTTTGTAGCAGTCGTTGGTGGTGCAAAAGTTAGTGACAAGATTAAAATTATTGAAAGACTACTTTCTAACGTATCAAACCTTCTTATAGGTGGGGCAATGGCCTACCCTTTCCTAAAAGCAAAAGGAAATGAAGTAGGTATATCTCTTTGTTCAGATGAGGACGTAAGACTAGCGAAGAAGATTCTGTCACAAAAAACAGCACATAAAATCGTTCTACCAATTGACCATTTAGGATCAACTGAATTTGGTGGGAAGCCACAAGTAATCGATAAAGTTGGTATTCCAAACGATCTTATGGGACTTGATATCGGAGAGCAAACTTCAGCTAAATATTCACAAATACTTTCAGGTGCTAAGACAATTCTTTGGAATGGCCCAATGGGTATTTTCGAAAATGAAGACTATGCTGGTGGAACACTTTCCATTGCAAAAGCTTTAAGTGAATCAGATGCCTACACACTAGTTGGCGGTGGTGATTCTGTAAGCGCAGTTAATAAGTCAGGACTTGCTGATAAGATGAGCCATGTTTCAACTGGTGGCGGAGCTTCTCTTGAGTTTATTGAGAAAGGTAGCCTTCCAGGAATTAGTGCTCTAAAATTTGGTGTTGAATAACTAAGAAATAATAAGGGATGAAATATGACTGAGAGAACGAAGTATATCGTAGGAAACTGGAAGATGAATCAAAATACAGAAGACGTTATCGCCTTCTTTGATGCCATCGACAGCACTAAACTTCGTCACGAAGCATGGATTGCTCCACAAGCAATCCACATCCCTATTTGCCTTCAAAATACAGATGACTTCAAAATTGGTGCTCAAAATTGTGCCACTGAAAATAGTGGAGCTTTTACAGGTGAGATCTCACCTGCTTCACTAAAAGATATCGGTGCAGAGTTTGTCATTATTGGCCACAGTGAAAGACGCTCAATTTTTAAAGAAGATGATCAAACACTTAATAAGAAAACAAAGCTAGCTCTTGAAAATGACCTATTTGTTATCTTCTGCATTGGTGAAACACTAGAAGAAAGAGAAGCTGGAAAAGTTGAAGAAGTTCTTGCAACACAACTTGCCCAAGGTCTAGCTGGAGTTTCAAGCGAAAAAATAATTATTGCATATGAGCCAGTTTGGGCAATTGGAACGGGTGTAACTGCTAGTCCAGAGCAGGCACAAGAGGCCCATGCATTTATTCGCCAATATATTAATGAAAACCTCTCTCTTGATGGAGAGAAAACATCGATTCTCTACGGTGGATCTGTTAAGCCAGCAAATGTAGAAGACCTCCTATCTTGTAAAGATATTGATGGAGGCCTTGTAGGTGGTGCTGCCTTAAAAGCAGACAGCTACTTAGGATTACACGTTTAGTAAGATAAAAGCTTAGTAAACTCTCACTTTCATTTCTTCTGAATCATTACAACTTAGCTCATCATAAGTTACTAAGTCTTCATGCCCTGGAACTGTTCCCCTTGGTAAGTATAGATTCTTTGTTATACCTAAGATTTCTCCATCAGGTTTTGCAAAGACTCGCCAATCAGTTCCCCATTCAGAATTAAAATCAAATTCTCCTAAATATTGCTTATCATCTGAATAATGAATCATGCTATCAACATGTAGTTTTAAATCACGACGTGAAATATCTGGGTGATATGGAAGATAGAAATTAAACTCCTGACGATCACCAGCTTTTCCCCCTGGAAGAATTTTTAAAATTCTTTCATTGTTTCTAATAGCAACTGGAGCCGAGTCCTTCTCTAAGATTCTCACTCCGCTTACATAGAAGCCATCTTCTTTACCGCATCGAAAGTACTTATTAACCGTCAGGTATTCTCCTGAAGCATAGAAGTCACTACGAAATAGAATCGAGTTTATCAAACGATCAGCTTTCTTCTTTTTTAAGAAGAATAAGCGCTTCTTGGCATAGCCAAGAGAGCCAACAGAAGCTTTTAGAGATTCCCTTAATCCCTTTCGAGCATCAATCTTTTCTTTAAATGAATGAGTCATTAGGTTTGGATTGTAACGGTAATGTCCCTGGCGATAAATTTCTCTAAGGATTCCATCTGCATCGCAACCAACAAGTCCAAGAAACCTTAAATTTGGATGTACTGATTTAAATAACTCCTTAACATCCTTTCCGTTAATACTTAAAACTGCTCCCGTATTATTTGAGCCCGTTGTGTACTGATTTGTACCAGCAGCATGAGATGCCCAAAAGACAGCAATATTATTTGGATTGTGAAGTTCTCTTCGCAATTGATGAAAGTCAACAGCGTGTTTTACGACGATATTGTAACCAGATCTTCTAAAGTGCTTTTTGAAAATCTTTTCTAGTTTACCATCGATTTTCCAATCTTTTGGACGATACCAAATTCTTGGGGTTTCAAGTGAAGTTAATAAAACGACGTTTGGTACTGCTTCCTGAGCATATGTGAACTGGACAGAAAGAAACGTCAAAACTGAGAGTGACAAAATTAATATAGTTTTCATGGCCAAGAAATTATCACAAAAATATGAACGCACAGGCCTAAGAAAACTTAATTTCAATTGTTAATATTTTTTAACCTTTAAACTTCTACTCTATTTCAGGTCTAATCGAAAACTTACAGGACAGTGATCTGAAATAAATCTCTTATACCATGAGAGGTTCTCTAGCCTCTTTGCATTTGGGATACTCTTTCCACAAGTGCGCCAGACTTCAACATAGCGAGAGTTAAAACGATTTGAAACAAAGGCGTGATCAAATGAATGACCTGAGGTATTTGAACGATAAGTCCAATCGTAATCACTAGTTCTTCTTGAAAGTCCAATTGAGTCGAGCTGCTTTCCAATTAACTCAAGGTCTGATTTTTCAAGCTCTGTCGAATAAGTTGGATACGAGTTTAAGTCACCTGCTATAACAAGTGGAATACTTTCATTTTTAAACTCTTTTATTCTTTTAATAAGTGTTTCAACTTGATGCATACGAACATTTGTACTGTATGGGCCAGCTTTTAAATGAAGGCCAACTAAGTGAAGTAGCGGCTTCTTAGAATAGCGATCAATTACCTTCCCATAAATCGCAGGCCTTAAGAAGGGACGGTTCTCAATAAGAGGAAAAATATAGTCATCATCACCCTTTACCGGAACAATATCGAGAGCCTTCTTTAAACAAATCATTAAATGTTGATGATTAAATTGCTCGTGATTATATGTCACACAATGATGACCAAGCCCATCCATTAGATCTGCTAAGCGGGCCGTATCAATAATTTCTTGAAAAACAAAAATGTCAGTATTGATATATTTAGTTGTGAGAAACTCTTTAATAAAGGGGTCGCGATATTCATCACCACGGTGACCACTAATCTCCCCTCCAAGACCATACCAACGAATATTGAAGGTCGTGATTTTTAAACTGCTTGCGGCTATATTTAAACCAACAAGCGCACAGGCCAACCATGGCCATACTCTCTTAAGTTTTCCCATATAAAAATGGTAGATAAGAGATTACCGATGGTCAAAATAATTTTAATAGTAAGTAGCTGATTTTACGTCTATGTAATTTTATTTATTGAAAAATATTCTCGAGTGCTTCTCAACTTATATTAGCTAGGATACACAAAGCTGAAACCAATTAGGGAGAATACATGAAAAAGCTAATTATCCTTGCACTTTTCGCCTCGAATATCTTTGCAGGTACAAGCTTCTGGGCCCTTTTCTCACCTCATCAAGGTGAAGAAGCCTTTAATCAAATTTATCAGGCCATTGAAAACTCTAAGAGTAAGGTTTGGCTAACAGTCTATAGTTGGTCTGACTCAACTGTTGCAAAAAACCTAGAAGTGGCTTGTCTTTCTGGTGTTGATGTAAAAGTCGTTCTCCATCCGGCCCTTAGACGAAAGTCGAGAGTAATTGATTACGCAACGGCAATTGAAGATGCTGGTTGTGGTGTAAAAGTTTCAGTTAAAAATATGCATGAAAAGTTTTCTATTGTTGATGATGTATGGGCCTTCAACTCAAGTGCCAATCTTTCAGGTGGAGCCAAGTCACGTTATTCTGAAAACTTTATTTTCAATAATGACACAAGTCCAGAAGGACGCCTTGTTATCAAAACATTAAATCGTGAATTCAAATTCCTTTGGAACTCTTCAAAGGATCTTTATACAAATAAAGATGCAAAGGAAGAGAATCAACCAGCTCTTGATTTAGTTGATCTAACAAATAATCCTGATGCACAGGAGAATCCTAGCTTTGTTTCAAGTTCTATGAACTTTAAATATAGCGAATATAGCAAGACAACAAAGAGCTACAAAAGTGGACGCTATTACCGTGTCTCTTCAAGAAAGGTTAATAAAAAGAGAACGTGGTTTGTTCGCGATACTATGCTGAAACTTATTAATGAAGCTCAAGAAAATATTCTTGTAAACGTAAACCACCTTGTCATTGAAGAAGTTTCAGATGCTCTAATTGAAGCAGTAAAGCGTGGAGTTGATGTAAGGATTGTCGCTGATAACCAGGAATATAAAAGTGGAACAAGCTCAAAAGAGATGGTTCCAAATTTTGTCAATGATTGGTTAGAACTTGAAGGTAACGAAGGTAAGGTTCCACCAGTAAGAATTAAGTACTATTCTCACGCTCCTTCTCCAAGGCATTGGGCCTTAAATCACCACAAGTATATGATCTTTGATTATAACGAAGATGATTTCTCTAAGACAAAATTAATGAGTGGATCATATAATATATCTGAAACTGCTGAGCATTCTCAATATGACAATATGTTCACTTACTCTGGAGAAACTTTCTCAAATCTCTTTGAAGACTTTAAAGGTGAATTTGATAATCTTTGGGGACTTAACCGCGATGAAAACGATAGGCCAACAAAAGAAGCTTGGGACCGTGTAGCAAAACCATATAATGGGCGTATCTATCTTCATACAAAAATGCCAGTGTCACTGACTTGGCCAGAAATTGAAGAAGTTCGTAGCGCTGTCTACCAAGCAGCACCTACGTTCTTCCGTGATGCTTACCGTAAAAGAGATTGTTACTTCTTTGATATCGAGAAACAAGTCTTCTCTGGTTGCCCTCGCTAGTCGAAATTCATTCATTTTAATAAATTACCATTTCATAACTCACTTGGTCATAGACAGTACTTGTCATGGCCAAGTTGAGTTGATATAAATTGTTGTTAATTTGTCTAAAATATTTAAAGGAATATAGATTATGGTTACTGGATTAATGATTTTTCACGGTGTTATTTCAATCCTTCTTATCGTTACTGTTTTACTTCAGTTTGGTAAAGGTGCTGAGGCAGGACTTCTAGGTGGTGCATCAGAAGCCGTTTTCACAGGTAGCCAGCAAGGAAATATCTTAAGTAAGGTTACTGTTGTTCTTACGATCCTATTCCTAGGTAATTGTATTCTACTAGCAAAGATTCAATCAGGTGGAGAAACAAAATCACTTCTTGATTCAGCAGCGCCAGTTGCAGCTCCTCTTAACTCTGATGCTCAAGCACCAGCGACAGCTCCAGAAGAAACTAAGACTGAGCAAGCTCCAGCTACAAAATAATTTCAAAAAGAAATTCATATAAAAAGAAAAGCTCCCGATGGGAGCTTTTTTTATCTGCGATTGATTAATTTTAAAATTGAGTTTAATTCCATCTCTTGCGCATATTGAGCAACGCTCTTACCTGAAGCATCTGGAATATTTGGATCTGCCTTTAGTCGTAGAAGTGCTCTTACATTTTCAAAGCGATTATTCTTTAAAGCAATATGAAGAGGTGTATCCCCTTGACCATTTTTCTTATTAACATCAAGACCTTTATTCTTCACAATATAGCGAATCGACTCTGGTGTTGATTTCTTGGCCATGGCAAATAGACTTGCTGGCCTTCTCTTCTTATGAACTTCGCTTACTTCTGGAATCGAAGCTATGCCGCGAGACTTTCTCGCTTCAGATGCCTTAGCTTCCTCAACAAGCTGACGCTCATGCTTAAACTTATCTTCCACAAAAGTAACTTCATAATCATTGATTACAAATGAGGTATTTTCGATTTCATTTAGATTAACTTGCTCAAGGTCCCAATCTTTTTCGGTTTGAACAACTCTCTTTGGCTTATCATCTTTAATTCTGAGCTCTTCTTCGGAAAGCCCATAAAGGTCTGCAAGATAGCGATACTCTGCTTCTTCAGTTTCTGATAAAAGCATCTCATTGCTTTCGGCCTTGTTTAAAGGCAGTAGGTCTCCATACTGCTCAAGACTTCCGCAAGACACTAAAATAGTAAGTAATGTTAAAATTCTTAACTGACTCATCAACTCACTTATCGCCAATAATTAAGAATTTCTTTAGAAAATAGTAAGGCCTCCGATTGGAGGCCTTAAGTATTGAAAATGTTTAGAATTTTCTAAAATGGGATGTCATCAGCAGTGAATGAAGCATTTGATGAGATATCATAACCTTGGTTCATATCATCTTGCTGCTTTGGCTCTTGGTTAAAAGAGTTGTTATTATTTTGCTGACCCATTGAAGCGCCTTGACCTGCACTTGCGTTTCCACCTAGGAATTGTACAGTTCTAGCGTTGATCTCAGTTGTGTATCTCTTGTTACCATCTTTGTCTTCCCAAGATCTTGTTTGAAGTTGACCTTCAAGATAAGCTTGGCGACCTTTTGCTAGGTATTGACCACATAATTCAGCTAGTTTTCCCCAAACAACAACTCTGTGCCATTCAGTTCTTTCTTGTTTTTGTCCATTCTTGTCTGTCCAAGACTCACCTGTTGCAAGTGAGAAATTACAAACTGCCATTCCAGATGGCGTGTACTTAAGCTCAGGATCTTGTCCTAAACGTCCTACTAAGATAACCTTGTTTACACTCATTTTGTTCCTCCAATTTCTTCGCGTATAACCGAAACAATCCTTTAGAATTCAGCTATAACCGCAAGGTTGTGTATTAGTTAAAATACATTACTAGAATAATACGACTTTCACCTATCTGAGAAGTCATAAATGCTAATGCAAATAAAAAAATACTTACGGCTGCGTCAAGAGCCCGAAATGAGATATCGAATAAATTGGAGATTCTAAATATTATTGAGTCATGTCTTCAAAAGCTTGGTCAACATTGTCAGGAGAGATTTCCCCATGGCCACCTTTTGTCTGCCAAAACTCTTTTACCTTTGCCTTTGCAATGCGAACATCTTTCTTATACCAAGAAGCGTCAAATCCACAATGAGGGCATGGAATTTCTTTTTTAAAAGTTAAGCGAAGAGTTGCTTCAAATCCTGCCCAATAAAGAAAGAAAGAGAAGACTCCAGCAAAACTCATGAATGGATAAAGAATTGCAGTTGTCACAACTGTCAGCATGAAAATCTGTAGATAGTTCTTTGCATCTAGATGTGGATTGGTAACGACCGCCCTTTGAGTGCGACAAAGAGGACAGAAGAATTCAATATGAGCTTTCTTAAACTTATAAGTTCTCGACTCTAATGGATTAAAAGAATTCAATGTCTTCAATGGTCGCCCTCCTAAGCAGTGACAAAGTTAAAAACTTCGACTCCCCCATTTTACCAATATAAACGAGCATTTATAAGCAGGTAAAAAAGGTACCAGGCCTTGTCCTTATTCATCCATGAGCGAACAAAGCCTAGGCCTGGTAGTGATAAGCCCCTGAAATAAGGGCTTAAAGAATGACCGAAAGGCCAAAGTAAGGTGGTTAGCCTTGCCTGTACCAACGTTCTACATCCAGGGATCAGGCACCATATCCTTGGTACCCTTAATAGATACAAGTTCAATGCCAAGATAACTCAGTGCAACTAACTGAAAATAGAAAGTGTTCATATGAATTGACGCATAAACGACACTTTCGGTAGCATTAAGTTACCAGCAAAATTAAGGCATTATGACACAAGCAAAAAATAAGCATCATTCACAAGTAATTAAAAATAGGAAGGGACAGATTAGTGTCTTCTTTGGTGTTACCCTTGTAGCAATTTTCTCATTTATAGCCTTTGTGGTTAATGTTGGATTATTCGTAAAAGCAAAGATCAATATGCAAAATGCAGTTGACTCTGCTGCATGGTCAGGAGCGGCCGCTCAAGCAAGACAGCTCAGCAATATCGCCTACCTCAATTGGGAAATGAGAAATACTTATAAGGAATGGATGTTTAAGTATTATGTTCTCGGTCAACTGGCCAATGAGAACACTCATGAAACTACTGGTGGAAACCAGATGAACTTTGCCCTTAAACGATTTGACGAGACGGGAGCAGGATTCAGTAGTGGTATTCAAGGCGACCATTATAATATTCCATCAATATGTCTTCACTTCGGTTCTGAAAATAATGAAAACCTTTGTACTATTTATCAGATCCCAGGACTTCCACGATTTCATGTTGCAGGTATTCCTGACGTTAGTGAAGAATTTGAAGCGACGATGAGTGCCTTTGTTGATTTAAAAGCAAAGAACTGTATGGTTCGTTCAACTTATAATTTCTCGGCAGCAAAGAATTATGCTTTTGCTGCGGGTGTTTCACAAAACGATATTCCTATAGCAGCAGCAGATCGTACGGGATCATGGATTCAATCGATGGAACTGGCCCTTCGCATGAGAAATCTTGAAATGATTGTTAACCGTCCTCCTGTAACAGAAGGTATTTGTGGTGGTGGCGGAGCCCCCGGCTGCCTTAACCCGGAAGTACTTAATAATGAAAATCAATCAATGGGGATTCCAATGAATGATCGGCCACTAAAAGCATATATGGCCGCCATGAAAAATATCTCCGGTGGAGTTTTTAAAAATAATACCGCTTTTGCCAATACATTTGTTCTCTACGAGTTAGCACCAGATACTTATAACCCTTCTCCACAATCCCTATCGAATTTCTTAATTCCAAACGATGCATCGTATACGAATGGAGAAACGGTTGTTTCGGCCAAGAGATATCTTGACCTCATCCCAATGGTGATGAACTTCTCAACATTCTTTACAACTTTTGCACCAACGACAGAAGCACTTTCGACTCTAGGTGTATCTGATAGTAGTGGAACAGCCGCTGAAGCCTCATGTGCTTCAACTAAGACGGCCTTTCCTGTACCTGGCTATATTCTAGGATTTTACAAGAACCCTCGTGTTGTCACTTACTATGCAGTAAAAGCAAAAGCTCAATACACAGGTCTTTTAAACCCATTTGGAAAACCAATTGAGATGGCCGCTTATGCTGCTGCTAAGCCTTTTGGTGGAAGAATAGGGCCAGCACTAGTTGCACCAGGCTCTGAATATTCTGAGTCCAGCTACAATATTCCAAGAAGTGACAATAGCGGAGGCTCACGTAGTACCGATTATATTATGGGCTTTAGTACTACAAATGACCCAAGACTTGAAGATGGGGCCAAAGTTCAGGGGCTACCACTTCCCGCTTCAAATGATTTCTTCTTAGATGTAAGCTCTTCCGATATTGCAATTGGTGGTGTTCCTTCAAATGTCGATACGAAGTTCACTCTTCCCAATATGATTTATAATCTCAACTCTGAAACAACAAACGATGGAAGGCTTCAAAACCTCCCATATAATACAGATCTCAATAGTCCAGCGCCAGTAACAGCAGGGCTTTTCACAAGACAACAATACGAAGACCTAAGAAGAAATATACCTAATTATACTGGGATGCAGGCCGGTGTTTCAGCTCAGGATCTAATTGAGAGTTATAAGAATGTAAGATCTCCTACCAATTATGACGTTCTAAATTATATGGTTCCAACACTTCTTGAGCTTGAGACAGATGATGATGCTGAACACTACTCAACACATCGCTACTTTAACCGTGATAATGAAACGATAGGATATTTTGCTCCTCTATTTCACGCAAACCTTCTCTTTAAAGACCAGTCTAATGTAAAGGGTGTACTTTACAGCTATATTGAAGGCCTAAAGGATTCAGTTATTGTTTATCGTAAGGCACTACAAGCTTATGCTCAAAAAGTAAGAGAAACTCCTGCTCAAGAAGCAGATGCCTATGTTGCCGCTTCAAAGGCCATCTTCAATGAAGATACAGATGGCGATCCTAGCGATGTCTCAACTGGAACAATTGGTGGACCTTTTGGAAATTGCCAAAAACAAAGTATCGCCTCTCGCTTTAGCTATTTTATATTAGGTGAAGACCAGCCACCATCAGAAGATAATTGTAATACCGCTCCTCTAATAACAACAATTGGTGAGTACTTAAACAATTTTCGAGGAAGCTCAAGCTTGTTCTATATAACGTCATATAGACAAAACAACAACGCACAGGGTCCAACACCACTCCTCAATAATAATTTAATGAGAACTGGATACTCACCAGGAAAGGATTATGGTTCAGAAAATAATGGCCGTTCATCAAATCCCCTATCAGGACGTGACCGTAACCAGCGACGTAATGCCTACTCTACAAAGTTAATAAGTCTCGACTCGATTTCTAGCACAGATGTCGGCTATGGGAATAATGTTTCAAATTACCTGGAGTCCCAAAGGGGCTTCTCACCAGAAGGTGAAACACCGCGTACTCCTGAAGATATCAAGACAGGAGCAGATACTATTTACAATCTACTGCCAAGAGAACAGCTTAGTGAATTTGGTAGTGACTTATTCTTTTAACAAAGTTTCCTATTTGCCCTTAAAATGGCCTCTATTGACCTAAAGTCAACAAAAATAGCTTGCGAAAATTTAAATTTCTTTTATATACTAGGGTCGATTCTAAAACTTTATCGCGAGGTAAATAATGGCAAAGAAGAAAGCGGCCAAGAAAAAGGTAGCCAAAAAAGCTACAAAGAAAAAAACTGCAAAGAAAGTAGCTAAAAAAGCTACTAAGAAAAAAACTGCAAAAAAAGTAGCTAAAAAAGCGACAAAGAAAAAAACAGCAAAGAAAAAAGTTGCCAAAAAAACTACAAAGAAAGCAACGAAGAAAAAAACGGCCAAGAAAAAAGTTGCCAAAAAAGCAACGAAGA
>NZ_JBKIYI010000002.1:0-281684 GCF_047084945.1 Halobacteriovorax sp. YZS-3-1 | reverse complement strand
AGAAAAAAACGGCCAAGAAAAAAGTTGCCAAAAAAGCAACGAAGAAAAAAACGGCCAAGAAAAAAGTTGCCAAAAAAGCAACGAAGAAAAAAACGGCTAAGAAAAAGGTAGCCAAAAAAGCTACTAAGAAAAAAACTGCAAAGAAAGTAGCCAAAAAAGCTACTAAGAAAAAAACTGCAAAAAAAGTAGCTAAAAAAGCGACAAAGAAAAAAACAGCTAAGAAAAAAGTTGCCAAAAAAACTACAAAGAAAGCAACAAAGAAAAAAACGGCTAAGAAAAAAGTAGCAAAAAAAGCAACGAAGAAAACTACGAAGAAAAAGACTGCTAAAAAAGCAACAAAAGCTTCTCCAAAGAAAAAACAAACAAAAGCAGAAAGAGAAGCGGCGGCAGCACTTTCTCGTGAAGAGGCCATTGCTAAATACAAAGCTGAGCATAAAGCTGAACTAGAAGCTCAATTAGCAGATTCACTTAAAGAATATGAAATTGAAGATAAACTAGCTGAAGCCGAAGAAGCAAAAGTTGAAACGATTGAAGAAGCAGAAGGTAGCGTTGCTCTTGAAGCGGCTGAAAATTACAACGATCCAGGCCCAAATCTTCAAGAAGAATATAACCCAGATGATGAGCAAGACGAAAAAGATGATATGAGTTTTGGTTGGGGTTATAACGATGCTTTTGACTCTCCAGAAGAGGAAGTATCAGCAGATGATCTAGATGAAGATGAGCGCTATGCACTTGGCCTAGAAACATCTGATGAAGATAAAGACGATTTATATTAAGATTTATTTACATCGATTATAAAATGATAAAAGCGGCTTCGGCCGCTTTTTCTGTTTGGGATAAAATTATGAAACTAGAACTATACTATTACGACTCATGTCCTTTTTGCCAAATTGTCCTTCAGGCAGTGAAAGAACTAGATATTAATCTAACTTATTGCGATATAATGAATGACACATCAGCTCTAGAAAGGCATATTAAGACTACAGGACGACGTACAGTTCCTTGCTTATACATTGATGGAGAACCAATGTTTGAGTCGCGAGATATCATCAACTGGTTAACGCAAAACAAAGAAAAACTAAAATAAGCTTGAGGTTAAATCCAAATGGAAGTTAGAGACCCGGTACATGGATCAATCCATATTTTAAAAGAAGAAGAACCTATTATTCGTGCAGACTTCTTCCAACGCCTTCGAAATATTAAGCAGCTAGGTTTTTCTGAATATATTTTTCCTGGCGCAACTCATACTCGCTTCATCCACTCAATAGGTGTGATGAGGATTGGAGAGATGGCCTTTGACCGTCTATTTAAAGGTGTCGAACTCACAAAAGAGCACTTAAGAATCAAAGAAACTTTTAAGCTAGCATGTCTTCTACATGATATTGGACATGCCCCTTTAAGTCACTCAACTGAAGTGGTTATGCCAAAGCTTAAAGACCTTAAAATACCAAAAGAGTACCTTGTAGCAAGAGACGTTAATAGTAACCGCCAGGCCACTCATGAAGATTATACAATTAAAGCAATTGCAGATAGCTCACTTGCTCATAGCCTAAGAGAAGTTGAAAAGACTTTTGGCGTTGAAAGAAAGTATATAGCAGACTTAATTCGCGGAGAAACAAGCGACCACGAATATTTCACAATAAATGGTATTAGCTACTTCCCACTTCTACATCAACTTGTTTCAAGTGAACTTGATTGTGACCGAATGGACTACCTTTTAAGAGACAGCTACTTCTGTGGAGTTAGCTACGGTTCCTACGATCTTGACTGGCTACTTGATAATCTCGAACCAGCTATTATCGATGGAAAAGCAAGCTTAGGTATTTCGGAAAGAGCAGTTATCACATTTGATGACTTTTTACTAAGCCGCTACCACATGTTTATTATGGTTTACTTCCACTACCGCGCTGTTTGTCTTGAAAAGCTTCTACAAAGATATTTTAAAACTTCACCATATGAGTATTTAATCCCTGCTGATATTGAAAAATATATTGAACACGATGATTACCATCTAATGAAGGTTCTTCGTCATTCAAACAATCCTTACGCGAAGGCCATTGTTAACAACCAAACTCCAGAAAAGATTTTTGAATCCTTTAATAGTTCACAACTAAAGACATTAGAGGAAGTTCAAAAGTACTTAGAATCCTTAAATATTGAAGTCATCCGCTCTTCTTCAACTGGCCGTCTATCGAAGTATTATGCAGCAGATAAGCCAAATAATAATGAATACACGATGAAAGTAGTAAGAAATTCAAAGATGGGTGGACGTACAGAATACTTCGATATCAATGAAGCGACGGATCTTTTCCACAAATTTCAAAAGTCACATGCTATTAATCGCCTCCACTGTGACCTTGGGATGCTAAGCAAAGCTAATTTAGACGAAATTAATAAAATAATTTCTGCAAATTAATCTTTGAAAGTTTTTACTTAACTCTTCATCCTCGTCTATAATAAGAGGATATGAATAAGTTTTCACTTTATGTGCTATTAATTTTGCTCTATTTAGGAATCTCTAAGAGCTTCTCTCCCTCTGAGAAGAAGACAATCTATATTCCGAATGCAAATGCTTTTGCCTCCATTTTTAAAGGCTCTCCTATTTCAGTAATTCTTGAAAAAGAATTCTCTACAGGTGCACTAATTAAAACTTATTATCATCAATATCAAATCATTCACGCCTTTAAAGCACCTCAAAGATATAATATTAGGATCTCAAGAGACTTTCATCTTGAGAATAAGAAAAATATTGGGATGTCTCTTTTTAGAAGATTTGAAAACGGTGAAATCTCAACAGTTCCCCTACCTCCTGGTTCAATCTACATTGGTTCCCCTGCATATGGTACATGGAGAACTTCAGGCTCTGGTCAAAAAGTATGGCGCTTTCATCGAACATACAAAAACTTTCCAATGATCTTTCGCTGGGGAGACTTTACACCAACTTACAGCTTCTATCGAAAAATGATAGCTTTAGAAAAACTTGATACTCCTTTCTACGGACTAAATGATGAGTTTGGAACAGATGGAAAAGTGACTCAAGAAAATTACAAGTTAAAGAAGAATGTCAAAAGAGAAACTAACTTCAAAGATATTTTAAAGAAATATACAAAAATACCTAAATGGGACCTCAAGAATGAATGAGCTTTATGATAAATTAATTATTCGAGTTATATTTGCGCTCCTTATTTGCTTTATTGTTTATATTTATAAGCAAGCGCACCTTATTCTCTATCCTTCAATAAAGCATCAAATTCTTAAGAAATTTGCTCCATCTAAAAATTCAACAGATACTATACATCTCTTTGGTCGAATCATCGGTATTGGAATTATCTATTCAAATATTGTCATTAATGTATCTGATGGAGTTTACTTCGCTCTTGGACAATTATTTCTTGAATCGATTATGGTCATCATTCTCTACCTTGCTTCTCTATATATTTTAGAGAGTATCGTTTTGTACAACTTTGAATACGCAGATGAAGTTCTTAGGCGTAAGAACTATGCTTATGCAATCATTTGTTTTTCTCATTCTATTTCATTAGCCTATATTCTAAAGACTGTTATTAAGGTTTCAAATAGTTCTCTTATTATGACTGTTTTTCTCTGGCTATTTGCCATTGTTCTCATCGGCTTTTGTTCAAAGACATTTCAGATCATATCCAAGCTTTCGTTTAATCGACTCCTAGTTCAAAAAAGCTTGGCGGTTGCAATTTCTTATATGGGCTTTATTTTAGGTTTATGCATTATTATATCTTCAGCATTAGACCATTCATTACAAGATATTAAATGGTATACGATTCAGGTAATCCTAAAAATTCTACTTTCTATTATCATTATTCCAATTATTAGAAAGGGCCTTATTTGGGTCTTCTCAATTCAAGATGACCTTCAGGTTAAGAAAGATGAAACAGAAGAGAAAAAACTGAATGTTGAACTCGGTTATGGAATTTATGAGGGTGCGATTCTCTTCACATCATGCTTCTTAACAACGGTTATCACTGGGAATATCTATTACGGAAATTTTTACCCGCTCTTCTAGCCACGGCCTCATTCTCTCATCTTTAAGGTTTTTTAACCGAAATGGTTGGTAGAATGAGGAGGATTTCGTGGATTTAAAATACTTTCAAATGCTAGATTTTATCAATACAAGGCTTACTAATATTGAACGTAACCTTGCAAAGGTAGATGAGAAACTAGATTTCTCAGTTGCATTACAAAGAAATCACTTAATTCGTGTCAAAAATGGTGAATTCATTGATGATAATATGATCTTAATGGGACTTCCATATAACGATCTCTCACCTCGTCGTGCACTTGAAATTTATGAAGATAAGGATATGGATTATATTCTTCTCGATATCACTTCTAAAGGTTATGACAAACCAATTGAATTAGAAGGTGCAATTCACATTCCTTACGAAGAATTAGATCACCGCTATGTTGAGATCACAAACAAAACAACACCAATTCTCGTTATTAGTGAAGACGGCCTTAAGTCTATACAAGCTTGTGAAAAGCTAGTTAAGAAAGGATTCTTCAACGTTAATAACATCTCTGGTGGCTATAAGTTTTGGCCAGCAAATCAAGGCTCTGTTGTTTTGAAAGTTGCCTAAATACGTCTAGAAATCGAGAGAAAGATTTAATTGGATACGAGATTCAAGTGTATCCCTTTCCACGTTATTAAGCTTGTCGTGCATATTATCGAGAGTCGATAAAATTCGCTCAAGTTCAACTTCACCAATACGTCTTGAATAATTATTCTCGATTAGCTCTAATACGTCATAAAGTGAAAACTTAAATTTCTCACCGTACTCCGTCAGATAAACTCTTTGCTCACGCTTATCAACTTCTGAAGACTTGCGAATAATGTAGCCACGTTTTTGTAATTCATTGAGATGGCTTGTCATAGTTTGTTTCTTTAAACCACAAGCTGCACCAATCTCTTTAATTGTTGGGCCTTCATTTTCACATGTATAAATAAGAATCTCGAGGAAACTAGGTCTTAGATCAGTAAAACCCTTATCCTGAAGATAAGATAAAATATGATTACTATAAATGCGATAGATTCTCTTAAGGAGACTACCAATTGCTGAAACGTTTTTCATTTCATACCTCGCTACAGCAATATTGTAGCGAGATCATTTCTCCATAGTCAAATATTAGTACTAAATTTAAATACGTTTTTAGAACGATCTTTCAAAGGCATGGATAAGATCATAAGGTACTGATTTTACAGCGGACATTTGCTGGGCAACTTCTTGCTGAATTTCACCATCTTGCATCATTCCATGGGTTGGTGAGTTAAGATCGGCCGTTTGGACATATTCAAAGTCAAGGCCCATCTGCCACATATCAGTTTTCAATCGATCAAATAATTCAAATTCTTCATTATGACCGAATGAATTGGCCATAACAGAACCCGATAAAATGCTAAGTAATGAGACAACTGTAAATAATTTGATCAACTTCTTTGCCATATTTGCTCCATATTGCTGCTTTCTTCAATATAGTTGCAGGATTAATGCCAAATCGAAGCTGATCTTAGAAAAACCTTCTCGTATTGGAAATTGAAGTCGCTACCCCGATACATATCCCAAAGGTTAATAATGAGGACCCACCATATGACATAAGAGGAAGTGGTAAACCTACAACCGGTAGTAATCCCATAACCATCCCCATATTGATAAAGGTGTGCCAAAAGAAAATACTCATAATTCCAATTATGGTGACGGATTCAAAGATCCTACTGACATTTACGGAGAGCCAGACAAATCGAAAAAAGAGAAAGAGGTATAAGCCAATCAGAAGTATCGCTCCAAAGAAGCCATGTTCTTCATTGTAGATTGAGAAAACAAAGTCAGTATGATTCTCAGGAAGATAATTAAGTGAAGCCTGAGAGGATTTTCTTAAACCTTTACCAAATATCTTTCCTGAACCAATAGCAATCTTTGATTGAATCGCATTGTAGCCTGTCCCCTTAGCATCGGCCGTAGGATTTAAGAAAGTTCTAATACGATTTCGCTGGTACTCTTTTAATCCAAATTGATACATCACTCCCCCACTAAGAACTCCAACAAGTCCCAAGATAAGAAGTGTTTTCCATTTGAGTTTTCTAAAGAAAACCATTGTTGCAAATATAAGAAGAACAAGAAGTCCTGTTCCAAGGTCTGGCTCCACAACAATTAGAATGGTCGGAATAATGGCAAGGATTGCAGGTTTAATAAGATCCTTTAATCCAAGTTCAATATCAGGAGCGTAATTTCTAAAATAACGGGCCAAAATAAAGATCACTGAAATCTTCATAAATTCTGAAGGCTGAATTCTAATAGGCCCTATTAATAGCCATCGTCTTGCCCCCATTCCCTTATGACCGAGAACTAGTACTAAGACTAATAAGAGAATATTAAATAAATAGATCGGCCAAGCGAAACGATATAGGTTTTGTGGATTAATAAAGCTAATAACAAAGGCAACAACAATTGAAAGTGCATACCAACCTAATTGAACTTTAAATAAGTTTGCATGAGCTGTACTGGCCGAAGCATGAGTTGCAGAATAGAGGTTTAGAATTCCAAAGAAAAAGATTACAAAACTCAAAAGAAAAAATGAGAAGTCATATCTTTTAAAAAATTCTTTGATATTAGATAAATCCATTATTAATCCTCTTCGCGTCCATTTTCTTCAGACTCTGAAGCTTGTTCTTCTTTCTTTTCTTTCTCTTCTTTTAATCGTTGAGCTTCTTCTCTCTTACGTCTTCTTTCTGCAAAGTATTTCTTCATAATGGCACGATCTTCTTTTGCATAAATTTGATGAAGATCTGGCATATACTTTTTCATATAAGTCGTAAGAACATCTCGAACAATTGGGCCAGCTGCACCTGAACCGGAACATCCGTGTTCAACAACAGCAGCAACTGCAACTCTTGGATTCTCATATGGTGCAAAGGCCACAAATAGACCGTGGTGTCTTTGGTTATATGGTTTTTCACTACACTTAGAAAATAGCTCTGATGTCGTCATTGAAATAACTTGAGAAGTACCAGACTTTCCGGCCATTTTAATACCTGTACCTCGTACCCACCAACCTGTTCCTTTTGGGTGATTGGCAACTTCGTATAGGCCTTGTCTGATGTCGACAAAAGTTTGCTCACTAATGTCGGCCGTTTGAATGAGCTCTTCTTTATAACTTTTAATAATGTCACCTTTATTATTAAAAACTTCTCTAACAATTTGCGGTTTAAATACTTTCCCACCATTTGCAATGGCAGCATAAGAAACGGCCAATTGTAGAGGTGTTGCAAGAACATATGATTGACCGATTACACAACTTACGGTTTCACCGTCTTGCCACTTCTCACCAAAACGTTTCTCCTTCCATTCTCTAGTTGGAATAAGGCCAGTTGTTTCGCGAGGTAGAGCAATTCCTGTCTTTTCACCAAGTCCGAACATACGAGCATACTTTGCAAGGATATCAATATCCAGTTCAACAGCGATCTTATAATAGTAAACATCAACAGAGCGACGTAATGACTTATACAGATTTGTAATCCCGTGTCCAGATCGCTTCCAATCATTATAAGTACGACGTCCTAATCTGAAGCGAGGGCCACACATTATTTCATCTTTTGCTTTTATAATTCCCTCTTCGAGAGCAGCAATTCCTGTAAAAGTTTTAAAAGTTGAACCTGGAGCGTAGTGATCCTGAATTGTACGATCTCTTAGAGGACGATCAGGATTATTAATTAGCGAGTTCCAATACTCTGATGTTAATCCTTTAGAAAATTGTCCTGGGTCAAAAGAAGGACGTGATACCATTGTTAAAACTTCACCATTTCTAACGTCTACTGCTACAACCCCACCAACCTTTTCCTCAAGGGCCTTGTAAGCAGTAATTTGCATATCACGATCGATTGTTAATCTTAAATTATTTCCTGGTCTAGCTTTCTTATTTTGAATACCGGCCAAAAGATTACTCGTACCAATTGAGCGACGCATACGTCCTCTGGCATCGACTTCCATAATTTGGTATCCGTCTTCACCACGTAAATAGCGATCAAAACGTTCTTCAATTCCGGCTTGTCCGATAAAGTCACCTAGCTTGTAATCAATATTATCTCTTTTACGATACCTTGGTAATTGGTTTTGAGAGATCTCACCAATATAGCCAAGTAAGTGTGAGCCAACTTCTTTATCTCGATATTCACGTGAAATAAATGTTTCGACCTGCACACCTGGAAGCTTTTCATTTTCAGTTTCGACAATGGCCACTTCTTTATTTGAAATATTCTTTTTAATTCTTACGGGACGGTATCTTGCTTGGCCACGATACTTCTTTAACGTTTTATAAATATCTTTCTCATCCATCTCAAGAATTTTTGAAAGCTTCTTTATAGTCTCTTTCTTATTCGTTAAATATTGAGGAATAATAACGAGGTCAAAACGAGGAACGTTATCAACAAGAAGTTGATTATTACGAGAAAAAATCATCCCCCTTGGTGCTTTAACTGTCTCTTTTCTTAAGCGGTTTTGAATCGAATATTGATACAACAGGTCCCCTTGATATATCTGTAAATACCAAAGGCGAATTAAGATAATCGCAAAAGCTAAAGTAATTAATGTAAATAGAATATCCGCTCGTGTCTTATGGGAGCGAACTACTTCTTCTTCAGCAAACATTAAACATTACTTCCCATAAGGCCTTCACCTTTCGTCTTCCATACCTTATCAAGTAAAGAGAAGAAAACTGGTGCCAATAAAGATAAAATTATACTCTCTGGAATAAAACGCCAAAACTTCTGAACAATATAATCAAAACTATCAAACTTTAAATACAGTAGTGATGAACTGATTAAGAACCAAAGAATTTGAAATATAAATGTTGTCAGCATCGTAATGAAGCTACTTGTAAAATGAAGTAGATCTCTTAAATATGCAATGACGATACAAATAAGAACACCTGCAATAGTCCCATACTCCCAACCTTCAATTGAGAAGAGTGAATGAACTAATTGAAGAGAGAGAATTATAAGAGCTAAGTAAGGAGTTTCTAATTTAAACCCAACATAGAGAACAATTAAGATATTAAATGGAATCATGTACTTATTAAGTCCAAATAAAGGAAGAAAGGCACTTGCCAAAACCTCTAAGACAATAAGGATTAAAACCGTAATTAATAAACGAATTGGGATATCTGATGACTTAATCATTTGTCATCTCCTTGTTCAGCGTTATTCTCTAGAGCTTGCCACTCCACTCTCTTTCTTTCTTGATCTTTCGTCGTTACAAGAACTGCAACTTCTTCAAGCTTTGAAAAATCAACCGCAGGAGTTACTTCAAGGTGCTGAGTAATCCCATAACTTTCACGTTCAATTTTTGTAATTCTTCCAACAGGAATACCTTTTGGATAAATATTTCCAAGACCAGAAGTGATAACAAGATCATTTAGGCGAACAGGATCAGTACGAACGACATACTTCATCACTGTTCTCCAGCCAGAATAACCTTCAAGTATTCCATAAGACCTTGTACGATTTACAATAACATCAACGCGATTACTTGGATCAAGGATCGTTAAAATATCAGCGAAGTGATCTGTTAGACGGTATACATAACCAACAACACCTTCTGAGGTAACAACTGTTGACTGAAGTTTAATACCATCTTCAACACCTTTATTAATACGAATTACACGAAAGTCACTCGACGAGTCCCAGGCCACAACCTGAGCAGAGATCATTTCATGTTTTATCTTTTCTCCAAAATTTAAGATATCTCTTAAACGTCGATTTTCTTGCTCTAATTGCTTTAGTGCAAAAACCTCTTGCTTCAAGGCACCGATTTTTTCTTTCAGTGCAACATTTTCTTTCGACGCATTAACATTGAGCATATAATCTTCAAAAAAAGACGCGACATTTCCATATGCGTTGGAAATCCCTCTTTGAAGAGGTGCTAGTGTATCCATCATTACATTCTCGAAAATAGAGGCTTCTTTATAAGGGGCCTTACGTTTTGACACGCCGTAAAATGCAAGTGATAAGACAACGAGATTAATGATTAATTTGGTTCGAGATCCTTCCGATGCGATCAGCTTCATTCTAATCCTAAGTTGCTAATTTTTTTTATATTAAAATCGTACACAGGATTATTTAAACTGCCAATAATCTTTACGACCCACCTTATTTAAGTGATAATATCGGAAATCAAAAATTACATGGAGTGGTATAATGTCATCTAGTTTTCAGAAAAAATCATCGCAGATATTCCTGACTCTTTTTATCGGGATTATTGTAATTTCATTTATGGTTTCAGGACCAATGTTTAATACTGGTACACCTGATTCAATAGGAAGTGTTGCTGGTCATGATATAAAAGTTCGTGAATTCAATGCTGAAGTTCAAAGACAATCTGAGTTCTACGCAAATATTCTAAATGGTGGACAACCATTAACATCACAACAAATGTCTCAATATAAAGTTTATGACAATGCTATTAGAAACCTTGTTTTTCAAAAGCTAAGAATTGTTGTTGCTGATGATCTAGGAATTGTTGTTTCAAATGAAGAAGTTATCAACGATATTCAAAACCAGCCATATTTCCAAACAAATAAGCAATTTGATATCACAAAGTATAAAGCACTACTTTCATACAATAAATTCACTCCTGAAGATTATGAGAATGAAACGAAAGATCGTGTGGCCCTAAGAAGACTACAAAATATCGTTCAACACGTTCCTCTATCAAAAGGACTAGAAAACGAATTAAATGAATTATACCAAGACCAAAGAAATGCAAAAATTATTTCTTTAAAGCATAGTGAAGTTAGAAAGCTTGTTAATGTTTCAGATAA
Source organism: Halobacteriovorax sp. YZS-3-1 (assembly GCF_047084945.1). NCBI lineage: Bacteria > Pseudomonadati > Bdellovibrionota > Bacteriovoracia > Bacteriovoracales > Halobacteriovoraceae > Halobacteriovorax > Halobacteriovorax sp. YZS-3-1. The sequence continues at coordinate 270,839 of NZ_JBKIYI010000002.1, read as the reverse complement.
AGAGATTACTAAGTTTTTAAGCAATGAAGAAAATAAGTCAAAAGTTGAAGCTCTTTTCAATGAAAAGAAGCCTGTTCTTTCAACTCCTGAACAAGTAAGAACAAGACACATCCTTATTACTGTTGATGAAGGTAATGAAGAAGAAGCTCTTAAGCAGGCAAAGAAGATTAGAAAGGAAGTTAATCCTAAAAACTTCGTTCGTCTTGCTAAGAAGTATACTCAAGAACCACAAGGTAAAGAAAATGGTGGTGATCTTAATTGGGTAAAGCGCGGTCAAATGGTACCAGAATTTGAAAAAGCAGCCTTTGCTTTAAAAGAGGGTGAAATCTCTGAGCCAGTTAAAACATCATATGGTTATCATATTATCTATGCTCAAGATCGCAAAGATGCAGTCGTTGCTAAACTTGAAAATCATGAAAGAAGTCTTGCAAAAGAAATCTTACAAAAAGAAATCGATATAAAAGACATGGTGGCCAAGGCAACTAATGAGATTAAAAATGCAGCTGGAAGCGGTAAAGCTCTTAGTCGTTTAAAGAAAAAGTACAACTTAACTGTTAAAGATCAAAATATTAATAAGCTTGAAGGTGCCGGTCCAACAGGTGCATTAGATGAGAAGCAAACAGCTGAGATCTTCTCAAAAGAGAGCGGATTATTCACTTTTGATGAAGCAACACAAACAACAATTGTTGCGACCAAACCAGCTGATGAAAAAGATGTAAAATCTTATAATATTGAAGGTCTTACAAATATTAGTTCTCAACAAATGATAAAAAATCTGCTAGATAACTTAAGCAAAGAATATACTTTTAAACAAAATAAATACGCTCAATTACCACAGTAATTATAGAATTTTTGGAGAAGCGAGATGGCCGATAAAAGCGCAAAATTTGATCAGAATGTAGATGGCAAATTCTATGTTGATGACCAATGCATCGCCTGTGATGCTTGCGTGATGGAGGCCCCTCGCTTCTTTGAAATGAATGATGATGAAGGACACGCCTTCGTAAAACTCCAGCCAACAAACGATGCTGAATTAGAAGAATGTATCTCTGCCCTTGAAGCATGCCCAGTTGAGGCCATTGGAGATGATGGTTAAACCTCATTTTCTTTGCAATTTCAAACCCTTAGCTCTCTTCTAACTAGTTAAAATCACATTAAATTTATCTAAAGCTTCTACCTCAAATAACCGAGTAGTATAATATGGTTATGAGGAAAACTCTTACGCTATTCACACTCTTGTCTCTGACAACGGCCCTTGCAAATGACAATGGAGAGGCCCAGTATCTACAAGTTATCAGTAGTAAAAATCCTCTTTTTAAAAGTGCTATGCAAGTTGAAGGCGTTCGAGAAATGTATTCAGAGTGTTATCAAATTGATGCGCAAAATGGAAAGCTTGAAGATGGCGACAATAAATTAAGTAATTGTTTATGGGATCGCATCAAAGCGGATGAAGGTATTAAAGAAAAAGTCATGAAGCTTGTTAATGAGCAAAGTGGCGAGGAAGGTACTGGACGCTATCGCACGACCATGGAAACGACAAAGAAACAGTCGGCAGGATTAAAAGGCCTAAAGGAATTTTTCCAAAAACGCCTTGAAGAGGCCCTTTACGGTGAGTATCAAAGTGATAAAGGCCGGTTTGAAAAAATCGCTGATCAAAGAACCTTCTTTGAACTCTATAAAACTCAACTTGGTAAAAATATTATTGCATCAATGACATCATATTGTATTGAGACTGGGCCATACGCTACAGAGATACAGCAAACAGGAATACCTGCATATCCTCTTATTCATTTTAGTGATGAAAAAGCGAGTGGTGATAAGAATAAAAATATCGCAAGTCTTAATAAGCAAGACATCGAAAAAGGTGCATATTCAAATTGGGAACGATGTATTCAAAACCTACCTGTAATTTGTGCTATTGGCTCGAGTGCTAATAAAGGTGAAGTTACCTATAAGAAATATGATGTTTCAACAAAGAAACAAAAAGATTCAAAGAAGTATTCAGATATTCTTGGCTCATGTGAAGACCGCATGAAGAAGGGAAAAGACCCTACAGCAGATGAAACTGAAACATGTGAAAAAATTGTCGATAACTCTAATATGAGGGCCTGCCAGGTTGTTCAATATATTGAACTAGCTAAGCAAAGTCTTCTTAAAACAGATGATATCGTTGCCAAACTCGATAAGAAATCCGGAATGGCCGGAATTCAAAATGTTGAATTCTATGACTCAACTAAGAATCAAGACGAGAGTATCAATGCTCTAACGACGATTTCTTCAGGTGAGGCCCTTGAGGCCCTATCAGAAGGCCACAAGCAAGATGTTGCAAAAATGGAAGAGTGCTATAAAGACGGAGCAATTGTTGATGCTGAAGCTTGTAGTCAATACTTAGCAACAGACAAAGAAGAACAATACGCACTCCTAGGTGAGCTAAAAATCCAACAAGAAGCGACTCTTGAAAAGTTAAAAAATAGTGAAAACGATCCAGAAGAGATCGCAAAGATCCTAATTGAAGAAGGTTATACAGAAACGCAGGCCCAAGAACTTGCAACAATTCAAGGTGTAAAAGAGCAAGTTGAGAGTCGTTATCAAGCAAAGAAAGATGCCATCCTTGCTTCTTTAAGAGAAGAGATTGAAGCCCATACAACAACAGGTGATGAGTTTGATGCTAATAATGCCCAGGATGTTGAAAAGATCGCAAAGATTGCTAAAGAAATTGAATCACGACCAGAGAACTTTTCAAAGCTAGTTCACTATAACAATATCATTTCATCATTTCTTGAGGTTTCTAGTACTGGCGAAGATGGTGAAGAAGTTAAAAACCGAAACACCGCTTCCCTATCAGCTGAAATGAAAAATTCATTTCTATCTGAAGAAAATAAGCAGAAATATGAAGAGATGAACGTAAATTTAGCAACACTTGGCTATTCAGAGGATCAGCTTGGGGAGAGATTTGCTCAGGCAGGAATTGATTACTCTGAAGCTCCTAATGACGATACAACTGTAGAGTTGGAAGATATCAATAAACTGATCTTTAGTTTATTTGATGGCGCCGAGAATATTCAAGAGAAATAAAATAAGAGATAGATTTTCTTTGTGGAGTATTGGCTTATTTTCACGAAGTGAAAATGTTGCTTTTTCTTTGAGAGGGATTTGGCTCATTTTCACTTCGTGAAAATGTCGGTTTTTCTTTACGGGGGATTTGGCTTATTTTAGCTACGCTAAAATGTCGCTTTTTCTTTGCGTTTTCTTTCCCATTGCTCCAGAGGCAACAAAGCCGGGCTTGAACCCGGCTTGTTGAATTAGTTTAATTTCTTTTGCATGGGGAGCTGGCATAGCGTCCAATAGTTTGCCTTTGGGCAAACAATGACGCTATTCCTCATCCATAATAGCTTTAACAGATGACTTTGTTTCGAAGGCGATGTCTTGATCATCTTCTGCATCAATATCATCAACTTCATCAAAGCTTTCATCTGCTTCAATATCCATCTCACGAAGAACATCAACGAAAGACTTATCATCAGCAAGATCTTTTAAAACCTCGTCGATAACTTTTACTGGATATTTAGAAGTGATCTCACGAACAAACTTCTGTAGCATTCCTTCTTCAAGGATTGTTATTTTGTTTTTAATTTCTTTCCAATAACCAATATAGTGAAGACGACAGTATCCAGCCGTTGTAGCTGGATTATCACATCCTTTAGCTAGACAATCATCAGTATCACCTAGGAAATAATCTAAATTATCGGCCATATCAAATACTTGTTCAATACGATCTTCTTCAGCTTCTTTCTTTTCTTCAGCTTTTGTTTTCTTCTTGGCCTTTGGTGCAGGCTTCTTCTCTTCAACGACTTCCTCAACTACTTCTTCTTCAGTAAATAGTTCCGGCTGCTCTTCAACTGCCTCAACTACTTCTTCCTTCTTTGCTTTAGCTTTTGAAGTTTTCTTTTTAGGTGTCGCTTCAGCCTTTTTTGCTACTTTATTTTCTGCCTTCTTCTTAACTGAAGAAGCGGCTTTTTTAGCTGTCTTCTTCTTTGTTGAAGAAGTTGCTGCTTTTTTAGCCACTTTTTTCGCAGTCTTTTTCTTCGTAGTTTTCTTTGCTACTTTTTTAGCCGCTTTTTTCGCAGTCTTTTTCTTCGTAGTCTTCTTTGCTACTTTTTTAGCCGCTTTTTTCGCAGTCTTTTTCTTCGTAGTTTTCTTTGCTACTTTTTTAGCCGCTTTTTTTGCAGTCTTTTTCTTTGCTACCTTCTTCTTTGCAGAAGAAGTAGCCGCTTTTTTTGCAGTCTTTTTCTTCGTAGTTTTCTTTGCTACCTTCTTCTTTGCAGAAGAAGTAGCCGCTTTTTTTGCAGTCTTTTTCTTCGTAGTTTTCTTTGCTACTTTTTTAGCCGCTTTTTTCGCAGTTTTCTTCTTAGTAGTTTTCTTTTTGGCCATGCCTACTTTCTCCAAGATTTTCTTTAACATAACAAGTTAAAACCGTATCACTTCTCTTTCAATAGAACAACGCCTACTTTAAGCTCTTAAGCTCGTTAGCGGCAATTACGACTCTTTGAATTTCTGAAGTCCCTTCATAAATTTCAGTAATCTTAGCATCACGGAAGAACCTCTCAACCGGATACTCTTTAGTATATCCATTACCACCACAAACCTGAATAGCTTGAGTCGTAATCCACATTGCAGCTTCAGCAGCAAAAAGCTTGGCCTGAGCAGATTGTAATGAGTACTCTTCACCATTATCTTTTCTACGAGATGCTTCCCAAATAAGAAGACGTGATGCTGCAAGTTTTGTACTCATATCAGCTAACTTAAACTGGATTGCTTGAATTGCATGAAGTGGCTTACCAAACTGAACTCTTTCATTTGAGTAATGCTTAGCGTAACGGAATGCAGCTTCACCAATACCAAGTGCCTGAGCAGCAATACCGATACGTCCACCATCTAGTGTATTCATCGCAATTTTGAAACCTTTCTCATACTCACCTAAAAGATTCTCTTTTGGCACTTTTACTTTATCGAATGCGATTTGAGCTGTTGATGATCCTTTGATCCCTAGCTTATCTTCACATTTCATTACTTCGAAACCTTCAGAGTCACATTCAACGATGAATGCCGAGATTCCTTTGTAATTATCTGTTTTTGATGTCTTAGCGAAAACAACTGCGATATTAGCTTCTTTACCATTTGTAATGAAGTTCTTTGTTCCACTAATCTCAAAGTAGTCACCTTTATCTTCAGCAAATGTTGTCAGAGAACCTGCGTCTGTACCAGCATTTGGCTCAGACAGACAGAAACAACCAATATGCTCACCAGAAGCTAGCTTAGGAAGATACTTCTTCTTTTGCTCTTCATTACCAAAGTTTAGAATTGGGTAAACACATAGTGAAGTGTGTGCTGAGATTAAAACCCCTGTTGAAGCACAAGCACGAGAAATTTCTTCTACGATGATCGAGTAAGATACATAATCCATTCCTGCTCCACCATATTCTTCTGGAACATATGAACCTAGGAATCCATTCTCACCGAGCTTACCAACGAGATCACTTGGAATCTTTTCATTTTTATCAATTGAAGCCGCTAGAGGAGCTACTTCGCTATCAGCAAATTTAGAAACAAGGTCTCTAAGTTCTTGGTAGTCACTTAACATCATTATTATTCTCCCTTAAATTCTGGTTTTCTTTTTTCAACAAAGGCCTTTGTTCCTTCTTTCATATCATAAGAAGAGAAGATATCGCCAAAGTGGCGAGCTTCAATATCTAGACCTTGTTCATTAGTCAGGTCATTACCTTCGTTCATAATTTGTTTTGATATGGCCACTGCATTTGGTGAGTTTTTAGAAATTGCTTCCAATGTCTTCATCGCCTCACTAATCATTTCATCTTGTGAATCAAAAGAACGAACAACTAACCCGATTTCTTTTGCTTCATTAATATCAACATTACGGCCACTATAAATAATTTCTTTAGCGCGATTGCGTCCAATTAACTTTGCTAATCTCTGTGTACCACCAAAGCCTGGAACAAGACCAAGTTTTACTTCAGGCTGCCCAAAAACTGCTGTCTTCGTTGCATAAATAAAGTCACATGACATGGCCATTTCACAACCACCGCCAAGTGCAAAACCATTTACACAAGCGATTACTGGAATATTTAAACTTTCAAAAAGTAGCGTTACATCTTGCCCAAGAGTTGAGAAGTCATGCCCTTCATCAACTGTCATATCACTCATTTCAGCAATATCTGCACCAGCTATAAAAGCTTTGTCACCAGCTCCAGTAAAGATCATCCCTTTAAGCTCATGACCTTCACTTAGTGAAGATAAAAAATCTTTTAACTCGTGAAGTACTTGTGAGTTAAGTGCATTATATTTCTTTTCACGATTTACTTTTAAAATTCCAATTTCACCGAGCTTTTCAAAAGCAATTGTTTCAAAATTAGTATTCATAAACACCCTTCCCTACTTTGCGACCAAAGCGACCAGCTGTTACATACTTCTTAAGAAGTGGGCATGGACGATACTTTGTATCACCTAGGCCATCATGTAGAACTTCCATAATAGCTAAACATGTATCAAGTCCAATAAAGTCAGCAAGCTCTAGTGGTCCCATTGGCTGGTTACATCCAAGCTTCATAGCATCGTCGATCCCTTTAGCCTCAGCAACTCCTTCGTATAGAGTATAGAAAGCTTCATTGATCATTGGCATAAGGATTCTATTAACAGCAAAGCCTGCTACATCATCTGCACGTACAACTGTTTTACCCATTTTTGTTGCTGCTTCTTCAACAGCATTAATTGTTTCAGCACTTGTTTCAAGCCCAGTGATTGTTTCAACTAACTTCATTACAGGTACTGGATTCATAAAGTGCATTCCAGCAACCTTTTCTGGACGTGAAGTAGCTGCAGCAATTTCAGTAATTGAAATTGAAGATGTATTTGAAGCTAAGATTGCTTCAGGTTTTGCAATCTCATCTAATTGCTTAAAGATTTTGAATTTTATCTCTTTATTTTCAGTAGCTGCTTCAATGAAAAGGTCACAACCTTTAAGATCATTCATTTCTGAAGTTGCACTTAAGTTAGCTAGCGTTGAATCAACAAATGATTGTTCCCACTTACCTTTTGAAACACCTTTTTCTAATTGCTTTTTTATAAAGCTCTGTCCGAACTCAAGGCCTTCAGCTGAGATATCATACATAAAAACTTTATAGTCATTCATAGCGGCAACTTGAGCGATTCCTCGACCCATCTGCCCTGCTCCTATAACGGCAATTTGTTTAATCATTGTGTCTCCTTTGTATTGGCATTCAAAGTACCTAAATTATAAAGGATCGTCCATTAAATTACTATTTCACTCAGATATATCAAATACTTAGACGCCATGAATCATTTAATCATAAAAAGAAGCTAGGTCCATAAATCCTATTGTAGAGATGTGTAATATTCACTTTTCTCTTGCAAAAATGCATTGTGCGGATTATAAAAAGTGACTTATTAATTAGATGTTGAACAAGTTAAACGTAGGAGTCCATTGTGGCAAACCACAAATCTTCAAAGAAAAGAGCTAGACAAGCAATTGTTAGAAACGAAAGAAATACTTCAAAAAGAACTGCTGTAAAAACAGCTGTTAAGAACGTAAGAAATGCTATTGAAGCAGGTAAGAAAGAAGAAGCATCAACTCTTCTAGTTACAGCTCAAAAGCTACTTGGTCGTCTAGCAAAGCACGGTGTTATTAAAACTAACACAGCTGGAAGAAAAACTTCTAGACTAGCAAACCAAATCAACAAGCTTTAATCTTTAATTAGATAGTTTGATATATAAAAAGCGGAGAGCAATCTCCGCTTTTTGTGTTTGTAGCTATATCTTTTAAAATACTAACTTCTTAATTTTTTCTTATAATTTTAGAGACAGAGGTATTCTCTACGGATTTGATCTCTAAGCCAAAGGTCTTTAGACTTGGCCAGCACTTCAAAATTAATCATCTTCTGCTGAATATCGATTAACTCTTCAAAATTCCACTTTTTAGATGCTAATTGAATTCCCCTATCATACTTACTAAGAGATTTTTTAGTGGCCAAATAACTAGGGTCAATAATTTTTGATATATGGCCCTGAAATGAACGGAAGAAATCCATATATAAACTAAAATCATCTTCCACTAATAATAAGTTGAGGTAGAACCTTTTTAAGTTTTGCTGATTAAAAAGATCTGTCTGATCAAAGAAGTCTAACTTTCTCACCTTTATAAGCTCTCTGGCTTTTTCAAGAGAGATATTCCCATTTGCATCCACATGGTGAGAAAGAATATGACATGAATTGAAATAATCACCAACATTATCCTGGACTGACTTTTCAATAAAGTTCTTCACTTGAGGATTCATTTGAAAACCAAAGTACTTAGCAAAAATATCTAAGTATTGGCCAAAATGCCATGGCTTTGGTGCAGCGATGGCCAAAGCATTCATATCTTTAGGAAAAGCTTTAGGCAGGCGCCCTTTCGTTATGAAGATAATTGTGTCTTCAATTAAGTGACGATTATTATTAAATGCTTCAAAAGCATTAGCTTTAATATCCTGAGCATCAATAACAACATAAGGGCCATTAGTCCCAAATAGACCGCCTCCAGCAAGAAGCTCTTGCTCTACAAAGTCGATATTAAACTCATTAGGCCACATCTTCTTTGTCTCACCTTTTAATTTGTCACAAACAATTTTTGAAATAAATTCATCTGGGACAGTTAAATGGTATAGGCCATTTAATTCACTAAGAATTTTTGAAACTTGATCAACGCTATTAATATCAAAACTTTGTTTTTTAGAAGGCATAAAGAAGAACCTCTCTAAAGTCATCACCGAAATCACTTGCTCCATCAGCTAGGGATTTCTTAAAAGTACCTCGGTTCTTTACACTTCTAAGAGGAGCAGCACTGTCAATTCCACCAACTGTATTTTCAATAATATAAGAATCACTTATATCAAAAGTCTTTGAAAAAATGCTACGAGGAAATTGAGAGTGGTCTATTTTATAAAATGATTCATAGAACTGAATTTCATCATTATTTGGCTTCTTAAAGACTGTCACTTGTATCTGAAATTGATAACTTCCAGATGTAGCTAGATAGAAAGCATTTCTATTTCCACCCAATTGATTCTTCTGCTCATCATTCATTAAGGTGTCACCAGTTTCAGTAACTTCTTTCCCCGCTTTTTTTCGACTAGTAATCTCTGCAAGTAAAATTGCATCACTGTCATAATTCTTTCCTGTTCTAACCCTTAAAGAACTAAAAGAAGAAAGAGTTTCAACAATTTCATCAGTATATATTTGAGAAAGACCTGATATTCCAGTGTGATTTTTTACAACAAAAATTGTAATACTATTAACTCCTTGGGCCTCAAATGGGTTATTTGACTCACTGAAACGATACCCTGCACAAGAAGAAAGTAAAATTAAACAAGTTAATACGAAAAACCTCATATTAATAATATGCCTATGATTCAATCAATCGTCTATTACTTTGACTGGTAAGACCTCTTTAATATATGATGCATCTTGTGAAAAAGCTGAAAAATCTCAAAAATTTAAAAGATGTTTTAAAAGATATCGATAGTGACTTCAGTAAAAACGCTGGTGTTGCGAGCGTTTCAAGTTATGGTAGTTATGGTAATAAACAATCTAACTTTAAAGCGAATAAGGCCATTGATCTCTTTGACTTTCTCGAGCTCTCAAGTTCTTGGAATAAGATCGTAGGGCCAAGGCTTTCTCAATTCACTATTCCACTTAAGCTAAAAAATAAATCTCTAACGATTTTAACTTCACATCCAGTTTACGCTCAACAGCTTAAATACATGGAAACAGAAATTATAAAATCAATTGGAAATGTTCTACCTGCAACAAAAGGACAGATTAAGAAAATCTTCTTCCAAGTAGATAATCAATTCTTCCAAAAAAAGAAGTCGGAAGTCGAAAGAAAAGAAATAGTAAAACAAGAAGTTGAAAATCGTCTACATCCACAATCTCCAGAATACAAAGCAATTATGAGAGATGCTCAAGAACAATTTTCAGATATTGAAGATGAAGAGCTCAAAAAGTCATTAACTTCAATATTAATGCAACTTAGAACGAAGAAGTAAGAAAATCGAAAAGCCTTCTGCCTCCTCAACCTTCTCTATATAATAGTTCTTAGAAATACCACTTAGTAATTCTTTTAATTGCTCATCTTCTCGACAAACAAAGAATAAAACACCATTTTGACTCAGTAAATTAGCAGCGTGAACGATATAACTCTTAAGCTCATCACCAGAATACTCTCGGCAAGTTCTTTTCTTTTCATTCTCACTAGATCTTCCATGGCCATTTTTAAAATATGGTGGATTCATCACAATAAGGTCAAAGTCTTTTACTGTATTAAATTGAAGAATATTTTCGAAATGAACCTGATATTCAAGGCCATTTATTTCTCTTTTAACTATTTCAATATTACGATGAAGATGAGAGTTGTAATCATCTTGCACTTCAACAAAATGAATCTCTTTTATCGAATTGAGAAGTTCTTCTTCTAGCTTTTGTAAGATCTCGAGTCCAATGACGCCACAACCACAGCAGAGGTCAGCGACCTTATCAACGACAAGCTCATGAAATTCAATATGCTCGGCCACACAATTTGCTAACTCAATTGAATCACGAGAAAAATGATAAAATGAGGGCTGTGAATAATCAGTAATTAATGCCATGAGATTTTAACACTTCTAAAATATTGTCAATATGATTACCTTCTCGAACTACTTGGGCCGTCAATCCTGAGATTAATATGATAGTTGATGAATGCCCACTCGGTTTAAGAAAATCTGAACTTATGAAGTTACTGTCAGGACAATATCGATGCCAAAATTCATTTGCTTCATCAGAGTCGTAAATCGGAGGCTGACCTGTTTTATTTAAACTTGTTGAAGTAATGAATCCAGGAAAGTCCCTAATACACTCATCAATGATCTCATTTTGAATGACTCGAAAACAAATAAAGTCCGTATCATCAAATGGACCTTTAGGAAATTGAAGGGATAAACTCGCCTTTGGCAGTCCCACTGTGATTTCGTATTTGAAAAGGTCATCAAAAAGAGCTGTATAGGATTCTGAACCATGAAAAGTATCAATCAAATTTTGAACATCATTAGTTAATATACTCAAAGGCTTTCTAATTGAAGTTCCCTTCACTTGAGCAATAAGTTCATACGTTTCAATAGAGAATGGATCTCCTCCAATTCCCCAGACAGTATCCGTTGGATAAATGAATAAATCTTTCATAAATCAACCATTAAGTTTTTAATAACTTCTTCGTTTCTTTGTCCAAGATATAACAGCTGATACGCAAGCCAGCTACTCTTTTTTTCTCTTAATTTCTTATTTAGATATGTTCTTTCAATACTAAAGATTGGCCTTTCAAAATACTTATCACGCTTGACCAGCTCTTTTTTAAAAACAGGGTTACGTAATCCAGAAATCAAAGAAATCATTTGATCAAAATTATAATCTTTATACTCACTAGCTATTTTATCGATAATCTTATCTCGGCCACTTCCAACCTTTGGTAGATTGTATTCAAATAATAGGCCATTATAATCAGATAATTCTTTTACAGCAGGAGTATCAAAGAACCTCTCTACTAAGCGCTTCTTTTCATTAAAATTCTCAAGCTCCTGCACCCAAAATGGAGTCATCTTAACTCCATATTTATAACTTGTTATATCAAACTCAAGAGTTGCTCCAAAAGTTTGATTTAAAAGCTGTGTTAACTTTAATCGACTATCACCAGTAGATATATGAGTGAATTTTTTAAAAAACATTAATTTATAAAATTCATCTATACTTGACTCATTTACCAATTCAAAAGTTCTATTAATATATTTTGCATACTTCTGTCTTGATTTTGGAATGATATTTTCATTAATCCAAACGGAATAATTTGTAATGTCTCGACCTAGTAAGTCGATAATAACAGTCGTTAGCCATTCGTTTTTATTTAATGAAGAAGCGATTATTATTTCTAAAAGTAATTGATGAATATTCTTTCTCTCTAAACTTTTTAAGAAGTTTTGATGAGCTACTTTTTTACTATCAAACTTCATTTTTAAAGCTTCTTCAAACTCCAAAACAGGTTTATCAGAACGAGACTCAACATAAGACTTTATAACGATATCTGGATAAAATAGATGCTGACACTTGGCCTGAAACTCAACCCAAGGCTTCTCGTCACTTTTAAGTTCTGACGTCGTAAAAGCATAAATCAAATTGAACTCAAATTGTGTAATTTTATCACAAGTACTAGGAGGTGTTTTAATAAAGTCCGGTATATACTCGACACCTTCTAATGATAAACTATATGAAACATTCACATAGTTTAGAAAAATCTTTTTTTTTTATCCTGTGATCTAAACTCTTGCGCGTAAACTAAGCTAGTTGGTGTTTTAAATTGAATATCAGAAAACAATTCCTTACCTACAAGCTTTGAATAGAATTTTGAAATAAAGAAAAGAAGAACAATTAATACAGCAATTGCAATATAGACAAAGCTATAATCGTTTTTTCTTTTCTTCTTTTTAGCTTTTGACTTTTTCTTAGCACCTGACTTCTTCTTTTTTGAAGGACGAGGCATTTCTACGGCCTTCATAGGCTCGATATTATCATCTTCAATACTATCTAAATCCGGTGCAGTTGGTGGCTGTTTTTTTTCAGACTTAAGAATCTCTTCTGCTTGAGCAGCTAATTCATCTTCTTTATTCTTTTCTACTTCTTCAACAAATTGATCAATCTGGCTTACTTGAGAAGCTTCTTGTGCAACTTCCTCAGCAGGTGTACTTTCTGAAACACCACCAATATCTGGGAAATCGAGATCATCAGATGAAGGAAGGATTACTTCTTCTTCCTCGATATCCATAGCACTTGTTGCTTCGGCTAAACTGATTGATTCGTCATCAGCCACATCTGCCAGTGGTTTTTCTTGAACAATATTAGGCTCACTACTTGGAGCTGCAACTGCTGTATCACTGTAATCAATTGGCTCTGGAAAATCTAAGTCATCTTCAGCAGGAAGTAATATTTCTTCTTCATCATTAATTGTTGTTGAATTATCTGTTGCAGGGTTTTCAGAAGATAATGGTGTTGCAGGAATTTCATCCCCATTCTCTTTAGAGATTTTTTCTACGATACCACTTGTTTTAACAAGTTTTGTTACGCTATTTGCAACTTTCGTCTTGGCCTCTGCTACTGGATTGAAGGTTTGTTCTTCATCTCCATAGAGAAACTTATTTAATAGGTCTTCTTCTTTGACCCAAAACCAGTAACCATTACCGCTACAAATCTCATCCTCTCCAGAGAGGGTTCCATTTTGTACAAACTCGACAACCTTCTGCTTTGAAAGTGGACCGAGTATTTTTTTCGATTCTGTTCTAATTAACCAGTTTCTTTCCGTCATTACTTATTCTTTATAAGAAAATCCCTACTAAGCCTTTAATATCTTCGTCATTAAACTTTAATCCTAAACTATAAACCATACCAGGATCATTAATTAAATCTTCACCCTCAATTTTACCATAAATTACACTCCATAGTTGAAAATCTAATCCGATACGAATATTTGGCCCAATATTATCTCGGTAATCGAAGACCTCAAGGCTTGTAATGGTATTCCAGTCATCAAAATTATAATCAACAGCAAGACCACCGTAAGAATCGATAAGTCCTCCACGGAATGTCCAATTGTCGATACGACGACCTAATTGAAGGTTGAGGAGAACGTCATTGTATTTTCTAACCTTCTCATCCTCAATAGTCGTTGTCCCACCAACAGTTGTTTCTGTGATCTTTCGTCTTTCAGGCCCAAATTCAGAAGTCGTTACACCTACCAGGTAAAAACGGCCAGGCGATGGAAAGATACGAAGTTCAGCAGTTGTATCTGTTTGATCAGTTCTCGTATTTGCACCAGTATAAACCGACAATTGTGTTCGGATACTATCAACTCGTCCAATTACTTTTTGAACACTTGATAGAGTTGACTTAACTTCATCTGCAATCTCTTCTTCAACAAGAAGCTTACCAACTGTTCCCTTCCCATCTTTGATATTTTGAACAAGGTCCTCAAGATCGGCCATCATATTATCAGCTTTCTTAAGAATCTCTTTTACATCTGCAACAGCACTTGCTGGCTCGTTTGCATCTGTTTGGTATGCTATTTGAGCAGTAAAGTCTTCGAGATTATCAATAATTCGTTGAAGTTTTTGATTATTCCTTCCAACGAGATCATTAAGCTTACCTGTTAATTCTTTCGTATTCGTCATCGTCTCCTGAACATCAGCTACGATCTTTTTCATCGCTGGCTCACCACCCTCTGGAACAAAAGACTCTTTAATACTTCCAACAAGAACTTTTACATCTTGCATAACTTCACTTGCATCTTTTAGAAGTGTTTCAATACCTGCTTTCTCTTCCGCTAGAAGCTCTGAACCATCCGGAAGGAGTTCATCATTATTAGCAACGTAAATTTCTAAGTACTTATCACCTAAGAAACCTACTGATCGAATTCTAAGCTTGGAACCCTTTGTGATCTTAACTCTTTCAAGAACCTCAAAACTAATACGGGCCTTATTTCCAGTTAGTTGAATATCTTTAATTCGTCCCGCATTAATACCAGCAACTTTGATTGGAGTTTTTGGAAAGATACCAGAGGCATCATTAATAGTTGTGTAATAATCATTATAAGCTCCAAAACCAGATTGGTTTGAAGTTACAACTAAGGACATAACAACAACAGCTATCATGGCGGCCAAGGCCATTAAGCCGACTTTAAATTCATTCATATAATTCCTCTTCCCTGGAACTACCTATAAATTAATAAACTCTTGAACCAATGGATGGTCTGAGTTTTTGAAATCATTTGCAGGTAGATACTCAACAATATTACCACGGTTTAAAAAGGCAACGTAGTCGGAAATTTCAAGCGATGCTTTTACGTCGTGCGAAATAATAATTGAGGTTAATCCAATATCTTTATGTAATTTACTTGTTTCTATGATCAAATCGTTGACCATTTTAGTTGTAATAGGATCAAGTCCAGTTGTTGGCTCATCATAGAGCATAAGCTGTGGACTTAGGGCCAGTGCTCTTGCAAGACCTACCCTTTTTCTCATACCACCAGACAATTCACTTGGTAGTTTATCAAAAGAGATCTCCTGAAGACCTACTGATTTTAATAAAGAAGCTGCTTTCTCTTTAATTTCACTTTCATTTAATTTTGTGAATTCAATTAATGGAAAGGCCACATTTTCAATTGTTGTCATTGAATCAAAAAGTGCCGCATATTGAAAAAGCATTCCGTAGTTTTGACGGAATTCACGAAGCTTATCTTCTTGAAGAGTTGATAAGTCTTTTCCCAAAACCTCAATTGATCCAGAAGTTGGATGATGAAGTCCTAGGATATGCTTTAAGAGTGTTGATTTTCCAGCTCCTGAAAAGCCGAGGATTGTAGTAATACTTCCTCGTTTTATATCAAAGTTTAATTCACTTAAAACAGTGTGCTTACCAAAAGTCTTGGTTAAGTTTCTAATTCGTACTGAATGATCATCAAATTCTAACATCTACATCACCTGCACTAAGAAACTTGTTAAAAAATAATCTAAAACTAAAACCGAAATCATTCCCCATACAACAGCGAGGTTTGTCCCCTTACCGACTCCTTGTGCACCTTTTGTGACAGCAAAGCCAAAGTAAGTTCCAATTACTGAAATAACGAAACCAAAGACAGTCGCTTTAATTACACCTTGAAAAATATCTGAGACGTACATAAATTGTCCAAGCTTAGACAAGTAAATGGCATCATCAATCTGCAAGGCATAGGTTCCGACAATGTATGAGCCAACATTCCCTACTAATAAAAAGAAAACTGATAATAGTGGAACTGATAAAGTACCAGCAATAATTCTTGGAACAGCAAGGTATTGCATACTACTAATGCCCATAACTTCAAGAGCATCAATTTGTTCAGTAACTTTCATCGTTCCAATTTGTGCTGCCATCGCAGCCCCTGCTCGACCTGCAACAATTAGCCCTGTTAAAACAGGAGCTAATTCCTTTGCTAAAGAAATTGCAACAACTGGGCCAACAAGAGAATCAACATTGATTAACTTAAAACCAAAGTATGTTTGATAGGCCATAACCATTCCGGTGAATGCACCGGCCAAGAAAATAATAAATAGACTTTTGTTTCCGACAAATTCCATTTGTTCAAAAAATAATTTGAAACGATACGGCCTCTTCGTTAACCAGTAAAAAAAGTTCACAATGAACTTCATCACTTTGCCAAGACCTGCCAAATTGAAAATAACTAATTTTCCTAAATTTTCATTAAAGGAAACAAATGTTCTAAGTAAAAGATTCATTACTTAAATTCTAATGGAAAAAGAATGAAACTGCTACTTACTGTCGATATATTTTGGGAATTCTTTCAGTTAAGTGAATAAACACTTCGTAAGGAATAGTCTTTGATTCGACACATATATTAGAAAAGTTTTGACCATTTTGATCCCATACGACAAACCTTTCGCCATTTTTGATTGTTAGGTTTGTGTTAGGAAACAAAATCTGTGCCATATCCATATTAACTCGCCCTACAATTTGCCCTTCATGCTCCCCATGATTAAGGTGAACATTTTGATAGCGAGTTGAAAAACCATCACCATATCCTAGAGCAAAAACTCCCACAGTACCTGCTGATGGGCATGGGGTTGCTCCATAGCCTATAGGCGTACCTCGATCAACTTGAAAACTATCAATAAAAGTTGTCTCAAGTTTAGAGATCAACTTTCCTTTCCAGCAACTCAACTTATTATACTGAGGCAACAAAGAAGACGGGCCATACATCATTAATCCTGCACGAACATGAGACTCTTCAAGGCCAACTTTTTGCTCAATTGCACCAGAGTTTGCAATTGATGATTTATGAATTTCAATTCCAGAACTATTGATTTGAGACTTTAATTCTTTCCAATTCTCTTTTTGAGTTAGATTTCTCTTATTTTTTTGCATTGATAAGCTTGAGCTCGAAAAGTGGGTCATCAAATGATAAATACTTGATCGGCCATGCTTTTTGATTGTTTGAATCGCATAATCGATTCGATCCATTTTTATTCCGAGTCGATTCATTCCCGTATTGAATTTTAAACAAAGTGGGAAGTAGCGAAATTCCTCATGAGACAAGAAGAACTCTAAGTTTGTTTCATTTGAAATAACTGGGATAATTCGATTATTTAAATAAATATCTGCTGCTTCTTGAAGATCTAGGTTCACATCAGAAAAGACATAAACTTCAAACTCTCCATTTGGAATTTCTTCACGAAGCCTAAGAGCCTCTCCAATACTGGCACAACCAAACTCTTTTATGCCAAGCTCATAATAAGCAAACTTAACAACTGGCACCAGTCCATGTCCATAGGCATTGGCCTTGACCATAAAGAGAGTTTCATTATTAGGACAAATTTCTTTTAAAAGTTGATAGTTTTGCGAAAGAGTGGAGACATTAACCTCCATACTACTTTTTATTCTCATAAGGTACTATCTTGAAACGCTCTTTTTCCTCTCAACTTTCGTGATGTCGTCACCATTGAATACCCAGAGTAAGGAATTTCAGAAACATTTAGCTGCATTGATAGAATAAGACTCTTATCTTTTCCGCTAAAATACTTTCCTAATCTTATATTCTTACAAAGGTCTTGAGCGGCTGCATAACTTTCATCAAAAAAGTCATTTTCCACATCCAGTACAATTGATTCAAAAGAGATATTGTAAATATTGCCAATACTAGTGATTTGAGAAAGATAAACTTTCATATCTTTCCAAAATGTATTCCAGTCAAATGAGAAGTCTGATCTTAACTCCATTAGATCTGTAATTTCAGAAGTATCAATCGATATTAAATTCCTTCCATGACTAACTTCAGAGATATTTGATAATAATTCAAATGGACCTTTAGCCTGTGCGATAGAAGAAACATGAGTTAATGAATTCTTTATTTGAGAATAAATCCCACTTAAAAGTGTTTCTATGACCTGCCAATTAAAGTTAAATAAATAATCGCGATCAACTTCAAGTGCTACAACACTAGTTGTATCGACACCATTTTCCGATAATTCTAAGGTAACAACAGGATTGTGAACTAGGTTAGAAACAATATTCTTCACCATATTCATTCCATTTTCATTAACGCCTTTAAGTTTAATATGACCAAGCCAAACCTCAGGAACTTCAATAGACTTATGCCCATCATGCTTTAAAGGTGAAAGCTTATTGGTCTTTTGATTTAATTCAAAAATTGTATAACCTGAGACAAACTCTAAAGGTTCAAAAACATTTGTTATAAGAGAAGTTAAATCATTTTCTTCTCTATTAAAATTAATGCTGTCACAAACTTCAAAGAAGTCTTTCCCATAAAGAGTCTTCGTTCTTTCACTTTCAAGACTCGCAACAAGTGCTTCTTGACGGTGACGGTACTTATCATGAAATGATTCAAGTTGAGCTAATTGTCTCTTTAACGATGTTTGTTGATTGTACTGATTTAGTACATGTCTAATTTGCGCAAGCAAATCTAAATCGCGATATATAATTCCAATATTCTCATTCGTTGCAACAGTCTTCAGTTCTGAATTCGTTGAAACAATGAAAGCTCTCTTAACGGACTTTAACTCAGATCGATTAAAAAGAAATTGTCCCTCAAATGTCGCATCATTTGCACTTGCTATAACAAGGTCGTATTGCTTTTGTAAGTGAGCGATTAAGAAAGAGTCTACAGTGTCGTATGAGTCGACAACAGTATTAATACTTTTGAAAATTTTTGAAAATGATTTACAGTCATCAATCATTGATGAAAGGATCGCAACTTTTGGACTATTCATTGTCATGGCGCAAAAACTCCTTCTAAGGACATAACATCGCTTAAAATCGTATCAAAAGAGACGTTCTATAGCAATTTTAAGAGGTCCTGGACTGTATTTATTTCAAGAATTTCTTCTTGATTAAGTAAAAGATGACTCTTTTCATAAGTAGGAGCTCTCTTTTTATAGAGATTTTCCATAAACTCGCGGCCATATTTAGCAAGTGGGCGATTTCCATCTTTCTTTAAACGTTGCCAACACTCTTCGAAGTCACATTTTAAATAGACTAATTTTCCACCAATCTCTTCTATAAAATCTGCTACACTCTTTTCATCAAGAGCACCTGCTCCTAATGTAATCATATAGTTATCCTTCATATTTTGATGTAGGAGCTTGAGCATATCAAATTCATCCTTACGAAATTCATCAATACCGATCTCTTGGATATACTCCCCAAGACTGTCGTAGCCAGTCCCCATTCGATTAAAAATCTCTTCATCCAGATCAAATACTTGAAATTCACTATCTTTAGATAGTTTCTCACCAAAAGTTGTTTTGCCGGCTCCAGAAAAGCCCGTTATAAAGATTCTCATACGTAAAAAACTACACGATTCCCACCATAATGTCCTAATTTTCTTGCATTTTGGCCTTACGCAATATACACAGAAGGACATCTAAATTTAGAGGAAATATGCAAATAGTTAATAAAGAAAATAGCTTTCTAAAAGATTCCACAATCCTAATCTCACGAGTTGGAGACGAGTTTGAAACTTACAATCTTACTGATAAAGATTGCACTTGGGTAAAAGAGATTCTTGATGGAATCACAAAGGACTTTGAACCTGAAGTTAAGCCGGAAGGTTTTGAAGGCTTAAGCGTAGAGCTACAACTAAAAAATGCAAGAGACTATACTTTTGGTGAGCACTTAATCGTCAAAGGAAAGGTATCAGGGGCGTATACAGCAACTTGTATCCGCTGCTTAATTGATACACCACAGACTTTTGATTCTGAATTCACAGCTGCATATGTAAATAAGCGATACGAAGACGATCCTGAGTACGAAGAGGTTGATGAGATTTTTGTAAGTGATGAAATGGCAGATATGTACTTTCATAATCGCGGAAAGGCCGACTTAAAAGAAGCCTTGGCAGAATGTTGCTTTTTGGCAGTAAATCACTACCCTCTACATGACGCAGATTGCAAAGGTCTTTGCCAAATATGTGGTGTTGACCAAAATTCAGAGACTTGCGAGCATGCGAATTAAGAATAGATAAAAACAAGGCCTCTTTTGGCTTGTAAAAATGACGTGAGTGATGTATTTACATAAGCTCATTTATAAAAGAAATAATTTTGTAGTTGAATATAACGGAGTAGAAAATGGCAGTACCTAAGAAGAAGACAAGTGTTTCAAGAAAAGGCCTAAGAAGAGCTGGACAAACACACAAGCTTTACGCGAACAATGTAGTTGTAGCTGATTCAACAACTGGTGAACTTACTAAGAAGGGATGTATCTCTCCTTCAGGTTACTGGAAAGGTAAGCAGATCTTCACTACTAAAGCGGATAGAGAAGAAACAACAGAAGAATAAGATAATTCATTATTTTTCATATAAGAAAGGCCCACTCTTTGAGTGGGCTTTTTGTGTTTTATATCTTTCTAAAGCTAATAAAAATCAGTTTGACCCATCAAACTCTTCTCTTGTATAAAGATAGAAAATATTTAGAGAGAGAACACACATGAATAAAATTTTAATCATTCTAATGATGACAGTTTATGCATCAGCAATGTCACCACTAGATAAGTCACTTGCAACCCTAATTGAAAAGCATCAACTGACATCACTTCCAGAGTCAAAATTACAAAACCAGAATGAGGTTATCCTAGGTTCGAGGCTTTTTGCTGAACTTCAATTAAGTGGAAATAACGACATTACTTGTATGCACTGCCACCATCCAATGCTTGGCACAGGTGATGATCTTCCTTTCTCAATTGGAACAGGTGGAAAAGGCCTAGGAACAGGACGTGTTCAAGATGGTAAGGGTAAAATTATTAAGCGCCACGCACCTACTCTTATAAATCTTGGTTACGATGATATTGTTGATATGTTCTGGGATGGAAGAGTACACTACGATAAATCAAAACAAGAGTTTATGTCTCCAAGTACTGAGCTTAATGCAAGAAAGGACCTATGGAGTAAGTTTAGCGGCTCTCTTGCTGTTCAAGTTATCTTTCCACTACTCTCGCCTGAAGAAATGCTTGGTGAAAATAATGAAATTGCATCACTTGAAGGTGACTTAAAAAAATGGAATGGACTTGTTAAACGACTTTTAAATGGTAAGAAAAATGCCATGTATCAAAACCTCTTTAAGCGCGCCTACCCTCAAGATTATAAAAAGGGAAAAATAGATATCACTCATGTGGCAAATTCTCTTGCAGCTTTTATTACAAGAAACTTCAATGTTGTGAATACACCATATGACCAATATCTTGATGGAGACTTAAATGCCATGAATGATAGCGAGAAGCGCGGATTAAAGGTATTCCTCGATAAAGGAGCATGTATCAATTGCCATAGTGGTCGTCATTTAACAGATTGGGATTATAAATCGATTGGACTACCTGAAATTGGACCGATTGATGCTCAAGCTTCTCTAAACGATAAGGGAAGATATGAAGTAACAGGGGCCAAGGCCGATCAATATAACTTTAGGACACCTCCTCTTAGAAATATTCATCTTTCAGCTCCGTACATGCACAATGGGGTTTACTCAACATTGGAAGAAGTTGTTGATCATTATAATCACACTCGACGAGCTATCAGAAACTACGATCTTTCCGAAACAATTCAGGCCCTTTATGAAGAAAAAATCGTAAAAGATGAAAGTTTTGTTAACAATAAACTTAGATTTCAGTTAATAAGTGATGATGATATTAGACGTCCACTGAATCTGACTGAAAACGAGAAGGCTGACCTCGTTCAATTCCTCAGAACAGGGTTGGCAACAAAGCGTCTCAGAGGGCTATCTGAAGACTTATCAAGTAAACAAACTAAATAATATGAACGAAAGGCCACATCAGTGGCCTTTTTTTGTAAAACCTATACAAAAACACTGCGCATCAATTCATAACGCCCCTTCCCTTCCCCATCATTGCTATACTACCTAAAATAGGGCCAATTTTTATAACCAAGGTTAGGAATTTTAAATGAATACAAAAGTTAAAATTAAAGGAACAGGGATCTACGTTCCTAAAGAAGTTAGAACAAATGTCGACCTCGAAAGCATGGTTGAAACTAGTGATGAATGGATCTTTGAAAGAACAGGTATTCGCCAAAGACATATCTGCTCTACTGAAGGTGGAGAATGGCCAAGTGATATGGCCTATCATGCAACAATGGATGCATTAAAAACAGCTGGAATGGAACCAAATGATATCGACATGATTGTCTTTGCTTCTGTTACACCTGATTACAAACTTCCAAATACAGCATGTATTCTTCAACAAAAACTAGGCATTACTAATAAGTGTGCGGCAATCGATATTGCAGCAGCTTGCTCTGGATTTGTTTACGGAATCAATATGGTCACAGGACTGATAAAAATGGGTGCAATTAAAAATGCACTAATCGTAGGTTCTGAAATGTTATCACGAGAAGTTAACTGGGAAGATCGTAACACTTGTATTCTTTTTGGAGATGGTTGTGGTGTTGCTATTATTGGGGCCAATGAAGATGGTGATGATTCAGATATCCTATCACTTGAGCTTGGTGCCGACGGTTCAGGAAAAGAATTCTTCGACCAACCAGTTGGAGGAGCAATTGACCCAATCACAGCTGAGCACTTAGAAAATAGAACTCACTATATGCAAATGAAAGGAAAGGAAATGTTCCGTGTTGCCACTAGAACACTTGCAGATAATGCAAAGAAAGTTTTAGAAAAAGCAGGAAAGGATCTTGAAGAAGTCGATTGGCTAATTCCTCATCAAGCGAATGTGAGAATTATTGAAACAACAGGAAAACTTTTAGGAATCAACCCTGAAAAAGTTATTATCAATATTGATAAGTATGCCAATACATCTGCGGCTACAGTACCGATTGCAATGCACGAAGCAATTACAGACGGTCGAATCAAGCGCGGACAATTATTATTACTAGATGCATTTGGTGCCGGACTAACAAGCGGTGCTACATTACTTAAATACTAATTAAAAGGTTTATTGATATGAAGAAAGTAGTATTAATCTTCCCTGGTCAGGGATCACAATATGTTGGAATGGGAAAAAGTCTTGAAGGACACCCTTCTTTCGAATTACTAGAAAAAGCAAATAAGACTCTTGGTTATGATCTTTCAAAAATTATGCTTGAAGGTCCTGCTGAAGAGTTAACACTAACTCAAAATACACAGCCAGCAATTCTTACTTATTCAATTGGCCTTTATCAAAAAGCCAAAGAAATTTTAGACGAAGCAGGAATTGAAGTATCATGTGTTCTTGGCCACTCAGTTGGTGAATACCCTGCGCTTGTCGCTGCTGGTGCTCTAAGTTTTGAAGACGCACTAAAGTCTGTGCACAATCGTGGAAAATATATGCAAGAAGCCGTTCCAGCAGGAATGGGTAAAATGTATGCTGTCATGAGAGTGCCAGCAGAAATTGTAGAAAAGGCATGTAAAGAAGTTTCATCAGAAGGTAATGAAGTTATGCCAGCAAACTTCAATGAACCTGGTCAAATAGTTATCTCAGGACATGCTGATGCATGTGATAAGGCCGTTGCTTGGATTTCTGAAAACTTTTCTGATCCACATAAGACTGTTGAACTTAAAGTAAGTGCTCCCTTCCATTCAAGCCTGATGAAGCCAGCTCGAGAGAATATGGCAGCATTTTTTAATGACGTAACTTTTAATAAAACGACAATTCCTTATATTGCCAACATCGATGCCAAAAAGTATCAAATTGGTACAGACGGTGACATCGTAAAAGAGAACCTCATTAAGCAAATTGATGGTTCTGTACTATGGACTCAAAGTTTCCAGAGTCTTGATGACGATACTCTTTGTATTGAAGTTGGGCCAGGAAGAGTGCTAATGGGACTTGCTAGAAAGATTAACCGCAATATAAAAGTCATCTCACTTGATAAAGACGGTGCATTTGACGAGCTAAAAGAAGCTTTAAACTCATAGGAGCATATATGATTGCAACTTATAATGACCTTAAAAATAAGAAAGTTCTAATCACTGGTGCTAGCCGTGGTATCGGTTTAGAGATTGCAAAATCTCTTGCAACTCAAGGTGCTCACGTTGTCTTCAATTATCGTGAGGGTAAAGAAGAGGTCGCAAAAGAAGTAGAAGCAAAACTAAAAGAGCTTGGTGCTTCAAATGTAACAGGACTCATGTTTGATCTAAATAACGAAGAACAAATGAAGACTGCAGTAAACGACTTCACAAAAGAATATGGCCCACTTGAGGGGTTAGTAAATAATGCCGGAGTATCAAAAGACAGCCTTATCCTTAGAACGAGAAAAGCAGATCTGGATGCAATTATTGATACAAACCTAAAGGGTGCAATCATGTTAACAAGTATTTGTTCTCGTGGTTTCCTAAAGGCCGAGAATGTATCAATTGTTAATATCAGCTCAATTGTTGGCTTAATGGGTAATATTTCACAAACAGCTTACTCTGCTTCTAAAGCGGGACTAATTGGAGCAACAAAGTCAGTAGCGAAAGAATTAGCTAGCCGCAACATTCGCTGTAACGCAATCTGTCCAGGTTTTATTGAAACTGATATGACTGATTCTCTCGAAGAAAAGGCTAAAGAAGCCTATATTGCTTCAATTCCAACTTCACGCTTTGGGTCAACTGAAGATGTATCAAACCTTGTTTGTTTTCTTCTTAGCCAAGCGTCAGGATATATTACTGGTGAAGTAATTAAAATTGACGGTGGACTTTATATCTAGAAAAATATTAATATACTAAAATTAAAAATTTAACATAACTAATAGAGAGAGATTGAGTTTAAAGCTTAATATTTAATTAGGAGACAAATATGGAACAAAAAGTAATTCAACTAGTAGCGGATCAAACAAAAATCGATATCGCAAAAATCAACGCTTCAACATCATTCGTAGATGATCTAAACCTTGACTCATTAGACATCGTAGAACTTATGATGAAAATGGAAGATGAATTTGATATTCAAATTCCAGAAGAAGATGCAGAAGGTCTTAAGTCTGTTCAAGACGTTGTTAAGTACCTTGAGTCTAAGCAATAATCTAATTTAAATTTTAGATAAAAAGAAAGCCTGCAATTTGCAGGCTTTTTTTATTCTACAATCTTACATGACTTTATTTCATATGTTTTATAGTCGTAATCTATTTTAACTTTTCTATCATTCTTAGTTGATTCTTGAATACACTTTAATTCTTTTTCATTTGCCTTATAAAAAGTTGCACTCTCAATAAAGGAAACAAGAGTTTTTCCATCTTTATTAATAATCTTTGAGACAGTGTACTTTGCACTACTAATACTTGAGGCAAAAACAGAGCTACATAATATTGAAAGAATTAAAAATACCTTGTGCATTATTGTAACCTATTTCCTAAATCAGCTAAAAGAGCTCTCGCGGCAGTAACCCTTTGCTCTTTTGTAAGTCTTGTCTTGTCCTGAGGATGAAATGTACTTCGATCAGAAATCGTAAATGTATTTCGACCAACTGAGACAGCATCTAAACTTGGTGGGAAGCCAACTTGATCGAGGTTCTTTTCATTTACACCCATAAGCCTTAACCACTCATCTGGCTCAACTGGACCATTTGCAACGGCAGGATCAATAATCATTTTTTGTACATGGCCTCGCCCATTATTAACATATACTACTGGAGCAACATGGTAAGACCATGGATGAGGTGAAGATTTTGATTTCAAATATCCAGAGGTCCATGCCTTATCAGCAATGACTCCTTCTTCTTCCATCATATTAACCATAAGTTCAGCTCTGGCATAACAACCATCTGCTGTATAACGCCAAGTTAGCTCTTTCATTTTCTTTGCTTTCTCAAAGAGCTCTCCTGCTTTTTTCCAAGAGATAACACCACTTGATCGAGGAACAAATTCTTGCGACTCTTTATAACTTTCGGCCGTGTAATATGAATCACCATCACGACAGCTATTTTTTGGAAGAAATTTCTTATTAATATACTGACTATTGATAGTACCGTTAACAACTTCAACAAGATGAACAAAGTCTAGGTTTGCTCTTTCATTATTAGTTTGTACACCAAGGCTGATAATATCGTCTTTAATGTTCTGAGAACAATGTGGAATGATTGTCTTGAGATAATCACTAAAGCGGGCATCTTGAAAACTAAAATAGGCCGTTGGATTACTTTGTAAATTTTGAGGTGCCTTTCTTGCAGCTGTTAAACGAGAAGTTTTATAGTCGTCATTTAATTCTAGAACTGCACCATTCATTGTTCTTGCTATAGTTATTTGAGAATCACTCTTGGTAAACTTTGCATTACCTCGTGAGTCACGAGTGTAGTTAATTGGCATGAAGATATTTCGAGAAGGATCAAAAATAAAGAAATGATTGTCTCCACACTTTTTAATAGGACACTTTGTACTCATCTCACAATGAATATTTCCATCTTTTTTAGTGTTAACCCATAATAAGTTTGAAGCCTGAGCAACAACTGATTTTAGCTTATTTAAGCTATCATCTAAGTCACTATCAAAATCTTCAAGGTCTTCTAAAATATTACTATTTTCTTTTTTAGCAATTTCTATTGCTTGTTCGATTGATTTTTTTCTTTCTGCAATTTCTTGTAACTTTGTAATAGGTGTTGTGAATTCTGAGGTTGCTCTCTCCTCATTAATCTTATCACTTAAACTGTTGTAGTATGTCGGAACACCATTTTCAACGATCTGCTTAACAGCAAATGTTTTTGAAGTCCCACCTTCAGTAACAAGACCTAAAAGATGTCCCCTGCTATTGATTTGAACAATCGCTCTTTTTCCACCGTTTTCACAAACGACAACGGGTACCTTTGAAGGAGCTTTACAATTATCAAAGCTGAGATCATCAGAGAAGACAACTGATGTTGCATGTGAATAAATAGAAAAAATTGACAAAACCAATAGGATAATATTTTTAGTCATAGAGGCATTATCGGGGTAATTACCTAAAAATATTAACTTATTAAGAATTAAATTCGTTATTTCTTATAACTTATTGAAATATCGTTTAAATTTAAACAGAACCCATTGAATTCTGTAAAATTTAAGAGCCTCAAAGACTTGTCAAATGGCCTTCAAAATTATCAAATACTAGGAAAAAATAAGGATATGTATATGACGACAAATAGAAATCGCCGTGTAGTTATAACAGGACTAGGAACAATCTGTGGCCTAGGTAAAAACACAAAAGAAGTATGGAATGGGATTGTTGAAGGAAAGTCAGGAATCTCAGAAGTTGAAAGTTGGCCAGTACCAGATCTTGCAATCAAGATTGCTGGAGAGGTAAAGGACTTCGAACTTTCAGAAGATATAATGGAAGCAAGAGAGGCCAAGAAATATGACCGCTTTATACACTTTGCTCTTCATGCAACAGATGAGGCCTTAAAAGACTCTGGAGTTAATCTTGAAGAGTTTGATAAGTATAAAGTAGGTGCAATCCTTGGTGTAGGAATTGGTGGCTTCCCTATTACAGAACAAACAGCAAGAGCTTTTGTTGAAAAAGGGCCACGACGTATTTCTCCTTTCTTCATTCCAGCTATCATTCCAAATATGGCATCAGGTGTATTAAGTATTAAGCATGGATTTATGGGTGTTAACTACACAGTTTCATCTGCTTGTGCATCTTCATGCCATGCTATTTCAAATGCTGTTGAAGAGATTAGATCTGGCCGTCATGACCTAATGATTACAGGTGGAACTGAAGCCGTAATCTGTAACCTAGGTATGGGTGGTTTCATTAATATGAAGGCATTCTCAAAAAGAGTTGATGAGCCAACAAAAGCATCAAGACCATTTGATATTGATCGTGATGGATTCGTTATGGGAGAAGGTGCTGGGATTCTAGTACTTGAAGATTATGAAAGTGCTGTAAAGCGTGGAGCAACGATTTACGCTGAAGTAGCAGGACATGGAGCAACTTCAGATGCTCACCATATTACAGCTCCTCATCCTGAGGGTGATGGTGCTTATGGTTGTATGAAAAAAGCAATCGAAGACGCAGGAATTTCTCCAGAAGATATCGAATATGTTAATGCACACGGAACTTCGACTCCTCTGGGAGACGTTGCTGAAACTGGTGCTATTAAGCGTGTTCTTGGTGAAGAGCATGCAAAAAAAATTAATGTATCTTCAACAAAGTCAATGACTGGTCACCTTCTTGGTGCAGCTGGTGGTATTGAAACAGTCTTTACAGCGCTTGCGCTACACACTGGAACGATTCCTCCAACTATTAATATCGACAATCAGGACCCGAAGTGCGATCTTAATTACACGGCAAATAAGGCCGTTAAAAAAGATATTAAATATGCGCTTAACAATTCTTTTGGATTCGGTTCGACAAATTCGTCACTCGTATTAAAGAAAGTTTAAAGTCAAAAAGGATTAAGATGTTTCATAAAGACGCCGTTAGCCTAGAAAAAATGGATGAGGAAATTTTCTCATTAACTAATAAAGAATTAGCAAGACAAGAAGAAGGTCTTGAACTTATTGCTTCTGAAAATTATACATCAAAAGCAGTTATGCAGGCCCAAGGCTCAGTTCTTACAAATAAGTACGCTGAAGGTCTTCCAAAGAAACGCTACTACGGTGGTTGTGAAGTTGTTGATACGGTAGAACAAATTGCAATTGATCGCCTATGTAAAGTCTTTGGTTGTAAATTTGCCAACGTTCAACCACACTCAGGATCAGGTGCTAATATGGCAGCCTACTTTTCTATCATCTCACCTGGTGACAGAATTTTAGGAATGAATCTATCTGAAGGTGGTCACTTAACACATGGTTCACCGGTTAATTTTTCTGGAAAGTATTTTGATGTAAAATTTTACGGACTTAATCCAGAAACTGAAATGATTGACTATGAAGATGTAAGACGTGCAGCTCAAGAACATAAGCCAAATGTAATTGTAGCTGGTGCAAGTGCTTATCCTCGTACAATTGATTTTGCAAAGTTTAGAGAAATTGCTGATGAAGTTGGTGCTTATCTATTAGTTGATATGGCCCATATTGCAGGTCTTGTTGCCGCAGGTCTTCACCCTTCACCATTTCCACACGCTCATATAGTCACATCGACAACACATAAGACGTTAAGAGGTCCACGTGGTGGAATCATTCTTACAAACGATGAAGAGCTAGCAAAGAAAATTAACTTTAATGTCTTCCCAGGAATTCAAGGTGGCCCACTAGAGCATGTTATTGCAGCAAAAGCAGTATCTTTCAAAGAAGCACTTGATCCACAATACAAAGAGTATCAAAAACAAGTTATTACAAATGCACAGGCCCTTGCTAAACAACTAACAGATCTTGGTATGGAATTAGTTTCAGGTGGAACAGATAACCACCTTGTTCTTATGAAAACAGATCCAGCAGGAGTAACTGGTAAAGCGGCAGAAAAGGCCCTTGAGCAAGCAGGTATTACTTGTAATAAGAATATGATTCCAGGTGATACAAGATCACCATTTGTTACTTCAGGTATTCGTCTTGGAACTCCAGCTCTTACAACGAGAGGAATGAAAGAGGACGAAATGAAGAAGATAGGAACTTGGATTGTTGAGGCCCTTAAGAATGCAGAGAATGAAAGTGTTCTTGCAGATATAAAAGGACAGGTCCAAGCTCTTTGCAAAGAATTTCCAGTATACTAATTTCAATACATTAGGGAGCTTTTCAGCTCCCTTTTTCATCTCCTAAATTTATTGTCTTAGCTATCCGATAAGTCTTTCAGTGAGGAAAGATTGATGAGGATTAACATTTCGAAATTACTACTATATTTATCAGCAAGCTCTCTGTTGAGCTCATGTGCTAGTGTCGATCAAATTGAGATGGCCTATGATAATTATCGTAACTCTGTTAGCCGCTACATCGCTTCAGTAAAAGGACAATACCATCCTTCTGAATTTGAGATTAATAAAGATAATCTCTATAAGCTACAAGAAGAAATCGAATTGAATTTAGTTTGGAGAAAGAATTTTGCTAATGCAAAAAAGAAAGAAGATCAAAACTCCTTGAAGTTTATTTCTCCCTACTTTAATCAAAACCAAAAGATTACTGCTAATCTAAATCGCTTTTTGAAGAATATTGACTGGGTAACAGACCCTACAACTCGCTTTGAAATACGCACTGATAAAATTTCATCGATAGAACAACGAAAAGAAATATATTTCGTAGGAAATCGAAAGCTTAAAAGAAAAGAAAGAGATGTCGATTTTGCTATAATCAATCCTTATGATGAAATTGGACAAGATACATTTAAGGCCATAAAAGTCGGTCTCATTGCTAATATTGCGATTTATGAAAATCATCTTTTACTTAAAAGAAAAATTGCAGAGGCAATAAAAATTGAATCCGACCCAACACTTCAAAAAGAGCTTGAACTATATCATGAGAAGTTAGAAGAGAAGTTAAAGAACTCTCCTTCACATATGAAATTAGCAAATCTCTTATCGATGTATCGAGATATCACGATCTTTGAGAAGGCAAAAACAAAATCAAAACTTTCTTACTATATTGACCCTTTAATTGAAGAGACTCTAGTTTATAGTAATGTTCACAAAGAGCTTCACAAGAAAAAGAGATGGAATCAAGAAACTAAAGTGATCCACGATATAGTTGCAAAGATGGCAACGACAGTAGACAAGCGCTTTGCTGTTTACTTTAAGAAGTCTATCAAGTTTGAAAACCCAACTTATGGTGAAGTGACAAAAATTGGTAAGAATGAAAAAGCACATCTACTCTATCAACTAAAACCTATGGATATTGTCTTTATTCATAATGAAAATAATTTCAACAATGCTGTTGTTGAAAAGTTTTGGGATAATGTAGGAATCTGGATTGGAAGCTGGGACGATATTGTAAAATTAGGACTTTCCACTCATCCTCTGATCAAAGAGCATCAAGAAAAAATTCAAACGAAAGAGTTAAACTTCCTAGTCTCAACCAGACAAGGGGTTAAACTTAAGAATATGAGCTCGATATTAAATCAAGACGATATTGCAATTGTTAGAAAACGAAGACTTAGCTACAAAGAAACAGTTAAAGGCCTAACTCTTGCCTTTAGCAATCTTGGAAAACCTTATGATTACTCAATGAATCCACAAGATAAAGAGAAAGTATCTTTTGCGCAGCTCGTCTTTGACAGCTTTCCTCAAGTGAATTGGGATAAGTCACATATGTATAAACAAGAAGCAGTTTCTCCGTATAAGATTACACAGCGCACCGGTGAAGAAAAAGACTTCTTCACAGTTCTACTATATCGAAATGGTAAAGAAGTTCTAGAAGACCTTGAGGAAAATTTTCGAACCATTTCCTCTCAAAACTAAAATGGGAATATGCAATGCATCTCAATTATGATAGAAATAATTATGTATTGCCCAAATTGCCAAACACCAAACACTAAAGTTATCGACTCGCGTCATCTTTCGGATGGACTTGCTGTTCGCCGTAGACGTTCGTGCCCAAAGTGTGATTTTCGCTACACGACTTATGAGAAGCTTCAGCTTCAAGTTCCGGCCATTGTTAAAAATGACAAAAGACGTGAGCCATATAATCGTGAAAAGATCTCAAAAGGTATCAATAAGGCATGTCAAAAAAGACCTTTAACAACAGCACAAATTAACCGATTAATTGATGATGTTGAAATGACTTTATCTCAAAAGAATAATACTGAAGTTGTGGCCAAGGTTGTTGGTGAAGTTGTGATGGAAAAATTATACGAATTAGACCCTGTTGCCTATGTTCGTTATGCTTCTTTTTATTGGAATTTTAATGACATTGATGGCTTCATTGAAAGTTTACAAAAAAGTATTGGGCAATTTACAAATATAAAAGAAAAGATTTTTATCAATAAGGATATACTAAGTGAAAAACCAAGCATTCAATAATAAATCAGCTGCTAGAAGCTTTGCATTTAAATTCATCTACAAACTCTTTCTTAAAGATTTCAAAAATGATTTAAGTGACTACCAATCTGACCTTGAGAAATTAAAAGTTGATATTGAAGAGTTTGAAGAGTCATATATTAAAGAAGATGATGAACACAGTGATAATGAATTAAATCCAAGTGTTCAAAATTATGGAAATAAGCTTATCACAGGTGTTATCAAAAACTTTGAAAGCATTAAGTCCACAGCTTCGGAGTGTATTCTAAAAAGAAGTTTTGACTCTGTTGATGCTATTGAAAGAGCTATTATCTGCCTTGGTATTTATGAGATTAAATTTGAAGAAACACCAAATAATGTAGCAATCAATGAATATGTAAATCTTGTAAAGAGTTACGGGAAAGAAGACTCTAAGAACTTTGTAAATGGTCTTTTAGACAGAGTGAGTAAGTCTTAGCGATATGTCAGTAAAAGAAGAGATCTTCACATTAGTAAACGAAAGAGTAGGAGCAGTGATTTGTCTATATGACCAGTCATCTTCTAACTCTATCGATGTGATTGAGGCAATTAACCATCTGGTTGACGGAACTCTAGAAGAACGAATTCTAAAAAAGAAGAATCAAGACTTAATAAAAGAAGACTATTCTCATTTCTTCTTTTCAAAAAACTTTGGACAGCAACTTAATATCATTTTTAGTCAGATACCAAAGACTCCAACTAAGAATGAAATCAACCAATTTATCTCTATTCTTGATAAGCAATACGATATAGAAAATGAATGTGAAGTTGTAATTATAAAGCCCACTGGAAATTCATTTAAATTTCACCACCCAAGCCTTCAAATTCACCACTTTGAATATTAGCGAATAACCACTTTTGCTTGAGCAAATTTAGACCAGAATCTTTTCTTTTCTTTAAGACTAGTTGTAGGAGCTCGGCGTCCTGTAATCTTTTCTAACGTATCAGATATTTCAGAATGAATATCAGAATACTTCGGTTTTTGAATCATCGATAAAAGTGGACCTTGGGCCTTTTCAAACTTTAGATCTCCAATTGTATTAATAATTTCTTTTACAATATGGGCCCTTTTAGATGACTTTAATTTTTCATTAATATGATAATTTCTCTTATCATAAAGCATTGCCCAAATATTTGGAGCAAGCCCTGTAAGATTAAGCTTCTTTACGTTTTCAAGTGCTTGGTAACGAACAATTAGAGAATTATCTTTTAAAGACTTTTTATAAATATCAGTATATTCAGTTTGTCCTAAAGCGAGTAGAGATTTTAAAGCGGCCATTCGCATTACCCAATTTGGGTGCATTGTGAATTTTGAAATAAATGGTGCCGACTTCTTCCCCATAATTCTTCCAAGTAAGAATGTTGCCATCCAACGATTCTTATCTGGGTACTTATCACTTTTCATGACATTTATAAGGGCCGCAACAGACTTTCCTTTAAGCTTTAAGACTTGTTTCTTAAGCTTATCCATATCTGCTGTTTTCATATTATATTTGAATTGTCTTTCTAGCTTTTGAGTTAGAACAGAACGCTGTGCCTTTTGGTTAACTGCGGCAGTAGTATTTAAACTTGCAAGTATCGTTACAATTAAAAGTAGTTTCTTCAAAAGACATCCTTGTCTGCAAAAAAATTTGCTCTAAATATTATCCTAACATTTTTTCAAATTCGCTTAGTAACTCTTCAGCTGATTTCTGTTCACCTGCTCCATCATCCTTAGCTTCTTCAGGTGCAGCTTCAGCAGCAGGGGCCGCGGCTTCTTCAATAGGTGCCGGCGCTTCTTCAGCAACTGGTTCAGGTGCTGGCTCTGGTGCAGCTTCTGCAATTGGCTCCTCAGGAGTCGGCTGTGGCTGCTCAGGCGCTGGAACTTCTTCAGGTTCTGGAGGAGTCGTAGGCTCTTCTTCAGGAACTGGAACTTCAGCAGGCTCAGGAGTAACATCAATCTCAGGCTCTTCGGCCGGAGTTGGATCGATTTCAGGTTCAGGCTGAGCAGGAGTTGGATCCCCACCAGCTTGAGCAAGTTGAGCTTTTAATTGTTCGTTCTCTTGCTTGAACTTTCTTAGATCGGCAAGATCACCTTCAATCATTTCATATTCTTTAAGACGAGACTGTAGTTCGTCTCTTTCATCTTTAAGAGCATCAATTTCTTCATTAGAGGCAGCCGCAGAATCACCAGCAGCTTTAAGCGCTGCAATTTGTGCCTTAAGGTCTGCGATCTCTGTATTTAACTTTGTGATAATAGCAGCTGACTCTGAATCATCACTACTACCTGCTGCACTTAATTGTGCTTCAAGATCTTTTATAAGAGATTCTTTATTTGCAACTTGCCCTTTTAAGGCAGCTATTTCGGCATTCTTACTTGCAAGCTGGGCCCCATCAACATTACCAGTAGGTAAACTTCCACCTGGAACAACAGATGGTATCCCCTCTCCGGCCTCAAGCCCTCCACCTCTAAATAGAGATGACTTTAACGCATTTGAATTTTGAATTACTGAATCGAGATAGCTCTTTAATACATTTGCTGGAATTTGATGTTGTAATTCCTGCATACGTTTTCTTGTGTAAAACCAGTAAACGACAATGACACAAATTAACAATATAAGAACTGAGAACAAAATATAGAAGACGTTATCACTAACGTACATCATTTCTCTCGATAATCTTGTAATAGTACCAGTCACTTCTTTATTCCTTTTAAATTAGATAAACCTTTGATTATTTTAACATAATCAGCATTATTTAAAAGATATGAAAAAAGAGCAATTATGAACCCATTATTTCCATTTATAAGGTGAGTTTTTTAGTCAGAAACCATTTCACTAAGTTTCTTATAAAGAGGATTTCTGCCAACTATGATTGTCTTAGAAAAAATATTATGATCATGACCATTATACTCAGTTATTTTTGCCCCAGCTTCTAAACAAATGATCTTTCCTGCGGCCACATCCCAAGGAGCAAGCCCCTTCTCCCAAAAACCATCAAAGATTCCTTGGGCCACATAACATAAGTCGATGGCCGCCGAGCCCAATCTTCTCACAGCGGAGATACTTGTCATGACTTTTTTAAACTTACGGAATTCATCATTGAACGGCTTGCCTTTTTCAGTAGCAAAGCCTGTTGCTAATAAGAAACCTTTTGAACGAGATTTATTTTGCTTGAGTCTCTTCTTATCTTTTCCCTTAATAAAGTATGAACCGTTGCCTTTAGTTGCACAATAAGTCTCTTTGCGTTCAGGGATATAGATAACTCCAACAACCGGTTGAAGTTTATATGTTAAGGAGAGGCTAATACAATAATGCTCAAGTCCATGAACAAAATTATTCGTACCATCCAAAGGATCAATAACCCACATATAATCATGGTCTTGATATTCTTTTAAATATTTATAATTGCCTTGATACTTCTTATAAAAGTCTTCTTCGGCCAAAACAGGAATCTCTGGATTTAACTTTTTAAGCTTTTTAATTATATACTCTTCAGAAGCATGGTCTGCTGCTGAGACTGCCCCTTGAGCTTCTTTAATATCAATTTTTAAATTAGCTAAATCTTTTTGATAAGGAGAAAGAATCTTACCTGCTCCCTTTGCTATTGAAATAAGCTGCGCTTCATAAGCTAATAAATCTTTCTTAGTAATCTTCTTCATCCTGTCTCTTCTTTATAACTGCTTCAAGGTCAGAGTCTGAAAGAGGCTCATGTGAAGCCACTGTATAATTCTCAGTTAGCCACATCCCTAAATCAACCATCTTACATTTTTCACTACAAAATGGTCTAAATTCACTTTCATAATAATTAAACTCTTGTGAGCATTCAGGACACTTAACATTCAACTTCTTTGTCACCAAATTTCTCCGTAAAATTCTTTGATCATATCTTTTATCTTACTATCTTCATTATATGCTACTTCACCTATACTTGAAATATGCCTTATGCCATTAAATGAACTCGTCGCAAAACAGCTATCAAATTCATGTAGTTCAGCAGCATGTACTCGCATTTCTTTAAATTCATGGCCAGTTTCACTTAGCATAAATCTTACGCGATCAAGAGTAATTCCATCTAAGACTCCATATTCTGCTGTTGGAGTTATATAAGTATCCCCTTTTTTCAGAATTAGGTTTGACGTGGGAAGCTCCAATAAATACGAATCGTGATCGAGTAAGAGAACATCATCATAACCATTAAAAATGGCCTCTTTTCTTATTTTAAACTGATATTGATAATCGCTACGTTTTAAATAGTCGGGAAAATTTCGATCAGGATAATAACAGTGAGTTGTTAACTTTAAAGGTGTAGTCACCTGTTCTTTTTCTAAGGCCCATATCCAAAACTGAATATCACCAGATAACTCACGATAGAAAGTTATTCTCAAATAAGCATGATCAATGTGGACAAATTCATCTAATATTTGGGCCGTCGCTAATTGTGCTTCATCAATAAGCCCTTTATCAAATTGCTTAGGCCAACAAAACTCGAAGCACTTTTCAAGTCGAGCTCGATGTTGATCCCAAAATATGGCCTTACCTGAGCGAACAAGTGCCGTGGTAAAGAATGAATTCCCCCATAAGTTCCCCTCATTAATAAATGCATCTCTTGCCGATAAACCTTTTCTCGAAAAATAGATTACTTCCTGTGCCATAACTTTCCTTATTGTTATAAAACATGATATCTAAAAATCATGATGACAGATAGTGATAATCAAGAAATTCTAATTATTGGCTTTGGCTCTCAAGCAAAATCTTGGGCAATGAACCTAAGAGACTCAAAGCGAAATATTCATATTGGCCTTCGATCAAATAGCTCTTCTATAGAGCTGGCCAACGAATTAGGCTTTAAGGTTCTTGATATTGAAAATCTTGCACTACCTCAATACGAATTTATCATTATCCTTACACCTGATGATACCCATAAAGAGATTTTAACTTCACTTAAATTTTCTAATAAGAAAAGTAAGCAAAAATTTATTTATGCCCATGGTTACAGTGTTATATACGATGAACTAAGGAAGCTACTTCCCCATCACGAACATATGCTCTTAGCACCGAAGGCCATCGCAAGTGAATTAAGATTTGGTTATGAAACAAAAGCTCCTTTAACTGCTGTTATCAATAGCGATGCTAAATCTAAAGATGCCCTTAAAAACTTGGCCAAAGATTTGGGTATTACTGTCGGTCCAATTGAGAGCAGTTTTAAAGAAGAAACAATTTGTGATTTATTTTCAGAGCAGTCTCTTCTTTGCTCAGTCATTCCACAGGCCGCACGCCTTTCTTTTGAAACTCTTGTAAATAAGGGTCACTCGCCGGAGATTGCATATATCGAATGTTGGCATGAGGTAAAACTCATTGCTGATGCTATGATTAAACACGGGCCAAGTGCTCTTCTTAAATTAATTTCACCTAATGCTTTCATGGGTGGAGAGAGGGCTAAGTCACTGATATTTGATGAAGGGTACCAGCAGAAACTCCATAAAATCTACAATGAAATCGATAATGGCCAATTTGCCCATGAAATTCTTCATAGTGATTTCCAAATGCAACTGAAACAAGCTATAAGTGAGTGGGATAATCTTGAAATTTCCAAAGTTTATCAACGCTTTGGAAAAAAATTGGTTCATGTGAATGAAAAAGTTAACAACGAGAAAAATTAGAGGCTTCAAAGCCGAAAAGACTAAAACTTCACTGCAAGTTCTCACTTGCTATGACTTCCAAACAGCGCAAATGTTAAATGAGACTCAATTAGATATGATTCTCGTTGGCGACAGTCTTGGAAATGTCGTTTTAGGATACGATACAACTGTTGAAGTAAGCTTAGAAGAAATGGCAATCTTTGGAGCGGCCGTTAAAAGAGGTGCTCCTAATAAATTCGTCATTGTCGATATGCCTTTTGGTTCTTATTCTACTTTTAATAAGGCCATTGAAAATGCGACCAAGATTTATCAACAAACAAAAGCTGAAGCCTTAAAACTTGAAGGCGCCTTCCCTCATCAACTTGAGATTATCACCCGCTTAACTCAAAGTGGAATTCC
The DNA here is from genome assembly GCF_047084945.1 of Halobacteriovorax sp. YZS-3-1. NCBI lineage: Bacteria > Pseudomonadati > Bdellovibrionota > Bacteriovoracia > Bacteriovoracales > Halobacteriovoraceae > Halobacteriovorax > Halobacteriovorax sp. YZS-3-1. Next base: position 232,809 of record NZ_JBKIYI010000002.1, on the reverse strand, counting down.
TGTAATGGGACATATCGGTTTAACTCCTCAAAGTGTTCATCAACAAGGTGGATACTATACTCATGGTAAGACTGATGCCGATAAAGAAAGACTTTTAAAAGAGGCAAAAGACTTAGAAGCTGCCGGATGTTTTTCCCTAGTACTTGAGTGTGTAACAGAAGAGATTGCAAATCTTATTACAAAAGAGATTTCAATTCCAACAATTGGCATTGGTGCAGGCAACGGTACAGATGGACAGGTTCTCGTAATCAACGACCTTTTAAAGATGGGTCCAGGAAAGTACCCTAATTTCTGTAAGCCAATTGCAAATTTTTACGACTTAAAGCTAGAGCTTGTTTCAAAGTATATTCAGGATAAGAAAATTCCTCAAGGAATTGATAATGCCGACTTACACCATTGATAGTGGCAACACATTTATTAAAGTAGCGAAGTTTGAAAATAATATTCTTTCAAAGATCACTCGCTATACGCCAGAAGACTTTAATCCAACATTTCAAAAAGATGAAAAAATTATTTTTTCAAATGTATCCAAAAATATTATCCACAAATTACCATCGTCTGCCATAGCTGCAGCTGAGCTAATAGAAGACTTCAAGTCTACTTATGATCAATCAACATTTGGTGTGGATCGAAAAATCATTTCACATTATCTTCAAAAGAAGTTTCCAAATGAAAATATTCTCATTATCGATGCGGGTAGTTTTATTACTTTTGACTATATAGAGAGTGGAATCCATCGAGGCGGGCCCATCTACCTTGGACTTGGGAATTACCTCAAAGCTTATCCGGCATTTTCACAAAATCTTCCTCTAGTTGATAATGTAAAAGCAGGAGAATGTGCAAATACGAAAGAGGCCATTAGCACAGCATTCACTCAATATCTTTCAATGATTAAAAATGAAATTCAGAAATTTCAGACTGATCAAGTTATCGTAACCGGTGGTGACGCTAGAAACTTTCAAGACTGTGCAGATGAACAAGGCGATCTAATGCACCATGCTCTCTTTGAACTTAGCAGGGATTTCGATAGCTCGGTACTTCTTCCCATTACTTAGTCGGATCCAGTAACCTTCTTGCACTTCACCATCAATAACAATATTAATTGGCTTCATTGATACAATGTGATCATAGTTTATATAAATTGGCTCACAAGTATCTCCCAATGCTTGAACGTCGCGTTGTGAAATAATCGAAAACTTACCAAATTTCATATACTTACCTTTGTTACATCGTTTCAAATTCAATGGCCTAAACCCTTTAAAACATATATAAGGGAGTCTCAGGGTATTAACAACCATAAAGTTAACTATATGAAAATATTAGTAGGTGTATGTGGTTCAGTTTCCGCTTACAAGTCAATTGAGTTTGTCAGAGGACTTGTTAAGGCCGGCCACCAAGTAAAAGTCATTTTAACAAATGGAGCAAAGGAATTTGTTTGCCCAAACCTATACTCATACCTTGGCGCCCAAGAAGTTTACGAAGCGAGTGCTGACTTTAGCGGCAGTATTGAGTCAAAGAGTGTACTTCATATAGAATTAGCAAAGTGGGCCGACAAGCTCCATATCTACCCGGCCAGTGCCAATACGATAGCCAAGCTTGCCATGGGTCAGGCCAATGACCTACTCAGTAGTGTCTTCCTCGCAGGATGGGATAAGTTTCAAACAATTATTTACCCGGCCATGAACACTTCGATGTGGACTAATCCAATTACCCAAGAAAATATTGATTTAATAAATCGTCTTGATAAGCATGATCATATCTATATATATCCACCACAGAGTGGAACACTCGCCTGCGGTGATACTGGTAGTGGAAAAATTCCCGATATAGAAGAAGTGCTAACAAATTACGATGCCATAAACCTTGGTATCACTGATAACTCTCCTCATGTTGTCATTACAGCAGGAGCAACAGTTGCTCCAATTGATCCTGTTCGTTTTGTGACGAATCCTTCATCAGGAAAGACAGGACTTGAGATAGCAAAACAATCCCTTCGCCTTGGCAATCGCACCACAGTTCTTTTAGGAGAAAATTCATGCGATGGTTTTAAGCACCTAGCAAAACTTCCAGGAGTTAAAATCATTAAGGTTCGTACAACGGATGAGATGTATGAAGCAGTGAAATCTCTTGAGAATCGTTTTGATACATATATTTCAACTGCCGCTATTAGTGATCTTAAATTTAAAACCGCTGGTGACAAGTTAAAGAAAGACACTCTCTCAAATTCACTTGAATTTGAAAAAGCACAGGATATTCTAAGCTATGTAGTTTCAAATCAAAGTCCTTCTCAATGTATTGTTGGATTTGCAGCTGAGACACAAATGACTAAAGAAGTCCTGGAAAGCAAATATAACCGTAAACCAACAAAGCTATTAATAGGTACTCATGTAAATAGTGGACTTTGTGATAAAGAACGCCAAGGATTTGGCAATGATAGTGCAACATATACGATTCTTGAAAATGGAAAAGTTGCTTTTGAAGGAGAACTTTCAAAGCTTCAATTGGCCAAAGAAATATTTGAGAGGATTAAATAGTGAAAGTTATCACAAAACGTAATGAACTTATTAACACAATGAAGGAAGTTTCCCACCAAAGTCTTGGACTTGTTCCAACAATGGGTAATCTTCATGCTGGACACATGAGCTTACTTGAAAGTGCTCTTAATGACTGTCAGCAAGTTGTTCTAACAATTTTTGTTAACCCAAAACAATTTAGTGCAAATGAAGACCTCTCAACATACCCAAGAACTCCTCAGGAAGATCTCGATAAGATAAAAGAAACTGCGGGCAATCGTGCTAACGATATTATCGTTTTCATGCCTGAGGGTAATGCGGAAGTTTATCCTCCAGGATTCAATACAACGATTAGTGTTTCTGGAATAACTGAAAAGCTTTGTGGAAAGAGTCGTCCAACTCATTTTGCAGGAGTGACAACTGTAGTCTACCAACTATTTACTCTAATAAATCCTGCTCGTGCTTACTTTGGACAAAAAGATTACCAACAAGTATGTGTTATTCGTAAGATGGCACAGGACTTAAATTTAAATATCGATATTAAAACCGTACCAATTATAAGAGAAGAATCGGGACTTGCCCTCTCTTCTCGAAATGGTTACTTATCAAACGAAGAAAAAGAAATCGCTCTAAATCTTCCTACAAAATTAGAAGTTATTGAATCTCTTTTAAAGTTCAATACTTGGGTAGACGCTGGAGCACAATTAAATGAAATACTAGAATCAACACTAAGTGATAAGGCCTGGGACTATCTAGATATTCTAGATAGCAAGACTCTTGAAGATGTTGATCAAAATACAAAAGAAGTCGTTATCGCTGGAGCTTATTTTGTTGGAGATCGTCCAACGAGAATCATCGATAACCGACTAGTGGAAATTACATATGCTTGATAATGAATTTTATATCTCACGTGAGGCAAAGGCCTCCCTTGTCTCTTTAATTTGTCCTAAGTTTAAAGAACATGCGACAGAAAAAGATACTCTTCGAAGTTTAGAAGAGCTTCGAGAGCTAATGCGCACTTTAAATATTGAAACAGGTGAACAGTATATTCAAAATAAGAAGACTGTTGATGCTGGAACGATTTTAGGAACAGGAAAGCTTGAAGAAATTGCAGCAGCGGCAAAGGCCGAAGGCTCATCTCTACTCGTTTTTGACTGTGAGTTAACTTCTTCGCAAATTAGAAATATCAAGAAGCTGACAGGGCTATCTGTCGTTGATCGTTGCCACATTATTCTTGAGATCTTCTCAGAGCACGCAAGAACAAAAGAAGCACGTATTCAAATTGAAATTGCTCGTCTTCAATATATTCTTCCACGACTGGCCGGATTCTGGTCACACCTTGGCCGTCAAAAAGGTGGTATTGGTGTCCGCGGTGGTGAGGGTGAGCAACAAATTGAGCTTGACCGTCGTATTATTCGCGAAAGAATTGAGTTCTATAAACGCGAACTTAAAGAAGTTGAAAAGTCTCGTATTGAACAAAAGAAGCGCAGGTCAAAAAAAGCAATTACGACAGCACTCGTTGGATACACCAATGCAGGTAAGTCTTCTTTAATGAATCGCCTATGTCGTGTTGATGTACTTGAAGAAGACAAGCTCTTTGCAACACTTGACTCAACTTTTAGGATGTTAAATCCAGATACAAAACCGCCAATGATCCTTATCGATACGGTTGGTTTCTTATCAAACCTACCAAATACTCTAATTGATGGTTTTAAAACAACTCTTGAATCTGCTCTTGAAGCTGATCTTCTTATGATTGTTTGTGATATTAGTGACCCAAATTACGAAAAACATCTTGAAGTTACTAACAATGTTCTTAAAGAACTAGGGCTTGAAGACAAAGAACGTATCATTATCTTTAATAAGAAAGATAAATTAAATGATAAAATAGCTGAAAATATTATTAAGAGAAAGCATCCAAATAGCTTCGTAATTTCAAGTTTTGATAAAGCTGACATTGATAATTTACGTCAATATGTCGTGGATTACTTCTTAGAAAAACAAAATAATTACGATCTATTTATTCCTTATGATGCTGGAGCTGCCCATTCAATCGTTGTTTCAAAAACTAACGTAATTAAGACAACTAATCATGAAAAAGGGATCTATTATCAAGTTAAAGTACCTGACTTTATTTATAATCCATTAGGTTTACAAAAATTTGAGCTTGGGCCACACGACCCTCTTCTTAAAGAAATCTAAATTTAATCTTAAATAATCCGACAAGCGAGTATGAAGAAAATTATACTCGCATTAATATTTAGCTTTATAGCATCGACAGCTTCTGCTGGAATAACAACAATCGACGTAGAATCATATCATCGAACTGATATGGACTTTATGTTCTTAATCAAGAATAAGAAATACGATAAAATTGTTCTTGATTGCCAAGGCTTTATTAATGGCCTCAATATGTATAGTACAAGAGGGCATGATATCTTCACTCTTCCAGGCTATGGACATTGTATAGCAATCCATAACGAGATAATCAAAAATATCAAGGCTAAGAAGAGCTCATGCCTTGCTATTAATGATTCAGAAGGTAAAGTACTAGTTCTTGATAGCAAGTGCCCTGTTCAACCTTAAGAGCTAGGCCAATCGCTTAATTAAGTGGTAGCCAAATTGCGTTCTAACGATTGGTGACATTTCACCAACCTCAAGAGAAAATGCAGCTTTTTCAAATGGTGCCACCATCATTCCCTTACCAAATTCACCAAGGTCACCACCATTTTGACCTGACGGACAGCTTGAATAGTCCTTAGCAAGTTCTTCAAAAGACTTTCCGTCTTCCATCTTCTTTAGTAGATCTTTTGCTTCATATTCTTGATCCACAAGAATGTGGGCACAACGAATCTTGCTCATGTTATTTCCTTTGAATAGATTTTTTAAGAATGAAATCGCCAATAGTATGTTCCTATTATTACAAGTAAGATAACGGCCAGTCCCAGCCACATGTAAAACTCATCCTTCTCCATTGAAGTCTCCACAAATACGATCGAGATTAGACATGAGATTTGCAATATCAAGAGGTGCTTGAATGACGCGCTTTGCGCCTTCTTCTCCCTTAGTTACGAGCTCTACAACTGGAATTTTTTCACAAAACTCAGCTTCAATCTTCTTAATTGTTTCAGCTGAAATTGTTGAAATATCGACGAGAATGACTTCAGGCACAATATCTCGGATGAAATGGAAAGCATCATCTTCATTTGAAAGCGTAAAAAACTCTCCACCAACCTCTTTACCTAAAGCCTCTATAGCAGTGATCATCATTTGGTTGTCGGATAGAAAGAATAGTTTTTTAATTTTCACGTTTAGGTCCTGATATGTTACATTAAAACAATAATCGAAATGGAGATCTTATGTCGAGTCGCATTAAAATTATTGATAACTTATCTAATTCTACCCTATATGAGTTTTCAATGGAAGACGCAGACCGTGCATATGAGAAGTCAGAGGAACTTGAGGAAATGGGGCTTGATATAAAGCTTATTATCCCTTCAGTTTCAGAAACACTCATTAAATCTCTAGGTGCAAATGCTGATAAAATTGAAAAACTCAAAGAAATGATGGATGAAGAAATTGCATCCCATATCGAAGAAGAAGGTAGTTGCTCAATTTGTCTTCCCGATGGAAAGATTCATCAATAAGAGCTAAAACTCTTCGTTCATCAAGGCTTCCATCTTCTTATTTGATTCTTGAAGTACCTTTAAAGACTCCATTGCCTTTTGAAGTTCAGGACTATCTTGAACGGCCTTCTTGATATCTTCCTGTGAAATTTGCTGTCCTGTTTTCTGACTTGCTTCTTGTATAGACCTTTGAAAGACCTTGTCCATATCATCCTTTGAACTTAAACTCTCACTACTGCTGCCATCTGCAGAACTTACACTCTCACTACTGCTATCATCCTGAGACTCATTAGTGGCTTCCGTGTTAGAAATTACAGAAGGACCAAGTGGGAGATAAAGCCCTCCTAAAACACCACAATCTGAGATCTTATTCTCATTATCAACATACATATCAATCTCAAAACTCTTATTAAGTTTTTTCGCTCCATAGGAAGCATTATTTATTCGCGTAAGCTCAACATTTAAAACGGCTTCACCGCGGTGAAGTTCGCGATCTTCAATCTTATTAACAAATAGATCACTTATATACATCGATGAAAGAATATAGTTAGTAGCGGCCACTTTTTCTTCAAGAGAATACTTTGCTTCACCATCAGGTCTTAAAATCTTTTCTACTATTAATCGATTCTCTAAGCGGCCAAGCTTCTCAAGAGTTCTTTTACAAGTTCCAGGCTTCCCCATATAGGCCTTCATCCCCTGAAAGTAGTTATTTAACTCGGTTTTATTGATATTTGTCTTTGTCGATTTAATCTGATTTTGCTGATATTTCATAAACGCTAAAGCTAAGAAACCCAAAAGTCCCGCAGCAATAACTATTTCCATTAAGGTAAAACCATTCTCATTTTTCGTAAATTTAAGCATGGGTATATTTTAGTGGATAAATGGATTTTATGGTAGTAGGTATTTCATGTAGTTTCGGGAACTTGTACAAAAAAGGCCACCTTTCGGTGGCCTTATATATCTATTTTATCTTAGATATTTTTTGCTCATCCTGCGGCAAAAGTGCCCCAATGGGCAGTTTTGAAGCAGAGATGGATGTGATTCAAGAATCAAAGAGCGAAGCTCGCGTGATTCGGTTGTTTACCACAAACAAAAAAGGCCACCTTTCGGTGGCCTTATATATCTATTTTATCTTAGATATTTTTTGCTAACTTTAGCGAAGCTAAAGTGTCGCTTTCTGCTCGCCAACTTTCCCATTGCTCCTGAGGCGAACCGCTCGGGCTTGAACCCTCGCTCTCGGCATCAGTCTCTAGCTAAAGAGATGGGGAGCTGGCATAGCTTACAATCTGCATAAAAATGATTAATAATCATTTTTGTGCTGAGTTGATTCGAGGACTTTTTAGTTTGCAAAGAATTTTTGCGCTGGAAAAAAGATCGCCGGGCTTGAACCCGGCGACTTTATTGAAAATATTCATTTCAAAAATGGTGCGCTAGCACCGCAAACAATAGACTGGCCTTGGCCAGTCAATTTTGCGGTTGCTTACTCCTCATTTCCTAGGTTGAAACCCTTAAGAACGTCACCAAGAGTTGCAGACTTAACTACATCTTGTTGCATTCCTTGAGTATCAGAGTTTAGAGCAGACTTGATAGAAAGAGCGATTTTCTTCGCATCTTTATCAAGAGAGATAACCATAGCCTTAACTACGTCACCTTTCTTAACTACGTCTTCTGGCTTCTCAACTCTATCTTCAGATAGTTCAGAGATGTGAACTAGACCTTCAATACCAGTTTCAAGTTCAACGAAAGCACCAAAATCAGTTACTCTAACGATTTGAGCTTCAACGATTGTACCAACTGGAAGTCTTGTTTCAATCTTCTTCCAAGGATCTTCTTTAAGTTGTTTAACACCTAGACAGAATTTTTGGTTTTCTTTATCAACTGAAACTACAGCAGCTTCAATCTCGTCACCAACATTGTATTCTTCGTTTAGGTTGATATTCTTCTTAGTCCAAGAGAAATCAGATACGTGAATTAGTGCATCTACTTCTTCTCCAAGGTCAACGAAGATTCCAAATTCAACAATTGATTTGATTTTTCCGTTAACTTTTGAACCAACAGGGAACTTAGCTTCTAGAGCATCCCATGGGTTTTCTTGAAGTTGCTTGATACCAAGAGAGATTCTCTTGTTTTCTACATCTACTTCTAGAACCTGAGCTTCAACAATTTCACCTACAGTGAAGTGCTTAGTTGGGTTCTTGATAGAGTTTGTCCATGACATTTCAGAAACGTGGATTAGACCTTCGATTCCGTCATCAAGTTCAATGAAGATACCGTAATCTTTAACAGATACGATTTCACCTTTAACTTTAGTTCCTGCAACGTATTTCTCGTTAGCAGTTTCCCATGGATTATCTTGAACTTGCTTAAGACCAAGAGATACTCTTTCTTTTTCTTTATCAAACTTAAGAATCTTAACTTCGATTTCGTCACCAAGAGTTAGGATATTAGATGGGTGCTTAACACGTCCCCATGACATATCAGTGATGTGTAGAAGACCGTCAATTCCACCTAGATCGATGAATGCACCGTAATCAGTGATGTTTTTAACGATACCCTTAACAACCATTCCTTCTTCAATTTGAGAAAGAACTTCACCACGTAGTTTACCTCTTTCTTCTTGAAGAATAGCTCTTCTAGAAAGAACGATGTTTCCACGTTTCTTGTTGAATTTAATAACTTTGAATTCCATCTTTTTACCGATGTACTTATCAAGGTTTCTAGTAGGTCTAACATCAATTTGTGAACCTGGTAAGAATGCCTTAACACCGATATCAACAGAAAGACCACCCTTAACTTTTGCAACAACAGTACCAGTAACTGGAGTACCATCTTCACAAGCTTCAGAAATTTTATCCCAAGCTTTAAGGATTTGAGCTTTGTCCATTGAAAGAACAAGGTTTCCTAGGTGTGACTCTAGCTTATCTAAATAAACTTCAATTTCGTCACCCATAGATACTTTTAGAGAACCATCGTAGTTAGTGAATTCTCTTTTTGGAACTAGTCCTTCTTGCTTGTAACCAATGTCAACAAGAACATAGTCTGGTGAAATGTTAACAACTTTACCTTTGAAAACTTCACCTTCTGTGAAAGTTGGAGTTTCTGTCGAATCTAATAGTTTCGAAAACTCTGTCTCTTCCTTTGTCTCGATGTCTTCACCAAGAACAACTTCGTAATCTTGCATCCAAGATTGTTTTAGATTGTTTAAATCTGTCATAATTTACCTCACGGCAGACAACTGAAAGTGTCCAATCAGCGTCTTAATTTTGATATCTAAAGGCAAAGCCTTTAGCGCAAATCTCTTCTACTGAAGACAATTTACATTTTTTGATTTTGCGCATCTTATGATTTTTGGGACTCTACGTCAACAATAAAACCTATTAATTATAGAATCTTATACGTTTATTAAGGTGCTTTTCGTAGAGTTTGAATAAATTGTATTTATAGCCATCAATACCGTGCTCATTCCATAATTCATCACGAGAATTAAAACACGCCTGCTTATACTCTTTATTCTTTAAGACGATCTCTTTCACCTTGGATCTAAGCTCTCTTGCATCTCCTTGTCGATAAGTTTCAAGGGAGCCATGATAAATTCGATGAAGTTCCTGAGTTGTGGCATTACGCGGCACAACAGTTGGAATTCCTTTTAAGATGGCCAAGAGTGCATAATCTTCAATTGGTGACTTTGAAGTATATGATATCCAAATATCAGAGCGTACATTGTAAATATCATCGGCCTCATGAAACTCGACATAATTCTCAAGCTTATATTCTGCAATTTTTTCCTGAAGCGGCTTATAAAGTATATTTCTTTTCCATTTACGATTAGAGAAAATATGTAATTTAAAGCGCTTTGGCATTGTGCTGTCGAGATTTAAGGCCCATAAACTTTCAAGACAGACAGTTAAGTCATTTAATTCAACTTCATGATCATTAACCCAGCAAGATAAGTGTGTTAGGCTTTCCTCATCGAAAGTATACTTCTGATCAAAGTTAATTTTATCGACACCAAGACCTGAAGAATAAATCTTTCTTACGGGAACATCCATATGAGCATTGATTGACTCTATCATCTCTCTAAAAGGAATAAAGATCAGATCAATCCTTTTAATTAATGGACGATACCAGAACTGCTTGTAAAACTTCTTCATTTCAAAATTAATTGTAAAGAATAAGGCAGTGAGGTTTCTCTTTCTTAAATAAGAGGCTAAAGGCCAAAGAAAGTTTAATTGATAGCAGTGAACAATATTAATATCGTATCTTTTGATGATACCTCTAAGTTTATTTAACTTATACCAATTCCAGACACGAAGCTTTGTTGTCCCTGTATGAAAAATACAATCAATCCCCGCCTTCTTACATTCACGATGTAGAAACGAGTCTTTTAAACAGTATAGAAAAATATTATGCCCAATTTCTTTTAGCAGTAAGCAATCTCTAATGAGCATTCTCTCTCTAGAGCCAGAGTTATACGTAGGTGATACGTAGAGAATATTTTGTTGTTTTCTAAAGATATTAATCATCATTATTTCTTATATTCACCTTTCTTATGACTAATAAGCTCACCTTTTACAGCACCTATTTTAATTTTAGCGGCAAATTTTAGAAGCATTCGACTCTCATCAGTTGAGAACCAAAAGTTAATATCTCCAGACTTTTTCAAAACACCAGGAAACTGAGTTTGTGCTGTTATTCGATAAGCCTGAAACTTCTTATTCATGACTTCGACTTCTTCTACATTATCCACTTCTGCTTTTAAGATCCAAACCTTCCCTCTTGTTACAATTGGGAATTCAAATTTAGAACCAATTTTCATTGGTAGCCCGCGCAGGAAATATAATGCAGAGAAAGAGTCAGTAAAATAACGTGGTAAGTATTCTTGAATTTTTTTATTCTTAGTCTTTCCATCTTTTAAGCGATGATAAAAGAAATAAGTCTTTAACTTATCATGATCAAATAATTGTAGATCATCAACAAGCTGACCAGACTCTCTTTGCTTCATTTCATACTTAAGAGGTGAAAAGCCACCTTTTTCAATATCAACATAAACATCGAGTGTATCTTTTAACTTATAAATACCTTCAAAGTATTCTGCAGATTCTAAAAGCCCATTAACATGGAGAACTTCTTTACCACCCATTGTCGCCATTGGCATTGTTCTAATGGTTGCTGTGCCTGCTTTAAAAATTGACCACCCAATTTCAAACTTAAATTCTTCTCCAATTAAATACATTGGACGATAAGACTTCCAATACTCTTTAGACTTTTCATCAATCGCAATATATTGCTCAGGATAATCATCAAGAGTCTGAGGGTTTATAATTTTTTCTTCTTTTTTCTCTATCTTCTTTTTGGTTACTTTTTCTTTAAGCTTCTTCTCTTTGGCCTTTTCTTTTTTGACGATTTCTTTTTCTTCTTTAGTTGGCTCTTGAGTTGCTGACTTCAATGATGGTTCGGCAACAGGATTTTCTGTTTTAAACTTTTCTAAGGTTTCACGGTCACCATTTTCAAAGATCTCAACGAGATCTTTTTCATCACTCTCACCTTGCATAAGTGCCCCAGCACAACTAACAAGTAATAGAAAAAGTATGATTGAAAGAAGTTTATTCAACTTGCCCCCTAGAGTCTCTAATAACAGAATTAATTCTTTGTTTTACCAATTCCTCACCCTTTAGAAATTCAATTCCAATTTGTAAGTAATGGATGCGCTCACTACTTGAACACCTCTTCATTTTAACAATATCTTTTTCTGTTGTAAGAATGATGGCATCCTTTTCTTCCGCTAAGGACACTAAGCTTTCTAACTCACTGACTTTATATAGGTGATGGTCAGGAAAATTAAAATCATCAACTATATTGGCGTTTAGCTGTTTAACTAACTTTAAAAAAGACTGTGGTGAAGCTAACCCAGATACACAAATAACATTCTTTCCATTTAATTCATCTAGAGCAATATCTTCTTCATGTAAGAGGTTTCTAATCGCCCCAGGTGCATACTTAAACTGACCACTTGGTGTATCTTTCTTACAGTGAGTAAGGACAAACTTTTCCAATTCATCTAATTCACTTCTATCAACCAAATCAGCTCGTCCAAATAAGACGACATCTGCTTCCTTAAGAGCACTTAGTCCCTCTCTAAGATATCCCCTAGGTGGACAATGATATTTTGAAATCGGTAAAAGAGAGTCAAATAGTACGATATTTAAATCACGCTCTATTTTTAAATGTTGGAACCCATCATCAAGTAAGACGATATCGGCCTTCTCTTCTTCATAGTAGCGTCTTAGATTATCTCTACGGTCAGCTCCAACAACAACACTAGCATTCTTTAAGTTTCGACTTAAGACTAGGGCCTCATCTCCAAAAACAAATGGGTTTTCAGATATTTTCTTTCCCGTCTTAATAATTCCGCTAGAGTTTTCAAGCTCGCCTTTATAGCCTCTTGTTAGAACCATAGTCTTTTTTTCTAGTGAGTCATTTAGATAATTCCCTATCCATAAAGTGAATGGTGTTTTACCTGTTCCACCAAGAGATAGGTTTCCAATACTAATAATAGGCACTTCAAACTTTGAAGAATTAAAAACTCCCATCTTAAACGCGAAACGACGAAGACGATAGATCCATTCCCACAAGAAACTTACTGGAGTAAGAAGCTGGGATAGCATGTTGAAAACTTTTACATTTAACTGACTCATGAGTCTTTTTTCCTATTATCCTTCAGGGTAAGCTTGCTTAAGCTTATCAATCAAATACTGAGAGATCTCAATATCCTCTCCCTCAGTTAATTCTTTTACTTTCTTGAGTTCATTAATAACAAACTCATAACGTTCTTTATTTTCAAATAACTCTTTTGCCTTCCTCTCTAAATTATAATGGCCAAAAGCATCTCCTAATAACTCAGGATAGACATCATGTCCGAGAATGAGATTAGGTATTGAAACAAAACCCTTATATTTTACGATATTCTCTGCAATAAAAGTATTGAGTAAATTTAAATCATAAGAAATAACACTTGGTACACCATATAAGGCAAGTGAGAGATTTACCGTACCACTAGTTGCAAAAGAAAAATCTGCTTCTTTTAATGCTTCATCTAGTTGATCATCACGATAAATTTTATCAAACTCACCTTCAAAACGAGAGAAGAGTTCATTATCAACAGAGCTTGCCTTAACAATAGTTAAGTTAAAATTATATTTCTTTTTTAGATTTCTTACGGCCTTTATGAACTCTGGAAGCATAAATTCAATTTCAAACCGACGACTACCAGGAAGAAGAAGTAAGTTAAATTCTTCGTTCTTAAAGTCTACACTTCTGCGTGTAAAATCTTTAAGAAGCGGCTTTGTCTTTTTCAAAAGAGGATGCTCAATTGTAATGGCCTTACTTACACCACGATCCATAAACCACTTTTTTTCAAAGGGTAAGATGCAAAAAAGCGTATCAACAGATTGTTGGAGATACTTCGTTCTCCATTCTTTCCAAACCCATGCCTGAGGTGCAACATAATAGAGAACTTTTACACCTAATTTCTCAAGTTTCATTGCTAACTTTAGATTAAAGGTTTGAAAATCAATCAGTATAGCAACCTTAGTATCTCTCTTCTTTACTTCATCGATAAGATGACGATATGCCTTGTAGTAAAAAGGAACCTTTCGTATTGCTTCAGTGACTCCCCAAGTTGAGAAGTCCTTTAATTCATATAGTAGTTCAACGCCAGACTCTTTCATCTGACTACCGCCTACTCCATAGAAATGGATATCCGAAGCCCCTTCTTTAAGGGACGGAAGAAATGTCATTGCATGTTCTTCACCAGATTTCTCACCAGCAATAATTAGACAGCTTTTCAAACTAAGTTAACCTCTTTGTTTTCATTCAATGAAGTATTTACGGCAGCAATTAATTCCATTGCAGCAATCCCATCATCAATTGTTACAAATTCTTCAGTATTATTTGTAATTGAATTATAGAATTTTTCTTGCTCAATATAGAGATGATCTCTCTTCTCATAGTCAAACTCGTGAATTTCTTGTTCGCTATCAGATTTAATATCTTTTGAATAAGAAACTTTATTATTTAGAAGATCGACTCTTAAGATTCCATTAGCTGAATTTAGCTGAACACTTCGTTCTGTCTTTACATCATTTCGAGAGTTCTCAATTGTTACAACAGAATGACCGTAATTTAATAGTGCTTTAACATGATCAAATTTATCAGTGAGAACCTTCATTCCATAAGCTCTAATTGACTTAGGCTTACCAAATAACATCAGAGCAAGATCGAGATCATGAATCATCAAGTCCTCAACAACTCCAACATCTGCGGCCCTTCCTTTAAAAGGAGAATTTCTTACAATAGTTGCGACGCTATTATTTTTAACGATCTCACTAAACTCTTCTAATCTCTCCCAAACTTGGTGACATCTTTCACTATGTCCAACTTGTAACTTAACACCCGCTTTAGAAGCTAGTTCTTTTAATTCCTTAGCTTCTTCAACTGTTACCGTTACAGGTTTTTCACAAAAAACATGTTTTCCATTTTCAAGGAGGCCTTTAGCTATTTCATAGTGATAACTTGTAGGTGTTGCAATAACAGCAGCATCAATCTCATTCATCACTTCTTTGATATCTGAAACAATTTTGGTTTCTGGATATTTTTCCTGTGCTTTTTTCTGATTCGGCTCATAAGGCTCTACAATAGCAATCAGTTCACATCCATCTAATTGATGGGCCTTCTGAGCATGCCACTGTCCGAGGTGACCAAATCCGATTGAAGCAACTTTTACTTTTGTCATAATTAAAACCTAGTTCTTAAGTTAAAAATGGTGCAATTCCCATTTTCGTCGAAATAATATGTTCTTTAATTTGTGCAATAATTTCATTATTCGCATATGGCTTCATAAGCTCTTCTGTTTCAACAAATGTACGAGGAGAATACGTAGAAGCTTCCATATCACGGAAGAAATCAACGATTTCTGAAATAGCATTTCTTTCTACTCCAGCACGACGAAGACCAATAATATTGATTCCACGAAGCTTTGCGCGATTTCCATAAGCAGTACAATAAAGAGGAATATCTTTATCAATTGCAGAAGCACCACCGATATATGCTCCCTCTGCAACTTTAACAAATTGTGAAATATTTGTTCCACCACCAATAATAACTTTATTACCGACTTTTACGTGACCTGCGAGGTTTGTCGAGTTGGCCATGATTACTCGATCCCCAACAACTACATCGTGACCCAGGTGAACTTTTGCCATAAGAAGACAATTACTACCTAGAGATGTTTTTTGGCGATCCTTCATCGTTCCACGGTGAATTGAGACATATTCTCTCATTACATTATTATCACCAATTTCAACTTCTGTTGGATCTTCTTTATAAGTTAAGTCTTGTGGTTCTTCACCAATAGAGCAAAATTGATAAAACTTATTATTGTCACCAATTTTAGTATGACCATTTATAATAACGTGATTTCTAATTTCACAGTTTTTTCCAATCTTTACATTTGGACCAATAATGCAATATGCACCTATTGTTGTCCCCTCTCCAATCTCTGCTCCTTCAGAAATAAGTGCAGTCGGATGGAATCTTTCATTCATATCACTCATAATGAGCTCCTTGCTTGTTATTCTTTAACTTTAAAAGTTGCTAAGACCTGACACTGGCTCATTAATTCTCCATTGTGAAAAATCTTACAATCATTTTGTAAAAACCCTGTTCGCATTTTTGTACAAACAGTCTCAATTTCTAATCTCATCCCTGGATAGACAGGCTTTCTAAATTTTGCACCCTCAATTGATAATAGCGCAACTTCGAAGTCACCTTCTTCTAAATTTTTATAATAAAGTTTTAACTGGAATGAAGTGAACTGGGCCATCATTTCAACTTGAACAACACCTGGAAGAATAGGATTCCCAGGGAAGTGACCAGCAAAAATTGGATGGTCTTCTCTCGTTGTATAATTTCCTTTAACAACAGCACCAACTAGATCTTTGATATCATTGACCTCACCAGTCGCTTCAACACTTGTAATTTCATCAACAAATAAAAACGGTTCCCTGTGAGGGAGAATTTTCATTACTTCTTCTTTGCTTAAATGCATAACCTTACCTACCTTTTAATATTCTTTCTAATAAAGGCAATTGATCTTAAAAATTCACGCATTGGCCTTGCAGGATAACCTCCAACAGTTTCCTGCGCGGCCACATTACCGATAACAGTTGATCCACCAGAGATCTGAGCGGCCATTCCTACTTCTAAGTTGTCAGCGACAGCAGACTTACCACCAAAGACAGCATAATCACCTATCTTTGTACTTCCACCGATTGCAACCTGTCCGCACAGAATTACACCTTTCCCAAGTTGAACATTATGACCAACTTGAACATGATTATCTATTTTAGTTCCACTTCCAATACGTGTCGGTGTAAATGTTCCTTGATCCACACAAGAATTCGCACCGATTTCCACATCGTCACCAATAAGAACTCCACCGAAGTGCCAGATTTTATGATGAACGCCTTGATGGAAATTATAACCAAAGCCATCACTACCAATAGTAGTTCCTCCATGGATTCGACAATTCTTTCCAATGACAGTTTCGGGATAAATTGTCACATTTGAATAAAGAGTCGTTCCCTGAGAGATTTTAACATTTGGCATAATCACGCAACCAGGCATGATAAAACAATCGCTTTCAATTTCGACATTTTCGCCGATGAAAACACCTTCAGCAATTTTTACAGAAGGGTGAATTTTAGCACTTCCATCTTTTCTACCATCAAGCTCAAAAGCAATACTACCTCTTTGCTTTTCATAGAAAACCTTTGATGCTTTTGTAATTGAAATTGGAATATTACTAGAAGTTAACAGAGCAAGTGTATTATTTGAGAGAGACTCTCTATCTTCTTGGTCTAATTCTTCATAAAGCTTTTCATCGATAATAATTACAATTTTATTTTCGACTTTGGCCTGTTGATATTTTTTAAAGAACTTTTTATTTCCTAAAAATAAGACCTCTTCATCATTAATTTCCTCAATTGAAGAAATACTATTCAAAGATAAATCTTTATTTCCTGCTAATAACTTTAAATCTGAATCATTTTTGATGAGGCTTTCAAGACTAACTTTCACTTTTTACCTCCTCCTTTAAAACGACAAAAGGGAATACATGAAGTATTCCCTTAAAAGAGTCTATATCAGTAAAAAATTACTTATGTTTCTTATCGTAAGCTGTAATAACATCATTTGTGATGTCAGTAACTTTCTTAATGTAAAGAATTGGAGTTGTTGATGTTTCATATGTCCAATCAAGACCTTTCTTTTTAGAAACTTCTTCAACAACAGCTTTAATTTTATTTAAGATAGGACCTTTTGCACTTTGTTCCATCTTAGCAAGCTCACCCTGATACTTTTGCATTTTTTGTTGAAAAGTGAAGAATTTCTTTTGAAGCTCCTGACCTTTCTTCTGCTTTGTTTTCTCATTCATAACAAGAGCTTGTTTCTCAAACTTCTCTTTCTCTTTTACTAGAGATTCTTCTTCTTTCTTAAGTTCGGCTTGCTTCTTATCGATTTCTTTTTGCAGCTTGTCCTTAATTTGCTTTGACTCTTTAACAGATAGTAGAACTTTTTGAACATCAACTCGCCCAATATTCATCGCACTTGCAGTTAAAGAAGAAAAAAGTAATCCAACCATTAATAAGTTTTTCATATCGTCTCCTTACGAATTAGAATAATTGCCCAATATCAAAATGGAATTTTGTCCCGCCGTTCATGTCCTCATCAGGGTTGATAGGAATACCCCACTCAAACCTTAGTACACCAATTGGTGAGAACCAACGGAAACCAAACCCATAATCCATATATATTTTATCAACATTGTTGAAATCAGCAGCAGTACCAGCATCAAAGAAAGTAACAAACTTAAGTCCCGCTTCTTTTGCTAGAGGATGCTCTAACTCAAGAGTTGTAAATGCCGTAAATGGAGCACCAATATTAAACTCTTCATCTTCACCATCTGAGTTCTTTGCCGTCTCCTTAGGTCCAATATCTTCGATATCGTACCCTCTTAAGTTTCTTGCACCACCAAGTGAGAATTTCTCATTTCGTGGAATTGGAACACCCTTGTCTTCAATTTTACCAGTATATAGACGACTTCTAAAGACTAACTCTTTCCAAACAGGATAGAAGTAACGAATATCAATTTCATTCTTCCACCACTTCTTGTCACCACCTATACCTGCGTACTCTGTTGCCACATTCCAGTAATAACCATCAGTTGGCTCAAAACGGTTATTTCGCTTGTCTTTAACAACAGCAACTCTTGCAGAAGAAGTAACACCCGCTTCATTTTCATCAACCGTTTGGTCTTTGATATCTGTAAGTTCAGTTTCTTCAAGTTTATAAGTAGTATAAAGTCTTGTGTATTCAAAAATTGGGTAACCAACTCGAGCTGCAAAACCATGTTTCTTATAATCATATGAGTCAAGTTGTGTATCGACTGTTCTAAAAATCTCTCCACCTAAAGTCCACTTAGAGTCCATAAAGTAAGGTTCAGTAAATGACAGAGAGAAGTTCTGTGTTTCTTTTGCAAGATTGGTAGAGAATGAAAGCTGTTGCCCTAGTCCTCTAAAGTTATTTTGAGAAACAGAGGCTTGGAAGAATCCACCTGTTGCAGTTGAATAACCGGCTCCAACTGAAATCTGTCCAGTACTTTTCTCTTTAACACTAATTTCAACATCGAGAACATCATCCTGTCCCGGAGCTGAAACAGTATTGAAAACAACACTTCCTGGTTCAAAGAAACCTAAACGATTAACATTCTCTTTAGATTCTCTAAGGCCTGTACCAGAATATTTGCCACCCTCATGAATCTTTAATTCACGACGAACAACTTTATCGCGAGTTTTTGAGTTACCAGTAATTGAGATACGACCAAACTTTGCAAGCTTTCCTTTCTCAAAAGAGTATTGAATATCAACTCGATTCTCACCTGGAACTAATTGAATATTTCTAATAACGTTGGCAAAAGCATAACCAAGATCTTGATAAGATTCTGTTAGACGCTGAATATCTTTTCGAAGTAATTCCTCAGAATAAACTTCTCCGGCCTTA
Organism: Halobacteriovorax sp. YZS-3-1; assembly: GCF_047084945.1. NCBI lineage: Bacteria > Pseudomonadati > Bdellovibrionota > Bacteriovoracia > Bacteriovoracales > Halobacteriovoraceae > Halobacteriovorax > Halobacteriovorax sp. YZS-3-1. The sequence goes on along the minus strand of NZ_JBKIYI010000002.1, from coordinate 213,554 downwards.
AGCTGAGTTTTTTCAAGAAGCTCTTCTTCTGTAAAAAGAAGCTCACCTTGGAAGTAAATATCACGTACTTCAAACTTTGGTCCCTCTTTAATTTTTACAGTAATAAAGACCCATTTCTTATCTTCTGAAACTGTAACTTCCGGAACTGCCACATTAACTTGTAAGTAACCCTTCGTTGAATAGAAGTACTTAAGACGCTCAATATCTGTTTTAAAGTTTAGCTCTTTAAAGTTTCCAGAACCCGATAGGAACGAGAAGAGACTCTCCTCTCTTGTTTCCATTATTGACTTAAGTTCTTCTTCAGCAAACGCTGTAAGACCTAGGAAGGTAATCTTTTTAACACGAACTTTATCGTACTCACTGATATGATAAATTAGATGAACATTCTCATTGTTAACTCTTCTAATTTCATATGAAACATTTGCAAGGTAGAAGCCCTTTTCTTCGTAAGTCTTTTCCATCTTACGAACATCGGCCTGTATTGAGTTAACATCAAGGATTGAGTATTCTCTGGTTTTTAGACCTTCACTCAAATCATCTTTATCAACTTCATCATTTCCTTTAAAAATGATCTTTGCCACAATTGGCTTTTCTACAACTTTGAAAATTAGCTTCTGTCCCTCTTGGTGAGCTTCAACTGATTCAAAATATTTTAAGTTATAAATAGTCTCGATATCGTTAAAGAGAATCTCATTTGTCAGGGTAAGACCTTTACGCGCGCGAAGCTTATCAAGAACAGCTTCTTTCTCTACTTTCTTTAGACCTTGAATTTGAACATCTGAAATTTTAAACAGACGTTTAGTAGGACCTATTTCATTTGCAATAACATTGAAGGTTATTGTAAACACAATAATATATATAAAACTCTTCCAAGAGTTAATCATTCAGTCTCCGTGATTTTGTCTTGTGTGCATGCTGACAAAAAATACTTGAGTAAAAAAATATCAACAATCTTACAAAGTTACAAAAAGAAAAACGAACACAGTGCGACACAAAATTGCGTTTTAATGCAATATTCCATCCACCATCGTGTGAGTTCTCTCAAATTTAGCGGCCATTTCCTCATCGTGAGTAACAACAAGAAGTGTTGTTCCCAATTCTTTTGAAAGATTAAAAATTAGATCCGCTACGATTTTAGAGTTTTTCGAATCGAGATTACCTGTAGGCTCATCACATAGTAACATCTTAGGCTTAAGTGATAGAGCACGTATCAGGTTAATACGCTGTTGCTGGCCACCTGAGATCTCAAATGGGTATCTTTTAAGACACTCCTGGACACCCAGGGCCTTTGCTAAAGACTCGATATACTTCTTCGTCTTCGACACACTGTGCCCACCTAGTCTTGCTGGCAATAAAATATTTTCCAAACAAGTTAGTGATGAAAGAAGAAAGTGAAATTGGAAAACAAATCCTATTTTAGAATTACGATATTTCGCAAGCCCCGCGTCATTTAATTTGCCAATATTGAGGTCATCGACAGTAATTTCTCCTGCAGTAATATTCTCAAGACCACCAATCAAATAAAGCAGTGTTGATTTACCACAACCAGATGAACCTTTGATGACACATCTTTCTCCCTCACTAAGTGAAAGATCCACACCTTTTAAGATATGTGAGTTTCCAAAGTCTTTTTGAACATTCTTTACATTTAAAACAGCCATTTATGAAAACTCCTCTCTCAGGCCTTGGGCCATTGATTTAGAATCTAATCTCTTTAGAACGAGATAAGTTAAAAATAATATAAGAGCTAATGAGATGGCCCCAACAGCGAAAATATCTTTGAAGGCCAGATACAACTCAATACGGCTTAAGTGATAAACATTTGTCGGTAATGAGAAAATATCTAAAGTCCCTAAAAGATAATCAAAGATTTCAACACAAATTAAAGAACCTAAAAATGCCAAAAGCCAGATGCCAACATTTTGAACAACCCAAAGAGTCTTAAACTTACTTGGAGACAATCCAATCGCATATAATAAGAATATTTCTTGAGATCTTCTTTCCTTAGAAAAGATGATAAAGGCCAGGCAATTAAATATTGCCAAGATGACAACAATTGAAAAGACAATTGAGATCATATACTTTTCAAATTCAACCGCTTTTAAAAATGTTGCAAAGTCACTCCAATAAGGGGCCACTGTAAATTCATAATAGAAGACACTTCTCATATCTGAGACGACTTCATTTATCTTATTAATTGTGCGGTATTCGGGATCGAGCCTGAGGCTCATGATATTAATCTTTTTCCCAACTCCAAGAAGCTTTTGAATATGATCTAAATTCACGTAAACAAAACGATTGCGATATTCATGAATTTTAAACGGAATAATATCAACAACTCTTAAAACAGCATTTGTGGGAAGATACCTCTCTCCTAGTTTCCCAGCAGAAAAACTAAACTTGAGAGTATCTCCCTTTTTGACCCCCAAATTCTCGGCCAACAGATCCCCGATAATAACTTCATTTTCTTTTGGCATGAATAGGCCATTATCAAGTTTTTCCACACCTTCATCAACACCGACAACAAAGACAGCTTTTCCTTTTTCGTCTTTATTTGCAAATGATTGTGTACGAAGCATTGGTATTTTAGTTTGAATTGGAAAGTTATTCAGGTCTTTTACTTCATTTTCATTTAACTCAAAAAAACCACTATTTGCAGTAAGAATGATTTCTCCACTACCTGCATTTAAAGATTTCTTAAGAGTCACCCCAAAACCATCCATTAGAGCAAGACTACATAGAATAACGGCCAACGAAAACATTAGGCCAAGTATAGTAGCAGAAATAAAGTAACGTGAAGAACGATCACGAAAAAAGAGTAATTGGAAATCTTTTAAAAGATAAAAAAAGTTCAATGCTATATTTCCTTATCCTTCTTTCTTACCATCAACAGACCATCTTAAGAATGCATCCATGAATCCATCAATATCCCCATCAAGTACTTTTTCAGCTTGAGAAGATTCGAAATTTGTTCGGTGGTCTTTAACCATTTTATATGGATGAAGAACATAAGAGCGAATCTGAGCTCCCCAACCAATTTCTTTCTTATTGGCCTCTTCTTCAGCGGCCGCAGCTCTTTGCTTTTCAAGCTCAAGTTCATAGAGACGAGACTTTAAAACTTTCATTGCTTGAATCTTATTTTGAAGTTGTGAACGCTCGTTCTGACATGTTACCACGAGTCCTGTTGGATGGTGTGTAATTCGAACCGCAGAATCTGTCGTATTTACAGACTGTCCACCAGCACCACCTGAGCGATACACGTCAATACGAATATCTTTATCGGCCACTTCAATTTCGATATCATCATCAACTTCTGGTGAAACAAAAATTGAAGCAAAAGAAGTATGCCTACGATTTGCTGAATCAAACGGAGAAATACGAACAAGGCGATGTACTCCTGTTTCAGACTTTAAATTTCCGTAAGCGTAATTTCCTTCAATGAGCATAGTTGCAGATTTAATCCCAGCACTATCTCCATCTTGTACATCTAAGACCTGAACCTTAAATTTCTTTTGTTCGGCCCAACGATTGACCATACGAAATAACATACTTGCCCAATCACATGATTCAGTCCCACCTGCACCAGCATTAATACTTACAATTGCATTATTTGAATCGGCATCATCTGAAAGTAAGACTTTAAGTTCAGCTTTATTGAAAGCATCGACGAATTCATCAGCAATGCTTATTGCACCTTCTGCTGATTCCTCATCACCTTCTCCAGCATATTCGAGTAGAATATCGAACTCATCGTATAGATCTTTTAATTTTGTATATGTATTTGTGACATCCTCTAAGAGGTTTTTTTCTTTTTGAACTTTTGTTGCGTTAGTATTGTCATCCCAGAAGCCAGGCATTGCTTCCATCTCTTGAATCTCTTTGATACGTGCAGACTTTTGGTCTACATCAAAGTGACCTCCTAAGACTTTCTAATTTATCCTTATAATCCGCCATGAGTGATTTTTTCTCACTAAGGCCAATACGTGTACTCTCTTCCATTAATTTCTTGCCTTTTTTATTTTTAAGAGAATCTCTTTTTCAAGCGACTCCATAATCTCTTCTTCTTTTTCAGATATTTCGTGATCATATCCTAACAAATGTAGGAGTCCGTGACAAAATAAGTGAATAACCTCTTGCTCAAGACTTAAGTTAAATTCACGTGCTTGTTTCCTAGCGACATTGCGACTGATGATGATATCACCAAGCATTACAGGTCCAGGTAGAACGAAATCCGTACTGTCTGGTCTAAGGCTTTCATACATTGGAAACGACAAGACATCAGTGGTCTTGTCTTTGTTGCGATGCTCACTATTAATTTGACGCATTCTTTTATCGCCACAGAAGTGAAGATCGACTTCTATTTCTTGATGAATCTTCTTATCTAAACAAGTATTCTTTGAGAAAAGGAAATTACTTAAGACCTTTAGTGAGTCCTGCATCATCTTTTCACATGCTTCTAATCCCCATTTAGACCTAGCGTTATCTGTTAAGTGAATAACCAATTTTGATTTATCAATTTGAATGGTTTTAGTGTAGGCCATTATTTCCAATCTCTTCATTCTGGGTGTAATATTCAGTTATTAGATTATATTACCAAGGCTAGATTATGTCACTAAGCGAAATGGAAAGATTAAAAGAGGTTGTGGCCAAATTAAGAGATCCTAAAGATGGATGTCCATGGGATTTGGAACAAACTCATAAGTCACTTCTTAAATATTTAATGGAAGAATCTTACGAATACATGCACGCCGTGGAAGATGGTGACTATAGAAAAATGGAAGACGAGTTAGGTGATGTTCTCCTACAAGTCGTGCTCCACTCTCAACTAGCTAGTGAAGAAGGAAAATTTAATCTTAATTCTGTTGCTAAAACTATCGCTGACAAAATGGTAAGACGCCATCCTCATGTCTTTACGAATAATAAGGCCCGCGATATTAAAGAAATCAAAGACAATTGGGAGGCCATCAAGAAAGCTGAGAAGGCCCAAGAAGAAAGTCTAAAGAAGTATGAAATATGCGATGAGCTTCTATCATTTCCGGCCCTGACAAGTTCAGCAAAGATTGGAAAGAAGACAAGTAAAATAAACTTTGACTGGGAAGAATACTCTCAGGTTATGTATAAAGTAGAAGAAGAGTGGCAAGAGCTTAAAGAAGAGTTAACTCCAGGACGCGACTTAAATAAGGCACGTGTTCAAGAAGAGATGGGTGATTTACTTTTTTCAGTTGCTCAGTTAGCACGACACCTGGATCTTGATCCAGAAATGACTCTTAGAGAGGCCAACCTTAAGTTCAAAAGAAGATTTAATCAATTAGAAGATATTGCAAGACAAGAAGGTATTGCGATTCGAGAAAGTTCACAAGAAGAACTAGAAGGACTTTGGTCTCGTGTAAAAGAGATTGAAAAAAATAAATAATATGAAATCATCCATTAAATTAAAAAAGAAATATATTTCTCTAAAAAAAGACAAGCGTCTTTACGAAATGCCATGCCCAATTGTTGGTCTTACTGGTGGAATTGCCACAGGAAAGTCAACAGTCTCAAAAATTCTAAAAGAAAAGAACTTTCCTATTATTGATGCAGATGCATTGGTTAAAGAAGTCTACAAATCTAAAGAGTCTATAGAGCATTTAAAAAAGTATTATTCACAAGTAATTAACGAAGAGGATGAAATTAATTTCAAACTCCTTCGAGAATACTTCTTTCAAGATATTCAAATTCAAAACGATATCGAAAGTTTAATCTATCGCCAACTACCTGAGATATTTCTCAATGCATATAAAGACCTTGGTTCTCCAAAGGTTATAATCTACGACGTTCCTCTTTTATTTGAAAAAAACCTTGCACCATTTATTGATTTCAAAGTCGTGGTGTATTGCCCAAGAGCAAAACAAGTAGAGCGTTTAATGGCACGTGATGGAATCGAAAAGGACCTTGCCTGTAAGATCCTTTCTAAACAGATCAATATTGAAGAGAAGGCCAAACTTGCTGACTATGTCATTGATAACTCTGGCAGCGCTGAGGATCTTAATTTAAAACAATTCTTAGATCATTTTGACTTTTAGTTACGCGGTCCTAAAATTAGTTTGGGTTGGACTAACTTTAGCTTCGCTAAAGTGTCGCTTTTTTTTGCGACTGCTTTCCCATTGCTCCTGAGGCAACAAAGCCGGGCTTGAACCCGGCTTGTTGAATATTATTTTCTAGCTAAAGATATGGGGAGCTAGCACCGCAAACAATAGACTGGCCTGAGCCAGGCAATTTTGCGGTTGCTTAAATAATAGGGTGACTGTCAGCAACAGTATTTTCAATTTCACCATTTTGAGTTCTTAAGTTTTGGAAACTTCCATAAAGTCCTCTAAGTGATGAAATTAATTCTTCATCTTCTTCTTGAGCGAAACGAGATAATTGTTGAGTTTGCGTTGAAACTTCATTCATTTCGCCTCTGATTGTTTTAAATGTCTCTTTAATTGCTCCAACATCAGGAACTTCTTTACTGTCCATAATAATCTGAACCTTAGAAAGACCAACATCTAATTGAGTTGATACCTTTGAGAAGTTTCCTAGAGTTGAATTAAAGTCCCTAAGCTCACCTGCAAATTTTTCAATTGTAGCATCTGTCGCTACACCTCTTTGAATTTGATCAACGATTTGTGAACTTCGTGCTCTAAAGAGTTCAACTTGTGATTTAAGTGACTTAAATTGATCACGAGATTTAACAAGGCCAGCAAAGGCAGCCTTATTTTCATTTATAATTTCAACAATCTCACTTGAACGAGTCGCTAATTCAATCTCTTCATTGAAAAGACGATTACTCATCTCCACCATGTAACGATTCATTTCTTCAAACTTAGCTCTCATCTCAACTACTGATACAATCTTATCCTTAGCAGATTTGAACTTATTAATCGCTTCTTTTTGTAAGTCCTTTTGACCTTCAAAAATAATTCTTACATCATCGATTATCTTATATTGTTCAAATAAGTTATTTTCAAGAAGCTCTACCTCTTTTAAGAAAGATGCTTTTTGACTTAAGAAGTGATCGTTAACTTTTGTGAATTTATTATATACATTATCAATACCAGCAGCAGAGAAGTCTTGTTTTAACTTTTCTTTTAACTCACCTGAGAAGCTAGCTTCAACTAAAGCATCAAGAGACTTACACACCGGTGAGACGACTGATTTCATTTGATTTGTTAAAGTCTCTTCTAAACTTCTTAATGGATAGAAGATGACCATAATTCTTTTTTGATCTGCATATTCAACCGGTGAAACATACATTTCAAAAGGAGCAGCTTCTTTATCATTTTCTGTTTTTACCTGAATTTGATAAATTCCAGCAATACCATCTCTTACAGCACTAATAACAGGATCGTTTTCACCGAGGTTTGTAAATGTGCTTAGATAGTCCCAAGTAATACTGTGATCATTTTTAGTATTATCAATACTCCAATGCTCATAAAATAATGAGTTTGCCCAAACAGCATTTAAGTTTGAATCAAGTAATAAAGAAGAAAATGGCATTGCGTCTTGAAAGATTGATCCAAAGCTCATTCTCTTATGAATATAACCACGATACTTTTCAATTTCTTCTTTAAATAAATGAGACCATTCCCCTTCTAATTTTGCACTGACTGGAATAACTCCATCTTTGATAAGATCTAGAGAAGTTTTTTCTAAGATCTTTGATGCCCTTCTCTCAGTGTAGGCAACCATAAATATTCCACCTGCAAATACGAGAGTAAGGATACCAACGATTGCAATTAGGCCATATAGCGTAGTTTTAGAAGCTTCATTTAATTCAATTTTTTGGTAAGTAAGTTTTGGACCAAATTTCTCACTCCAAATCTTATATGATTCATTTGTTGAGTTCCAAATTGATCCAAAATCTCTAAGAGAGTCTAGTGATCTTTTTAAGAGATTTAATTCTGTTTTTAATGTCCCAAGTCGGATAACAATCAAGTTCTTATCTTCATCAGATAATACCGATCTCATTGTTACTCTTTCCATATAATTAACATCTGATGAAATCGACTGATGTAATTTCTTTAAATTTGAATATGTATAAAAGTTAGAACTCTTTGTTGTGCCTACCGAGATTTTTGTTTTAATCTTTGTTGAAACTCTTGTTAATGTACGCCATTGGTTATGGACAACAAAGTTTTGAAAACCAATCACCTTTGTTCTTAAAACATTAATCAATGTCGACTTGTTTGCAGAAGCTGTAATATCATTTAACTTCTTTTTCAAATTAGAGAAGTTCTCATTCAAAGCTTCATATTCTTCAATATTAGCAATATTATTTAATTCATTTACACCTGCTTCAAATCTTTCAAATTCTGAGATCGCTTCTTTCGTACGATCAACTCGAACAAGCTCTTTAATACTTGTTAGGGCATTTGAATTTTTAACTTCATCAAATTTTGAAGTCGATTCATAGATCATCGTCATTCTTTCAAAATTAGCAGGTCCTTTTTTCCAAAAGGTCCATACACCAGCGGATATAAGAGCTGTCGTTAGAATAAGAGAAACTGAGAAATAGATGTACAACGGCTTGCTGAAACGAAGCTTCATATTATTTATCTCCTAAATGGCGGCTAGGGAAAGTCACTTCCATATGTTAACGGTCCTTCACTTCCTGTGAACGTAAGAATTTCTACATCTATTATGCTATTTTTTGCCGGGTTTTTAAAGGGTTAATTCATTTAATTTATAGGAAAAAAAAGGCCCTCTTTCAAAGAGGGCCTGATTATTTTGATCTGTTATTTTTTATTAGCTTACTAGTTCTTCATAACCTTCAAACATATTTTGTAGCTTAGCTTTAAGCTTCATTACAGCTTGTGTATGAAGTTGTGATACACGTGATTCCGTTACATCTAATACCTGACCAATCTCTTTAAGATTTAGATCTTCATAATAATACAGTGATAGTACTAGTCTTTGTTTCTCAGGTAATTGCTCAATACCCTCTTTAATTTTATCTCTAAAGTTTTTATTAGAAACAGCAGTAAAAGGATTCATTGATTTACTGTCTTCATTTAAACCGGCCATTGCTCTCTTATCATTGCGATTAAAAGTTGCCGAATCATCAATATTTAAGATTGAAACTGATTTTGCTTTATTTAGCATTTCATGGAACTCTTCTTTACTACATTCAAGTTCCTTACACATTTCATCATCAGTAGCAGGACGACCTAATTCTGATTCAAGCTTCTGATAAGCACGATCAATAGTCTTTGCCTTCTCTCTTACTGAACGAGGTACCCAGTCCTGTGAACGTAATTCATCAAGGATAGCTCCTCTTATTCTAAACTCTGCATATGTTTTAAATTTATTATCACGAGTTGGATCGAATTTCTCGATTGCATCCATTAGCCCGATAACTCCACATGAAATAAGATCATCTAATTCAATATTAGATGGAAGACGTGAAGCAATTTTCTGTGCGATATATTTAATTAGTGGTGCATATTCCACAACGATTTCATCTTTTACTTTTGGATCTACTGTTGAGCGGTAGTCTTTTAAATTCTTTAATTTTTTGGCCAACGATGACATCTCTCTCACTCCTTGATTAGGCTAACTGTTGTGGACTAGTTCCGGACTCACTAAATCCATTTAGGATTACCGGTGTAATACGACTATCGTCCTCGTCGGAAAATTTATTAATGATCTTTGTGTAATATTTTGAAAGGGAATTCTTTTCCGTTTTCAAAAGTGCATGATCAAATTTATCAGATGGAATTTCGATATTTTTAACCCCACCTAAAACACTCAAGTTTGCCTGCATAAAGCTTGAAACAGTATCAACGAGCGAACGTACAACTTTATTGTATTGTTGATTCGATTCTACTTTGTTTACGATTAAATGGTTGTCTTTGATATTGTATTTTTGATTTAGAATTTTAATTAGTGCGTATGTATCTGTGATTGATGAACGATCTGGATTTACAACCATGAATCGGTAATCAGAATAGGCCTGAAGATTGATCGTCTCCCTATTCACACCAGCTGGACAATCAAGAATAATATGATCGTATTCCGTACGATGTTCAGCAATAATATCGATAATGAATTTATCGTGAGAGAAAGATTTCTCAAAGAGATCGCTATTACCATTACATCCACTTAGAAGATCTATATTACCTAATTTATAGACACATTCTTCAAATGGCTTCTCATTAGAAATAAGGGAGTAAAAGTTGTCATTTAAAGGAAGCCCTAGCTTAACTGCCGTGTTAGAAAGATTGTAGTCACAATCGATTAAAAGAACACGTTTTCCTTTAGAACTTAATTCATTGGCCAACATCAAAGCTGTCGTTGTTTTACCAACTCCACCTTTTCCTGAACCAACAGCTATAATTTCGCAATCGTCACTGATTAAATTAAGAGATTCTTTTACGTTAAGATCTTCTAGATTAGAGATCTCATCGCTGTCACTTCTATGTGACATCAACCAAGTTGAAAGATCGTTTCTGGACATCCTGTCTCCTAAACAAAACTTAAAATTTAAATATAAAAAATAAAATCAGCTACAGTTTAAATATTCCTGCCAAAATCCTTTCGGCAGTTGCAGCTTCGAGGTCATCTGGAACAATCTCACCTGTTCCAAAAAACTTATATGGTAGCGAATTAAAATCAATTGCTAAATTAAAGAGTGATCCATAATTTAAACACTGATCTAAATGCGTCACCACGAGACCGTTAGCAATATTTGCATAACGATTAAGTACTTTTCTATTATACAACTCTGTGTTGATTCCCGAAAGACAGATTAAAACTTCCACATTTTCAAATGAACGTCTTAGGCCATCTACGAACTTCTTGATTTCATTGATTTCTTGATTTGTTGCCTTGTAGTCGATAAAAACATTTTTCTTGGTTTCTATTGATTTTCTTGTTTGCGCAACGATTTCAGAAATTGTTTCACACACATTTGATTCAACATTGAAGAACTTTTCAGAGAAAGAAGTATTATCTTTATATCCAACTTTTCCCTTATTTCTAATAATCACTGAATCATCTTTAAGAGCAGAAAGCTTCGTTAACATCGAGCTCTGCCCACAAGTAGCATCAGAGATTAATACTGTAACAGTCTTTGAAGCTTCGTTATCGACAGAAGAAAAAAGTGGCATCGCCGTCTTTACTTCACCCATCATCTCTTTAAGAGCAAATTCGAAAACTGTATCTGGATTCTCTTTATCATCATCAGAAAGATCAAAGTTTGCTTTGCGAACAATTTTTTGAATATATCTTTCTTCAATATCTAGACTTCTAAAAATTGTTACCATTTCCTTAACACCAAGTGCTTGCGGCTTAGTCATCCCCTGTACACTTTGTGTTAATTCATAAATCTTTTTTTCAAGATCATCGATTTTATTTCTTTGTGAATCAATTAAATGATTTACTTCTTCATTATTAATTGATGGTGTAGATGGACCAGTTACATAATTGTCTTGCATTGCTGGTCTAGCTTGAGCAACCTTTGGCTCCTCAACTTCAATCTCATCATCAAGAGAGAAGTCTCCATTTAAGAAATCATTGAAGTTTTCAGAGTCTGCATTAGCTGTTGCTTTCTTAACTTCTTCTCTATCAATAGAGCTTAAGAAATCATCAAGTCCTGATGCAGAATTTGAAGTCGATTTTTCTTCAAGAGAGTTAACACTTTTGTTTAAGCCAAGGCTTCCATAACCGGCCATTGGATTTTCATTAGTGCCTTGATTTTGTTTATGTTGATCATGTGAATTTATCATATTTGCTATATAAGATGAGTTATTTTGGTAAAAAGAATCTTTTTGTTCAGGATTTAAAACGCTATCAACTTGAGCTTTTTTCGTGTAGTTCTTCTCAGAGATTGCAGCAGTGATCTCAATTTTTTTCTTTTTGAAAGCACCCTTTATTCCCTTATTCGTCTGTGTTTTAAGAATAATTGCATCAGGTCCTAGCTCGGCCTTAATATTTGCTAATGCCTCATCTAAAGAATCTGCTTCAAATTTCCTAACGTACATCCTATAACCTCACCGTTCCAAGCGATCTAATATTCACATCTGGACTTAATTCATTATGACTTACTACAATTAAGTTTGGTATGAATTTTTCTGTTAATTTCTTAAAGTGGCCACGGATAACAGGTGAACATAGAACAACCATTTTTTCACCCATATTCGTTGCCTCCTCTATTTTCTCATTTAAACTGGCCAAAATCGATTGGGTAATTCTTGGGTCTAAAGAAACTTGTTGACCATTTTCTGTTTGTATGAGATTGCCAGCAACCTGCTCTTCTATTTTACGATCTAACGTAAATATCGGCAAATCACCATTTGGAGACTTAATAGACTCAGTGATAGTGCGGTATAACGATTGTCTGACATTTTCTGTCAGAAGATCTGTATCCTTAATTTTCACTCCATATTCAGATAAAGACTCTAAGATCGTTCTTAGGTCACGAATGGAAACATTTTCCCTTAAAAGGTTCTGTAATACCTTTAAAACAGCTCCTAGAGGAAGAATATCTGGAACGAGATCCGCAACAATTTTTGGATAATGTTCTTTAAAATTATCAAGAACACGAACAAGTTCTTGGCGTCCAAATAATTCATGTAAATTAGTTCTGAGTATTTCAGTCAAGTGAGTTGCAAGAACAGTTGATAAGTCTACTACTGTATAACCATTAAATCCTGCATCATCTTTTTGATCTTCTGTAATCCAAACGGCAGGAAGACCGAAAACTGGCTCAATTGTTTCAATTCCATCAATTTTCTCAATAACACTACCAGGGTCCATGGCCAGGAAGTGATCAGGAACAAGTTCACCTTGAGCAATTTCGACACCTTTAATCTTTAAAGAGTAGCCACCTGGAGCAAGTTCCAGGTTATCTTTAATACGAACAGATGGAATGATAACACCCCAATCAAGAGCAAATTGCTTTCTCATATATGTGATACGCTCAAGTAAATCACCGTTTTGTGATGAATCAACGAGATTTACAAGTCCATATCCAACTTCTAATTCAACAAGTTCAAGATTAAGGAGATCCTCAAGTGACTCTGGAGTCGATTTCTTCTCGTCTTCAACAACTGATTCAGCGGCAACTTTCTCCTGAGCAATTTCATTTTCCATTTTATTTGAAACAAAAAGAAGAGCTAAACCGACAACAATAAATGGTAGCTTTGGAAGTCCTGGAATAAGTGAGAAAATAAGAAGCACACAACCTGCAATTAAGATTGCTTTTGGGTGAAGCTTAAATTGCTTACTCATTTGAGCACCAAGATTATCTTCACTTGTATTTCTTGTTGCAATAATACCGGCAGCAGTTGAAATAATTAGAGCTGGAATTTGAGAAACAAGCCCATCCCCTACCGTTAATAGAGTATATGTTTCAGCTGCTTGGCTAAAGTTCATATTATATTGGCCAACACCAACAATAATTCCACCAATAACATTAATAGCAGTAATTAGAATACCTGCAATGGCATCCCCTCGTACGAATTTGGAAGCACCATCCATCGACCCGTAAAAGTCAGCTTCTTCAGCAACTTCAGCTCGTCTTTGCTTTGCTTCAGCATCATTGATAAGTCCGGCATTTAAATCGGCATCAATGGCCATCTGTTTACCAGGCATTGCATCTAACGTGAAACGAGCACCAACTTCTGCAACTCTTCCAGCACCTTTTGTGATTACCATGAAGTTAATAATTACTAAGATGATAAAAACGATGATACCAACAACAAAGTTCCCTTCAACAACGAATTCACCAAAACTTCTAATGATCTCACCAGCAGCACTTGTCCCCTCACTTCCAGAACGAAGTAAAATATTTCGAGTTGATGCTACGTTTAGAGAGAGACGAAAAAGTGTTGTTACAAGTAGAACCGCCGGAAAAGTAGAAAATTCTAATGGCTTCTTTGTATAAACAGAAACTAATAGAATAATGATTGAAAATGAAAGAGTTGTCGCTAAAAGTAAATCAAGTACAATTGGTGGAACAGGAATAATCATGACTGCAAGAACAGCTAGAATCCCGACTGCAACTGCAAGATCTGAGTTTTCAGTTAATACTTTTAATCTCTTAAAGATACCATCCATGATACTTTTCCTAATACTTCAATTAACTTAGAGCTTTATTCTTTCTCTTAAGCTTATAAACAAACGCTAATACCTCAGCGACTGCTTTATAAAGTGTGCGAGGAACTCCTTCCCCAACTTTTACTGATTTATATAATGCTCTTGCTAAAGGCACATTTTCTACAATTGGAATATTGTGTTCTTTAGCAATTTCTCTAATTCTCATTGCAAGGTGATCAGCACCTTTTCCAACAACCCCAGGGGCCACCATATTTTCTTGATCGTATTTTAAAACAATTGAGATATGTGTTGGGTTTGTGACAATTACATCTGCTGTCGGTATATCTGCAAGCATTCTCTTTTGGGCCTGCTCTCTTTGAATACTACGAATTCTTTGCTTAACTTCAGGAGAACCATCTTGTTCTTTTGATTCTCTTTTTGCTTCTTCTTTTGTCATCATGAGTTTCTTTTTGTGAGAATACTTTTGATAAGCAAAATCAGCGATAGCAATAACAACAAGACCTGCTAGGATTGCAAAACCTAACTTAATGAGAATATCTTTTCCGATTACAAATGCTTGAAAGAAGTCAACATGAAGAAAACCTACAAAAGATGCAATATCTTCTTTCATATAGAAATATACAATTCCTAGAATGAAAACAAATTTTAAGACACCTTTAACGGCCTCAACAACTGCTTTCATTGAGAATAGTTTCTTTATTCCCTTGATTGGATCAATTCTTTCTGGTTTCCACTCTAAAACTTCAGGAGCATAGATGAATCCGATTTGAGCTACGTTTGCAACGATCCCCATACAAAGAGCGACAAGACAAACAGGAGCGGCACAAACAAGGGCCGTAGAAGCTGTTTTATTAGCAATTGTTTTAAGTGATTTTTCAGTAAAGGCAGTCGCTGGATCAAGATACATAATCCATCTAATGAATTCTTCCATTTCTTGATAAATGAAAAGAAGAGAAAGACCTAATGTCATGATACAGGCGGCCAGTACTAACACACTGGTTAGTTCTTTTGAGGATGCGACCTCACCCTTTCTTTTCGATTCGTCAATTCGATGCTGGGATGGATCTTCCGTTTTTTCCTGATCTGTTTCTTCGGCCACGACTTACTTCCTTTAAAGTATAAAGTTAAACCACTCGCCTAATCTTTCCGTATACATCTTAAATGCAACGTGAAAGAACTCATCGCTTGTTGCCGTGAATACTAGTAGACCTAGGCCAATATTAACGACAAAGCTCACCATAATGATATTCATTTGTGGTACAGTTCGAGCAATAATTCCTAGAATCGAACTGATGAGCATATTTGTAAAAATCAATGGTGTTGCAAGCATAATGGCAGCAACAAAAATTGATTTAAAAGCTTCAATATAGAAAATATGAGACTTCGCAAAGACACCCATATCGTAGATATGAATTGAATAAAAAGATTGAAAAATCCCTTTAAACATCGGTAAAAGTGCTCCGGAAGATATAACCATTACAAGAACAGTCCATTGTATAAGTTTTTCGAAAGGACCCACTTGTTGACCTGAAGAAGGATCAAAGTAGCGAATCGCTGCAAATCCAATTTGCTGGGTAATAATACTACCTGCTGACAGGAAGATACCCATGATTGATTTTACCAAATATCCAATTATCAATCCAATGAGTGTGTAAATAATAGTGAGGGCCCAGAAGTTATCTTTTCCCACATACATGATGTCCTTTACTACTTCACCTTGAATATATGGGAAGAAGCAAAAACTCATAACAAGAGTTGAAAGGATCTTTACCATCATTGGGATTGGTAAGTTATCATAAATAGGTAGCTGAAAGTTAATAGCAAGTAATCTGGTAAAGATTAACCAAAAGGCGATTATAGGGACAATGTCAGTGATTTGAATTGTCATATATTACGATTACCTACCAGTTACTAGTTGTGGAATACTGATGATTAATTCTTTTGTAAAAGTAGTCAGTTGATCTGTCATCCATGGTGCTGTTAACACTAATGCACCAACAATCACTAGAATCTTAGGGATGAATGAAAGTGTTTGCTCATTGATTTGAGTAACTGCTTGAAATATCGATACTAAAATACCCATAATTAGAGCACCTGCTAACATTGGTGCTGAAATCATTAATCCTACAGTAACTGCTTGTCTTGCGATGTCTGAAAAAAAGTCCATCTTGTTCTCCAATTCTTTTAGTTAAAAGACCTTAGTAGTGAACCTGTGACCAGTTGCCAACCGTCTACAAGAACAAAGAGTAATAATTTAAAAGGCAATGAAATAACAACCGGAGGAAGCATCATCATCCCCATGGCCATTAAAACAGAGGCAACAACCATATCTAAAATGAGAAATGGGATATAAAGTAAGAAGCCAATTTGAAAGGCCGTCTTTAATTCAGAAATAATAAATGCAGGAATCAAAAAATGAATAGGAACATCATTAATTGATTGTGGTGCCTGTCTTCCTGTTACATCATAGAAAAGACCGATATCAGCTTTACGTACTTGTTTATTCATGAATCCACGAAGAGACCCTTCAATTCGATCAAGAGCAAGAGTCGTTGATATCTTCTTATCCATATATGGCTTAATAGCATTATTATAAATATCTTCACCAGTTGGCTGCATCACAAAAACAGATAGAAACATTGCAAAACCAATTAGTAGTTGGTTTGGTGGCATACTTTGAGTTCCAATGGCCTGTCTCATGAAAGATAGAACAACGATAATTCTCGTAAAACATGTACAAAGAATTAATACAGCTGGTGCTAACGTAAGAACTGTAAAAAGGACCGTTAACTCGATCGTATCGACTAGATCAACACCTTGACCAAAATTAACAGAAAGTCCTGGAAGCCCCAGGTTCGTTGACTGCTGTGCAAAGATCGTACTTAGCCATCCGCCGATACTAAATACTAATAATGCTTTTAAAAGGTTCTTCATTCAACTTCCTATTGAATTGATTTTAAAATCAAATATCTATTGTAAAGACTTCATGTCTTTTACTTTTTTCTTAATTTGAGCAGTAAGACTCACCTTCTCTTCACTTGTTGCTTGTCCTGCTAGACTATTTAAAATTGCTTCCTGTGAAGATCTTGTAGAGTTGCTTGCTTCATGCATATTTTGAGTTACTTCTTTTAACTTAAATTCTTTTGAACCTTCATTTGCAGAATCAAGGTTTGTATCAAAGTTAGATCCAGTGATTTGTTTTTCACCTTCCTTAAAGAAAGCTGATGTATCTTCAATCTCTGTTAAAAAATCCATACCTTTTTCTGACTGTGCCATTAAAAAGACTTGTTTTTGAACTCTAACAACAAGAAGACTTCTTTTTGGGGCAAGATATGTTGTCGATAATACTTCAACCATCTTTGCACTAGAGAAGATTCCTAATCCACCTTTCTTAAGCATTCCCTTTCTAAAAAAGTTCATTAGAAAGAAGATACCGGCAGCAAAAAGAGCGAAGAATCCGATAAATTTAAAAATATAAGTCGACATTTGAAATCCACCCTTTTCAACTCCAGAAGAAAGAGAGCTTACGCTATCTTCTACTTGTTGTTTTTTCTCTTTTGCTAATGCTAGAAGAGAATCATTTGTATCATTTAGTTTCTTATTATTAGGTTTTTCGTTCTTTGTTACTTCTTCTTTATCTTTTAAAAGTTTTTCTAAGTAACTTTCATCATATGCTTCTGCTTTTTTAGTTTTAGCAGGAGCCTTCTTTGGAGTAGCTGCTCTTGTTACAGCAACTTGTTTTTTAGAAGCTGAAATTGGAAAGAACATTTTTATTTGGTTATCTCCAACCTCTAAACTTACTTTATCTTCCTTACCTCTTAGTTCATAAGGAAGAATGGCACGTACACGAGCAACATCTTTATTGAATTGATACGCCATAAGTTTCGTATCAAACTTATTATTCACAGAAACTTGTTTTTCAATTTTTGGCCAAACAATTGTTCCATCAAGAGCAACTTGAATAATATCATCCTTAATTGTTAACTCAGGAGTATCTCGGTAGTTACCTTTTAACGCAATGGTTACAACACCAGTACTTCCATCTTTAGTTAACTCAACTTTTCCAATTTCAACTCTTGCATAAGCATTTGCTGTTATTAAAGAAAGTGCTAAAAATAATAATTTAAATCGTTTGGCCATAATAAGTTCCTATTATTTAAGGTTTTCAATTCTCTCAATTGGCGAAATGATATCTGTTAAACGAATTCCAAACTTTTCGTTAACAACAACAACTTCACCTTTAGCGACAAGCTTCCCATTTACTAAAATCTCAAGAGGCTCACCAGCTAACTTATCAAGTTCAAGTACAGAACCTTGTCCTAGTTGCAGAAGGTCTTTAATAATTACCTCTGTACGCCCTAGTTCAACTGTTACCTTTAGAGGAATGTCTAAGATAAAGTCTAGGTTTTGTACCTTTAATTTATTAATCGCATCATCACCGGCCCTAATTTCATCAGCAAGTTTTTCAACTTCCATCGTATTGAAATTTTCTAGACCTTGTACTTCATTATTTAATTCTGTTTGATCGCTCATTTATATACTCCCTTTATTACTCTACTTCGATATCCATAGAAACTTTCGGTGTTTTATCAACATGTGTGACTTGTACCGCTCGGCTTCCTTTATATGTTCCAATTAGACACTGTAACTTCTCTACTCCCTGAATTGTTCCCTTAACTTCACTTGAAGCTTCTTGGTTCAATGGAATAATATCTCCACTTTGAAGAGTGAGAAGGTCACCCACTGTCATCTGTGCCTCACCAAGTTTGACAACAATCTCAGCTTTCGTATCTTTAATGTGCTCATTCATTGCACTTGTCCAGATACTATCTGCCATGTCGTTATCAGTTTGGTAATTAGATGAAAGCTTTTGCTTAATTGGTTCAATTGTTGAGTAAGGAACAACGATCATAATCGTTCCAGATGCAGACTCAAATTCAACTTCTAGAGTTGTTGCGATAATTACATCTGATGGAGGAACAACCCCAACGAATTGTGGGTTAATCTCTGTTCTTACATATTGTGCATCAATTCTGTGAACTTGTGCCCAAGCTTCCTCAAGGTCAGCAATGGCCATATCCATAACTTTTCTCATGAATGAAAGTTCAATTGCTGTGAATTCCTTTCCTTCAATCTTTGTAAATGGACGATCCGTTCCACCGAAATATGAATCAATAATTGCATAAGCTAACTTTGATTCAAAAACTAGAAGAGCTGGACCTCTTAGTTCATTGAATTTCATAATACACATACACGAAGGAATCGGTAGTGTGTTTACGAACTCACCAAACTTAAGAAGATCAGTTGAGATCATTGAGATCGTTGAAATCTTTCTTAAAGAATTTGAAAGTGATACACGAAATGAACGAATAAATCTTTCGTAGATGATTTCAAGAATAGGCATTCGCCCACGAATGACTCGGTCTTGATTAGTTAAGTCATAGGGCTGTATATTCTCATCTTCAGCTTCATCATCGAAATCGCCACCATCACCTAAAAAATCATCTGCTTCACCATCGTTTACAGCGTTTAATAGAGCATCGACTTCGTCTTGACTTAAAACCTGTGCCATCGTTCCCCTCCTAGGATTTGATGATCTTGGCATCCTGCCAAAAGTTAAACTTTTATTTATGTACTAGTTGATCTGGAAACCAACGTAGTAAACATCTAAAACTTTTCCATCAACGAGATATGAGTTAATCGCTGATTTAATTTCTTCTTTAAGGTATTCCTTACCTTGTACTTTAAGAAGATCATTTGGCCTCTTTGAGTTTAGAATACTAATAATTGTATCTCTAATCTGAGGCTTTCTTGCTTTATATTCTTCCTCTTTTGCATTTAGAGAAAGCTTAAGTACAGCATTTAAACGAATGTAGCGTTGAGGTCCATCACCTTGTGAAAGGTTTGCTGTAAAGCTATCAAGAGGAAAGAGCTTACCTTCTTCTTCTTGTGCTTCACCAGTTGTCACAACGTCTGCTTCTTTATTTGCTTCGGCCATTTGGGCCTTAACAAGATCTTCTACTGAAGATTGCTGCGATAATTTCACATGTGTCTGATACTGAAAATAAGCGATTACACCCATTAAGATAATATTCAGTAGTAGAGCTACTGTTAAAAGAGGGCTTTTACCACTTCCTTGGTTTGTATTATCAGCACTTCCATCTGCCATACTTATAAATCCTTTACTTCACACAGAAAAAAATTCCTTTATAAACTGTGCCTCGTCAAAAATTATACATCCTACCGGCAAATTCTACAAGATAGTAAAGAATGTTCTACCACATTCTATTGCCCTTTAAAGGAATTCTAACCGTTTAGCTTGTATGTAAAAATTGGCCGGTGTCAAAATGTCGACGCTTTTTTGACGCTTATTGAGTTGAGAGGCAAATTTTTCCCCTCTAGAAATAAGAAAGCCTCCCAAAGGGAGGCTTCTTATTATGAAACTAATTTAAATCTAAAATTAGAACATTTCCTTCCAAGCTTTACCTGGCTTGAATTTTGGAAGAGTCTTAGCTTTGATTTTAATCTTTTCACCAGTTGCTGGATTGATACCAGTTCTAGCTGCTCTTCTTACTTTTGTGAAAGTACCAAAACCGATTAGTGATACATCGTCACCTTTCTTAACAGCTTTCTTGATTGTTTCAAGAGTAGTTGATACGAAAGTATCTGCATCTTTCTTAGTTAGGTGCTTAAGTTCTTTGTTCTTTAAGATTGCTTCTACAAGTTCTTTTCTGTTCATGTAAACTCCAAATAGTTAGTTATTTAGTTGTTGTAAAAATAGGATGAGGCCTGAAACACGCTTTGACAAGGCTTTTTAAGCCTTTTTTTTTAATTAAGTTATTTTTTTTATTTTTTAGGTTATTTTAGACTTTTTTCTTGCCAAACTACCACTTCTTCCTCTAGTGCGATTCTAACGGCTTTAAGCCACTCTAGCTCTAATTGAGAGTGCTCTTTTATGTCTTCAATTTCAACAAATAATTGAATGAAGACTGGGCCGAGTTGATGATAGAAAACTTCCATATTAGGAATCTTTATATCAACAGGAAGGTGCTCAGAAAGCTTATCAAGAATTTTTTCAAGCTCTAAGATCTCATGAGCAAGTTTATAAATCGAGTCAGTTTTAAGTAGAGATGAAACATGCTTGATATATGCATGATCAAGTACATTTTGTTCAATGAGGTTATGAGGAATATCATCGTGTAAAAAATCAGATAGAGAATAATCGATCTGCTTAGCAGATTCACGCATATATTCTTTATTAATTTTTACTTGGTTATGATCAAAGAAGCTTGTCATTTTTAACCTCCATTATTTCTAGTATAACAGAAGATTAGATTTTGCCCAAATAAGAAGGCCTGCAAAGAATGCAGGCCTCTTATTAAATATAGAAATGTATATTTGAATTAGTTCAGCTTTAGCTTCCCTTTCTCTTTTAATAGATCAATGATCATTTCAAAGTGTGACATTGGGTAAGCACCTTTAACTGGAACACCATTGATTACGAAACCAGGAGTTCCTTGGATTTCAAATTTTCTTGCTTCAGCTTCATCGGCCTTAACTCTATTTACAACGTACTCAGACTTAACATCTTTAGCAAGTTTAGTCATGTTAGCACCAACTTTCTTTGCTGCTTGCTTTAGGTACTTTTCTTTGTACTGTCTAAGTTTCTGCTGACCTTCTTGAGTAAAAAGCATATCGTGGAATTCAAATGCCATCTTTGGATCTTGTAGACGAAGAGCTTCATAGTACTCTGCTGCAATTCTTGCTTCAGAATGGAATGAAAGTGGAAGGTGCTTATAGATAAACTGTACTTGACCTTCATACTTTTCAAGCATTGGCTTTACAACATTTTCAAATCCTCTTGTACAATATGGACATTGAAAATCAGAGTATTCAACTAGAGTGATCGCTCCACCTTTTGTACCACGGATAGATTCATCCTCTCTAATTTCTGGCTTAAGAGGATTCTCAATAAATCCATGAAGTTTTTTATTCTCTTCCTCTTCTCTTTTCTTTGCCATTTCAGCTTTTGCATTTTGAGCTGCTGTTTGTAGAGCTTCCATAACTTCAGCAGGGTTTGCTTTAATTGCTTCTGCTAAAATAGTTGGATCATCTTTAAGAGCTTGTTTGATTTGATCTTTACCTACACAGCTGGCAAGTAGAAGAAGTGACATTACAATGCCGATTGATTTTTTCATTACTATCCCTTTTGTTGTTTTAAACAATAATTTCACGTCAAGTTATTATTAGAATTCTAC
This sequence comes from Halobacteriovorax sp. YZS-3-1, assembly GCF_047084945.1. Classification (NCBI taxonomy): domain Bacteria; kingdom Pseudomonadati; phylum Bdellovibrionota; class Bacteriovoracia; order Bacteriovoracales; family Halobacteriovoraceae; genus Halobacteriovorax; species Halobacteriovorax sp. YZS-3-1. The sequence goes on along the minus strand of NZ_JBKIYI010000002.1, from coordinate 191,217 downwards.
TTGAACAAAATGAAATACTCAATCATCTTTTGCAGAGTACTCTTTTTCCATGTAGTCGAGATAGCGGTTTATGACACGTGTCTGATTACGCACATACTTATAACCGATTAAATGAACTCTTGAGGCATATCGTCCACTAATGAATGATCGCATAGTGGCAAAAATCCCGAAAGCAGGTGTAGCAACCTTGTTATAGAGATAGAGTAGAAAGATACCATAAGAAATAATATTGACAATAATTGTGATGTAGAGAATGTCGTTTTGCAGTATCGCCATGTTAACTAAGTAATCTTTAAAAACTTTACTATCTGTTAAGATATGATTAACCACCATAATAATGGCGTCAAAAAGAGCAAAGTTTATGATCGTAATAATCATTCCCATCAGTATGCAAACAATCGCAACATAGAAACTCTTATTAAGGAAGAACATTGATTCAAAGACAGGCTTGTGTATCTTTTTGTATTTATTTGGAACTTCAATTTTAGTTAAAACACCACTCTTTCTAAAAGTTTCAGTAGTTGTAAAAAACCAGTCACTAAAATTCGATAGTAATCTTAGCTCAGAACTAAAATCAGCATCAAATGTTGCATCTTTATTTTCTGCACACAGAAATTCATTACAGTAGTCTGCTATCTCATCAAATGGACGAAGCATTAATTGAGCAAGAATAATTCCTGCAATTAAGAGACAAATAAATGAAAAGATCACCCATGGCCAAACTTCGACTAAGCCTATCTGTAGGTAGTCTAAGATAAGATCATCAATAATGTAATCAAGATCCTTTCTAAATGTAGTAATGTAGATAACTGCCGACTTTAAAAGAAACCAATTTAAGATGAAGCCAGCAATGATTGATAGAAAAGGTAGAACGGCAAAAATGAGTCCTAGCTTCAAACGAAACTTTGCCTGGTCATCCTTTTTAAAGTCTTTTAAGGATTGTGCTACGACATTAAACATTGATTTCTTGAAATTTTCGTACATAAGTAATTCTATAAGTTGTTTTAATTACATATCTTTTCGGTTCATGATCTTTATTTCTTAATTAATTTTATCAATTTCTAAAGAAAATCTTCAGAGTCGCCGATACAGGAAGTAGCGTGAATATTAATATTTGAGGATATTATGAAAAAGTTTAAATTATTGATGGTTGCTACAATTACTTCAATGTTAATTACAAGCTGCGGTAGTGACTCAGGTGGCGGTGGCGGTGCTACAAACTTCTCTGGTTGGGGATCTAACGGAAGCGGTAATGTTGCAAGAGGTGTTGAACAACTTCACAATAGCCTTGAAGGCCACTTCCCATGTAGTACAGAAAGAGTTTTCATGAGTACTTATCTTGATAGTTATCAAACAACGTCCCAAACAAATGGAACGGGAATTATTGGTAATTTAAAACAAGGTGCCATGGGTGGAGAAACTGGTGATTACTATGCGGGAGCAAATGGTAATAGCGATATTCTCATTATAGCTAAAACAACAAATGGAAATAATGTTGGGTTCAATTATTATTTCTCTTTTTGTGGGCGCTACTTTACAGATAATCAATATGGAACTGGAAAATACCCTCTACTAGCAAAAGAAAGAGGTGTTAACGGTATTCAAATGACTTCACCTTCAGTTCTAACAGCAACTGCATTTTGTCCAACAAATGTAATCTCTGCTGGTCAATTCTACGTTTATGTACCACAGTACACTTCACCAAATGGTGTACCGTTACAAGCAACAGCGTTGACAATTAACTTTGCTCCTCCGGGATGTCAGTAAGACTTAATACAATTTTAAAATATTTAATTTAGGAAAATAATGGGCCAGAATTTCTTTATGGCCCTTTCCTTTTTGGGCAAGACCTAAGGCACCTACCTGACAAAGGCCCACACCATGGCCATTACCTTTTCCAACGAATTGAAGTCCTTCGCGGCCAAGATCAACAAGGTAGAAGTAATTAGAAGGAAAGTCTACTCGACCAAAATAGCGACGAAATAAACTCTTTTTAATCTTTATCTTATTCTTTCCATTTCGAACATAGATGGCCTTCGCATTTTTCTTGTCTGGATAAATTGAAAGTTTCTTGTGTAGCTTTTGTTTTTTTACATATCCCTTTCTCATACCCCACTCAATCATTTTTTTAAAACGAATTTGAGTGATCTTTGAATCCCAGTTCTTCTTTCTTTGGCAATAGGCACACTTTACAGTGGAGTAACCATGAACTTCATTTGTCCATACATCGTCAGGCTCTAGAGTATTTCCGCCACAACTTGCATGAAAAAATGCAGGGACTAGATTTCCATCTTTATTAGTAAGTACCATTCCAGCTGTTTTTCTAGCAGCTTCAATTGTACTTGCTGTTACATCATTAAATGTTCCGTTTACTTGATGCTTTTCTGAATTCTCTAAATCGTAGAGAGTATCATTTTGAAGACCTGAACTCATCATATGATGAATTGCATATGTTCTAGCTGCTACGGCCTGAGCTTTTAAGGCCTCAACTGGCCAAGAAGCATTCATCTCTTTTGCTAGTAGTGTTGCAATGTAATCATCTAATTCCATCTCATTGACAACATCGCATGACTTTCCATCTTCACTTGTTACAATGTGCATCTGGCCCATGAATTGTTTTTTTTCAAAACCAATAAGACCTGTCTTTGAAGTTAAAGAAGCGAGATATTGTGGCCTTATCGAGCGAGCATGCTTTAAATTTCCGCAATTTATTTTTATTTTCTTAAAGCCTTTAAAGCTTTTCGATTTATTAGTTGCGATAACTTCTCTCGTTATTCCAACACCTTCTAGAAAGACCTTATTTAAGTTCTTAGCGACTCTCACTTTAATAGTGTGACCTGACTTAAAATTTTGAAGTGGACTAATTCTTGCAAAAGAATTGAAAGTGAATAAAAGAATAAAAAGTAAGAATAGACTTCTCAAATATCATCGTCCTGATTCGTGCGGCATCCTTGCCAAGCAACTTAATCTATTAAAATGATATATGATTTTACTATACTACTCAACTTGTAAGAAATTTAATCGCCTTTTGCATATCGGCCCAAGCCGTTTTCTTCATCGACTCATTAACTTCTAATAGCTTAGGGTGGAAAAGTGGCATTGTTTCTATTACTTGAGTTTTTCCATCAACTTCAGTTTGAATAGAATGGAATACTCCATGCACATTTGCCAATCGAACCTGCTTGTCTAAGCACAGCTTAGTGGCAGCCGCTCCAAGAGGAACAAGAAGAGAAGGCTTAAAGTGTGCACAACAAGAAAAAATAAATTCTTTTGCATCTTTTTTAATAAAAGGAACTCGAATAAAGCGCCCTGAAGAGATCTTCATCGCCTTAATCATTCTTCCCATAATATCTTGATCAGACTCAATCATTGATAGCGGAAGAAAATCAGGAAACTCTGACTCCTCTATTTCATCTAATCCAAAAAAGATAATATCAATTTCACCTTGATAGTCCTGATAACCAGGAATTGTCTCTAGTTTCCAATTTTCATTATATTTTTGAATTAAATTTGTGAACGATGTATCAACTTTAACCAAAGATGAGCTGGCCTTTTTTTCCACTTCAATCTTTACTGGCGCAGGGTTGTCTTCTATAGGAACTTCAATTTTCGCTTCTTGAGGCTTTGCTGCAATCTCTGGGACATTCACCTCAAAAGACTCTTTATTGGTCAGGGTAGGCTTATTAGAGGCTTCATTTGAGCTAAGAGTACGACCTACTAACTTAGGAAACCACAGGGTATTTTCAAAGATTTTTGCATAGTAATTCGGCTTCTCATTAGATGAGATTTTTAGCTTATTATTGAAATCTTTAGTTAATTTTGAAATTAGTTGCTGTGCCATTCAATTCTTTCCTATGGGTAAAATATCCCTAAGGCACTAAAATTAAAAGCTTAAATTTTAGAAGATTTATAAGCCTCCGATAAATCTAGCATACCCACTGAGGACACCCTGCATCAAAGAGTCCAAAGTTACGGGGAATTAGATTTTAAAGGAGCTACTACATGTCTTTCGATCCAGATTTCCAACTTGAAAATTTCGAAGAACTTTTTGGGGATTTCGAGCAAGTACATAAGGTATTAAATGAGTGTCCAGTTTGTGGTTCAAATATGGTTCACACACACTTATCAGATTATAAGAATTTGTACATACACGAGAATTCGAGATGTACGGATTGCGGGCACGGCAATCGAAAAAAAATTCACCATATCAACTAGCACTCTATTTCTGAGGGAATTCTTTTAAAAGTTTTAATTGAATTCTCTCAGCAATACTCTCCTTCACATTTAACTTGTGACTAATTTCAATCAAAGATAATTGCGCAAGCTCTTTTAAAGTTAAGTCCATATTTTCGTGAATAGTTTTTAAAGTCTTCTCTCCAATCCCCTCAATATCATCAAACCATGAAGTAAAAATTCGATCCTTTTCTTTCTTATGATGTAGCTTACGAGAAAAACGATGGGCCTCATCTCTCATTTGAACAACAATTCTCATTAGTGAAGGTGTCTTCTTTAAAATATATGGATTAATGCGATTAGGAATAATTAAGCGCTCATCAGAACTTGAAACCTCTTTATCCTTAAAAGTTTCACTCTTACTTGTTTTTATTTTTGCAATTCCAACAACAGGAATATCTAATTCAAAATCTTCCAAAACAGCTAAGAAGCTTGAAACCTGCCCTTTACCACCATCGACAATAAAAACATCAGGTAGCTTTCCTTTCTTAAGCCTTCTTGCGAGAACTTCCCTCATCATAGCAAAGTCGTTATTACCTTCAGGCCTCTCTTCCAAATGGTAGTAACGGTATTGAGTCTTATCGGGTTTTCCATCGCGAAAAACGATTTGAGAAGCAGTTGGAGACTTACCTTGCCAAATGGCAACATCAAAACATTCTAAAATCTTTGGTGTCTCTTTTAGTTTTAAAAGTTCCTTTAACTTATTTAAACCGATCCAAGGGCCATCCATATTTTTAACGCGAAAGCGCTGATGCTCTTTTGTATGATCATACGTTAATTCATAAAGGGACTTCATTTTTCCAATTGGCTTTTGAACTTCTATTTCTTCGTCCACAACCTCTTTAAAAGCCTCGCTAATCATTGCAAGATCATTCTTTTTCTCGTCGATATAAATGCGACTTGGAAGTTTTTCTTTAGTATTAGAATAGTACTGAAATAGGAATGTTTGAAAAAGTTCGTGATTCTCTTTGTCACTATCCCCTTTCCCAAAATGAAAGTTCTTATGTCCTAATAAAATTCCCGATCTCATCATATAAATAGAAATATCGACTTCTAGCTCTCCCACATGATAAGCGGCAATATCAAAATCTTTCTCAGTAGATAATTCTACATTTTGTTTTTGATAGGCCTTTGAGAATTCTTTTAATTCTTCAATGCTATCGCGGATTTCAGCAGCACGTTCAAAATGCTCTTTTTCAGCTTCCTTAAACATTCTCTCTTCAAGAGTTTTTAAAACCTGACTACTTCTTCCCTCAAAGAAATTAATCACATTATTTAAATCAACCTCATAATCTTCACGTGAAATATAATCCACACAAGGAGCAGAACATTGTCGCATTTGATAGATAAGGCACGGCCTTTTTCGTCTGCGCATCTCCTCAATTGAACAGTCTCTCAATGTAAATGACTTGGTTAAAATACGAGAAATCTTGTGAATATTACTGCCTGTGGTGAAAGGACCAAAAAGGCGAACCTTCTTCTTTCTCTTAGGTCTTCGAGTATAAACTAGTCGCGGAAACTTTTCATTGAGATCGATTTGAATATAGGGATAACTCTTATCGTCTTTTAATTGAATATTATACTTAGGTATATGCTTTTTAATTAAGTTATTTTCTAAGATATATGCTTCAGCATCAGTCTTCGTCATGATGAAATCAAAGTCCTGAATATGAGAGACTAGGATCTGTGTTTTCGGTGACTTCTCTGAACTATTAAAATAACTAGAAACTCTCGCTCTAAGATTCTTCGCTTTACCAATATAGAGGATCTCTTCGACGCCTGCTCGCTTGCGTTTCATCAAATAGCAGCCGGATTTCGTTGGTAAATGTTTTGCTTTTTCAAGAAGCTGTAAAGTATTTTTCTTCATTATAATTATCTACATATAACCTTTTATTCTCTTTACTTTAACACTATTCCCCATTAAATTGATCAGATCATTAAAAGGAAGAGGTAAATGTCAAAACTAGGTGTTGGTAAGGAAATTGTAACATATTGTAGCAAATGTAAACTCGATCTTGCTCATTTAATCGTAGCAATGAAAGATACAGAAACTCCACATAAAGTTCTGTGTAATACATGTAAGTCAACTCACGCATACAAAGCTAAAAAAGTAGCTTCTCCAAGTGCTGCTCGTAAGAAGGCAGGAACTAGAAAGAAGCGTGTTTCTACTGAAGATAAAATTATCAACATTTGGGAAGATGCAATGGCAAAGCTTGATGGTGATCCAATCAAGTACAATATTCGCCAAAAATTTGAAATTGGTGATGTTATCGGCCACCCAACTTTTGGCCCTGGTTTAGTTGAAAAAAACCTGGATGCCAATAAGATCGAAGTCGTTTTCCGCGGCACAATCAAAGTTCTCATGCATAACAAATAAAAAAAGAGGCTGATAGCCTCTTTTTTTATTTGTGCGCCCCATTTTGGTGCACATACTATTCGAGAGAAAGACCTTTAGGTCTTTCGGTTCGCCACAGGCGCTACAAAAAAGAGACCATTGGTCTCTTTTTTATTTGTGCGCCCTACGCAAAAAAGCCTCCAATACTGGAGGCTTTCGCATATCTCTCAATGTTTTGCTAACTTTCACTTCGTGAAAGTGTCGCTCTTACTTTGCGTTAACTTTCCCATTGGCCTAGAGGCAACAAAGCCTGCATAAACGCAGGCTTGTTGAATTGATTATTTATTTCATTGCAATGAGGCCTACTACCGCATCAAATCTTGCTTACGCAAGATGCTGCGGCTAGTTCATTCCCCAATTCATTCCAGCGCCACCTTGGACACCAATACTGAATTGACCATTAAGTGCTCCACCGGCCATTGAGCCGTAATTTACACCAGAGTTATACATTCCAGAGTAATTATTAGCATAGATATTCTGCTGAGCATTTTGTAAATTTCTATAAAGGGCCTGATTTGCATACATTGCAGTTGCTTGGTTCTGGTAGTTACCTTGAGCAACAGCTTGTCCCTGTAGTCCATTAATATAGCTTTGGAATTGTTGTGTTTGGTATGCAGAGTTTCCTCCACCATTAACACCCCAGTTTCCATTAGCACCCCAGCCACCGCCAGCGTTACCATTTAGACCCCAGCTTGTTCCACCGTTGACTCCCCAGCCACCGTTGTTTCCAGCGCCCCAGTTACCATTACCTCCGCCGGCCCAGCCGCCATTAACGCCCCAGCCACCATTGATATTTCCGTTTCCACCAGGGTATGTATTTCCACATGAACAAGGAGCAGAGATACACATACAAGCTGCGTTTCCGCCTCCATTTCCACCCCAGTTTCCACCAGTGTTAATTCCCCAGTTTCCGTTACCACCGGCTCCTGGATATTGTCCTGGTGCTGGATAAGTTGGATAAACTCCACCGTTTCCACCCCAGTTTCCGCCTCCATTGACGCCCCAGCCTCCGCCAGCAACACCACCTGGATACATTCCTGGATAACCTCCAGCTCCAGCACCGCCGTTAATACCCCAACCTAAGTTGAATCCTGCATTAACACCTGCTCCTGGATACATTCCCATTCCAGAACCTGGGTACATTCCCCACGCTCCTCCTGAGTTCATTCCCGGATAAGCACCGATTCCAATATTAAGTCCAAAGCCTGCTCCGGCCCCAGCTCCTGGGTAACCAGACATTCCTGGATACATTCCAACACCCATTCCGCTGCCCATTCCCATTCCGAAATTAGCACCAAAACCTGAGCCGAAACCAGATCCAAATCCAGCTCCATATGGGTAGCCACCCATGCCCATACCCATACCTGCACCCATTCCAAATCCTGGATACATACCACCGTAGATATTTCCGCCAGGGTACATTCCTGGGTATCCACCCATTCCCATACCACCATTCATTCCGACACCGCCATTAATACCGATTCCGAAACCTGCGTTACCACCTGTAAGAAGTCCAGCAAGAGCTGATCCTGCAAGAGATCCTAGTGGATTCATATAAACATTTGCTTGGTAACCGCCACCAAAGCCGTTACCCATTCCACCCATTCCAGGGTATCCACCCATGCCAAATCCACCACCGCCGTAGATTCCGCCACCGAAGTTTGGTCCGGCCATTCCACCAAGGAAGCCACCTGTGTAACCTTGACCTTGCCAGCCATTTCCTACACCACCAAACATTCCACCAGTAAGTCCAAGACCACCAGCATATGCACCATAACCGTAACCATTACATGAATTGAGCATATTAGATTGCTCATCTGGAAGGATTGGGTTTGCCCCTCTTTCTAGGTTGTAGTTATGATATGAGTCGATTGAGCCATGACATGACTTAATTCCGTTTTCAAAAGAATTTGCCCACGCTTCTTGTGAATCAGCAGCGTGTTTTGATTGAAAATAAACACTTCCCATAGCAGCAAGAGAAGGGATTGCAACTTTAGCGACTTCGGCCCACTCGTTTCTTTCTGGTAGTTTAGGTAAACATTCCACACAGAAGTCACCGTTGTCTGAACCACCTCGAGAAGCTCTGGTTACACATGCCGCTGCATCATCTTCATAGCCATTGTCTCTTAAGTAGATACAATCGCTGATATCGATTTCAGCATATGTGTTGAACATCAGTGCTGCTAACAAGATGCTCTTTGCGCTAATAAGTCTTAACTTCATAGTTTTCTCCATAAAAACTTTAACAATCCTCATCTTCTTAACGACAGAATATGAATAAAACTTAAGCATTACGGCGACTTTTTTTATAAACTACTGATTTAACTGATTAATATTACGTTTACGAAGACAAAAAGACAGGCTAAATTGTCGGGTATGAGTAATACATTTTGGTGGATCCTTCTCATTTGCGTCTTAATTTTTGCCACTTATGCTGCCTTTGTTATTAAAGGTGAAAAGGAAGTGGCCCTAAAAGATGCTATCCCCTTCCCATTTTTTGGATTAGAAATTCCCGTACCACCTTGGTGGACATTAACAACTAACGAAGATGAATTAAAAATATTTGAAAGAACTGACACACGCTACGAGTGGCAGTCGCGCTTTAGTTTTTCAAGAGAAGAATACAAAGACCTGCAAGATGCTTTTGAACAACTTGCAATTAAAAATCAACTTGTCTTCGATAAAGACACTTCCATTATTCATGAACCAACTTCCTTTAAAGAGCTACTAGACCAAGGGATCGAAACTCTTAGGGTGGAAGGAACCGCAACCAAAGCCCACGAGCTTCGTGTCTACTACGATGCTGCCTTATTAAAAGTTGATGATGGGATTGTGATATTAGAAAGTGAAAGCTCGGTTTTAAATGGTCTACTTGAGGGACCGTTTTTTGAGCAAGCGCTACATCACATCAAAAAACAATAATTTTTCCATTGCTCCAGAGGCAACAAAGCCTGCATAAATGCAGGCTTGTTGAATATGGTTTTTAAGCTAAAGTTTTGGGGAGCTAACACCGCGTCCAATTTAAGCTCCGCTTAAATGCCGCGGATGTTTTTTGAGCAAGCGCTACATCACATCAAAAAACAGAAATAAAAAAGGCTCCTTTCGGAGCCTTTCTAATATTAACGACTTCTAAAAGTTCTAATATTTTGTACTAGGAAGTTGTGAATCTCTTCATCCGTTCCGAAAACGTCGTCGATGAATTCACAGCCAATTAAGAATCTTGTCATTCTCTTTGCAATATTATGAAGAGACTCTACTAAGTAAAGGCCACCAATATTCTCACCACTAAAAGACTTAATGATTTCTTTACGAGCGTGATTGAACATTTCAGACTCAGTTACATCTTCAGGCATATTATCTACACCCATTTTCTCTTCAACTTCTTCAATTGCTTGGTCACGAATATCTTCGTCAGTTGCAAGCGCTACACCAAACTCAGTTGCCATTGCTTCGATAAGTTTCTCGCGATTTGCAATATCGAACTCAATAACACCTTTCTCTTTAAGTGTATTAATTGTATGACTCGCTAAATTTTCGAGTGTTTCAAAGTTTGTTCTCATTTAATGCTCCAAATATATAATCTTCTTAAGTTTAACGACTTGCAAGCGGTGAAGCAAGGCAAATAATGTAAGAAACTAATAAAATTCTAACGACATAGGACTACTTTCGACGCAGAAGCTTATTTAAGAAGCGCTGAATTAAAACGTAATCACCTAAGACACTCAGCGCAATAAGATAAGCTAATCCCCCTCCTAATGCACTTATACTAAATGCACCAAGGTTATCCACAGTAGAAAAAATATTCACTGGAAAAAAGGAACGTAAATAAGATGCTGTAAAAAAAGCAGCGACAGCGCATAAGCAAATTTTAAAAAATCTAATTGGAAAAAAGAATGTTAACTCTAAATTTAGCATACGAAATAAAAGTACTGACTGAGTAACGATGATAAAGATCATTGAAACAGAAGTTCCCATTGCAAGAATTTTAAAGCCATAAGTTTCGACAAGTGAAATACAAAAAATAATATTAATAAGTACTGCAATTGAAGAAATCGTTACAGGAATCTTTGGCCTATCCAATGTATAAAAACTCGGTGAGAAGACTTTATATAGGCCATAAAAAGGTAGACCAATCAGATATGCGTAAAGTGCCTCCGTTACCATCTTAGTATCATTTAGCCCAAATGCTCCTCTTTGAAATGAGATTGCAACAGTATCTTGAGCAAGAGCAAACATCAGGGCCATGGCCGGCATAAGTACAAAGAGACTAGTTATATAACTTGTTTGTAGTGCTTTTTTTGCATCTTCTTCATTTCCACTTCTCCACAACTCAGAAAAATAAACGAGATTTGAGTTTCCAATTGAAACCCCTAGGATTCCTACTGGAAATTGAAAGAGACGAAAAGCATATTGAAGCCATGAGACGGCACCGATAACAGTACCTGTAGCTAAAAATGTTGAAACAAGTAAATTGATTTGCGTTGCTGCAACACCAATTGTTCCAATACTCATACGCTTTAAAATTTCTTTTACATCTTTTGAGAAGATATCAATTTTTTCAACCTTAAATAAACCCTTGCTCACAAGCATTGGTAGTTGGATGGCCATTTGAACAAAGCCACCGACTAAGACACCGATCCCAAGAGAGACAATTGGATGAAGATTTCTTGCTTCTAAATACTTTGGTAATGAAACCATCGAGATAATCATGATGATATTAAAGAAAGCTGGTGCCATCGCAGGCGCAAAGAACATGCGATAAGTATTTAAAACTCCCATAAATAAGGCAGCAACAGAAACAAAGGCCAAAAAAGGAGACATCATACGAGTTAAGAGAATCGACATCTCAAAGCGATTGGCATCACTTGTGAAAAGCTCATTTGTTAGAAGCTGAATTAATTCAGGAGCGAAAATAAAAATAAGCCCACAGATTAAGGCCGTCACACTAAAGAGAACAATGGCCATTGACCATAATAAAGTTCTGGCGTGCTTATCCCCGTCGACTTTTGCACTGGTAAAAATTGGCACAAAAGCAGCTGAAAAGGCTCCTTCAGCAAAGAGGTCTCTAAGCATATTGGGAATTCGAAAAGCAATCTGATAGGCATCTGTTAAACCTGAAGCACCAAATAATTTGGCCATCAAAATCTCACGAGCAAAGCCCAGAACGCGACTTGAGAGAGTCGCCATGGCCATTTTTATAGAAGATAATAAAAAATTCTTTCGGTGTTCAGTTGTCATTACAATATTTTGCACCACCCTCTATGACTTAACAAGTTGCCAATGAATGCAATATTTTCTAATCTTGTGGCCATGAGAACAGACATGGAAAAGACAATTAATCATATCAGCACAAAGAGTGCTGTGAACTGGGACGAATACTTCATGCTTCAGGCCATTATGGCCAGCTACAAAAGTAAGGACCCGGCCACTAAAGTGGGATGTGTTTTTGTTGATGATAATAATCATCAAATAACTTTTGGTTACAACGGATTTGTTGCAGGGATTGATGAGTCGAAACTTCCATGGGGAAAAGAGAGAACAGTACCTCTTGAGCATCAAAAATATGGCTACGTTGTTCATGCGGAAGCAAATGCTATCCTTCACTCTAACCGTCCACTCGCTAATACAACTTGCTACGTGACACTCTTTCCATGTCATGAATGTGCCAAGCTACTTGCCTCTTCAAAGATCAAAGAAGTCGTATACTTACAAGATAAGCATGCTGGATCAGAAACAAATCGCATCGCTCGTCGCATCTTTGACCTGACGGGAGTCACTTATCGTCAGCTTGAACTTGGAGAACATGTTCTAGACTCACTCATAGCACACTTTACAGACGCCTTTTACCGCGACTAGAACGTTGCACAATTTTCAGTAAATCCCTAGACAAGTTTGACTAATGAAACTATAGTAAGCCCGTTCAGACAAATGGAGAATACTATGGTTTTATCGAAGGCAAAGAAAGGCGCAAGCGTAAAGATACTATCTTTTAGCAACGAGCTTAAGCACAAAACAATAATGACTGGTTTAGGTATCCTACCTGGTGATTCAGTTTATATTGTTGCTCCTTCATTTCTTGGCTCTCCTTTAACTCTAAGATTAACAGATGGTGAAACAGTTGCTCTTCGTCTAAGTGAAGCAAGCTTCATTAACGTAGAGGAAATGCAATAATGAAAAAGACGCTACTTATAGGGCCAGCAAACTCTGGAAAATCTGCCATCTTCAATATGCTCTCAGGAGCAAATAGAAAAGTTGCAAATTACAATGGTATTACTGTTGATACTGCAACAGCGGGACTTATTTCAAACTCTCGCCATGAAGAACAGCTTGCTATTGTCGACCTTCCAGGGATCTATTCTCTAGTTCCTTCATCAATTGATGAGGCCGTTACAACTTCAACTCTAATTGGAAGAAATAACCAAGTAACAGAGTTTCACGATGTTGTTTGTGTTGTGGACTGTGCACGTCTAGACTCTTCTCTTTCATTAACTCTTGCTATGAAGGATCTCTTCGGTGGAAAGATAAAAGTTATCTTTAATAAGATTGATCTTGATATCGCAAAGAATTATGACTTTGATAAAATTGGTCAGCACCTTGGTGTTCCTTATTTAAAGTTTTCAACAATGAGAGATAGCAGTGCCACTATCGATCAATTCATAAGAGAAAATGCATCAGCTTCTGTATTAACTCCAGTTAATAAAATTCAACTTTCAAATGAATCAACAGAGTATAATCCTTTTAGTGTTAACTTTGAGGAAGAAGAACATATTCAACTAGAAAATGAAGTTGCAGCTCTTTCAAATATTGAAAAGTATCAAAGAGAAGCACGTGATCTAAAAGCATCATATGCAATAGGAAAGAATAAAGGACTAATTCAATTATCAAATAAGATTGACCATATTGTTCTTCATCCAATTCTAGGTGGAGTTATCTTCCTGGCCGTTTTCTATTTAATCTTTCACTCAATCTATACTTGGTCAGGTCCAGCAATGGATCTCATCGATGGTGGCGTGGGAGCTTTTGGTGAATACGTAAGTTCAATACTTCCTCCAGGCATGCTCAATAGCTTTATTGTTGATGGTGTTATCGCTGGAGTTGGTGGGGTTATTATCTTCCTACCACAGATTATGATCCTCTTCTTCTTACTAAGCCTTTTAGAACAAAGTGGATATATTTCTCGTGCTTCAATTATTACTGACCGTGCAATGTCATACTTTGGACTAAATGGAAAAGCATTCCTTCCTTACCTTTCTGGATTTGCTTGTTCTGTACCTGCAATTATGGCAACGAGAACAATCTCAGATAAGAAGGAACGTCTTGCTACACTTATGACGATTCCTCTTATTACTTGTTCAGCAAGACTACCTGTTTATATTCTTTTAATCGGAACTTTTGTTCCAGAAAAAACAATATTTGGAATCTTCAATTCACAGGCACTTTCGTTCTTCTTCCTATATTTCCTAGGAAGTTTTGTGGCCTTAATTATTGCAAAGATATTTAGACTAACTCTTTATAAAGGTAGTACGACTTCATTTATTATTGAACTGCCACTCTATCAACTTCCAACTTTTAAGCCGGCTTTTAAGGCCATGACTTTTAAGGGAAAGGTTTTCTTAAAAAAGGCCGGAACAATTATTTTAGGTCTTTCGATGGTAATTTGGTTTCTTTCAACATTTCCAAAACCAGCGGAACAACTACTTGTTGGAAAAACTGATGCAGAAGCTGCTTCGATCTCACTTGAGCATTCAACGATTGGGCAATTTGGAAAACTAATTGAGCCAGTAATTAAGCCACTTGGATATAATTGGAAAATGGGTGTCGGTATTACTGTTGCTATGGGGGCCAGAGAATTATTTGTTTCTACACTTGGAACAATCTATGCTCTTGGTGATGTCGATGAAGAGTCCACAACTCTTAGACAGCGCCTACAATCAGAGATCGATCCAGTCACTAATAAACCAGTTTTTAATACGGCCGTAGCTTGGTCACTATTAATCTTCTTTGCCTTTGCCATGCAGTGTATTTCAACACTTGGTATTGTAAAAAGAGAAACAGACGGTTGGGGACATGTCTTTCTCATGTTCGGTTACATGACAGTTCTGGCCTACGGTGGCGCATTCATCACATATCACATTTTAATTTAATTACATTCATATATTCTCACGGCATCGGATAATAAAATTCCGATGTCCAGAGGATCTCTTTCCAATATAACTGAAACCATTGTATCTGGTTCAACACTTTGTTTGCCAAGTGGATACCAACCACCTTTTCCTGATTTCATATTATAATTGATTAACCTTGAGAAGATCTCTATATCCTCTTGAAAAACAGTCACTTTAGCATTGGAGAGACCGCCAATAGTTGTCACTCGATAAATATCAATACAGTAATTTCTATTTTTAGGAATGAAGCTATAAATAGCGTATGCGTATTCATCCTCACTCATTCGCACCGTGCTTTCTTGATAGCCTTTAAGATTACTCTCCTGCCAATCACCATATTCACGATACCCATCATTACTAGTAAATGATTTCTCATCCATTCCTTTGGCAAAGATCACCGCTTCTTTATTCACGTTAACATATTTTCTTCCCTGACAATCTTCATTCTCTTCTAGACGAGAGAAACGAACTTCATCAGCTCTTAATTTCTTGAGATCTTCAATACCTTTATAAACAATGACCTTGGCTTCTTGTTCATTAGTAAATGTAAATTCGCCAAGAGGATACCAGCCTTTGCGATCCGTCGGTAATGACATATTCACGCTGGCCACTCCAATTTGTTCAGTTCCATCAAAGATATCCACAAATGCACTTTCGGTTGCATCAGGAGATGTTACTCGATAAAGCCATATACAATAAGTCGAATCACCTAGTTGATCTGTTAGATAAATACTTTGTGCCGTTGGGTCTACTGAATAGCGAGAAATACTGCCTCCGGAGCCACGAAGTTCATCCTGAAACCATGCTCCTTCCTGAATAAAGCCATCTGTATCCTCTTTAGAATTATCATTTGTAATGTCAAAATAATTTCCAATAGTGAGGCTTTCAACACCTTCAACATAGGTACTGGCCGGAGAGCGATCAACTGCCATTGCACCTTCATTAGTTTTCACAACTTCTGAACTTGTAGTTCTAAGATTATGTCCTCTGCCAAGACAAGCGATGAGAACAATTAATGAAATTGGAATAAGAGAATAAGTGAACAATTTTCTAAATTTTGACATATGTGCCTCTGTAGCGTTGTTCTACACACATCTTATCAGCTATTTAGAAAAATTCTAAAATGAAGTTCAGTAAAGATACTCAAGAATTTTTAAGATCACAATATTGTCTGATAGATCTCGTAACTTTCATCATCAAAGCAACAAAAGATCACATCATCAAAAGAATCGATTCCATCAAAACTCTTTACAGCAGAAGTTGCTGTAATGGCCGCTTCAATCTTAGGGTAACCAAAGATCCCTGTAGAGATACATGGAAAAGCAATGGACTTACACTCATTTTCTTGGGCAAGTGAGAGTGCATAGATATAACATTTTTCAAGTAGTGCTGATTCACCGTTATTGCCACCTTCCCATTTAGGGCCGACAGCGTGGATGATAAACTCAGCAGGAATATTAAATGCCTTTGTTAAGCGGGCCTCGCCTACAGGGCAACCTCCCATTTCACTTAATTCCTTTTCTAACTCCTCACCACAGGCTGCATGAATAGCGCCATCAACACCACCACCGGCCTTGAGTTCAGAGTTTGCGGCATTAACAATAACGTCCACATCTAGAGTTGTAATATCGGCTTTAATAACTTGAATATTTTTCATAAGAGATTTCTAGCATGAATAAAATTAGATTTCATCGTAAAACTTCAAAATTGTACGAGCATACCAATATTTACGATCCCCTGGCTCCCCATTATAGTCCACTAACGCTTGATAATAATTATCCATTAGGTCTTGTTCATAATTCTTGGCCAAAAAGACCTTTAAAAGAATCATGCCGTAGATGATAGAAAGCTGAACATCTTCTAAGAATAATTCTTTCTGATTACTCCAGCCACGCTCTCTTAACCAGAGCTGCTGCCACTGATCAGTGCAATTTCCAATAATATCGTTTAAATAATTAGTATTGCGAGAATTCGCATATCGCGGGCCTCTCTCCCCTAGTTGATCAGAGACTTCTTGGGCACCAATAGAAGTAAATTGTGTTAATCCCACTGCTCCGGTGTGGGAAATGGCCGTCATATCAAAATTTGACTCCATTCTCATGAGGGCCACAAAAAGCTTTGCATCCACTTTAAAACACTCAGCAAGAGTGATCGTTTCATAAGCAATCTGAATCACTTGCTCAGTGGGAACTGCTGGATTTTCAGAAAGCATATAAGTGAGAAAATCATTAGGATTGTATTGTTTCTCAATTCGGTAATCCTTAATTAGCTTATCGTGGTCCACGAAGTATCCCTCTGGAATTGCGGCCACGGCACTTAGTGTTAATAGGCTTAATATAAGTATTTCTAATAATTTTCGCATTTAATAATTATTTCTAATGAAAAACTAAAAGGCAACTTACAAAAAGTTGCCAATAATAGGGTTACATGTAGTGGCTAGCGTTCTATAATCGCAGCACAACTAAGAAAACTTCAAAAAGCTATGGAGGCCTTTGTGAAACCATTTATTGTCGTATGTGACGGAATGGATGCTGACGTATTTGCATCATTACAAGCTGTAAGTGAATTTGACGTACATCCAAAAGCAAAATTAACTCAAGATGAGATTAAAGAACTTCTTCCAAAAGCAAGCGCTCTTGTTATCCGCTCTGCTACAAAGGTTCAAGAAGAATACTTAGAGCTAGCACCAAATCTTAAGTACGTTATTCGTGCTGGAGCTGGTACAGATAATATCGATAAAGTTAAATGTGGTGAGCGTGGGGTAAAAGTTTCTAACACTCCAGGTGCTAATAATAACTCGGCAGCAGAGCACGCCGTTGCTCTTATGATGACTGTTCTTAGACATACTGCTGCAGCAGATGCCACAATGAAAAACGGTGGTTGGGACAAATCAAAGTACACAGGAAATGAGCTAACAAATAAGAAAGTTGGTATCGTTGGTTTTGGTCAAATTGGAAAGATCGTTGCTAAAAGACTTCAAGGTTTTGAACCAGAAGTTAAATTCTTTGATCCATTTTGTGAATCAAGTGATCTAGCGTACGTATCAAAGGCCCAATCAGTAGAAGAAATTTTTGAAACTTGTGACATCATTACACTTCATACTCCTCTAATGGAAGAAACGAAAGGAATGATCAACAAGGACTTATTTAATAAAATGCAGTCTCATGCTATTTTAGTTAATGCTTCTCGCGGAGGAATTGTTAACGAGGAAGACCTTGTTAGTGCTCTTAAAGAAGGTAAGCTAAAAGCAGCTGGCTTTGATGTATTTGCAACAGAGCCACTTGAAGAAGACTCTCCCCTACGCCAAATCCCAAATCTCGTATTAACTCCTCACCTAGGTGCTGCAACTGATGAAGCACAATTAAGAGTTGGAGAAATGGCAGTAAATCAACTTAAAGAATACTTTTTAAATGATAATTTACTACACGAGGTTAAAGCTTAATTATGAAATCACTTGCGATTATTGGTTCTCAATGGGGAGATGAAGGAAAAGGTAAAATCACTGATCTACTTGGATTAAAATGCGATGTTGT
The DNA here is from genome assembly GCF_047084945.1 of Halobacteriovorax sp. YZS-3-1. NCBI lineage: Bacteria > Pseudomonadati > Bdellovibrionota > Bacteriovoracia > Bacteriovoracales > Halobacteriovoraceae > Halobacteriovorax > Halobacteriovorax sp. YZS-3-1. Next base: position 172,891 of record NZ_JBKIYI010000002.1, on the reverse strand, counting down.
TGTTCGCTACCAAGGAGGAAACAACGCTGGTCACACGATCATTGTTGGTGAAAAGAAGGTGGTATTACACCTCATTCCTTCAGGAATTTTACACGATCACTGTGTCTCAGTTATTGGCCATGGTGTTGTTCTAGATCCAGAAGCATTCTCTAAAGAAATAGAAAATGTTAAAAACTCTGGTCTAACTGTTACTCCTGAGAAACTTAAGATTTCTTCTAATACCTCTGTTATCACTTTTTATAACCGTCTTCTTGACGGGCAACGTGAGGCCAAAGGTCCAGTAAAGATTGGAACAACAGGAAAAGGAATTGGCCCAGCTTATGAAGATAAGATTTCAAGAAAAGGGATCAAAGTAAAAGACCTTTTCGACAAAGAAGTTTTAACTGAAAAGCTAAAGGCAAACCTTTTAGAAAAAGAAACTCTTTTCACTAAATTATATGAGTGTGAATACCCAAGTGTTGAAGAAGAAGTAGAAAGACTTATGAACCTTGCTAAAGAACTTGAACCATTTGTTTGCGATACATTTAGCTTCCTTGATGAAGCAAAGCGCGCTGGTAAGAAGATTCTTTTTGAAGGCGCACAAGGTGTTCTTCTTGATATCGACTTTGGTTCATATCCATTTGTTACATCATCTTCAACTGCTTATGCAGGAATTTACTCTGGAGCGGGACTTCCAGGTGGTACCGTTGAAGAAGTTCTAGGGATTACAAAAGCCTACACTACTAGAGTTGGAGAAGGTCCATTCCCTACTGAATTATTTGATCAAATGGGTGAAGATATTCAAACTAAAGGTGGAGAATTTGGAGCGACAACAGGACGTAAGAGAAGATGTGGCTGGCTTGACCTTCCTCTTTTAAAATACTCTGTTAAATGCTCAAACTTAACTTCCATTGCGCTGACTAAGCTTGATGTTCTAAGTGAGATGGGACCACTTCAAGTTTGTACAGGATATGAGTACGAAGGACGTACAATCGATTGTGCCTATCCAGGAATTGATCTTTCAAAAGTTAAACCAATTCTTAAAGAAGTTGCTGGTTTTAACGATGACTTCAAAGGTGAGCTTTCAAAAGAAGTAAAAGATTATATCGCACTAATTGAAGAGGCGATTGAAATCCCAGTTGGAATCATTGCCTTCGGTCCAGAAAGATCTGAAATTAAATTTCTAAAAGAATACTTCTAATTAATCATTCAAAATAAGAAAGATTTTTGGCCTAGGTTCTACCTAGGCCTTTCTATCTTGAACGTTGTTTTGGGAGATGGCCGTTGCAGACTACCATCATTGAGGCGAGCGCCCTATTCAGAGCAACTCATTGGCGTGTGTGATATAGGTTCTATCGCATCTTTTCTAGAGCGATGTATTTTCTTACTTTCTTAGTCAAAAGATCTTTGTGCCATACCGGAGAGAGAGAGATGATCGAAATGGCACAAAGCTTTTGTACTCGTCGATAGGGACCTTCTCAGGGAGGGACAAGTTGAGATAAGCACGAGGAGTAAGAGGAGTTTTAAAAGCAGAACAAAATAAAGCTTACTTCCTTTTGCGTTCCCTATCGACAAGATTAGAATACGCAAAAGTTGATATGCATTTGTTCAACTATTGTTAGGAATCGGTTTTAAATTGTTAAAAAATTGTCAAAAGTGCCGTGAGCGGCGCAGCAATTACAATAACTCTGCAAAAACCTTATTATCTTTAAACTCTTTAAGTTGCACTTGATGAATTTGATTCTTCAAATCACCATCATGAGATACTTTTACGCGAATAAAGTTGGATGTATAACCTTCCCAAAGTCCGTTCTTATCTTTCTTTTCAAAAAGAACGTTAGACGTTTCACCAATAAAGTCTTCAGAGAACATATTAAGCTTAGCATCGCCTAACATCATCAGAGTCTTTACTCGACTCTTCTTTACTGGATGTTGGATATGGTCTTCCATACGTGCTGCAACCGTATTCTTTCTCTTAGAGTATGGGAACACATGAAAGTGTGTAATTGGTAATTCTTTTAAGAGGTTAAAAGTATCTTGAAATTGCTCATCTGTTTCACCAGGAAAACCACAAATAACATCGGCCCCAATCCCAGCATTTGGAAAACGTTCAATGATCTTATTTATAATGCGACGATAATCTTCCACAAGATACTTACGCTTCATCTTTGTGAGGATCTCATCATTTCCACTTTGCATAGGAACATGAAAGTGATCAAGAAACTTAGGTGAAGAGGCCATATAATCAAGAAGCTCATCTGTGATAGTATTTGGCTCAACACTTCCAAGGCGAATTCTCTCTAGGCCTTCAAGTGCATTTAACTCTTTCAAAAGATCCAGAAGTTTTTCACCTGACGTTGTTTCGTATTCACCAATATTAACACCAGTGAGAACAATTTCTTTAAAGCCTTGAGCAATAACACTCTTTGCTTCTTCAATCGCCTGAGCGATTGAGACGGCCTTAGAGCGTCCACGAGCAAAAGGAATAATACAGAATGAACAAACGTAATTACACCCGTCCTGAATCTTTAGAAACGCTCTCGTGTGACCTTCTTCTTTTGAAGTTGCCGCACCAAAGAAATCCTTAGATTTATCAATATGAATGGTATCTGTTTCATCTTCACTTAAATAATCAAAGACTTTATATTTCTCACTTGTTCCAAGAACAAGATCAACACCAGTCATTTTAGCAATGCGTGGGGCATCCATTTGGGCGTAACAGCCAGCGACGACAATCTTTCCATCAGGAGAAGCTCGATGGGCCTTACGAATTAAGTTGCGGCACGTAGAGTCCGCACCATCCGTTACTGTACATGTATTAATAAAAGTAACATCAGCACTATCACCAAATTCAACAACCTCATATCCACGCTCAACAAAGCCTTGAGAAATTGTTCCCGTCTCTGAAAAATTTAAACGACATCCTAAAGTGTGGAATGCCACTTTTTTTTGTGAATTATTATCTGTTGAATTTACTTCTGTCGTCACTGAAGTCTACCTTTATAAAGTCCTGTATTAATCGGCTTAAAATAGACTATTTCGGCTTTCGTGACAAGTTAGGCGATAAAAAATACCATGAGTAAATAAATTTAACTTCCTAAAAAAATTACCATTTTTCTTAACTTTTTTGAAAATCAGCATTGACTTCTGAACCAAGAACACTTATATTCTATCTCACCAAAACACAGATGGTCTCTTAGCTCAGTTGGTTAGAGCATCTCCCTTTTAAGGAGAGGGTCCTGCGTTCGAGTCGCAGAGAGATCACCATTTTGGTTTCCAAATCCGGGAAATAAGTTAGCGCTCCCATCGTCTAGCCCGGTCTAGGACACCGCCTTTTCACGGCGGTAACAGGGGTTCGAATCCCCTTGGGAGTACCAGTTTTATATTAGGCCAGATCTTAGATCTGGCCTTTTATATTTTAGGGCCTATTTTTTAATCCCCCCAATTACTTTCCCAATATCATATAAAATAAGGTCTTCTTTATATTTAACAATATGACTTTCAAGTTCCTCTACTCTTCTTTTATCTTTAATACTCAATTTGCCACTACCTAGACTTTTAATTCCATCAACGAGTACTAAAGATTTGTTAATAGTCGTATATACAAACTTACTCATTAAAATTAAGTCACAAATATAGATTAAGAGTATCTCTATCGCGGTAGGAGGATTAATGTAATGCAGGCCAACTGGAATATCAGAACTAAGTCTATATTCTTCATCAATACCCTTAAGTATAAGAAGTTCTATTTCTAGTGCATTAATTAATTGCAATGGTTGAGATAGACTAGATTTTAAATTTGATGCATTTAGAAGCGCTGCTTTTAATATGAAGTCCGTAGAATTTCTGTTGTTTAATTCTTCATAACTTCTCTTTTTGGTACATGTATAGTCTTTAAAACACTCGGAATCCTCCTTAATTGAAAGAATTGAAAGTGCCCCAGTCCCAACATAAGCAATATAGTTTAAACTATATGCCATTGGAGATACTACTGATCGCCACCACCCCTTTTCAATAGTTGCAGGCATTGAAAATAGAAGCTGAATTATAACAATAATAAATACTAGTTTGGTTTTATAAACTGGCTTATATTGATCACCTCTTTTATAAAAATAAAGAGAAAAAATAGATAAAAAGATTACTCCTACAAACAAAAATTCAAGTAATGTCCTAACCAAATACTCTTTCTTTGAAATCTTACTGATATCTAAAGATAATCTCCAAGATTCCTCTAGCTTATGAATCATTAAAGACGCAAATATTATGAATATTAAATAAAGAGCTATCAGAACGATTAAAGGAATATAGAGCCTTAATTTTAAAAAATAGTAGAAACTGATCCAAAAAATAGAAACAACAGTCAAATAGACAGAGAGATAAAATTTAGCTATTTTTCTAAACTCATCTTCAGTTAGAAGCATGACTAAAACTCATCATATTGACCCTGTAACTTTAAATGTGAACAAGGCTGCTACAGCAAGTAATAAAATATTCGTATAAATCAAACCAAATGAAATTATCAGCCAAAAAAGAACACTAAGAGCACCAGAGATGGTTTTCTTCCTCAATGCTCCGCTCTTCCATATATAGGTAATTAAAAATAAATGCATATATCCCAAGTTAAAACTTATATCTCTCACTGAAGCAAGATATGCATTTTTGTTATTTCTCATATACTCCATTAAAAGATTATAAGCCTTAAGTCGTTAAGTTCTTATAACTTCAATTACAGATAGTAATATTAAGTAATTACAGAAGCTTTCATTCTTTATTACTGCCAAGAATTGCTGTTTACTATGCTATTATTAATCTATGAATAAGTTTAAGAAATGGATATGGGATGGCGCCAACTGGTCATTCAAAGATAATTGGATCGCTTATATGACTATAGTACTGATTATACTTCCTATTATAGGAACATATCTTCTAGGACAAATTCTCGAATAAAGGACTTATATATGTGGCTAAAAACCTTCCAATCATACTCAGTTGAAGGATGGGAGATGCAAATGGCTTTCTCACTCCCCTTTATAATTTTACTTTTCAACTTCTCTCATAAGTTACAGTCAACAAAAGAAAGACTATCGCTTGAAAGAGTTGAAGAGAAAAGGGTGTTTTACAAAAAGAAAATTAGGGCCATAAGACTTGGAATGCTTATATTTATCATCTTATGGTCAGCTGCTCTGCTTCTAATCTATTAATTAATTCGGTCTGGTCAACACATAAAATGCCATGAAATCAAATGAAATACGATGAGAGGAAAGAAAGGTAAACGAATGATTTTACAACTAAGTCTTTGTTGATATTGAATTATCTTTTGCATCTGGATAAAACTTCAGTATTAGGCATCTTAAGAAGAATTTTGCTGAAAATACTCGAGGGAGAAAACGCTAACTTATTTAAATTGCATAAAGGTGTCGCATACCTGAATTACACTGTTTTTCTGAGGATTCGAACTTTCAATTAATTAATACTTCCCAACGACTAGCTTTGATTCGAAATCACGCGAGCTTCGCTCTTTGATTTCTTAAGTCACATTCATCTGTGCTTCAAAACTGCCCTTAGGGGCACTTTTGCCGCACGATGCCCCTTGGGAGTACCAGTTTTATAAAGAAGCCAGACCTAGTCTGGCTTTTTTATTTTTTGGAGGCAGCAATTGCCACGATGGCAAATTGATGCCGAACAACACCGACCGACCACTACGGGAGGTCAGGTGAACCAACTAAGCAAAATAGTCTCACTTACTTTTACTCACAATAATTCAAACAGAAGGGCCACGATGGCAAATTGATGCCGAACAACACCGACCGACCACTACGGGAGGTCAGGTGACGGGCCCTATTTTTCATTCAACCTCTAATTCATCAAATAAAATAACTAGACTAACCATTTCTTTAGAAGATATGTTCGTGAAAAAGTCACTAATAGATCATATGGAGGGGATATGAGATTTCTAGGTTTATTTTTCATCTTAATAACATTAAGCACTCAAGCATTTAATCTACCAGTTGTTGGAATTGGTAGATCGGGAAAAAAACATGAAGCCTATGAGGCCATGATTTCTTGGTGTGATAAAAATAAAGGTCAAATGGATGGTTATATTTGTCGTCGTGTAAGTAGTGAGGCCCACTGCTCATACAACACTTATGTATGCTCAGGGATTTGTATTGTTGGTGAAGAAGCATTAACAGAAGAGGCCCTAAGAGACTTTCAATTTTAATTGAAAACATTTCAATACTTTAGCACTATCAGGTACGAGATTGCGTATAAGAAGTTGCGATACGCGTCTCGTCCTGAAGCTGTATACCCGCTCTATCAGGGGTCTTCAAAGTAACAAAAACTGCATAAATATTTGTCATAACCCTGTTTAAATTACAAAAAGCACGTACCATACTGTGAATAAATACTATATATTGTATAATTAATACTATTTATTAAGGGGTGTACTAAATAGTATGCAAGCGAAAGACTACTTCCATTTGAATCAAAAATATCGTGAGTTCTTTCAAATGCACGTTTTGGCAGCAGTGATGATGATTATCATCTATATTGCCTTCTCATATTTTAATATTGAGCCTCACCTTTTAAAGGCCTTTAATCTTCTTATTCCATTTAATTTATTAATGGCATTTTGTTTTCATAAGAAATACTTTAAAAACCACTTAACGGGCTTCTTTTTTTTCACCGTTGTTGTCGAAAGTTTAATGTGGACTATTTACCCACGTTTGGCCGGATACACTCCAGCCAGCTCTTTTTGTTATATTGCTGCCATTATTATTTTGGCCTTTCATCTTCAGCATACAAATATAAAGTACTGTCTCCTGCACTTTCTTATTATTTCATTTAATAATTTTATGCTTGATGATCCCAATCTCGTATTAATTACATTTCTTCATATATTCATTACAACTGTGAGTTCAATCCAATCGATTATTTTTAGAAATAACGCTACTGAAATTCTACATAAAAAAGAATTCCACAAGAATATTTTAAATCTCAAAAGCTACTTCGCTCATAACTTATTAAATCCCATCAATAATATATTGAATGTCTTTTCTTCTGGGATTAAAGATCGAAAGAAAATAGAAGAAAGCCTAATTAAAAATAGCTCTCGTATCGAAGATTTTTTAGACGAAGACTTCGATGACGTTGACCACCTACTCGACTATCAAGTTGATATTTTCAACATTCCAATTTTCAATAACTTTAAGAAGTCTTCGATTATAGTCATCTTATCGATTTGTTTATTCTATATGCTCTATACAATTGATATCCATGCATCGATTTCAAATATCTCATATACTGGCCTAGCAATCGTTATAAACTTTCTAGTTTTTGCCTTTCATCTTTATAAGACAAAGAATCACTACTCTATTCAGAAAGTAAGTTTCTTTTATCTGCTGATAGCACAAATTCTTTTTTCAGCTAAATATTACTTCAGCCATGAGTCTGCTGTCTCACTCTCTCTACTATTGAGTAGCCTTCTATTTACAATAGTCTTAGCGGCCAATACTCGAGAGAAGTATATTTATATTTTATCGACAACGGCTTGCCTTCTCTCTCTTGTCACTGCAGATACAACACATATTATTATGTTTATTTCCTTTATCATTTACTTTACGAAAGTCGTCCTAGGATTCTATTTTAAGCATGAAATTATAAATGCAAGAATTAAAGACCTTGTTAAACAAGAAATATCTTTTGAATACTCAAATAAAATAGAGAAAAACCTAATTCCACTTTTTAGAAACCTTAAAAAAGATATTGATAACTTTATTATGAATAGTAGTGATAATCTCGATACAGAGGTTTTAAAAAGTGCACAGAGCCTCACCGAAGCGGTCTATATACTTAATCAAACAGACGAAAATGGCCAAACAGATTTCAGAAATTAATTAGATAGAGACTTTGCTAATTCAATGGCCTCTTGTACTTCATTGCCTTTAAAGCCTCGTTTTTCAATATAGCGTCGAAAAAAGCCACTCGCCTTTGCCACTAAAGTCTTGCGCTTAGGAATGACAACTAACTCAGCTCGATCTTCGAGGCCATTTAAGATCTCATCCACAACTTCTTCAACAGTGATCATTTTCCAAGGGCCTTCTTTATTTCCCCCCCATAATTTGTGCCCCACGGGATCACTCGTTACATTATCCATTAATGGAGAAGGAAAGAAAGTTGGATGATAGCTTCCAACATCGACTCCGAGATGTTTTACTTCTAATCTAATACTATTGCATACAGCGAGCATTCCGGCCTTACTAGCAGCATATGATGCCTGCAAAGGACAATGAACAAATGAGGCCATCGAGCAAATTGCAGCGAGGTAGCCCTTGCTTTCTTCAATATACGAAAGTGCAGCCTTAAATGTTCTCCATGAACCATTTAAATTTATATCGATAACTCTTGAGAAGTCTCTTTCATCAGTTGTCGTCATTGGTGCAATTTGAGTTATACCAGCATTAGCAATAACAATATCAATCTGTCCGTAATGATCGTTAACTTTGGCCATTGCCTTTTTAATCGATTCGTAATCTGTTATATCAACTTCTAATCCTAAGGCGTTGAGCTCAGTGGCCTGCTTTTTAACTTGCTCGACATCAAGGTCCATTAATGCAAGCTTAGCTCCTCGCTTTTCTAATTCAAGACTCAAGGCCTTTCCTAGTCCTCCAGTTGTACCGGTAATAGCAATGACTTTGTTTTTAAGATGACTGTTCATAGCCTATTGTAGGTCCACTTCAATAACGTTTTTAAATTTTGCATGACAGTTTAAAACCTTTTTAAAAAATCCGGTTTCTTCACACTTAATATTTGAAAGATAAGTATCTTCAAATGTTACTTCAATATTTTGCATTTTTGCCATTAGCTCAACGTAGAAATCATTAGTCATCTGTTTTATAATACTTTCTTGTGATCTCTCATCAGAATAAGAAAAGCCCATTGTAGACTCTTTGAAACGTCCAAAGTCAGAAAAAGAAAATAATCTTGCATCCACCTGCTTTCTCTCTTCCATGCTTAACTTTGCCATCTTTGCCGTTCTTCCATTCCTAACGACTGAAATGCTTCCAGCTTTCTTCTTTACAGAAACATTCCATTTAACATAACCATGGTTTTCTAACGTAAATGAACCAGCATAAATACTAGAACATAGAACGCTTATAATTAAGCAGTATATGTACCTCATAATCTCTCCTTTGCTCATTTATATCATGTCACAGAAGGCAGATTTTATAGCTTGTAAATATGATAGTGTGTTAATTCTTTAGATAGGTTAAAATACTGTAATTAAAGGATATTCTATGGCTTTTGACTTCTATGAGAAATTACCGGTAATCACTGATTTTAATAATATGACTGATCGACAATTCTACCGCGATCTACCAAGTGATTGGTCGATTATTGTAACAGACGTCAAAGGCTCGACAAAGGCCGTTGCAGCAGGAAAATATAAGGACGTAAACCTTATTGGTGCAGCAACAATCTCCTCAATTCAGGCAAAATTAAAGACCTTAAACTTCCCTTTCGTTTTTGGGGGTGATGGTGCAACTGTTGTTTTGCCAAATGAAGCCATTGAAAAAGTCAGAGGCGAGCTTATTGCATTAATGAATATTTCAAAAAAGAAATTTGGCTTAGAACTTAGAGTGGGAATGATTTTAAATTCAGAATTACTTGAAAAAGATATCAAAACAAAAATATCTCGCTATCGAATTAATCCCAATCAAAGTATTGCAGTCTTTAGTGGCGGTGGCCTCAAAGAAGCAGACCGTATTATTAAAGACCAATATGATAAATACCAACTTAAAGATAGTAACCCTATTGCCGATTCTGACTTAAGTAATTTGTCATGTCGATGGAACCCTATCCCTAGTAAAAAAGGTAAAATCTTAACTCTACTTATTGAATCAATTGGAGTTGAAGATCATTACAAAGAAATACTTCAAAGAATTAATGAGATTATGGGCAAAGATATTGCTCAATCGGGTCCAATGAATCTTGAAAAGATGTCATACAAAAGTTTTCTTCGCTGCTTAATTGAAGAGTCAAAATTTTCTCTTTCTTTTAAGCGACTGAAAGATATCTTCTTTTCTATTGTGCTTTTTAAATGGGGAAAGTTTAAAAACTACCCAAATGTCGAAAATTATCGCAATCAAATGGGAAGCCATAGTGATTATAAGAAGTTTGATGACATGATTAGGCTAGTTCTTGATTGTTCTAATGATCAAATCGAATCAATCAAGACTTATTTAGAAGAGCAATATCAAAAAGGAACTATCATCTATGGAACTCACCTATCAGATACTGCTCTCATGACTTGTTTAGTTGAAACAATCGATGATGGAGGGCATATTCACTTTATAGATGGAGGAGATGGCGGCTATACATCAGCATCTGTTCAACTTAAAGCCCAAGCAAAGGCATTAGTCGAGTAATAAGGTCCGATAACTAGAACAATAATTCCGACTAAATTTTTGAACATTTGATTAATGATAAACTTTTTTAGTGAAAGTATTATTAATATCAATACTATTCTTAATTTCTTCTTTATCTTTGGCCCAAAGTAAGCGTGCCAATGAGCTTTCTATTAAATTTGATAATGATGCTGCCTTTGAAACAGATAAGTACTACTCCAATGGAATTGAACTTATGTATAAAAGAAGATTTGGTGGTCAAAGCTCGTTAACAAAGTTTCGTCTTGGAGTTGCCCACAAGATCTTCACTCCAGAAGCAACTCTGAGTACAGCTGTTGTCGAAGGAGACCATCCATATACAGGATTACTCTATGGAATCTTTGGATTTAGCCATGTCAATAATAGCTATTATCTAAGGGCCGATCTCTGGTATGGAAAACAAGGCCCAGATGCAAAGGCCGGATCACTTCAAAATCTCTTTCATCGAATGACGCCATCATCTCAAGTAAATGGATGGCAAAATCAAACAAGTAATCAAACATTTTATAATGGTGAGTTTAAGATTATAAAAATTAATCGAGGTCCCGTTTTTGAATTCTCTCCCTGGCTACAAGGGCACACGGGTGGGCTTCTTAGAGATGTAGAACTTGGCCTTAAGATGGCCATCCATCTTGGTTTTCTTGAATTCTTTACAAATGGATCTGTTGTAAATAATTACTTCAATGCCATTTTACAAGGCTCAAAGAAGCAAGATTCTACTTATGTAATTGCCAGCGAGGATATGAAAGATATCTATTATAAGGCCGATGCAGGATTTCACCTTCTCCTACAATCATTTCGTCTAACTTTAAAAGTGAATTATTATAGCGCTCAATTTGAAGGAGCAAAAGATCATACCTACGCGACTTTAGAGACAGCTTTCTACTTCTAATCTCTAAGAATTGAGTAATATTTCATATCCCAAAACTTATTGCGATGATAAATCTCACGTCTTAATGTTCCCTCATAGGTCATTCCAAGCTTTTGCATAACCCTCTCACTTGCAAGGTTTTCAGACTTACATCGGCATTGAATTCGCTCGATATCAAAGTGCTCAAAGCAATACTCAATAACAGCATCGGCAGCTTCTACAATAATCCCTTGTCCCCAGTACTCATCATTTAGGACATAGGCCAATTCCATACTCTTATTCTTCGTTGATACCCAAAAGCATCCTACACAACCAATCAACTTTCCCTCACCTTTTAAAGTAATGGCAAAAGGCTCGGGAACTCCTTGCTCGTAATTTGAAAATGCATATTTTTCGATGAAGTCGATACTATCCTGGACAGATTCATGAGGCTCCCAAAGGGTGTATTTTGATATATGTGGCTTCTTGCCATATTCGAAAATGGCATCTTGGTCACTTAGTCTAATTTCTCTAAGCTCAAGTCGTTTTGTTTCAATTTTTGGTGGATGCCACATTTTTACCCTCCCCAGGAGATTCACTAAATATCAGATTTTATTATAAAGACAAAAAATTTACATAGGAAGTGCATTTTTCTATTGTGCGAAATTTGAGACAGGAATATTATATAACCTAGATATATAAATAAGGTATATATCTTAAGTATATACTAATAACTTATGAGGAAATTAATGATGAAAAAGCTTAGCCTACTGTTACTCCTATCTTTGATGTTCAACACTTCTTTAACGTTTGCACAAGAAGATTGGTCAGACTCAACAAGTGAGACTGAAACAGCAACAGAATATGAAAGTTCTGATAATGCACCAGCAACTGATTGCTCGGCGACTGATGATTGTGTAGATACTTCGTCAGAAGAATCATCTGCACTTGGATCTGAGACAACGTCCGATGACTCTGATCTAGAAGTCGAATATTAAACCCTTTTCGCAGCGGCCATAGTGGTCGCTGCCTTCGTTTACTAACCAGCTTTATCGTGTATATAATATGCTTGTGAAAGACTTAGCATTTTCAAGAATACTTTTAGATATTATGCCCTTTATTGTTCGCTCAATTAGAGACGAAGTTAAGGCCGTGGCATCTCCACGTATTTCCTATCCCCAATTTAGGGCCTTATCAAATATCGGTCGCGGACTGACGACAGTGGGTGAATTGGCCGAACATCATGGGATTAGCCAACCGGCCATGACAAAGACTATCAATATTCTTGTTGATGAAGGGCTTGTTACAAAGAAGAAGTCAGTTGAAGATGGAAGACTAACACTATTAAGCTTAAGCACTAAGGGCCAGGGACTTTACAATGAGGTCTGGTCAGAAGTTCAAGAAAAGATCTCAGTAAAACTTAAAGACTTTCCTATAAAAAATAGAAAGATGATGGTTTCAAATCTTGAGAAATTAAAAAGTATTATTAGTTAGGACTTTTGAAATCGATTGATATAAGTACAATGCTTACAGAACTCCTCAACTCTCTTATTATTATCAAAGCCTTTTCTCATTGCAATTGCTCTGTCAGACTTTAATATACCAGCAAGGTCTTGTTCAAATGCATTTCCAAGTGGAATCTGACATTCCTTATCCAGGCAACAAGGTACGACTGTACCGTCAGCATGGATTCCAATATGTGATTTAAGAGCATGGCAACGGCCGATCTCACCTTGATTTGGAAGATCCCAAGATGGCCAATCAAAATGCGTATCAAAATGAAGATAGACACGATTCCAAATTCTCTTACTTTTAATTGATTCAACTTGTGTACGACGATTCACTTCAATATCGTAAAAGCGCTCAAGGATCTGGAAGACTTCTTCATTTTCTTCCATAATCTGCTCATTTCGGCCGAGATTCCAAAGTCGATAATTCACATATGTCTCAGGTGAGACTTCATTTAACTCACGAGAGAAATCGAGAATAGGACGCAAGTAAGTGTAGAAATCGCGATTGGGAAAATTATCTTTATAACTTTGTATCGAAAAATTTATTTGCCTAAGAACCTTGCTTTTTAGAAGGATCTCTTTTCGATTGGCAATCACCACACCATTAGTCGTTATCTGAACAGGTACGTTATTTTCTTCACATATCTCCATCATTTTAACAAAGTTAGGATGGGCCAGTGGCTCCCCCATTAAATGAAGACATACTTGTTTCGCCAAAGGCTTTGCTTGCTTTAGAACCTTTTCAAAATCCTCAGGGCCCATGACTTTATTATCACGTTCCACCACTGGACAGAATGAGCACTGCAAATTGCAAATATTTGAAATTTCGATAAAGATTCTGTCTAACATAATCCATTTCTAACACGCTTCATCATGGCATGTCATGCTTTTTGACGAATGGCATATAGCACTCGATAATTATTATATTCAACAAAACTTAGGGAGTTCAAAATGAAGCAATTTCTATTGGTATTAGCTATTTTTATAAGCTCGGTATCGGCCCAAGCAAGCCTTGATCAATTCTGTAAATCAAAGAAAGGCGATACTGGTCACTATAAGAATGGTGATAACTACTATATCTACAAAGGAGCTTTTCTCTATAAATTTGAAGAAGATCAAATTAGATTGATCTTTTCAAAATATGAAATCCGGTCAGTAAGAGAATACGATGATAAGATCTATATCCTTACTCCAGACTATATTTTTGTCCACCGTCTCGGTGACTATGAATTCGTCACAAGTTTTCCAACTACCGATCAGCAAATGACAAAGAAGCATCAAACGGCTCAAGATATGGCAATACTCAATGATAAACTCTTTATCGCTCACGGCTCACTTGGCCTAATAAAGATTGATCTTCTTGGAAATAGCATCGAATCAAATCATCAATTTGACCTACCTCACGAAAGAGGACAAGTATCAACAGCAACAGGTATTGATACTTATAATGGAAGACTTTTTGTGATGCTCGATAATGTTACTTACAACTTCTCAACAAAGAAAAGGGCCTATGAAGGACTGGTTATCTTAGACGAAAATATGAATCAACAAAGAGTTGTTCCAATTCGTCAAAATAGAGAAGCACTACATATGCCAAAGGCCATCATTTCTGGCGGATTCCTTATTTCAAGAAATATGCAAAACCTATATTTTTATAAATTAAGTGAATTAGATCGAGTCAGAACACTCTGGCCCAAGCGTAGACTTTACGACTTTGCAGGAGTGGATTTAGACTCAAATCCTTGGATATCAAATGGACAAGTATATGGATGCTTTAATCGATATGATGGAAAAGGGTTTGAATACATGCACAGAGAATTTCAATTATAAAATAAGAAAGCCTAGCAATTGCTAGGCTCTCTTCACTTATTAGAATAAAGTTTTATCTAACAAATTCAATATGTCCTTCATTAATTCTCTCCAATTCCTCATCTAAATTAGGAACAGAAAGTTTTAATTTAATATAGGCATCAATTTCTCTATCTCCAAGAAGAGCATTTAATTCTTCTCCATTAACAACATTTTCATTAATCATATTTCTGATTAGATCACGTAGCCCCGCAAGACCTTCAACATCACCTCTTTCAACCATTTGTTCAATTTGTTCTCTTTCTTTTCTATTAAAATCAAATAAGTGAGAGATTCCTGTTGTTGCTTGTGAAACTAGGTAGAAAGCTGCACCAATACCTTCTGAAGTTAACGAGATACCATTTCCTGTATACTGTGTACCTTTTTCAAGATTGTCAGCACCAACTAGAAATGTTGTTAGTTCAGAAGATTCTTCACTGGCCTTAGCAATAAGTTCAAGTGCCTCTTCTGTTGCCATTGAAGAAATATCAATTGGCTTCTCGAGTACTTTTGAAAGGAATTCATTTAAGTCTGTTAAAAGCTCTGATCCTTTTGTCGTCGCTTCTAAAGCTAGTTCTACGATTCTCTCAATTCGAGAAAGACGTGTTGCCTTTGACAATAGCTTTGCAACTTCTTCTGTTGCCATCGATGTAATATCAATAGGCTTCTCTAATACTCTTGATAAGAATTCATTTATATTTGTCAGTAGCTCTGATCCTTCTGTTGTACCTTGATAAGCAAGGTCTAGGATGTGATCTAGAACCTCACCAGTTTTCTCTAAGCTTGGCTCTAGGAAAATATAGATTTTTCTTGAAGCTTGAAGGCCGGCTTTTGTAGCATCTCCAGATACTTCAAAAACCATCGCAATTCCATCGGCAGTGAAACGAAATACTGGTTTTGAGACTTCAGATATTTTAATAACTTGTTTAGCAATTTGTTCAGATGTACGGTAAGAAGACTGAAGACTCTTTGAAATTAAAGCTTCAAGTTGTTCACCAGTAATATCTGCGACTTCAACTGTTTTATCAATTGAACTTTTTCCGGCATCATATAATGCCTCTGATACTTTTGAAGAAGCACCTAGAGATGCATCTCTCATTTCAACTGCGTTTGCTTGAAGTGCTATTAATGTAAGCAATGCTGCTGCTGTCATCTTTTTCATTTCTATCCTCTCTGTGTATATGTATGTTTTGTTGTTTTGTTTTATAAATGGGAGCCAAAAATGGCCCCCAGTAGGAATGATTATTTTATTCCGTATACTTGTTTAAGATTTTCTTCTAAGTTAGGAACTGTAAGCTTAAGCTTGATATAAGCATCAACTGCATTGTCATCAAGTAGAGCATTAAGATCTTCACCATTTGCGATATTTTCGTTGATATTGTGTCTGATTAGATCACGAAGACCTGCTAGACCTTCAACATCACCTCTTTCAACCATTTGCTCAATCTGCTCTCTTTCTTTTCTGTTGAAATCAAATAATTGAGAGATACCAGTTGTCGCTTGAGAAACTAGGTAAAATGCTGCTCCAATTCCGTTAGAAGTTAGAGAAATTCCCTCTCCAGTATACTCAATACCTTTTTCAAGATTTTCAGCACCTAGTAAGAACTCAGAAACCTTAGTTGACTGCTCACTTGCTTTTTCAACTAGCTTTGCAATTTCTTCTAAAGTCATTGTTGTAATATCTAGTGGCTTTTCAAAAACCTCTGATAGGAATCTATTAATATCAGTAATTAGTTCAGATGCTTCTGATGTTCCTTCAAATGCAAGCTCGATGATTTCCATTAAGAATTCACCAGTTTGCTCAAGAGTTGGCTCAAGAAAAATATAGATTTTCTTTGAAACATCAAGACCTGCTTTTGTTGCATCTCCAGATACTTCAAATACCATTGCAAGACCTTTACCTGTTAAACGGAAAGCTGGCTTAGATACTTCTGATAGCTTTACGATCTGTTTAGCGATCGTCTCTGAAGCTCTGTAAGATGACTGTAGATTCTTAGAAATAAAAGCCTCTAATTGCTCACCTGTAAAATCAGCTACTTTAACTGTTTCATCTGTAGCACTTTTTCCTGCATCATAAATAGCTTCTGAAACTTTTGAAGAAGCACCAAGAGATGCATCTCTCATTTCAACTGCGTTTGCTTGAAGTGCGATTAGTGTAAGTAGTGCTGTTGCTGTCATTTTTTTCATTTTGTTCTCCTTTTTTGTTTTTTGTATTTTTAAAATTATTGGTTTGAATAAATCTTCATTGACATAATTCGTGATTCGTTTCTTATATTTCTAATTAAATCTAGTACTCTTGCTAAATCTTGTACTTCATCTTCATAGTTTGCTTTAACATCTTCTAATAACTGGTTCTCCATCTCTTCTAATTCGTGGGCCTTTGTATTGTGACGTTCAAAGTCTGAGTCCTTAACAACTAGTGGAATTCCATAATCATGGTCATTTGGTTTAACTCTTGTTGATTTACGAAGCTCATTCCATCTGTTAATTCTTTTTCCAAGTTCAGTCTCTTCTTCCATATTCTTATCTAAGAAGTTACCAACTTCTTCATCAATATAAGCTTGCTTAATCTTAAAGATTGCGCCTGTTAGAATTGAAAGATTCTTTAAACCTTGCTCAACATCTCTAGTTTCGCCAGCAAGTTTTAACTCTTCATATTTTTCAAATAAGCGATCAACATCAAATTCTTCTAAGATGTCTTTAATAAACTTTTCACGCTTAATCTTTTTATAGCGGTGGTGGTGCTGAGGACCAACTCTTCTGCGATATACTTTGTAGTCTGATTCTTCCATTCCAAATAATGACTTCTTAACATGCTTTAAAAGGTCGATATCACTTGGAAAGAACATTCCTTGCTCTTGGGCCTTTTCAAGGTCATCTAAATCTTCCTCATTTGAAAACTTACTTTCAGTAAACTTATCTAATAGTGAGTAAGGCAGAATTACTCTTTCATGTGCAAAGTCACTACTAGGAAAAGCTGCTTGAAATAATTCATTTGATTCTGAAGCACAATTGTTAGTGATAAACTTATAATCACCTTCGTACTCCCAATATGTTTCTAGAACTTTATGGATAAAGTCACGTTTCTCTTCTTTTGATAAATAGATAGGTTGGCTAATTAGGTCTCTTAACTCTCCACCATTGTACTCATTAAGTACTTCTGGAAATGAAAGCATAAATAATACTGAATCATATCCACCAAAGACACCTTTTAACATGTCACTTTTAATATCTGAAACGTTGGCACGATAAGATAGAACAACATGGTATAATTTATCTTTTAGACAGTTCTCATCGACCTTCTTTCTAAAAGGAGCACAAAGAACAATTCTAAACATTGAGTGACCAAAACCAGAAATTACAGAGTCACCTTTTGAAGCAAGTAAGTAATCAACACGATAAACACGATCTGGGTTTATATCTCTTACTGTTTTAAGATCGTCTAAAACAATCTTAGAATAGATTTCACAATTATTATCTTCAAATGGCCTGTGATTTAATAACTCACTATAGAACTTATAATAACTTGGTCTTTTACACTTATAGTCCTTATCCATTAAAAAGAATTCGAAGTTAACAGCATTATGCTCGTCTAGATTTTCATATTCGTACGAGTCTGCTGATCTCTTATTTGAAAGATTCTTTGTTTTCTTTTTAAAGAATCCCTTCTTCCAATTTGCTAATTTAAAAAATGAATGTAGTCCACTAATCGACTTTCTATTTCTCTCTTGTGAAAGTACAGCACGACATTCTGAAGACACATGATTGCGATCTTCTTTTTCTCTTTCACAAATACGTGCCTTTGATTTATGCTCGTCCGTTCTGACATATTTTAAGTCATAGAGGTGGGCAAGTTCATGTAGAATAGTTGCCTGGGCCTTACGAAGATAGTTTCGATGACCACAGTTATATTGAACTGTGCCCTCTTCATTGTTGATAATCTCGTTTATAAATAGAGAAGATATTTTTATTTCATCGCGATTAAAGAAACTTACTTTTCCGTACTTAATCCCAGCTGCATCATCACAACGATTTGTAGGAAATTTTGAAAAGGCTTCATTCTCTTTAAATTTCGTAAAGGTAATTTCAACTGCTTCACCAATGGCATCGCGAACCGTGGCCGGAACTTTCTCATCAACATTAGATAGGAATCTTTCAATATTAGGAACTAGGTCTTTTGGGACACTCTTCTTATTAAGCTTAAACACTGGCCCACTATAAGAGAAAGCCACTGTTGTTAATAAAGTAGTCACTAAGTACTTAAAAGTTTGTTGTTTCATAACATTCCTTAAACAGTTGTCTAAAACTTGTTCAGCTTGAGATAGTTAACTAGCTGAATCTCGTTCTCATTTGTTTGTTTGGAATATTATGTTGCAACCACTGTGCCAAAACTGATTTTGTTCAGTGTTTAATAGTTATTCACCCCACTTTCAATATCTTCGATATTTTCTCCGCATATACGCAATGGAGCCTGACCATTATAGCTAAGAGGAATTGTCTCCAGTAGTGTCCCCACAGCATCATCTTCATCCAGATAGCCTCGACATTCTATTGAGTTATTTCCATAAGTAATAACTTTATAGGAATAGAAGCTGGCAGGTGCCCTTTCACGTAGCTCTGGAGTTTCTTGAATACACGAGAAAAGTATTATCAGTAATATTATCCACTTTGATTTGTTCATAAGGAGTTTATCGGTTTAATTCGAATGGTGAGGAGTTAAGAAAAAATGAAAAGGGAGCTTGTGGCCCCCTTTAAGAAAATCTGAATCGCTAAAAGTTACCTGTATTCGAACCTGAACCAAAGCCTTGACTTGAGTTTGCGCTGGCCTCTGAACTAGCTGAGCTAGAACCTAGTCCACCTAAAAGGTGTCGAGAAGTGAAACGTATATAATCAATACTTTCTTCTGCACCAAATGAAGAAGTGTAAGCATGAAAGCTTGATAGGAAGTGATGCCAAAGCATTCTTCTAAAACCTTCCTCTTCTTCTGTTCGAATAATTATTCCTGCACTTCTAAAAAGCGGTTGAACCCATCCCCAATAGAGATCAATAATCTGAGGAGTTAATCGTGCTCCAACTGAGTCCTTATCTGAGACATTCTTTGTGTTGTATGCCAAAGACAAGAATTCATCCGCTATATTCTTATGAATCATTAACTCTTGGAAGACCTCTTTGTAATTTGCTGTGAGGTTATCTGCATTTGACATCGACTCATCAACCTTGAATGGCCGTTGAGTAATTGCCGCGTTCAGATTCTCTCGAAATAAACTAAAGATAACGTCTTCTTTCGACTTAAAGTAATTATAGTAAGTTCCAATTCCCAATCCACACACCTGGGCCAATTCTCGCATTCCTACTTCATCGACCCCTTTTTGAGTAAATAATTCCATTGAGTTTTTTAGAATCATTTCTCTTGTTCGTTGTTTTTTAATCTCACGTAATCCTGCCATAACACCTCCTTCATGGTCAGCGTCGAACTAGCAGCTCCCGAGCGATTCAGTCGAGAACTCTTTCTATATTGATCATAGTCGATAGATGAATGACGCTCATCTTAATTAAGTTAAAAGATGGTAATTCATTGGTAAAAATTTAGTCAGAACACCTTCATATTTACGAAGTCGAGCTTTTTACCTATAATTTGCGAATGAAATTCCTACTTAAATTAGTTCCGACGTTAGTCTCTTGGTATTTACGATTTGTCAGACTGACTTCTAAGATAACTGTCTTAAATAAAGAAAATCTTGAAAAGGCCAAGAGCATGAGCAAGCATGGCAATTATGCTCTCGCTGCTTGGCATGAACACTATCCTACAAGTGTAATTAGTGAGATTGATACAGGCATGATTGTCATGGCCTCGAAATCAAAAGATGGAACACTTGCAGCAGATACCGTTATGAAATTAGGCTTTACTCCAACGCGAGGAAGTTCATCACGAGGCGGTGCCCAGGCCCTCGAGTCCATGATCAGTCAAATTTCGCAAACTAGTCTTTGCGCTGCAATTACGGTGGACGGGCCGCGAGGACCTCGCCACAAACCAAAACGAGGAATAGTTCACGTTAGTCACGAATGTGAAATACCAATACTTCCAATTCAATGTGTTTCCAGTAGACATATCTGCTTTGAAAAAAGCTGGGATAAGACGAAGCTTCCAAAGCCATTTGGTCATATCTACATCAATTACGGTGAACCTTTTTTCGCAAAGGGTCTAAATAAAGAAGACCTCATTAAGTATTCTGAGCAGATTGTCGCATCGCAAGAGCTACTAACTAAAGAAAATCGTCTATACGTCGACTTCTAAGTACCTAAATATACGTAATTAAATCAGAGTTTTTGATGAATTAAGTCGTGAAATTATGTGTCGGAAGTGGTAGAAATTTAAGTTAGTATTAAGAGTTCAATAAGAATACATTATATAAATACTTATTAAATATCAGAAAGTGAGATGTTATGGCAGAAAAGTTGCTTGAAATTAAGAACCTAACAGTTGAATTTCAAACTGAAGATGAATCAGTAAAGGCCGTCAAAAGCCTCAACCTATCAATTCCAAAAGGAAAAACTGTTGGACTTGTTGGTGAGTCAGGGTCTGGTAAATCTGTTACTTCCCTTGCAATCATGGGCCTAATCCCTAATCCTCCAGGTCGTATCAGCGAAGGTGAAATCCTTTATCATGGTGAAGACCTAACAAAAGTTTCAAATGAAAGACTTAGACAACTTCGTGGAAATAAGATCGCAATGATCTTCCAAGAGCCTATGACTTCATTAAACCCAGTTTTTACAACTGGTAACCAAATTGATGAAGTACTAATGCTTCACCAAGGGATGAATAAAGAAGAAGCTCGCAAGAGAACAATCGAATTATATGAAGAAGTTGGTATTCCTGAGCCTAAAGAATCAGTAAATAAATATCCTCACCAAATGTCAGGTGGTCAAAAGCAACGTGTAATGATTGCAATGGCAATGGCATGTGAGCCAGAACTTCTAATTTGTGATGAGCCTACAACAGCTCTTGACGTTACAATCCAAAAGCAAGTTCTTGAACTAATGTTTGATCTACAAAGAAAGCACGGAATGAGTATGCTATTCATTACTCACGACCTTGCTGTTATTGCAGATATTGCAGATGAAGTTGCCGTAATGTTTAGAGGTGATCTTGTTGAGCAAAACACTACGAAAGCACTATTTGAAAATCCACAACACCCATATACAAAAGGTCTCCTAGCTTGTCGTCCAAGTCTTGATGAAAACCCAGTTAGACTTCTAACTGTTGATGACTTCTTAAATGCAAAAGAAGATATTGATGTTTCATCACTTGAAATGAAGAAGCCAAGAGCAATTAGCGAAACAGAAAACCCAGTACTTCTTGAAATCAAAAACTTCAATAAGCACTTTCCAATTAAAGGTGGAATCTTTGGGCGTACTGTTGATTGGTTCAAGGCCGTTGATGATGTAAGTCTTCAGGTTAGAAAAGGTCGTACCCTAGGACTTGTTGGTGAGTCTGGTTGTGGAAAGACTACTCTTGGGCGTTCAATTCTTAGACTTCTGGAGCCAACAGCTGGTGAAGTTATCTATGATGGAATTAACGTTACAAACTTAAATAAAAAAGAAATGAGAGAAATTAGAGAGAGAATGCAAATCATTTTCCAAGATCCATACTCATCTCTTAATCCACGTATGACTATTGGTGATATCATTACTGAGCCAATGGTAATTCACGGTATTGGTTCAACAAAGAGAGAAAGATATGATGTTGCGGCCGACCTTCTTGAAAAAGTTGGTCTTAAAGGTGATCACCTTAACCGTTACCCACACGAGTTCTCTGGTGGACAACGTCAAAGAATTTGTATCGCACGTGCTCTATCACTTAAGCCAGAATTTATCATCTGTGATGAGTCGGTATCAGCACTAGACGTATCAGTTCAGGCACAAGTACTTAACCTACTTCAAGACCTTCAAGATGAGCTAGGTCTTACATATATCTTCATTTCACACGACCTATCTGTTGTTAAGTATATCTCAGATGAAATTGGTGTTATGAACAAAGGTCAAATTGTAGAATATGGTCCAGCTGAAGAAGTTTACCATAATCCAAAAGACGAATACACGAAGAAGCTTCTTAGCGCGATCCCTAGAGGGGTTCCTAAAGAGCTACTTCAAGAATAAAAGAAAGTTAAAGTTTAGTTCATAAAAAGAAAGGAGGCACAATGCCTCCTTTTTTTTATTGAGACATTTCGTATATAATAAGTTGATGGAGGTTATATATGCCAGTCATTCAATCTGAATATCAATGTCATCAATCTCTTAAGAATGGCCATATTCAAACATTGATTCCATTCTTTATCCGATGGGGTAAGCCACATGAGCTCCTCACTCGTACCTTAACAACTCCCGATGGAGACTTCTTACGCTATTACGTCTCCAAAGCAGAAAATCCATTAAATCATGTCATTATCATTAGTCATGGCCTAGAAGGCAACGGTCGAGATCGCTATATCATCGATATGAAGAAGAAGTTTACGGCCCAAGGTTATGATGTCATCTCATGGGATATGCGATCTTGTGGAGGAAAACTCAATCGTACGAAAAAGTTTTATAACGCCAAGGACTTTAAAGACCTCGAATTTTTAATTGAAAATATTGCTGATGACTATGAGAAAGTTTCTTTAATGGGAATTAGTCTTGGTGGGGCGATTACAACAAATTACTTAGGAAGAAATTGCGATAACGTTCATCCTAAAGTCTATCGTGCCTTTATTCTTTCCTCACCACTTGATTTAAATGCAAGTAACAAGAAATTGAGAACTGAATTTTCGCGATTTATCTATCGCCATGCATTTGTCTACTCAATGAGAAAGAAGGTTATTGAAAAAGCCAAGGTAATGGATCTTCCTGTGGATCTAAATAAAGTAAGAAAGATTAAACATATTGATGAGTTTGATGACTATGTAACAGCTCCATTATATGGCTATCGAAATGGCGAGGATTATCGCTCTCAAGCCTCACCACTTGCCCATTTAGAAAAAATAAAAATACCATTTTATATTCTAAATGCTTATGATGATCCATTTCTATCAAAGGAAAGCTATCCCTTTAAATTAGCCAAAGAAAAAGAGAATATATTTCTTGAAGTGCCAAAACATGGTGGGCACGTGGGGTTTGTGAAGTCTTTTCGAGATGAATACTATTGGTATGAATTGAGAATCTTAGAATTTTTAAAAATGAAAATATAAAAAAAGCCTCCATGATGGAGGCTTTTGTAACTAATTTTTTACTTCTTAAATTTCACTTCGTATTCTGCTGTCGCTCCTCTATAACCATAAACTTTTATATAATAAGCTTTACTTGTTGAAACACGTAATCTTACTCGTTCATCATCTGTTGAAGACTGCTTGCGGCTTACAACTTTAAATGATCCACCTACTTTCTTATAGACAACGAAGTCTAAGTCACCTTGAGCATGAGAGAACTTGATTTCAAAATCCAATACCTCACCTGCTTTCATTTCTACTTTATAAAAATCCATCTCTTGTGAGCTCTCGATTTCAGCTTTAAATGAATCTCCCGACTCTAATTTTGCAGCTGTTTCAAATGTATTATTATCTTGTGATGGAGTTGTTGAACCATCATCACTACTATCACCACTATCAGCTAAGACTGAAGGAAAGTTTGCTTGCATATGAGGTACAATTTTACTCATTGGTACTGCGGCATTCTTGATGCCTCGCCCAGTCCATCCTCCTCCGTAACCAGCATGGTGGATAGCAAAGACCTTATCTGAGTCAGCGTTAAATACTGGAGATCCTGATGAGCCGCCTAAAGTATCAGCATCATAGAATACATCTGTTTCAACTCCGACAACCTTTCCTTCTGATACTTTCTTATTCCAGTTACAATTGTAATCAGAATAGTAGTCACAATTTTGTTGGATGATATAGATACTATCTCCTTCAACAGCTTGAGTTGTCTCTAAAGTAACTTTTCCATATCTCTGTCCAGGACTTCCTTCACATTTAACTAAGGCATAATCTAAAGTTACATCATTTCCGATAAACTCATTACACTTAACCTCTGCATATTCTGACTCAGGCACTCCTTTCTCATGCTTCATAAATACTTTCATCCCAACAACATCTGATGCACTTCCAACACAGTGCTCATTAGTCATTAGAACATCATCTGAAACAAAGAAACCTGTACATCTTCCACCATTTGCAAATTGCACATCGGCCACGGCCTTCGAATTCTTTCTGATCTCCGATTCAGAATCAAAAGTCGTAACTTCTACCCAATCAACTTCTCCTACAATAATTGATCCCGTCATTGAAGTTGCACTACCTGCAGGAACTGAATCTCCACATGAGACCGTTAAAAATGTGGACATTACGACTAAAAAAACCATGTAACCTTTCACTGACATACCCTCTCCTCAAATCTTCCTGTTTGAACTCACTCCAGATTCCCCTAATGAATCTGTTGATTAGGTAAGTTATAGAAAAATTGAAGCTAAATAAGAATGGCCATGGAGTTTCAGGAAGTTAAAAAGGCCCAAAGTTAAGCAAATGTAAGAAAAGTTACATATATTACACCCGCTACACATAAGAAATAGGTGCAAAATGATCCCTCTATGATGATTTAATCAATTGGAACTATTTCAACATCTGTATTTTTGTAACTTTTTAACTCTTTTGGAATAAGTTTTAGAATAGTTTCTTCAATAGCATCAATTACTTTCTCTTTATAGAAGATACGACTATAGGCAATAGAAACTTCACGTGTCGGAACTGGTTGTTTAAATGGACGAACCATTTTCTTGCGTGCACCAGTTATATCTTGGACATCAAGATGAGGAATAATAGTGTAACCACTATCCTT
The DNA here is from genome assembly GCF_047084945.1 of Halobacteriovorax sp. YZS-3-1. Classification (NCBI taxonomy): domain Bacteria; kingdom Pseudomonadati; phylum Bdellovibrionota; class Bacteriovoracia; order Bacteriovoracales; family Halobacteriovoraceae; genus Halobacteriovorax; species Halobacteriovorax sp. YZS-3-1. The sequence continues at coordinate 147,392 of NZ_JBKIYI010000002.1, read as the reverse complement.
TGCCACAAGATTCTTTATCGTCTCTAAAGAGCCACTTTCAAAATGCTGAAAGCCTTTTACTTTCTTACATAGATTTAAAACTTGGCCTCTTAGACAATGACCTTCTTGTAGAAGCCACAGGCCATCTTTATCAAGGTCTGAAAAGTCTAATTGGGTCTTGTGGTAAAGTTCATGATCTTTTGAAATGAAACCATATAGTGGCTCATAAAATAATACTCTTTCAATAATTTGATTATTATGAAGAGGAGTGACTAGAAGACCAGCATCAAGCTCATCACGGTCTAATTTATCAATAATCTCTTCAGTTGTTCGCTCTTCAATAATGAGATCAACTTTAGGAAACTCTTTCATAAAACGACTCAAAAAAAGAGGAACGAGATATGGTGCAAGAGTCGGGATAACACCTAATTTAAACTCACCTTCAATTCCAACGATTGGATCACTGGCAATATCTTTTAATTTTTTAAACTCTCTTGTAACAACTCTTGCTTGAGTAATAAAGATCTCACCTTCAATTGTTGGTACAATAGGATTCTTAGAGCGATCAAATATAACAAAACCCAAACTATCTTCGAGCTTCTGGATTTGCATACTTAAAGTTGGTTGTGAAACATGGCATTCTTCAGAAGCTTTTCTGAAGTGGCGGTGTTTATCAACAGCAAGTACGTATTCCAGTTGTGTTATTGTCATAACAAAAAGTCTCCGAAAGAGTTGATTTATAGAATCTATATTATATCATACTTCCATAAGCGGAGCCTATATGCAAAATAAAATTAATCTCTTAGAGAGCCTCTCTACTTTAGATTTATTTATCTTTTTTTCAATACTTGGAATTACAATAGCAAGTGTAATCTACGGTCAGTACCGTATGAATAAAACAAATGAAAAGGAAACTTTTCTCGACCTCTTAATCATGGGAAGACGATTAACACTTCCTCTTTTTATTGCAACTTTAGTAGCAACTTGGTACGGAGGGATTTTTGGGGTTACTGAAATCGCCTTTAATCAGGGGATTTACAACTTTGTTACTCAAGGGGTGTTTTGGTATGTCGCCTATATTATCTTCGCTCTATTTCTTATTCATAAAATTGAACCATATCGTGCCGTAACACTTCCAGACCTGGTAGGAAAAATGTTTGGGCCAAAGTCTGCAAAGATCACAGCAATCTTTAACTTCTTCAATGTTATTCCTATTGCATATGCAATTAGTTTAGGGATTTTTATTCAGCTACTCTTTGGAGGCAGCTTATTTGCCAATACAGCAATAGGCGTAAGCTTTGTTGTTCTCTATTCAATGTGGGGAGGACTTCGCTCCGTTGTTTACTCAGACTTAATTCAGTTCTTTGTAATGTGTGCAGCAGTCTTACTTGTTCTCGTTTTTTCAATATTTGAATTTGGTGGAATAAGCTTTTTGAAGGCCAATCTCCCTGAAAGCTACTGGAGCTTAACTGGTAAGAACTCACTTGCAACGACATTTGTCTGGGGATTCATTGCTCTTTCAACTTTAGTTGATCCAAACTTTTATCAAAGATGTTTTTCTGCTGTTAATGGAAAGGTTTCTAAAAAAGGTATACTTATCTCAACTGCCATTTGGTTTTGCTTTGATATTTGTACAACATTCGGTGCAATGTATGCCAAGGCCGTCATTCCAGATACAGAAAGCTCACAAGCATACTTAACTTATGCCGTACAAATTCTTCCTCACGGACTTAAAGGTTTTCTACTTGCAGGAATTATTGCAACAATTCTATCAACCCTGGACTCATATCTATTTATAGCAGGTACAAATTTAGCTTACGATCTAGCGCCAAAAAAGCTTCGCGGTCGAGTTTGGATTCACCATTTTGGTGTTATTTTTGTTGGCGTATTAACAGTAATTATGTCCGTTTATTTTCAAGGAAATATAAAATCTGTTTGGAAAACATTAGGCTCTTTTTCTGCCTCGTGTCTACTGCTTCCAGTCATGTTTGGACACCTATTTCCAAAGAAAATCTCCGACAACCAATTTGTGACGGCATGTATAGCAGGAGTCATCACTACTGCAACGTGGCGACATATACCAAAAACTGGCTTCTACCAAAATATAGATGAGCTGTATATGGGTATTGTTGCAACTAGTCTAACACTGATTTCTTACCACCTAATTAGGGATAAAAAACTGGTCGGATAACTGTCAAAATTGTATCCTAGGGACTTAATTTTATATGCTTTTAAGTATGATTTTAAGTCAAAGGAATACATATGTCGGAAACAAAAACTGATAAGGCGCAAGTGGACGCGCAAAAAATTCAAAAGGCCCTTGATTATCACTCAATGGGTAAACCAGGTAAAATTGAAGTTATTGCAACGAAGCCATGTTTAACTGCTTCGGATCTAACTAAAGCATACTCACCAGGTGTTGCTCATCCATGTCTAGAAATTGCAAAAAACCCAGATGATGTTTACAAGTACACTGCAAAAGGAAACCTTGTTGCTGTTGTATCAAATGGTTCAGCGGTTTTAGGTCTTGGAAATATTGGACCTGCAGCTGGTAAGCCAGTAATGGAAGGTAAAGGTATTCTATTCAAGCGTTTTGCCGACATCGATGTATTCGACATTGAAGTAGATGAGACTTCTGTTGAAGGAATGGTAAACGTTGTAAAGTCACTTGAACCAACTTTTGGTGGGATCAACCTAGAAGACATCAAAGCTCCTGAGTGTTTTGAAATTGAAAAACAATTAATAGAAAAAATGGATATTCCAGTATTCCATGATGACCAACACGGGACTGCAATTATTGCAGCAGCTGGTTTCATCAATGCCCTAGAATTATCTGGAAAGAAAATCGAAGATGTAAAAGTTGTCTTCTCTGGTGCAGGTGCCGCTTCAATGGCATGTGCAAATATCTTCTTCGCTCTTGGTGTAAAAAACGAAAACTTGATGATGACAGACTCTCGCGGTGTTATCTACAAGGGCCGTAAAGACGGAATGAACGAATACAAAGAAAAGTACGCAATTGATACCGATGCAAGAACGCTTGGCGATGCCATGAATAATGCTGATGTATTTATTGGTTGTTCAGCAAAAGGTGTTTTAACAAAAGACATGGTTAAAACAATGGCCTCTAATCCAATTATCTTTGCAATGGCCAATCCAGACCCAGAAATTCTTCCAAGTGAAGTTGAAGAAGTTCGCGATGACGCTATTATGGCAACGGGACGCTCAGACTTCCCTAACCAAGTTAATAATGTTTTAGGTTTCCCTTCAATCTTTAGGGGGGCCCTTGATGTTCGCGCTAAGAAAATTAATGAAGAGATGAAACTAGCTGCTGTCTATGCTCTAGCAAATCTTGCAAAAGAAGAAGTTCCTGATGAAGTTAAATTAGCTTATCAAGGTGAAGACTTTAAATATGGAAGAAATTACATCATTCCAAAGCCATTTGATACAAGAGTTCTCACAAAGCTTGCACCAGCAGTTGCAAAAGCAGCAATGGATACAGGTGTTGCAAGAACAAATATTACAGATCTTCAAGAGTATTCAGAGCACCTAGCAAGTCGTCTATCGGCATCTGGTGCATTTATGAAAACTGTTCGAGATCGTCTTGCTTCACAAATTAAAGCTCGTGATGGAAAGAAAATTAAGATGGTATTTGCAGAAGGTGTTAATACGAGAATTCTTCATGTTGCTAAAACACTAGCAGAAGGTGATGCAATTCAACCAATCCTTCTTGGTCACCCAGATGATATTAGAGCTAAGATTAAATCACTCAACCTTGATGATGTTCTTGATGATAGCATCGAAATTATTCGCCCACGTAAAGCTCCAAACTTCAAAGAGTTCTACACTGAATATTGTGAAATGAAACAAAGAGAAGGTGTCTCTCTAAATGCAGCTGAAGACTTAATGATTCAAGAGAATTACTATGGATCAATGATGGTTAAAAAAGGTCTAGCAGATACATTTATTGCTGGTCCAAGTCTTAACTATAGTGACTGTCTAAAGCCAGCTTTAAGCGTAATCGGTGCACAGCCAGGAAAGAAGGCAGCCGGTGTCTTTATTCTAGTATTTAAAGACCGTGTTCTATTCCTAGCAGACACTACAGTTCAACCTGATCCTTCAGCAGAAGATCTTGTGGAGATTGCAAAGTCGACTCAGCACTTATACAAGTCTTTAATGAGAAGAGAGCCAAGAATTGCATTCTTAAGTTACTCTAACTTTGGTGACTCAAAACTTCCTGATGCAAGAAAAATGAAAAACGCAACGAAGATGGCAAAAGAGAAGTACCCTGAATTAATTATTGAAGGGGAAATGCAGGCCGACGTTGCAGTTAATGAAAATATTATGAATCACCTATTTGATTTCAGTAAGCTTGGTGGTTCTGCAGATATCCTTATCTTCCCAGAACTCAACTCAGCAAATATTTCATATAAGTTACTTGCACAATTAAGTGAAGCTTCAGCAATTGGACCAATTCTTGCTCCAATGAATCAAACAGTTAATATCATTCAAAGAACTGCTTCGATTAAAGAAATTGTTGACTCTTGTCGCTTAACAGCTCTAAGAGCACTTGAAGAACCGAAACACTAATAAAAGGATCTAATATGAGTTTTAAAAAGAATATAATCTCAACAGATAAAGCACCAAGTGCAGTAGGTACTTACTCACAAGGTGTCGAATTCAATGGCGTTTTCTACTTCTCAGGACAAATTGGAATTGATCCAGCTGACGGAGTTCTTAAAGAAGGATTTGTTCCACAGCTTGATCAAATCATGAAAAATATAGACGGCCTTTTAGAGTCTCAAGACCTTACAAGAGAAAATATTATTAAAACGACAATCTTCGTTACAGACCTTGCAAACTTCGGTGAAGTAAATGCTGCTTATGAAAAGTATTTTACAGCGCCGTATCCAGCAAGAAGCTGTGTACAAGCAGCAGCTCTTCCAAAAGATGCAGTTGTTGAAATTGAAGTTATTGCTGCAAAAAACTAGTTTAATATATGTTTGATAAGAAGTATGTATTCGAGACCACAGAGACAAGATTTTGGAGAAAGGCAACGAGCCTTTTCTTCAAAGTCTTATTTGTTTTCCTCGGATACTCACTTCTTTCTTATATCCTCATACTCTACTCACAAAACGAAAACGTAAAAACTAAAGAGACCTTCTTTAAAAAGAGGCCTGACCTTATTGCCGTCTTCACTGGTGATCGCGGACGAATTCAAGAGGCCATAAAACTAGCTAAAGAATACAATCAAGAAAATATTCTGATCTCAGGTGTTCACACAAATAATAATGTAAATATCCTAGTTAGAACTCATGATATTACAGATGAAATTAATCATGACTTTCTTGATATTGATTATAATGCGAGAAATACCCTGGAAAACGTTCTTGAGACACTACAGGCCTTACGTAAGAAGAGTAATATTGAAACTGTTTTAATCGTTTCTCACGATTATCACATCCTTAGAATCAAATCGATTCTAAACTACAGAAGAAGAGAAACTGATAATTACCAATTCTATTACTGGGGGGTCAAGTCTGATCTCGCATCTTTTAGAAGTCTAAAAATCATCTACAAAGAAGTATTTAAATACTTCAGAACACTTACTTACTTAGCTCTTGCAAGTAAAGATTAAAAAATACAAAGGGAGGAATAATGAATATCGTTCCATCAATTATGGCAACTAAGAAAAGTGCCGCAAAAAACCTACGTTCAACAGTAACAAAAGTTTATCTTCTAACTACTGAAGCTCTTAAAGACAGTAAAATTACTCATTCAGAAAGTATTCCAGAATGGATTATTGAGAGAATTGGAGATGAGAAAGAAGTTAGTATCCTTGGTAGTGAAGGACCAATTATCTTTAAGGTTATCGACACTCAAAACCAAGAAGATCAACACTATAACCTCATTGCTGACAGCAATTACTCTATTGCCAGAGAGGCCCTAGGCTCTCTTGTTGGAAGCATTAAGAAAGAGCGCTCTAAGAAAGTTGAAATCAATTTCTTTGGATTAGATGAAGAAATGGTAACTGGTGCAATCGTTGGTTTAGAACTTGCGCTATATCGTTACAACGAAGAGTTAAGTCATGGCTCAATTACATTCCTAGATGATGGGAAGAAAGTTAAAAAATCAATTGCTGATAAAGCACTGGCCATTGCTCAGTCAATTAATACAGCAAGACACCTAGTAAACCTTCCAGCAAACTTACTTAACCCAGTAACTTATACAAATGCTGTAAAGAAACACTTTGCAAAGTCTTCAACAATGAAAGTCGTTGTCTACGATGAAAAGAAGTTAGAAAAAGAAAAGTGCGGTCTAATCCTAAGTGTTGGACAAGCTGCTGCAAATCCTCCAAGAATTGTTCATTTAAAATATAGGCCAGCAGGAGCAAAGGGAAAACCTACTGCAATCGTTGGAAAAGGTATCACTTTTGATAGTGGTGGACTTAATGTTAAAAGTGGCGCCGGTATGGGTGTTATGAAAAAAGACATGGGTGGATCAGCAACAGTTATGGGCTTTGCTACATGGCTTGAGAATTCAGGAGTTAAAAAGAAAGTTGATATCTATCTAGCTCTTGCAGAAAATGCAATTAATGAGCACGCTTCTCGTCCAGGAGATATCTACACTTCTCGTAATGGACTTAAAGTCGAAATTGGAAACACTGATGCAGAAGGAAGACTAGCTCTTGCAGATGCAATGGATATTGCAATCACTCAAAAAGAAAAACCTGAAGTACTTATCGACTTCGCGACTCTTACAGGTGCAGCAAAAGTTTCAATGGGTGATTTTGTTACAAGCATGTTTGCAAATGATGATGAACTCGCTGATAAGCTTTTAAGAGCATCACAAGCAAATGGTGATCTTTCGTGGCGTATGCCTCTTTACCGCCCATATTATAAAGGATTCAAATCGAATTTTGCTGATATGAATAATATGTCTAAGGTTAAAGGTGGCTCAATTGGTGCTGCTCTTTTCCTAGAAAAGTTCATTGGTGATACAAAGTGGGCACACTTTGATATCTTCGGATGGACATCAGGATTTAGGCCATCACTTGTTCAACAAGGTGGATCTGGTCAAGGTGTTGAAACGCTAATTGGATATTTTAAAAATTAGGTATAAAAAAAGCAGGCTTATGGCCTGCTTTTTTATCTTAAAAGGGCTAGCCCCTTGTAACAGAAATTACAGCATCTAAGGCCTCAAGACCCGAGATGGTCTTTAAAAGTTCAGAATAATCTTTTACTTCAATTTCAAAAACTAAACTTCCCTTTCTATCTTGCGTTGACCTTGCAACAGCAGAGCGAATATTAACCCCTAAGTTACCAAGCTCTTTTGAGATCATCGAAAGAATACCTGGACGATCATGTGTTAGAACTCTGATATTTACAGGATGCTTAAAGCTGAAATTCTCATTCCATTCTACAGCTATTTGTCTTCCAACATCACCAACATCATAACGTGTACAATCTGAGCGGTGAATTGTAATCCCTCGTCCTCTAGTGATATAACCAATAATCGGATCACCTGGAATTGGATTACAACAACGGGCCATTCTAACCATTAAATCATCAAGGCCATCAACGATAACTGCATTATCTTTATGGGCACGTCTCTTTGCCGTTTTAGAAATTGTCGTAGAAAGAGTATCAATCTCTTTCTTCTTTGTTTCGTCTTTATCGTGATCATCTTTTAGGCCAGGAATACATTCAATAACCTTATCAACGTGAAGCTTACCTGCTCCAACGTTATTGTAGATTTCACTAAAAGTTTTTATATTAGAAAGCTTCTCTTTCGCATTATCTAATTCATTTCTTTTAAGAACCGCTTTTAAGCTTGTTCCTAGAACTTTAAATGCTTTATCTAAAGTTTCTTTACCAACTTCAATATTTCTTTCACGTTCAGCTTTTAAAAGATAAGATTTGATCTTGGCCTTAGCCTTTGATGATCTTACAATATTAAGCCAGTCTTTATTTGGTGTTTGAGTCTTAGAAGTTAGAATCTCAATTGTATCCCCAGACCTTAGAGAATATTTTAGAGGAACCATTCTTCCGTTTACTTTTGCACCAACACAGCGATTTCCGATATCAGTGTGTACACGATAAGCAAAATCTAGTGGTGTCGCATTATCCTGTAGTTCGAAAACATCACCATTTGGAGTAAAGACAAAGACTCCACCGACATCTAAGTCGTTTTTAACATGTGACATGAATTCAGAACTATTATCTGTATCTTTATTATACTCAAGAAGTTCTTGTACCCAATCAAGCTTAGTTTTACCTGATGAGACACCCTCTTTGTACTTCCAGTGGGCCGCAATCCCTCGTTCAGCAACTTCGTGCATTTCCTGGGTACGAATTTGAATTTCAATTCTCTCTGCCTTAGGCCCGACAACTGTCGTGTGAAGAGATTGATAATTGTTAACTTTTGGAATAGCGATATAGTCTTTAAAACGACCAGGAATTGGAGTAAAGGCCGAGTGAATAATTCCAAGGGCCTTATAACACTCAGTGATATTATTTACGATAATTCTAAAAGCTAGGATATCGTGGATTTGTTCAAAATCGACACCACGAGAAACCATCTTCTTATAAATTGAATAAAAGTGCTTTGAGCGTCCTGTGATATCGGCCCTTACAGAATACTCAAATAGCTTTTCTGTAACAACACCTATCGTTTCACCAATATAATTTTCACGTTCAGACTTCTTCATCGCAACTTTTTCAGCTAAGCGATAATATACATCTGGATGTAGATAGCGAAGACAGATATCTTCAAGTTCAATCTTAACTGAGTTAATACCGAGTCTTGAAGCTAATGGAACATAAATATCCAGAGTTTCTTCAGCTATTCTTTTTTGCTTTTCTTCACGCACATATTGAAGTGTTTTCATATTGTGCATTCTATCTGCAAGCTTAACAATAATAACCCTTAAGTCCTGGGCCATTGCTACAACCATCTTACGAAAGTTTTCTGCTTGAGATTGTTCCTTTGACTTAAATTTCATTTTTGAAATCTTTGTCAAGCCAACAACAATTTGTGCAATCTCTGTCGTAAACTCTTTTTCAATCTCTTCTGGTGTTACATTACAATCCTCTACAACATCGTGTAAAAGACCTGCAATGATAGTATCCAAATCCATGTGTAACTTAACTAAAGTAGCTGCTACATTTAATGGATGAATAATATACTTTTCACCAGAGCTTCGCATTTGCCCTTCATGTGATTTTTCAGCAAAGAGATACGCTTTTCTCAATAGAGTAAAGTTCGCGTCGGGATAATAGGCTTCGACACGTCGACAAAGTTCATCAATATTTAATTCACGCTCGTGAGTGAAATCAAGTTGCTGGTACATTTATCTAAGGATTCCTTCAAAAATATCTTTTAAGTCTACATATGCTTTTTCTAATTCGTCATTTACGACAAGATAGTCATAGTCATCTTTACGAAGTAATTCTCTCTTCGCATTTTCAAGACGAATATTAAGACTCTCCTCTGTCTCAGTCCCTCTACCTCTTAGCCTATTTTCTAAAGCTTCAACGCTAGGTGGAGCAATAAAGATTACTCTTGCGCGATCTCCAAAGTATTCTTTAAAAGAATCAGTTCCTTGAATATCAAGATCAAAAAGTAAGTTGTGACCTTTTGAAATCTCATCTTCAACAAACTTCTTTGAAGTACCATAATAATTCCCGTGAACCTTGGCCCATTCTAGAAATTCATCATTTTCTTTACGATCAAGAAACTCTTGTTCTGAGATGAAATTATAATGCTGTCCATTGATTTCACCTTCTCGTGCTTTACGAGTTGTAAACGACACAGATTCAAGTAAATCAAGAAACTCCGCTTTAATTCTCTTTATAAGCGTCGATTTACCTGAGCCCGATGGAGCAACAATTACGATTATCTTTCCTTTATTCATCATATTACTCGAGGTTTAATCCTTGTTCACGAATTTTCTCAAGTTGAACCTTCATTTGAACAACGGCTTCAGAGATCTCTTGTATCGTTGACTTTGAGCCAGTTGTATTTGTTTCTCGGTTCAACTCTTGAACTAAGAAGTCCAGTTGACGTCCAACTTCTCCACCTTTAGATAGAATATCATTTAACTTCGTCAGGTGGGCATTAATTCGGTTAATTTCTTCGTGAATATCCATTTTCTCAAGATAGAAGATTACTTCCTGCATAAAGCGAGGCTCATCTGTAGGCATTGAAGTTTTGTATTCTTCAAACTTCTTTTCTAATCTTTCTTTTACTGTATCTTGAAATTCTTGAGATTTATCTGTGACTACCTTAAAAAAGCTCTCATATGCTTGTTGGTGCTTTTCAATTACACTCAGCATCTTCTGGCCTTCGCTTCGACGTGACTCTTTTAAATTTTCAATCGCCAAATCTAGCGCCTCTAAGGCATAGCTCGACATTTTTTCAATAGAAGACTCATCCACTTCTTTCATGAATTCATTTCTTAAGAAATCTGTCGGTTTGATATCAAGTTGAACATCATTAGCATCGGCCAAAATTTTCATGGAACTAACAAATGCGTTCACTTTTTCTTTATCGATATCATCAAAACGTGATTTAGTTTCAAGCTTCTTGTAATTTACATTAATATCAAAACTTCCTCGCTTAAAGTTTTTAGCGATGCGATTTCTCATTTCTAATTCAGTACTATTAAAAAGTGAGGACATCTTAAATCTAATGTCTTTAAAGCGGTGATTAACTGTCTTAATCTCAACAGTTAATTGAAGTTTGTCATCTCCAGCTTCGCCTTTACCAAAACCAGTCATTGAATGTATTTCTTTGGCCATTTCCTCTCCCAATGAATGACTTTTTTAACCTAATTAAAAGACCTTATCAACAACAAGCTTTATAATAATATTCAATATTTACTAGCTTAAATATAACGCAGTCCATATCAAATCTATTGCTGCTGAATTGGCCTCTTAGATTACTCTAAAGTCCATCCATCAACCTTGCCTTTACTAAAGAAGACATATTTACTGTCCCCATTCTCATAAAAAGTCCAACGCTCATTGCCAAGTCTAGGATTACCGGCCGTATCAACTCGGTGTGGATTTCCCCATCTCTGTATAACGGCTTTCTTATCCATTCCGATCTCGATTTCACGATGTGCCTGTGCTCTTGGTGAATAATGAAAAACTGAAGCTAAATTACGACTTTTTGCGCTCGTCTTTCTATTATGTCTAAAACTTCTTTGATTGCGGTAAGCATATAGATTCTCATCATATTTCTTTTGTTCATATCGCCCTAAACTTAAATAATAGAGCTTTTGTGAATCATTTTCGAAGTAGCGCTCTTTACGATAAAACTCTTCGCGATCAGCTGGCCTTAGGCTATTAAGCTTACCTTGTAGCTCACGCTTAAGCCTTCGATCCTGGGTCCACTCTGGATAATCTTCTTCACTTGCGGGAGTTCTCTCCATCATCTCTTCACGAGTATAGCGTTCATAACTTGGATCGCCCCCAACTGTATCAAAGGCCTTTCCTGGGCTAAAAAGTGCAAATCCATCATCTTCTTCTGTTCCCATCTCATTTAAGAAACGACGGTCCATAGAAATTGGCCCACACGAAACGATTGCTATTAATGAAAGTAGTGTTAATGCTTTAAGCATAATTTCTCCTTACTTATCTCCCCCATCTTCTGCACTTTACGGTGAAAATAGGTGAAATTCTTAAAATTTGCCCACATTTAGCTCAATTTCAGCAAAATCTACCTAGCTAAATGTTTTACTCAGGAATACTTAGGAAATCTCATTTCCTACCGATAAGAATTAGAGAGAATAATGGGGATTTTCCATATGATGGACAAATGGGTCAAACTTGAAAATTTAATCAATGGGCTTTTAATTAAGCTTGTTAACTTCTTTAAGAAGTTAACGCCCAATAGTTTCAAAAATACATACCTTGGAGTTAAGAACTCTATTAGTAAATTCTTTGCAACCTTTGCAAAGATCCCTCTTTTATTTAAAGAAAATGGAAAACGTTGGTTTATGGCAAAGCTTGCCATCATTATCAGTTTTCTAATGGCCAAGAAAGAGTCTGCGGCGAAACTAGTAGCATCTCTAAAAGGCTTTAAGTTAACGGGAGAGCTTCCTCTCCTAATGTATAAAAGTACACAGCAATTTGTATCAAAGAATATTGTCGCAAAAGTTGCTGCACTATCTCCTGCAAAAGCAGTAGGTCTTACTTGTACCCTTACAGTCTTTTCACTTGGAGGAATTTCTGTTTATCAAAATGTAAAAGAAATTGCTGATAAAACATCCCCAAAGCAAGTTAGAAAAATTGCAAGTGTATCTAAAGAAGACAAAGAAAGATGGGGAAGAACAAGATTTCGCAATATTCAAAAACAACGAATCTTTCTAAGGAATGTCTATATTCCAATTTATATCAAGAATAGAAATGGAATGAAGAACTTACAAATTGATGTTTCACTTAAAACTAATAATCGCTACACCGCTCGTTACTTCTACAAGCCAGAAAACGAGATCATGATACGCGATCGATTAAACTCTTCTCTCCAGGCCGTCGTACCTAACTTTCCTCTCGAACCAGAGGGAAAGAAGATTATTAAGGAAAAAATTCGCAGAGAAGTTAATCATCTCATAGAAGACTTAAAGATCGAAGGCCGTGTCGATGAAGTATTCATTCACTCAATTTTAAATGGCTAGAACGGAGCGAACGGTCTGATCTGATACCTTCAATAAATTTGATGTCGCCTTTACATTTTGATGACAACGATTATAAACCTTTAAAAAGTACTGATATTTAAGTTCTCGATAACTCGGAAGATTTTCTTCGATATCTGAAACGAGATTACTTTTACAAGTAAGCTTCAAAAGTGCTTCATCAATTTCACAATATGTTAGTAAACTTCCCTTTGATTTAATTTTCTTCTTTTTTATATGAGCATTGATTTGTCTTATATTACCAGGCCATTCATATCCATGATAAAAACTTTTCAATTTAGGATGAATTGTAATTCCAAATTTCATCTCATATGAATCTAGAATATCTTGTAGCCTGTCTTTATTTTTACGAAGAGGCTTTAAGAAAATAGTTTCCTCAGAACTGATTCGATAATAGAAGTCTCTGCGCATCTCTCCCTTATTCACTAAGTTTAATAAATCTTGACCAGAAGAAACAATAAGACGAGTTTTCACATATTGTGGTTGATTCTCTCCAACAGGATAATAGAGCCCATCATCGAGAAAGAGTAGCAATTTAGTTTGCAGCTCTTTTGATATCGAATCAATCTCATCTAAAAAAAGAGTTCCTCCATTAGCACGTTTTAATGCTCCATCCTTATCATTTACTGCTCCAGTAAAAGACCCTTTTCGATGGCCAAATAATTCTGATTCAAGAGTTCCTTTTCCAAAGGCACTTAGATTTAAATGAACAAACTCCCCTTTAACTTGGCTTTCTTCATGTAGTTTTTTGGCCAGAAATGATTTTCCTGTTCCCGTTTCACCTTCAATTAAAACATTAAGACTGGGATGAATTGAGTTAATTAATTCTGAATGAGAGCGATCATAGGAATCACAATTTATTGGAGCCTTAATCTTAAGTTTATTGCGGCCAATAATAACTTCATCTCCAATTCTTAGATATGCATGAGAAGTATAAACACCATTGACCTTTATAAGATTTCCTCCCTTTTGATTACATGAAATACTGTAAATATCCCCAATATTTGTTGGAATTAAACTAATGCGAAATTTAACTTCAAGACCTTCATCAGGATTTATTAATTTAGGTAAAGTGATACTTGTGGCCGAAATAATCAGATCCTGACCACTTAAAACCAGATCATACCTTGTTCTCTTGAGCTCAATACGCCTCTTTCGTCCAAAAAGTGGTGTAATTTCTATATGATGGCCGAAATGGCAAAATGTATCTTTTACAAGCTTATCTAACTTTGGTACTTCTATCATGATATAACTCCTTGGAAATTAAGCACACTATAAATAATTGGAAGATAAAAGATATGGAATATAAAGTTGCCAGAGGTACTACAAAATTCAAATACGGAATGACTGATTCAAATCAATTAGTTGAATGGTTAAATGAAGAAAAACCAATTGGAGTAAGCTTTATTGGGCGCTCTAATGCAGGAAAATCTTCAACTATCAATTCTCTTTTTGGAAAGAATACAGCAGTTACTTCAAAAACTCCTGGTCGAACTCGACAAGTAAATATCTTTTCGTTTCAACTTGAAAAGGAAGGAAAACCTGTTGAGGACTTACCTCCATTTTACCTCTTTGACCTTCCTGGATATGGACATGCAAAAGTTTCTAAAGACATGAGTGCACAGTGGGCCCATCTAATGGATGAGTTCTTTAGAAATTGTGGTGATCAGAATCTAATGCTTAATCTTCAAGATGCTAGACACCCAAATCAAAAAGCAGACCTCGTCTTTAGAGATTACCTTGCTCCTTTTGGGCATGAAGCATTTTTACTATTTAACAAATTAGATAAGCTAAAAACTCAAAAAGAAAGAGCGGCGCTTAATAAATTAAAGCCAGAGATCTTTAAGCAACATAAATGGGTTTCGCAAATTCACTTTATTTCGGCATTAAAAGGCAAAGGTCTTCCTCAACTAGAAGATGCCATTGTAAATTATCTACTCTTACAAAATGAGCTTAATAAGCAAGCTTCAATGTAAGAAAGATTATTTCTTAGATTTAATTTTTGAGACATCTTTTTCCATAAGATCGAGCTGATTTTCGTACTCTTCAATTTCTTTTAAGAGTTCATTAACTCTTGGATTTTCCCACTCTAATATTCCACTACGAAGATGTTTAGCGGCAAGCTGGCCAAGTTCTTGATACTTCTCATTGAGAGCTGCATTAGTATGAGAAGCAGTAAGCATTTTCTTACCAATAACAGTAGCTTTTGACAGTTCCTGAGAGCAGTCATCAACTATTCTCTTAATCTTGGTTTTCCATTCCTCTTTTTGCATAATTCACTCTTTCAGATAGAATAAAGTAAGGGTTTCCCCAATAATTGTTATAGCAACATCTTACAAAAAGTTGAGTATGATTTCATTAGATTTTTTCACTAAAAAATTCATTAGTTTTGAACAAGTTCTTGAAAAAAAACTCTCAGCTTACTTAGAGATGCTTACCAATAAAGAAAAAGAACAAGTTGAGAAATCTTATCAAGCACTTCTTGAAAAATACGGTGAAAATGAAGATCCTTGGGGACTAAATATCCCAAAGGCCAGAAAGAGTATCGAAATACTCTACGCCATATATCAGCATTATTTTAAAGTACGCTTCTTTGGTAAAGAAAATATTAAAGACGAACATTATATGGTTATTTCAAACCACTCAGGACAAATCGCTATTGATGGCCTACTAATAGGCTGTGCCTTTGCTTTTGAAGTTGATAAACCAAGAGTATTAAGGCCAATGGTTGAGAGGTTTTTTACAGCACTTCCCTTTATAAATAAGTGGTCTGCTGAGTGCGGAGCAGTCTTAGGTGACCGCGACAATTGCCTAAATCTTTTAAAACGAAAAGAATCTCTACTCATCTTCCCAGAAGGTGTTCGTGGAGTATCAAAGAGTACTAGTGACTTTTACAAACTTCAGGACTTTACAACAGGGTTTTATCGTATGGCCCTTAAAAGCGGAGTTAAAATACTTCCTGTTGCAGTCGTTGGAGCTGAAGAAGTTTTCCCTTATGTATATCAAGCTAAAGGGATTGCCCAAGCACTTAATCTTCCCGCATTACCCATAAGTGCCAATTACTTTCCTCTACCTTCTCCTATCGATATTCATGTCGGTAAACCAATAGAGCTTCCAACTGATATTAATTCAGAAAGTGAAGACCATTTGATCACACCACATATAAGAGAGATTGAAAGAACAATTCAAGAGATGATTAATAAGGGAAGAGAAAAAAGAAGACCTTGGATCTTCTCAAAAGATCAAAAAAAGGATGCAAATTAATGAACAAGCAACCTTCAATTCTTATCATTGGTGCCGCTGGTGGACTTGCCAATATTCTATGTGGAATACTGTCAAAACGCAGAAGTGAATGTCGTGTCATAGGGATCGATACAAGGGCCTTAAAAAATGATATCGACTTTGAGAACTTCTCTTTTGAAAGAATGAGATACACTCGAAGAAATTTTGAGAAGCTTTTTAGAGAAAATAAATTCGATGCCATCTATCAACTTGGACGTCTCACCCCTCCAGGTGGGACAATTGAACAACGCCTAAGTTTTAGTCTCGTCAATACAAATAAGGTTTTAGAATTAGCACAGAAAAATAAAGTAAAGAAATATATCCTATTAAGCTCGTACCATGTTTATGGAGCACTTGCAGATAATCCAGTTTTTATTACTGAAGACTTCCCTCTTAGAGCAAGTATCAAACACTCAGAATTAAGAGATGTTACCGAAGTTGATGCTCTATGTACGAACTGGATGTGGAAAAATCAAGATTCTATTGAGACTGTTGTGCTAAGGCCATGTAATATTATTGGGCCTCAAATTGATAATACAATCACAAAGTACCTAACATCACATATGACACCTGTTCCAATTGACTTTAATCCGATTCTTCAATTCATTCACGAATATGATATGGCCAATATATTGTTTGAAACATTAGATAAAGTTCCAACAGGTGTATATAATGTTGCTCCAGACCAGACAATCTCCTTACAAGAAGCAAAGAAAATCATCGGTACAAAGAATATCCCATTTCCTATATTCACTGTAGGAGTAGTTTCTAAAGTATTTAAAAAGCTATGGACATTTCCGGGGTACTTTTTAGACTTTCTTATGTATTCATGTGTTATTGATAATTCTAAGATTCAAAAATATATTTCAAAAGATATTTTCAAATACGATACGAAAAAGACTTTATCGCTATTAAGAAAGCCCCTCCCTTAAAAAAGGAAGGAGCTATAAAGTTTAGTCTTCTTGCTCACTCGCAATTGAGCGCTCAACAAGCTGCTTAAGTGCTGGATCATTTTGCCAATCATAAATCATATCAAATTTAGAGAAAGCAGAGATCGCTTTTTCATTAGAACCTTCTGTCACAGAAACGAGGTCCTGCTGAATCAAATTCTCAACATTATCGAGATTATTATAGATACTCGACCATACTTCAGGCTTCATTCTTAATTCGACAGTTTTTTCCTTTTCGATTCTCTTTTGATCATCAACAAAGTCAACAACTGCATTTCTAATATTTAGTCCATATTTCATACCGTTGCCAAAATCCAGAGAAATAAATTCTCTAGTTCCTACTGACTGCTCTGGATTAATTCTAATCCTAAAGTAGTTCACAAAGTCACCAACATTATTAACAACTTGAGTCTTATCTGCTGGTGCATTCTTAATTATTGCAGCTTTACCTTCAGCTTCTCTTGCTTGGCTAAGGGCCCAGCTTCGAGCTGTCGTCGCAAGACTTCTATATCCAATTTCATTGAGACAATTTGCCTTAATCTTACGATTATCCTTACTGTCATTAACATCCACTAAATATCGTGCTAACTGACAAGACCACTGGTAATCACCATCACGATAAGCCTTATCTGCAAGATACTTAACACGTGCTTCCCCACCCATAGACATTACCATACGGTTAGCTTCATCTTTTGGGTGAAGCTTAAACAGAGTTGTCGCATCACGATTAAATTGCCCAAAGATTGCTGTAAAAATACGAGGGGCCATTGTCGAAATTGGGCCATAGTTTTGAATCAATGTCGCTTCTTCTGAAAGATATTCAGGAAGTTTTACAAAATAGCGAAGTTCATCAGGCCCCATACCAAGTGCAATACCCTTGAGAGTTTGATCAAGAACATAAGACAGGCCATCTTGATAATTTTGTAATCTTTGTGCAACTTTCTCTGCTCCAACAACACTTGTCGAATGTGTACTCATAAGAACTTCAGGTTTTAATTTTTTGATTAACTCAACTGACTGTTTCCATCCTAATGGATTTCGATAACGTCCACCACGTAGACTATAAATATTTGGATACCAGCCCCACATGACATTATTTAAAACTGCTTTCTTAGATGGGATATGTACGAGAACTTGATTATTAGTGTCAGTTCCAACTCCTTCTGTATAAAAGACCATCTGAATTCCAGCCACTGTTAATTTTTGACCATCTTTAACGGGAGTATTTACAGGTACAAATCCAGAGGCTCCTGGAATAATGGTATTTTTAAATCTGGCATCAGGACCTGAGTCTGGAAGATAGAGATTAAATTGTTCAACTGATCTTGCCATAAGAACACCTCCAACCTCTGGATGAAGAGTTGAAACTCCTCCAGTAGTTAGCATTTCTTTATTTGTATCCGGATGGCCGATGATTCGAATCCTTGAATTTCCACGCTTCTTTTCTTCATCAACAATATACTTAGTACCAAGTGCATAATGTTCATGAGAATAGATAATGGCCTTAACAGGATAATTTGTGACCTTTCTCATTTCACTATAGAACTGTTTTGCGTCATGGGCATTATCTCCAGTATCATAGATAATGACTCCACCCTTGCCTACAATGAAATGCGAGTTTACAATACTCTCACTTCCAATAGTGTAAAGACCGTTTCCTAAGTTAACTGTTGTCAACTTATCATAAGAGCCTCTCTTCTCACTTTCTGATGGAAGATTTAAATAATCTTTTGTCTCTTGAGTGACTTTTGCTCCATTTTCAAGTGATACAAGTTTATCTTCTTTAGCATTCATCATTGGGTTTTTAAAATACTGCTTGGTTTCAGTGAATGCCGTCGACATGACACTTGTGCCTCGTCCAACAAAGAATGAGATTAGGCATAAAAATACAATTGCAAATCCTAGTTTCATAACTTTTCCTTTTTTATAGTTACGTAAACTTTTTCGGAACTGTATTCACATGTAATAAGTTAAGAAAGGTAAATTATTAAATGAAGGTTTTTTATTTTAAAACAACATTATTAAAAACCCAGCCATGGTGCGCGGCACAAATAAAGACTAATAATATTAATAATTGACTGATATTTCATATATGAATAGACTTATAACTCACGTATCTCTATGCCTTGGTGGTGGAATGGTAGACACGACGGATTCAAAATCCGTTGCTAGCAATAGCGTGCGAGTTCAAGTCTCGCCCGAGGCACCATAAAAAAAGACTAGCTTATGCTAGTCTTTTTTATTCTTATAATTAATTTGGCCAAACAAAGTATTTTAAAAGAGTTCTCTCTAAATTATCAAGATTAACTTCTGTAGATACTAGAAGCCTTCCATCTTTTTCAATAATATGCTCGCCAGACATTGTCACAGGAGAGATTCCAACTTCTAAGTTTGTAACATCCATGACAAATCCACTTTCTTTAATCTTTGCAATTACTGCTAAAACAAGATCCTTTCCTAGGTGAAACTCCTCTGTATTAGAGCTATTATGTAGGAAAAACAAAATTCCATCCTCTGTAACAGTATCAAACCTAAAATAGTGAAGAAGTACTCTTTCTAAAGTATCTTCATCAATTGTAATTGAAACAAATAGCTTCCCATCCTTTAATACACTTAATCCTTCAGGCATCTTAACTGGTGTTATACCAATATCCAAAGTTGGTTGAATTGGTGTAAAGCCTTCATCAATGATTCCCTTAAGAACAGAGTTAACAAGTTCTCGTCCTCTTAAAAACTCTTTTACATTTGCTCCGTTATGAGCTGAATAATGTATCTTTAATGATTTAACTGAGTCAGTCAGTGCGTATTCAACAGTATTTAAAATATCAGATGTTTGAGCACTAGCGCCTTGTGCAAATAGTAAATTTAATAAAAATAGTGTTGTTGTAAGAACTCTTTTCATTTCCCCTCCATACAAGTTAATTAAAAAATTAGATGTACTTGTAGCAATAGAAAAAGACTCAGAGTACTTAAAGAAGGTTAATTGTAAGTAAAAAAAAAGGCCCTAAAGCAGGGCCTTTCTTTACCTTGTTATTGTTGTTAAATTAGAACATTTATTCTTTTTATAAAACTTTTGTAAGCCAACTGTTCGATCGCGATTATTAACAATCTCCATCATTATTTGACCTAGGCGGTCTGCTCTTAATCCCTTATGACCAAATTTATCATCCAGGTACTCTTGGGCTTCTTCTAATGTCAACTCTTTACCGTAAAAGTTAATCGTACGAGCAACATTATCAGCAACTTCTAATGAGTAAGTCTCTCCTTCAATTTCAACTTCACTTCTTCCTAATTCTCTTTGCATTGAGATTTTCTTTAAGTAATTTCTAGCAGTAATGATTCTTCTTGCTAGAATTGCTGAATCATTATGAGACTTAATTTTTCTGCGATCCTTATTATCAGCATCTCCAAAGATATCATTATTTGTGGCCAAAAAGTCATAACCAAGCTCTGATAACTTTTGAGCATAAACCCATACTTCTCGAGTTGTTTGAACATCAACACAAGCATTTAGTTTTCTATCTTCGCCTAAGTCATCAGACTCACCAGATTTACTAATATTGTAATACTTCTCTAAATCCTTATACTTATCATTAAAGTTCTTATTTTGATCTTCTGCCATACTTCTCATTTTATCGACAAATTCACGGCCGTACTTTCCGTATACATGATTTCTAATGATATCTAATGATTTAATAATTTCTCTTAGATCACCATCCTTAGAGTCTTCAGACGAGTATTCCTTTTTTGCAATAATCGCAGCAAGTCTATTGTCGACATCTGAAATTGCAGCTAAAGCATCAGTGATTCTCTTTTCTCTCTTTTTAAGATCTTCACTCTTTAATAGTTCCTTATACTCTTTCACTGTTATATTTTCATCACCCAAAGAGATAATATATGTGTCATCAAATATTGATCTTGCTTTCTCTCTCTTTGCACTAATATTTTTAAGAACACGATTGAAAGAGCTTGCCATATCAGCAAGAAATTCTTTGTTAAAGTCTTTCACGCTCATTTCCATAAGTGCCATAGGATTATCCAAAAGACTTAGTTTCTGCTTAAATAAAATATTTAAGAAACGATCAGCTCCTTTTGACTCTGAAATATAAGAATCTAAGTACTCTTCTAATAAATCTTTAGAAAAAGCCAACTCTCCTAAAACTTCAGCTTGCTGATAGCGAGCAGACTTTCCTGGCAGATCTGTTAAAGGGGTTTTCATCTTCTCATAGAGACCTGAGATTAATTTTTCAACTTCTGCATCTATCTTATTAACTTCTGCCGACTTAATCTTTTCAAACTCTGCTTCAACATTTTCTTTCGCTTTTGCTAATGCTTCATAATCTTTTTTAATTTGTGCAACAAGTGCTTTTGAAAGTTCACGATCTGTATAGTGTCTTTGAGTGTCAATATCAAAAATTTCTAAAGCTTTCACCTGATTACGAACATCATAGTAAGCACAATTAAGTTTTACGAAAGTATTTATATCTTCTTCATTTTCAAATTCAAATCTATCATTAAAGATATTGCTTACAAATCTTAAGATTGAAGCAACTGCTAATCCACCATATGCAACAGTAATTCCAGATGGAGAATATAAACCAAATTGTGAAAATGTTTGAATGATATCTGCTGATCGTTCTAAGAAAGGTGTTCTCTCTAAACTAGAACAACTATTATTTGAAAATAACGTATTTACCCCATTTATTACTTGAGCTACAGGAATACCATCTACAGTTACCTCTTCACTACTTGGGATTACATCTGTCGTTTCTTTTCCTTGCTCTTCTTTCAATTTATTTAATTCAGTTTCTAACTCATTTGAACTATCAATAAGGTTTCCAATTAAAGACTCATTCCCATCAAAACAATCATCTTTAAATACCGTTACAATATTTTTTAGACTTGTTAATGCTTGTTCATATGAGCGAGTGTTATTTAGTGGACAAAACTCTGGACGAGTAAGTGGTAATTTATTTCGAGATACAACATCTTTGATTTCAGCTTCAAGTTGTGAATCTAGTTTTGCATTCTTAATGGTCCTCACATAACTCTCAAAATCAGAAGCATGAGCACTAACTGATGTGGACAAGATAAGAACTGAAAGAACTCCAGACATTACTCTTTTCATTTTATTCTCCCTAAACAATAATGATGCGTAGCAGAATTATGACATATTCATGTTTGAGCACGATCATTTCGTGGGAAAATTGTAATAATTACCAGAGCTAAACACTTAAAATTACGTATCTCTAGATTAATCTCGCTTAAGAAGTAGCTTAACTTCTCTCATGACCTTATTGATTTCATTCTTTGAGAGACCAAGCTTTTCAAGGTGCTTTCTTTCTAAGTGCTTAATAACGACGATATTTCTTTGCAATAGGGCCTTCTTCTCTCGTGCCCTTAAAGTCGATAAAGCTGTTATTGGATAGATACGATATTTTTGAATCAATTGGCAGAAAGTATTCTTCTTAGGGTAATTCATTGAATAAAGAAGCAAGCCTACTCCATTAGCATAGGCGATTGCATCTTCAGAAAATTGTGTATTGGACATCAGTGCATATTGGAATTTTAATTCTGGATTGGCCTCTTTTATATCTAGGTAGCGCGAATGAACATAGAGTGGAATTTTCACATCGTTCTTATAATATTTGCGATTGTGAAATTTGCATTCACAATATATATCACCATCAGCACGTTCCGCGACAACATCCACTTCATGTAGAACATTCACTCCTTTTTTTAAAACAGAAACTTGAGTTTCGTACCCCTTGGCCTTAAACATTTCTGCACATAAGACTTCAAAAGGATAACCTGTTGGACCTAATTTATAGATGGCCCTTTTGATATTATAATTAGCTGCATCGACTTTGGAGATCTTCTTTAAAGCTCGATATGTTTGCTGATGTATTTTGGTTGTTGATGATAGGGGCTCTAGTCCCTGATAGACCTCATTAACAATATCTTCAGTGTCCTCTTTCGATACACCAGCAGCTTTTAAACTTTTTGCAAACTTCTTCTTATCAAATTCTTCATACGTACGATTCACTTTTCGAATTAAGTACTTAAGCTTTTTATTTTTTCTAGCGCTCATTAACTATCCAAAAGATATGTCTTACCATCTTCAACATTGATGGCCTTAATCTTTAATCGCTCTTCAATACTCTTAGCAAAATGTATGACTGTTTCTTCTTCTCCGTGATTTAAGAAGACTTTCTTTAGCGATGGCCCAACTTTTTGAATAAATTCGATTAATTCATCTCGATCAGCATGAGCAGATAAAGACTCTAGCTTCTCCACATGTGCCTTAACCTCCATACTATGTCCAAGTAAGTAAATTTCTCTTTCTTCTTCTACTAACTTCCTTCCGATTGTTCCTTCACCTTGAAACCCAGTTATAAGAATAGTGTTATTTTCATGTTTTCCATACATTTCCATGTATTTGAGAACTTTTCCACCGCTTATCATTCCCGACGAACTAATTAGAATAAATGGTTTCTTTGTTCTAGCGAGCTTCTTAGTATCGGAGCTATATTCTATAAACTTCACAGACTTCATTGCTTCATTAAATTGTTCAGGATCAACTTTTAGCGAGTCGGCCATACCCATATAGAGTCTTGTGGCCCTAACCCCCATTGGAGTATCTAGATAGACAGGTATTTTTACTTGAGGCTCTTTTGCAAACAGCTCAGACATTAGATACATAAGAACCTGCGCTCTTGCGACAGCAAAAGCAGGGATAAGTAAGACGCCATTTGTTGAAATTATTCTTTCAATATGTTTTTTTAATATTTCAATAGAATCTTCTTTCTTATGAAGCCGATCACCATATGTTGACTCTAAAACAAGATAGTCCGCTTGAATATTTTTTTGTGGCGGATTATGAATTAGATCATCTCTTCTTCCTACATCTCCAGAAAAACATATTTTCTTTGTCCCATTATCAAATGTGATATTGGCGGCACCGAGGATATGACCCGCTTCTTCATAGATAAATCGAAAGCCTTTGTCATACCATTTATTTAAACTTACAGACCTTAGATGACTTAGAGTTGCATCAACATCATCAAGATCATAGAGGATTGACTGAGACTTACCTTCTTTAAACTCGTAAGCTTGAATACTAGCAGAGTCTCTTAAAATAAGCTCAACAATCTTACGTGTTCCCTCTGTACAATAGATCTTGCCTTTAAAGCCATTCTTTATTAGCACAGGTAAGTAGCCACAATGATCGTAATGAGCGTGAGTTAAAAAGATTGCATCAATTTCATTAATATTGAAATTGGGAAGAACTTGATTCTTTTTCGTAGAATCTTTATCACCTTGATACATTCCACTATCAACAAGAACCTTCTTATTATTAATTTCTAATAATGTCTTAGATCCGGTTACTGTTGAAGTGGCACCATAAAATACAAGTTTCATATTATCCATAGGGGATATTATATCGCTTATTATTCTAATGTTACAAATATAAGAAAGTAAAAAAGCCTCCAAAAAGGAGGCTTATATCATGAAATTAGATGTTTTATATGATCACCAATAAAGCTAGCAATGAAATAATAGCTATGGTCATAGCCTTCACGATAATTAACTTGTAAATCCTGATTATTATCAGTGCAAGCATCTTCGAAGTTCTTAGTTTTTAGTTGTCCCTCAAAGAATTCGTCAGCTAAACCTTGTTCAATTAAGATTTTCTTAACATGACGCTTCCCACTTTTTACAAGCTCACAAGCATCATATGCTTTCCATGCTTCACGATCATCACCAAGGTAACCTGTAAGGGCCTTCTCTCCCCAAGCTACTGCTGTAGGATTAACAATTGGAGAAAATGCAGAAATCGCTTTAAAAAGATCAGGGTTTCTTAAACCAATAACAAGAGCTCCGTGTCCCCCCATTGAATGACCTGTGATTGAAAAGTTCTCAGGCTTAAATTCATCCTTAAGCATTGGAATGAGTTCAGTCACAATATAGTCATACATATTATAATGATCTTTATATCCTTCAGTTGTGGCATTAAGATAAAAACCGGCGCCAGAACCGAAATCATAACTATCATGCTCACCAGGAAGATCAAGTCCTCTTGGTGAGGTATCAGGACAAACAATCATTGTATTAGTATTTGCAAGATGAAGCTGAGCTCCTGCTTTTGTAATAAAGTTTTCTTCAGTACAAGTAAGTCCAGATAACCAAATAATGATATTTTCAATTTTATCTGTCTTAGGCTTGAAGTACGAAAACTTCATATCTGTTTTTGTTACACTTGATGAGTGGAGACAGAAAACTGTCTCCCCTTCAAACGATTTATGACTCTTTACTTTTTCAAAGCTCATAGCTTACCCTTCAGTGTTAAAATCAATAACTGTTCTAATGGCCTTACCTTCGTGCATTAGATCGAAAGCTTCATTGATTTTTTCTAGTGGAAGTTTGAATGTTACAAGATCATCAAGATTGATTTCTCCAGACATATAACGATCAACGTAGCCTGGAAGTTCAGTTCTTCCTTTTACACCACCGAAAGCACTACCACGCCAAACACGTCCAGTTACTAGTTGGAATGGACGAGTACTAATCTCTTGTCCAGCACCGGCAACACCAATGATAATCGATTCACCCCAACCTTTATGACAACACTCAAGAGCAGATCTCATAAGATCAACATTACCAACACACTCAAATGAATAATCAACGCCACCATCAGTTAATTCAACAATAACTTCTTGGATTGGCTTGTCATATTTTTTTGGATTAACAAAGTCAGTTGCACCAAATTTCATGGCCATCTCTTTCTTATCGTCATTAATATCAATTGCAATAATTCTTCCTGCTTTTGCCATCTTGGCACCTTGGATAACTGAAAGTCCAATACCACCTAGTCCAAAAACTGCAATTGTTGCACCTTCTTCTACCTTTGCAGTATTGAATACTGCACCAATACCAGTTGTTACACCACAACCAAGAAGGCAGATTTTATCAAGAGGAGCTTCCTTACTTACTTTTGCTAGTGAAACTTCTGCCACTACTGTGTATTCAGCAAAAGTTGAAGTTCCCATATAGTGGTGGATCATCTTTCCATCTTTAGAGAAACGGCTTGTCCCATCTGGCATCAGTCCTCGACCTTGTGTTTCTCTTACTGAAGAACAAAGATTGGTCTTTCCAGACTTACACATTTTACATTCACCACATTCAGCAGTGTATAGAGGAATAACATGATCACCAACTTCTACACTTGTTACACCTTCACCTACTTCAACAACAACCCCACCACCTTCATGGCCAAGAATTACAGGGAAAAGCCCTTCAGGATCCGCACCAGAAAGCGTATATGCATCAGTATGGCAAACACCAGTTGCGTGCATTTTGACTAGAACTTCACCTTTCTTTGGTCCTTCTAGATCGACTTCTTCAATTTTAAGTGGCTCATTTGGGCCCCAAGCGACAGCTGCTTTTACTTTCATATATACCTCCGATTAATTATTTATTTGATTCATTATTATAAGGGGAAACTAGATTGTTGACAATTGTGACATACTGATACAAATTGTTTACATATGGAAACAATAAAGGACCTTACCCATATTTATAGCTTTATCAAAGTTGCCCAATTTCGCTCATTTACAAAGGCAGCAGAAGCGCTCAAGGTTTCTCGCTCACATTTGAGTAAGTCTGTTAAGGAGCTAGAAGAAAAGCTCGGTCAGCCTCTCTTAAAAAGAAATACCCGTTTTATTGACTTTACTGATTTTGGTAAAAAATACTTCGAAACTTGTGCAAATCATATCGAAGAAATAGAAAGATTTACTAAGATTTCTAAAGAAACAGTAAAAGACACCAAAGGTAAGATTAGAATTTCTTTAGCTGGTGCATACGGAGAAGATGTTATCGCACCAATGATATCAAATATCTTATTAAAGCATCCAGGAATAGAAGCGGAATTAGACTTCTCCACAGAGCTTGTGGATATAACAACTCATGAGTTTGATCTTGCAATTCGCGTCGCTGAAAAAAAACCTACAAAGGGATTTGCCATACAGATTTCAGAAAGAAAAGAATTTGTGTGTGCTTCTCCAAATTACTTAAATAAATTCGGTATTCCAAAAAAACCAAAAGAACTTATTAACCACAATTGTCTTATCGGTAGCAATGAAAAGTGGAGCTTTACTCATGATAGTGGAAATGAAAAAGTTTCAATAAAAGGAAACTTTAAAAGTTCAAACGGTAGGGCCATCATGAATGCTTCTCTTCAAGGCCTAGGTATTTGCAAACTCCCAGGTGTCTATGTTTTAGACCATATTAGAAATAAAACACTACTACCACTTCTAAGTGACTACACACAACAATCAATCCCAATTTGGGCCGTAACACCATCAAAGAAATCAATTTCTTCCTCTGTTAAGTTATTACTACAAGAGTTTGGTGTCTTTCTATTTTAAGAACAAGCTTGTAAAGAGCTAGACTCTTCAATCTCAGAAAGATATTCAAAGAGAATTTCATTTTCTCGATCCATGTGAATATTAATATCTGAAACAACTCTCTTGATATCTTTAATAAATTCAGTCCACTCTTTATTCACTTCATTGCTTAATTCGTATCCCTGAACCTTTGCCATTAGCTCTTTTAATTCAAGCTCCTGCTCTTCATGCCCTTCTAATATTTCTTTGATATCTTCACAGGCTTCTAGCTCATCTGATAAAAGAAGGGGGAATAAATGAGATTCTTCTTTTTGCATATCTGCTTCTATAGTAATCCAAAAACGTATAAAGAAATATGAGAGTCCTTTTGGAATATTTGGATCATCTTGGTACTTCTCTTCAATTTCATATGATCTACGCATTAATGCTTTAAACTCATTTCGAATAATTTGATGATAAGAGATTAACTCTTCTACTTTGGCTTTGAATTCAGCACTCACTTTTACACCCTTGATAAGACAACTATACTTAGCTTCTTATTCTAACTCAACGCAGTGCAAATAATATGATATTGATCATGGTAAATTTGGTATAAGCTTTTAAACTACAAAGTTATTAAGCCGATGAAATTAAAGAGTTTTTCTTTGTAAGATTAATTTATTTGCACAAATATTTTATTGATAAAATATGACCTCACTAACTGACTTCAAGCTCAAGTTCAAGTTCTAAATCGAGCTCATCAATTGACTCACTATCAAAGATAACAATTGATTTTTTTAAAAAATGATCTTCTTTTTTAACATGGTCCTGTAGGTCTTCAACAAATAGGCGTGTTCTCTTAACTAGGCTCTTCCATAAATCACAACTTTTTGTCGCAACTTCATAGTTTAACACTTCATCAATTAGTGGTTGTAATTCTTTTTCAAAACAGCGATGTATTGCTAATACCTCTTGTATATCACCATAACTTTCATCTACACGATCATCTAAGATCAAAGGAAATATGGTCCCTTCTTCTTTTTGTATCAATGCCTCAATAGTGACCCAAAAGCGCAATAAGAATGTTGAAATCTCTTTTGGAACATCCGGGTCAACACATTTCACTTCCACTTCTTTGGCCATGATAATGAGCTCTTTAAAGTCATCTCGTAATGACTTATGATCAGAAACTAATTCTTGAATTTCAGAATTGACTTCATTACTCATATTCTCCCCCTAAGTACATAACTATGTTATTGCCTAAACTAAATTATAGCTCAATAAGAGGTCGATAATAGTTTATAGATCATAATACTTTTGACACTTTTACGTTTTTCCACAATTTTAGTAGAACTGTAACACATAGTATTTATAGGCTTTGAGAGAGATATTATTTATTAAATATTTCTAGTTTCAAACTTAAAACTTCACCCATCCATAAAGTATTTTGAGTATGATCAAGATAATCATTACCAGTGTTAGCGTGTAAGAAAACTGTTAATTCATCTCTATTTTCAAATAGCCAAGGTATAAAATCATTAAGCTTTTCTTTAGAAAAAAGAAACTGACAACTCCATCGAGGATGAGGACCAACCTCTTTTTGATGGGCCCTTCCAACCTGAATATAGTTAAGATCTCGAGCTTTATTAATAACTCTTAATGCTTTTTCATAAGTTTCTTGGTCGTAATATAGGTGTGCATGGTAGTCCAAAACTTTCATGGGCGAATTCTCCCTAATAAAAAGTTAAATTGCAAGCAGTATGAATATCGAATAGCATCAATAAAAACCACTGATTTGGTCAAAGTAATATGTGGAATTGAGTGAATGGTGGATAATTGGATTTATTATTTCTATCGTAAATATTGCGATCTGGATGACAGTAGACGGTATTTGGTGGAAATTTTTAGGATTATATTAGGGATAACTCATAAATGAGTTACCCCTAAATGATAACTTAAGCGGCTTTATTATTCTTCGGTGAAGCCTTCTTTGCTTTGGGCATAAAGTTGATCACTTCGCCTTTTTTTACAAAAGAAGTATTCTCAGTAATTAATGTTTTTAAGTTAGTAATATTACCACCAATATTTACTACTGACTGACTTAGATCTGTTGAAGCAGCTTTAAGGTCATGAGCAGATTGACTTGTCTGACTAGCAGAGCTCGAAATTTCCTGCATTGCCTTACTAACTTCTTCGACTCCAATAAGTTGTTCTTTTGATGCTGATGCGACCTCATTTGAGTTTGCAGCAACTTCATCAAAGTTATTAATAACTTGTCCAAAAACTTTTTGACACTGGCCACTAATCTCAACACTCTTATTAATTTTATCCTTACTTGCATTTAAAGAATTATTAACCTGACGACTTGAGTCTTCAACAATCTGTGAAACTTTCTTTAAACTATCTACGAGAAGCTTTGAAATTTCATCAGCTGATTCACCACTCATTTTTGCAAGATTACCAACTTCTTCAGCGACAACAGAGAAGCCCTTACCATTCTCTCCAGCTCTAGCAGCTTCTACTGAAGCATTGAAAGAAAGGAGCTTCGTTTGAAACACAATATCGTTAATAACTTGCGTTTTAACGTTAATCTCTTCAAATACTTTTACAATTTCATTTAGCTCTTCATTACTTTTTTCTACAGTCGTTGCTAATTCTGTCGTACTAGAGTCAACCTCTTTTACACCTTGAGCAAGATCAGAAAGATAACCAACACCATCATTTACAAGTCCCTGACTCTCTTGAATTAGATGAGCAACCTTATTTGATCCATCCGTATTACTCTTAATCATTTGAGATATTTCATGAAGAGAGCTCGATGTTTCTGTAGCCGCAGCAGATAATTGTTCAGAGATTGAACTTAATGCTACAGAACGACTACTAAATGTTTTTGAAACTGCATCAAGATTATTTCCTTCAGTTGAGATTGAATCCACGATTCCGTTAATACGACTATCAATTTTACGTGCCATAAAGACAGCAATAAAGATCGAACCAATAAAGCTGAATATTGAAATAAATGTCATTAAAAATACTGAACTAGAGTATGTTTTATCAGCTTCTTTAAACTCTGCTGCTCCCATACTCATAATAAGTTCCTGTAACTTATTTAAGTCTTCACGGGCTTCTTCAAAAGATGTATTTAACGTTGTAAGAGAATGCTTTCTCACATCCGCCTTAGAAATACCTGCTGGTAAATCACCATTACCATCGATAGCAAAATGCGCCTTTGCGGCTTTATCAAAAGAATCAATATGTTTTTCAAAGCCAGCAGAAATCTCTTTTTCAGCTTGAGTATTAGCGAGCTTTCGATACTTATTAAAGCGATCAACAACTTGTTGTTTGTTATCGAAATAATCTTGTGCAAAAGACTTCTTTTGTTCTGCAGTAAGTCCATCTAATAAAAGTGATCTTTCGGCTACAAGCATCTGTTGGAAATCTCTATCTGCCTGTACTAATGCATCAATACCAGGAAGTCTTTTTGAAAAAACTGTGTATAGATGTGATTTTACGGAAGTAAGAGAAGTATATCCTACGGCCGCAATAATTAATTGAATTAAAAGCATTGTTCCTGACAAAGCAATTAATTGCTTTTTAATTGTCCATTGTTTCTTCATACGTCCCCCAAACTCCTCTTCTCTATTTTATCTTTGATAAGATCTTGTCGGTTATCTTATCAAGGGCCAATGACTCACAGGATGCACCAAGTTCGAATGCTTTTTTCGGCATTCCATAAACAACAGATGTGTCTTCATCTTGTGTAATCGTAAATGATTTATTTTCTTTTAGTTTTAATAATCCCTTAGCACCATCTGCTCCCATACCTGTTAATAATACAGCAGTAACACAATGGGATTTAACTTTTGCTAAGTTTTCAAAAAGGTAATCAACACTAGGCTTATGACCTGAATATAGTGGTGTTTCCTCATCTAACTTGATAGCTAAATTCTTATTTCCTATTACACCCATATGAATTCCACCAGGTGCAATATAAACGGTATTATTTTTTAATTCCTCTCCATCAACTGCTTCCTTTACGGTAAATGGACATAATTCATTAAGTCTATTTGCAAAAGCAGTAGAAAAAACTGGTGGAATATGTTGAACAATTAAAATAGGTGGAAATTGTTTTGGCATAGTAAGTAACAATTGTTTAATTGCCTCTGTTCCACCTGTCGAGGCCCCAATAGCAATAAGCTGTCCTTCTTGAAAATTGAAAGTACCTTGACCTTGCCAACTTGATAAACGTCCTCTCTTACTTTTTACAATACTACTATAAGCAAGATTAATTTTTTCCGTTAAGGCTTTTTTGAAATTGAAGATATCGTCAAAAGATGGCTTTTTAATGTAATCAAAGGCACCATCTTCAAGACACCTCATAACAATATCACCATCACTCTTACTTACAGAACTAATTAAAATTGTTTCTACCTTCAGATTACTTGGCAGTCGCTTAATTACCTCGTGACCTGACATTTTAGGCATATTAATATCAAGAGTGATAACATCTGGCCTAAGCTCTTTAATCTTATCAAGGCCATCTTGACCATCTACTGCCTCTCCAACAATTTCAAAATCATTATTATCCACAAGACATTTCTTAATAAGCTTTCTAACTGTTGCCGAATCATCGACAATCAGAATTCGTTTCTTTGCACTTTTATTAAGTTGAACAGGTGAATTTACATCAGTATCAGTTCTAAAGAAGATAGACTGGCCAATATTTTGGAAACCTTCATATTTTAGCAGTGTTTCGGATAGGCCTAGAAATAAGTATCCCTTATTAACAATACACCTATTAAGACTTTTCATGACCTTGTTAATTTGTGCTTCATTAAAATATATAAAAACATTACGACAAAGAACAAAATCAAACTCTTCTTTATATTCAGGACTATCATCATTTACAAGATTATGTGTCTTAAAACGACAATATTTCTTAAGATCATCACTAACTTTTACAAAGTCAGAAATATCTCCACTTCCCCTATACCAATTCCCGGCAAGATACTCTTTTGGTACTTTTTGCAGCTCTTTCCAATAATACACACCCTTTAGCGCATGCTTAATGGACGCTTCGCAAATATCAGTCCCTAAAATTTCAAATGTAAAACTTGGATCAATCTTTTTAAGATGATATTTTAACACCATCGCCAGGCTATAGACTTCGTCACCTTTACTACAAGCAGCACACCATATCTTAAGCTTCTTACGACCTTTGGATTTTGCTCTTTCAATTATTTTAGGTAATGATTTAACAATGAAATCAAAATGGCCCTTTTCACGCATAAAGAAAGTGTAATGAGTAGTTAGTAGCGATATAAGAGCATTCTTTTCTTGATTGCCTGGTTTTTTGATGAGAGTTAAATATTCATCAACACCATTCAATTTCAATTCAACGATTCTCTTATCAATACGAGATTTGATCATGGCGTTGTTTTGCGCTGTAAAGTGCGCTCCACTCTCTTTTGCCATCACATCAGCAATCTCAATATAGCTTTTTGCCAAACTACCCATTATCTCTATCTCTCAACTACTTCTTCTTAAACCGCTTTATCAAATCGATCATCATCTTCACTTGGATATTCTTCACTTGATACTTCCATAACAGGATCATCTGCTGTTTCGGCAATAGCTACTGGTTCATAACTATCTTCTTCAACAATCTCTGGTTCAAAACTTGGAAAGTCTTCTTCCGTTTTTACAGAGTGACTTGCTGTTGGCTGATAAGTATCTTCTGTTTCAAAACTAGTCGTTCCAATAGAATCAATTAAATCATCTTTAGATACTTGGCTTACATGAACTTTTCCTCCAAGTACTTCACTTTCTAGTTCTTCAACAATATTATTTAAGATAGTAGTCTGTTCAGATAAGCTATCTGCAAATCCAGACGTCTCTTGAGCAATCGTAGAGTTAGAATGAGTAACTTCATCTAACTGATTCATTGCTACAGTGATATTATTAATACCTTCAGCTTGTTCTTGAGATGCTGTAGAGATTTCGGCCATTAACTTAGTAACAGCTTCAACATTGCCAACAACCTGGTCAAGAATTCTCCCACAACTTTCAGATACGTCTACACCTCTTTCAACACTAGATTTTGCATCTTTAATAAGTGATTCAACATTTCGTTGTGTCTCTTCTACAATAGATTGAACTTTCTTAATTGAACCACCAAGTAGGTCCTCAATCTCAAGAGCAGCGTTACCACTCATTTGAGCGAGATTACCAACCTCTTCAGCAACAACAGCAAATCCCTTCCCATGTTCACCGGCCCTAGCCGCTTCAACAGAGGCATTAAAAGATAATAGCTTTGTTTGGAAAACAATATCGTTAATAACATTTGTTTTCTCTGAAATTTCCTTAATAACGTCAACGATCTTAACGATCTCTTCGTTACTACGGCTCATTTCTTTCATGATATCTTCATTATTACCGTTGATTTGATCAATAGCATTTACCATATCATTTACGGCAAGCTTACCTTCCTGAGCAACCTTTTGAGACTCATCAGCTTTTTGAGTTGATGTTCTTGCACTCTCAACACTCTTATTTACCATTGCTGAGATTTCATTTAATGTCGCGACAGTTTCTTGAATAGCACTTGCTTGCTCCGTTACAGAAGACGAAACCTTAGAAGAGGCCATCGACATATTAGTACTCGATTTTGCAGTTACTTGTGATGACTCTCTTAATCTCATACTTAGATCAACAATAGCCTTAATTGATTTAGAGAAGTTATATTGGAAACCAAATGCAAATAGTGCAATAACTCCAAATAAACCTAGAACAGTATAAGTGACTTGATTTTCCTTTACCTTAATCCCAGCAACTTTTTCTTCAATTCTCTTATCCACAAGATTTACTACACCATCAATGAGAACGATTGTCTTACCAGCATACTCTTGCGATAATTTCATATGACGATTTAATTCAAGTTGATTGTCATATAATTTTTTAAATGTGCTTACATAACCATCTATAGATTTATTAAAGTCATCAACAATATATTTCTTATAATTTCTCTTAACTAGCTCATCTTTGATTCTTTGTGACTCGGCCATTGCATGCTTAACATATTTCTCAGTTCTTCTAAGGAGAAAATCTTTTTCATATCTTCTTAGACTTAGGAGAGAAACCATAAAGGAATCACCCAAGTTATAGTTTTTAATATGCTCCTCGATGTTGCGAGCATAACTTCTAAGCTCTCCTCTTAATCCATCTTTAGAATCACCTTCAATCTTAGTATGCCTAGCTATTTCTTTGAAATTGTCTTTATATGCTAAATAGGCTTTATCTAATGCTGGCCAATCGACCTCAGCAGCAAAGTCAAACTTCGTTTCCTTCATTTTATTAAGTAATTTATCATTATAACTTGAAAACTCGTGAAACTGCTCAGCTGCAAATTCATCTTTAGTGATCACAAACTCTTTTTCATATGAGATTTGTTCAACGATATTCTTTGCCACAATTCGAAATGAATCCTTTTTCTCAAGGTCCTTATTAATTGTATCGGTAAGGCTGTCAACTAACCCATTAAAAGAGTAAATTGCAATACCTAAACCAATACCAAACATAAGAAAGATCCCTAAGAAACTAAGAATAGTCTTCTTACTCATTGATAGTTTTGTCTTTGACATAATTTTCCCCAAAATTTTGTTTTATCTTTTCTCTATTAAGCTGCTTTTTTTGCTAAACCAGTTAACTCGTCAATGTTTAGAATTGACTCCAGTTCAACAAGTTGAATAAGAGTGTCTGTTTCACTATGTCGATAAACGCGATTCAGACGATCTCTTTTCTTCGTTTCAATTGATGCAACTTCTTGAATTTTATCCTCATCAACAGGAAGAACTTTACAAATATTATCTACAACTATTCCAAGGCATAATTCTCCAAACTCTACGATAATTACGGCCTCTTCATTTGACTCTGAAGGCTGTACACCAAGCCTTGTACGCATATCAATAATAGAGATAACTTGACCTCTAAGGTTCATAATACCTACATAATACTTTGGACTAAATGGTACACTAGTCGTCTCTGGTAAAGAGATTAACTCTCTAACCTGTAACAGAGGAATTGCGTAGTGCTCTTCTCCAAGTTTAAATTCTAAGTATCTTTGTGTTACATCTGTCATTTCTTTTTCCATAATATCCCCACATCAAATGCTTAAATTAAGCGACGTTTCTTATTGAACTTTTATTTTTTACTTTTGCGACTTTATCAACCACTAATTCTTTTAGGTCTAAAATTAAAGCAGGCTTACCATTACCTAAGATAGAACTTCCCATAAAGCCTTGAGTGTTTTTTATGTCATTACCTAAACTCTTAATAACAACTTGTTGTCTTCTTAGAACATCATCTACAATTATAACGAAGTCCATATCTTCTGTTCTAACAACAAGAGCAATTTCATTCTTATTATCTTCTTGTGGCTTATGTCCTAGTAACTTACTTAATCTGAAAGCCGGCATGACCTGTCCTCTTAGAACAACACAACCACCAACATTATTTACCTTGCGATAATTTTCTTCTGTTACAGATAAAGTCTCATGGATTAAATTAAGTGGAACAACGTAGTTTTCACTACCAACTCTTGTTACCATTCCTTCAATAATTGCCATTGTAAGTGGTAGTTTAATTCTAAAAACAGAACCACTTCCTAATACGGACTTAACTTCAACAGCTCCAGAGATGTCTTGGATATTTCTTTTTACAACATCCATTCCAACACCACGTCCTGAAATCTCACTAACTGCTTCTTTAGTTGAGAATCCTGGAGCAAAAATTAGATTTATGGCATCTTGATCTGCAATTTTATCGGTGCTTTTAATAATACCTTTTTCAATTGCTTTATTTCTGATAACGGCCGGGTCGATTCCCTTTCCATCATCATTAACTTCAATCACAAGACTATTACCCTCGTGATATGCTTTAATTTGGATTTCACCTTTTTCAGATTTACCGACAGCAAGGCGATCCTCGCTAGTTGCTTCAAGTCCGTGGTCAACAGCATTTCTAACGATGTGGACAAGAGGGTCAGAAAGTTGCTCTAAGATATTCTTATCAACTTCAGTGTCCTCTCCAACAATATTTAAATTTACTTTTTTTCCAAGGGCCTTTGATGTATCTCTTACAATTCTTTGTAGTTTTGAGAATGTCGTCTTTAATGGAACCATTCTCATCTTCATAGAGATATCTTGAATTTCTTTTGTGATTTTTGCTAAGTGGCTTACACTCTTTCGTACATGATCATCAATTACTAGATCATCACATTCACTAAGTACTGTTTGAAGAATAACAAGCTCTCCAACATAGTTATTTAATTTTTCAACTCGGCTAACTCCAATTCGAATTGTTTCTTCTGGCTTAGCTGGTTTTTTAGCAGCTGCAGCAGCCTGTTTTGGCTCTGTTTTCTTCTCTTCTTTCTTTACTGATTCAATAGGAATAACATTTTCTTGTGGCTTGTCTGAACTAACAGGTGCTATTAAGTCAACCTCTTCAGCAGCGGCATCACCATATAAGAGGCGGTCTAGATCACTAATATCATCATTACTTGGACGAGTTGCTAGCGCTTCCTCATCTTCACCATTTTCATCACTAGCAAAAATCTCTTCTAATTCTTCTTCCTCAAGATCATCAGAGTCCTCAGACTCATGTGAATCATCTTCAGCAACGACTTCCTCGTTAAAGTCTTCAGATTCCTCAGGAAGATTTGATATTTTTAATTCCTCATGCTCAAAGTCAGCACTACCAACGGATTTGATAAGTTCAATAATTTCATCGGATTCAAAACGGGCCTCAATATCTTCTCTAAGGCCTACGATCATATGATTTAAATGGTCAGAACATTTTAGAAAGACATCAATTACATCAGCAGAGATTTCCACCTCTCCTTTCTTAACTTTTAAAATCAGCTCTTCCATTTCATGTGTGAACTCTGCCACATCACTAAATTCAACGGCCCTTGAAGTCCCCTTAAGGTTGTGAGCAAGACGAAAAATCTTATCAACATGATCATCAGGGTTTTCAACACCTGACTCAAGTTCAAGGAAAGATTCCTCACAGTCTTCTAGAAGCTGAATTGCCTCTTCAAGGAAATCCATTTTTAATTCTAATTCAAACTCATCCATAAATCACATCTCGTTTGGTTTTTATCTCATCTATTTTTCGGACATATTGAAAAATAAATTAGTGTTTTTGGGCACTTATTAAAACTTTCTGTAAATAATCTTTACTTCTTAAATACTTATCATTTCATTTAAAACCTAAGTTATTAACTATTCGTTAACACCTAGGAGAATATAAATATAAAATGAACCCATTTTAGTTGCTAAAGGGATCATTAGTGATTCATATTTGTTTAATTCGATCTCATCAAAGTTCTCTCTCAGTAAAACTGACGGTATCGCTCGGTCTATGACAATTCCTTTATTTTGATTTAGTGTGGCCTTGGCCTGCCCAAGAGTAATATTTGTGAATTCAGCAATAGCGTCCTTCACATCTTCATTAAGTTCCATATACTCTTCACCAAAAATGGCATTATAAATACTAATGAATACAGCATCGGGAAAACAAATCAGTAATCTTCCTTCAAACGCCTCATTTTGAATATCAATTGATCCAATTATTCCTATTTCATAACTTTCAAAGTCCTTGGCCTTAGAGACTTTCCCAGGTAAAACCTTCAAATTTGCCTGAACTCCAAAAGTATCAATAGCTGCTTGAATAAATGGGTTTACAAAGTTTACATCAAGAACAATTCTCTTCTTTTTAAGATTAAGTTCTTCTAACTTACTAGTAATTGAGTCTGTAAAATTGAATTTCTGATCAACGAAATCACTCTTTAATTCTCTAACTAACTTTGGCTTTGCATTGATTGTATAAATTAAGATCTTTCTTTCCTGCGCAGAAGAAAATAACCTAAAAATCTCATTATAGATATTTGGTGAGATATACTCGACTTTTTTAAAGTCTAGTATAATCAACTTATCCTTTTCATCTTCTAAGATAGCATCAAAGATCATTGCAAGTGACTTAACACAATCCTGATCGATATCTCCCGAAAAGACTAATACGGAAAAGTGGTTTTTGGTAATCCTCTCTACCATGCCCATTACAAGCGCTCCTCGTTATCCTTGTGGAAACCTTTTTTTCAGTGCTAACGACAGTCTCTTTTTAAAAGAATCTGAATCGAATGGTTTGATTACGTATCCATCAACGTCACTTGCGATAGCTTCTTGAATTTGGGCAACATCTTGCTCGGCCGTAACCATAACAAATGGCATTTCTTTGAAATTCTCACTCCCTCTTATTGTTTTTAACAAATCAAGTCCGGTAGCATTTGGCATACTCCAGTCAGAGATAATAAATGTGATTTCGTGAGGTCCACCTTTGTTTTCGACAATCTTTTTTAAAGCATCTTTTCCATCAACAGCCTCAACAAACTTGTCGGCACCTAGATCACGCAACAGCTTCTTAACGATCTTTCTCATTGTGCTCATGTCGTCCACAATTAAGAAAGAGAACTTCTTTAAATCGTACATTTCTTTATCTCCTGGGGAATGTATATTTCCTACTATAACACCGTGATATCACTCTAAATATTTGGTACGTTCTTTCCCATAAATATTTATCAATTAGATTCTCACTGAAAACTTAGTAACTATGATGACTTATCGGAGATATTGAGATTTTTTTTATATTGATTTATGTCAATGTTTTACTTTTGCTAACATTTCTATAAATAAATTCCCTTACAAACAATGAGACTTATTTTGACTTTATTTTTTGCCACTAGAAACCATGGCCATATAAGTTCAATACGTTACGGCCGTTTACACACTATACAGTTATAGATAAGGTTTACACACCTACAGTTATATCAGTTAGTTATGTGATACAACCTAAGAATGAAACAATTCACTATCCTCACATTATTCTTAATTAGCTTAACGACCTCTGCTGCAAACCCTGAAATTTCAGAACCAGTGAAGGAACAAAAAGAGAGTAAGTTTACTTATTTTTTAAAGAATTACCTAACCAAAGAGAATATAAAGCGTAATCTTGTGGATGCTTTTAATAGTTTAACTATTAGCCTCGATACCGATATCTTCAAGATCGACCTATATGATGGCCTAAGTTTGAAAGGTAAGTATGAATATGAAGTCGACAAGTCTTATATTCCAGGCCAATACACAAGACGTGACAGATTTGAATTTAAAATAGATCACGATAGCAAAAGAACATTTTTTCCTGAATTACAATCACCTCTATTTTTAAAAGGTAATCGTAAAAACGAAGTTATTATTTCACGTCAATATGTTAAAAAAATTGATGCTATGAAGGCACTACCATTTAACGTTGCCAAGCTACCAATTAGAGCAAAATACGTTGATCGTTTAAATGAAGGAGACTTCATTTCCATACCGGCTTCAATGGCACTTACTACAGGTTTTTCATATAGTGACGTTGCTCCTGTCTTAAAAACTGGTCTCACTGGTTTTTATACATTTGCAGGAGAATTTCTTATTCAAGTCTACAAACTTGAAGATCAAAAAGTAAGAGTTAAGATTATTGCAGAAAAGAAGAAGGCCAGAGGACTTAGTTTTAAAAGTAGCTTTGGTGTCGAATTATTCAGCTTCGAAATTCTAGGATTTGATGTTGATCATGAATATAAAATAGACTGGATCAAACTCGATACATCGAAAACAAAAGGTAATATTATTCTATCTGACTATGTTTTTGATCTCAAAGATGAAGAAGTTCGTAAGGTCTATAATAATCTATTCAATAATGTATTCAAATTCAAAGAAGCAAAACTTCTTGCTGAATCATTAAATACAGATCTTCTCGATCGCTACTACGTAGTAAACCTTGAAGATGTCGATCGTCTTGCAGTTGCAGACAAAGACCAAGAGGCGCCAAGAGTTGAAAGAGTCTTCAAAGGTCACAACCGTTATACCTCAAATTCATCAGGGGTAACTCTAGACTTAGATTTTCTAAAGCTTAGCTCACGTGGCCACTATATTAACAACCGATTCAACTTCGAGAGATTAGATGGCTCTACAATCGCCTTTTATTATCCTAATTATACGAAGAGATCAGAATCCAAAATCACAATTCAAATTTTTGATACAAAAGAAGAAAAGGTTCTCTCTTATTATGGACTTACTTCTTCTCATGAGGATCATAAATTCTTAAATGTCGGGATGAACTTCATAAGACGTGACAATGAATTTAGAAAATCAGAGCAAAGAAGATATAAGAAGGTTCTGGAAGGGATTGTACCTGAACGTTTCAAGAAGGATGTACTAGATAGTATCTCACTAGAGAGGAGATACGTTAACTTTAGTTCAAATCTTAAGATGATTTTTAAAGGCCCTGCCTTTTCAGTATTTGATAAATACACTCTGGAAGAATTCATCTCAATCATGCAAGAAAAGTTAAAAGGTAAAGACGTTATTCGTTTATCAAATCGTCACCTTCATAAGACTGATCACTTTTACACGTGGCAACTTGAGCGTGAGTACTTCAGGAAATCAAAAAAGTTAGCTGAGTACTTCTACAATATTATTAAGAGTGATTCTCCATATCAAGAAAAAGTGGAGAAGTTCACAAAGAAGCTCAAGAGATTAAGAAATGAATACCATGTTATGCAAATACTTGCAGATCTCCTACCACAAGATAATCTGGAGGATTACCTCTATTTTGACTTACTAATTACAGATGATTCTGAAACATTAGTTGATCTACAATTTGGAACTAATGACTATAAAGAAATTTATGGCCAATTAGAATACCTCGATCGATATATTCGACGAAATGGTGAAGACTTAAGAATAGACACAAGAATAGAAGATATCCAGATGTCCATAAATGATTAAAAAAAAGCCGCTTATCTAAGCGGCTTTTTTATTATTTAACAAATTCAACATGAACTGGTTTTTCATTAAGCTCTTTCTTAGCAATTCGAGCCTTCTTCTTTTCCTGTCTCTTCTTATGAGCAGCTTCTTTTTCTTCCCAAGCTTGACGACGAATTTCTTTCTCTTTCGCCTTCTTAGTCTCAGCAATATCAGTTAATGATTTGTAATATGTTTCTTTTCTGAACTTAGTGAAGGCCTTATCATCAGCTGCAGTACAGTTTTGATGACCTTTCTTTTTAAGATTAACTGATTTTTTACTTGAAATATATTCAACAGCTTTTGCCGTTTTATTTCCAACGTTATCGATACCAATAGCTGCAAGAAGACTCTTCTTTGAAACTAAACGATATGAACCTGGGGCAATTCCATCAACTGTTAGTCCACCAATTGCAACACGCTTTAGTTTATCAACAGTTAGTCCCGCACCTTCACACATGCGACGAATCTCACGATTCTTTCCTTCAGTAATTCTGAACTCTAACCAAGTCTTTGTTTCAAGTTGCTTAATAACTCGAACCGCCTTAGGTTTTGTCATAACACCATCAATATAAACACCAGCTCTTAATTTCTTGAGAAGGAATTCATTAACAGCACCAAAGATTTTAACTTCATAGACTTTAGTTAAATCTGAACTTGGGTGAATAACAAGGTTTGCAAAATCACCATCATTTGTCATGAGAAGCAGACCTTCTGAAAGGTAGTCCAGACGACCTACAGGATAGATCCTCTCACTGATCTCTTTACAAAGATCAATAACAGTCTTTCTACCTTCTGGATCATTAACAGTTGTCATAACACCACGAGGCTTATTCATAACCATATAGATTTTTTCAACAGCACCAAGATCAGCTGCTTTACCGTCAACTACGACCGCATCAACTTCAGGTGCTACTTTTGTTCCTAATTCTCTAATTGTGATTCCATTAACTTTCACACGACCTTGAACAATTAAATCTTCGGCCTTCCTACGTGAAGTAATTCCACAATCAGCAATAAATTTTTGTAAACGTACTAGTTTAGACATTTGATACTCCTATCTGCCATCACGGCGGTTAAAAGGTTATAAAGAAAAAGCTTACGCATAGATAGAACTAAACGTAAGCTTTTACAAGTATTTAAGTAATTATTTCTTGATTATATATTACTCAGGACGTGAGTCTGAATCTTCTAAGTCCTTGTTATTTAAGAAATCAAGGTCCAGATCCAAATCACGGGCCCCATTAATTAAATTCTGAGTTGTTTCATTGATGCTATCATCAAGGTCAACGGCCATCTCATCTTGAGGTAGTGAAGTCTCTCCACCAAAAAGTTTAGAGAAGGCATCATCAAGGGCCTGGGCCAGCTCATTAGCTTCATTATCCGTTTTCGTTTCATCAATAATTGCAATTTCTTCAACTTCTTCAACTTTCTTCTCAGTTGATTCAGGAGTTAAGATTGCTTCGGCCACTTCACTAAGAGCCTCATTAACAGAATCTTGAGCTT
This sequence comes from Halobacteriovorax sp. YZS-3-1, assembly GCF_047084945.1. Classification (NCBI taxonomy): domain Bacteria; kingdom Pseudomonadati; phylum Bdellovibrionota; class Bacteriovoracia; order Bacteriovoracales; family Halobacteriovoraceae; genus Halobacteriovorax; species Halobacteriovorax sp. YZS-3-1. The sequence continues at coordinate 104,692 of NZ_JBKIYI010000002.1, read as the reverse complement.
CAACTTCTTGTGCCTCAATCTCAGACTCATCTTCATTATTATCTTCAAATTCTATTGGCTCATCTTTTATGACTTCACCAGAATCTAGATCGATCATTTCAAAGTCATCTTCCTCTTCTTCAGGTACATTAAATGGACCTTTAGAAAGGTCTTCAATAACTTCAGGACAAGTAATGGCCGTGAATATTTCAGAGCTAGCTGACTCTTTATTAGCACCAGTAACTAGAGAATTATCAAGATGTTGCTCAAGTAGGTCAAAGGCAGTTAGAGATACTTCATCTCCTTCCCCTTTCTTACGTTTTCTTTCTTGAACTCTAAGTGATTTTGTAAATGCTGTTTCAGAATCAATCGACTTAATTGATGCTGCAATATTATCAAGTTCTTCAATTTCATCTTGGTCAAAGCGCGACTTAAGGTCAGCATTAACAAGAGTTTTAATATCTTCAATTTTTCCCACACCTTGAGTAGCAATTTCAGATAGCTCGTGCTCAGGTGGTAGTTGATCAATATTTGCAAGATTAAATACTTCTAAAAACTCTGGAGTCGTTCCATAAAGAACTGGTCTACCGACTTCATCAGAGCGTCCTGCAACTTTAACAAGTCTCTTATCCATAAGTCCGCGCACAATATGAGAACTATCAACACCACGGATCTTTTCAACTTCAATTTTTGAAACTGGCTGCTTATAAGCAATAATAGCGAGTACTTCAAGAGCTGTTGGAGATAAAACAAGCTCGTTAATTTTAAATAAATCTTGAACATATTTAGAGAAAGTTGCTTTCGTTCTAAATTGATAACCATTAGCAACTTCTTGCAGTCGAATACCATGATGCTTTAACTCGTATTCTTCCTGAAGTCTTGAAATTGCTTCGTGAACTACTCTCAGTGGAATATCATCATCAATTAGAGCCTTAATCTTCATTAATGGAACAGGCTTATCGCTCATGAAAACAATTGTTTCAATTGCACCACAAATTGTCTCTTCGTTAAGGCCAGTTCTCGCCTTCCAAAGCTTATCTTCTTGAAGTTTTTCATCTGCAAAGTCTGACTCTAATTTTAAGTATTCCTCTGGATACTCAAGATCATCATCTGAAGGCATAAGGGCCATCTCAAGCTCTTCAAGCATCTCTTCATCTGTCGATACAAACTCTAAGTTTAAATCTTCATTCATTGTGTTGTTTTCCATCATAAATCTCTCTAAATATGTATGCTATTGTTGTATTGCTTGTTCTAGTTCTTGAGCATCAATTTGCTCAGCTGTATTTTCATCTTCAAAGCCATCTGCCTGAGTTACGTCAAAGTCATCGAGTGATCTAACAACATCAACATAGACTTGACCAAAGTTTTCATTTTGAAAAATCTCTAGTCGCTTAAGTCTTGCTAGCTCTAATAATGAAATAAATGTGATAACAACGTTATCAATCGTATTCTTACCATCGGCCGAAACTTTTGCAGTACTCTCACCAGTCGTTGTTGCAATTCGACTATTGCTATCGTTTTCTAAAAGCTCTTCTAAATTAGTTTTCTGACCAACTGATAAATAACTCTTTAAGAATTCTAGTTTTTCTTTAATCGATAAACGATCTCTTTTAACAACCGTGTACTTACGATTTTGACGGAAAATAAAGTCAATCATCGTATCAGTTAACTTCTCGAGATCCATTGGTGTAAGAATTGAGTTTACAATCTCTTTGCGATTAATCTTTGGCTTAACAAAGATATCAACACCTTTTTGTGGTAGCTCCATCAGGCGTTGTCCCATTTTTTGATAAAGAGCTAACTCCTCAAGGCGGCGAACAAGTTCTGCATGAGAAGTGATATTAAGAGAGCCTTCTGCTCCCAATTGATTGTGCAGTTTTGCCTGCTCTTCTTCTGTGACGGCATTCTTAGATTTAAGTAAAACAAGAGTTGCAGCTAAGAATAAATAATCACCTGCAATATCGAAGTTTAACTCTTTCATATTTGCAAGATAATCCAGGTACTGCTTTGTGATCTTTGTAAGATCAAGCTCCTTAATTGACATCTGCTCCTTCTGAATTAATAGAAGAAGTAGAGACAAGGGGCCATCAAACGTATCCGTTTTAACCTTAATCGTTGTGTCTAACATGTGTTAATCCCTCAAAATCCTATTGCTAGGAAAGAATAGCTGCAAAACCATTCATTAAAATCAATCCAAGCCCCATTACTGGTCGAATGACATAGCCTAAAATTGGTGTAAACCAAAGTACTAGGATGAAAACGAAGCTAAATCTTTGGAGCTCTTCATATTTGCGTGCTGTATTGTAGTCTAAGTATGCTGCTACCATCTTTGAGCCATCTAATGGCGGAAATGGAATCAAGTTGAATACTGCTAAGACGACATTAATCATTACAGAGTATTCAAGCATTTGTATGAATTGTGATTTCAGTGAGAATGTTGCAGGAACATAGGCGTAAACCATTCCAAAAAGAAGAGCAGAAAACACCATCAGCAATAAATTTGCTCCAGGGCCTGCAAAGCTAACCCAAAAAAGTCCTGACTTAATATTTTTAAAGCGGCGAACATCCACAGGAACTGGTTTTGCCCAACCAAATGGGATCCATCCAGCAAAAATAGCAACAAGTGGAAAGATAACTGTTCCCACAAGATCAATATGTGGAGCTGGATTTAAAGTTAAGCGCCCAAGTCTATCGGCCGTATCATCTCCATATCTCTTGGCCATCCATCCGTGACCAAACTCATGAAACGAGATTGCCAGTAAGAAGCCTGGTAAGGCCAACGTCAATTTATTTATTATCTGCATTAAATCCATCGCAATAATCTACCAAAAACCACGGGAATCGACAAAAAATTGCGACGCAAAATGAACGGAATGTAAGACAAATTAAAGAAATTTACCCATTTTTTGCCCAAGCCACTGTAATTTCAAAATTTTGCTATAATAAAGATATGAATTCACTGCATAAAAAAGTCCAAATTATCACTCTGCACAAAGAGAAAAAGGCCCTCCTTCTCCTTGAGATGAAAGCCGATCGAGGATTTGGTTGGCAAAATGTAACAGGATCTGTTGAGTCTGGAGAAGATATTTTCACTGCGGCCAAAAGAGAACTCTTAGAGGAAACGGGAATTGAGGAAGCTGAATTAGTTCAACTCTCCCAAGAATTTAAATTTCATGATCGTTGGGGAAAGGATGTTATTGAATATTGTTTTGCGGCCCTCACTAACAAGGATGAAATAACAATATCAAAAGAGGAACACCAAGGTTTTAAATGGCTTCCTATAAACGAAGTCCAATCCAAAGATTTTAAATACGAAAGTAATTTTCTAGCATTTCAAGAGGCTATAAATTGTCTAAGTTAATTCTTCTCCAATTATTGATGATTACTCTTCTCTTTTCAAATGCAAGCCATGCAAATGAAGAGAAGCTCTTTAACGACCTACTAGAGCTTGGTCGAGAAGATAATGCTCAAAAAATCAACTATCGTAAGCGCTTTAAATACACTAAGAATAATTTCAAAGTACGTACATTTCGAAGTGTTATTTTAAAGAACTCTCTCGTTGAAAACCTAGAGGGAACAAAGTTTTACCGAGTGCCAAAGAATACGATTATTCGTACACAAGAAATAAGACCAGGATCAAAATACTATTACCTTGTTCCTAAAAGCGGTGAAATGAAGGATGTTAAATATGTCACACAAGGACAAAATTTAAACCACTTAGAGAATATTCTCACCTTCCATGAGAAAACATTTAAACCCTTTAATCGAGATAAATTTAAGGCCGTGGAATTTGATAAAAAACAGATCCATACCTACTTACACCTTCAAGCAGGAGTTGGTTCTTCATCGCCTAATTTCTTCACAGATGGCCTATCTCTTAATGCTACAAACTTCACTCTTGAAGCAGGTGTCGAGACATTTAAGGACCTTCCAGTATTTGTAAACTTCGAGTACCTCTCACAAAATAGCGGACAAGAAGTTCAATTCAATACTTACTCTATAGGCTTAAGAATTGAATACCGATATCGTATTAACGATGATTCATTTATTACGGCCGGACTTGGGGCCAATCGTTCACTATATTCTTCGGCCGAAGTATATGGTCAGTCAGTAGACCACTCTCTTGACTCATTTGGGGCCAACTTTAGCTATAATTACAAAAGTTATTTCTTAAGTTTTGATTTAAAAAAACAAACATATACATTTGATGCAAATGTCTTCTTTCCAAATACATCACTTACTGATGATAATTCAGCGACAATGCTAAGTCTCAGTATAGGAAAGGAGTTTGAGGTTTCCATATGATAAAAGTGTTCCTAATCCTCTTACTGACTTTTAATACTCTTGCAACTCAAGGAATTATACGAGTTCATGAAGCACCAGTTGTAAGCGAGCCCAATGCTAGTGGAAGAATTCTTATGCGCATCAGAAAGGGTGACAGTGTTTATTTACATCCGAACTATCTAAATAATGAAAACTATTATGTTACGTTAACGAGAGATGGACGAAAGGCCTATATTAGGAAAGACTTCATTAAGCTGGTATTAAATAATGACTCAGAGGAAATTGGAAACACAATCTATGTAAAGAACGACCCAACTGATTATGTAATAGATGAACCAATTCCTGATGAATATCCCCTAAAGGGCCATCCTACAAACCGGGCCCAAGTGGACCTCATATTTAAGCAAGGGCCAACTTCGCGTTACGGCTACACCTCTCAAGTTCAAAGAGAGAGCAATGGTTTTGAGGGTAGTCTAAATATCAAATACTTAAGACCTGCAAGCTTTGATGACGAAAACCGCCTCTACTTTGGCTTCTATGGTGGTATCTCAACAGGACAGAGTGAGTATCAGTTAAATGGAGATATTTTTACGAAAGAAAGTAGTTCAATTTTTACATTAGGACCTGTTGTTTCATACACCTTTCATAAAAGACAATACTTTGAAATCGAATCGATGCTTCAAGTAGGTGTTAATTATCAAAGACGTTTTATTTCTCAGGATGACCAGACAAATTCCATTGCTGAAGAGAAGTTATTTTCTGGCATGATGTTCAATATTCGCCTTGCAGTTAATCTATCTCATAAAAGAGCATTCAGCTCAAAACACACCTACTTCTATCACGGCCCAGTGATTGATATTAAGCTTCCATCAACACTTGACTCTGATGCTCAGTTTACTCATGGGCAACTATGGTCCTCACCTTCCGTTTCAACAGAGCTTGAAGGAACCTTTGGCTATAATGTCGGAATCACCTATCGTTACTAGGGTTTAGACGACCTAGGTAGTTTTTTCCCCGTCTAAAAGAAAACTCATATATTTTTAATTAATAAATTTAAGTGTCGATATAGTTAGTGTCATTGTTTTAGCAAGGATTGCTAAGCATAAATCAGGAGGAAGATTATGACAGTTTCATACAAAGGCACAGAAGTACTATTCCAAAAATTAGGTAATAACTGGTTTATTTTCGCTGAGATTAACGATGAGGTTGTTTACTCAACGATGCCAGACGGAATGGATCCTTATTCAACAAAACTAGAACTATATGAAGTAATTGAAGATCACATGAAAAGAGTATCATCAATGAAAAAGAGCTCAGCTGAAGCTGCAGCTTAGGATATCCAATGGGTGTAAAAAAATACACAAATTTATACATGGGTGCTCGCTCACACGAGCATGAAGCACCCACTACATCAAAAGAGCACAATAAGCAGCAAGACAAACTTGAGATCGAACAATTGAAAAAAGCTATTGCTGATCGATTCAAAGATCCAGAACAAGTCAAAAAAGCTGCACGCATTATTGAAGAAATGCTCAATCGCTAAGAATTCAATAAAATTCTCTTAATCCAAGTATGTAGAATCTCTTAATAGAGCCTATAATACCTTGCCTGAGCGACTTGAATTTGATAACTAGGTGCAATAATCATTTAGGAGTTCAAGTTGCCAGTAAAATCAGACGCTCAAGAAGCGACAAACGATCCATTTGCTTATGAACAAAATAAGGATAAGTCTTTTTCAAAAGACTTCCAATACAAGCATCGTAATCCATACCACGATAAACTAACTGAATTTAGTGAGTTCGTTCTTCGAGATGAAGAGGCCGAAGAATACCAAGGGAAATGGAATAGCGAAGTTTTCAAACAAGATGGTGAATTATGTCTTGAGATTGGATCTGGTTACGGACACTTCATGCTCCAATACTGTGACTCATATCGCGACCAAAACTTTGTCGGACTCGATTATCGTTTTAAGAGAAGCTACGCCCTAGCAAAGAAATTAAAATCACTACCATATAGAAATTTCAAATACTTAAGAGCAAAAGGTGAAAGAATTGAGCATCTTTTTGCTGAAAACGAGCTTGATAAGGTTTTCTACTTCTTCCCTGATCCATGGCCGAAGGCACGTCATCACAAGAAGAGACTTTTTCAACTTCCTTTTTTAGAGAGAGCTTACAAAGTTATCAAGCCAGGTGGATACTTCTTTGTTAAAACAGATCACGATGGATATGCTGAGTGGATGAAGGAAGTTATTGAAAAACAGGATCTATTTGAACTTGAATTAGAAACTAAAGACCTTTGGAATGATGCTCCAGATCACTTACTTTGCCAATTTAAGACGAAGTTTGAGAAAATATTTATCGAGCAAGGTGTAAATATTAAAGCTTTTGTTCTAAAATCCAAAAAAGCAAATTAATTAGCTAGGTTAGTCACACACATGTCTTTACAACAACTGCGCGAAAAAATCGTCAACGAGATCCCGATTTCAGATTTAATCGAGCGCTATGGTGTGCACTTAGTTCGAAAGGGAAATAATCTCTATGGAGTCTGCCCTTTCCATGATGACACAAACCCTTCTATGTCTGTCGTCAACGATAAGCGAATGTATAAATGCTTCTCATGTGGAGCCGGTCACAGTCACTTTGATTTTGTTATGAACCTGCAAAGCATGGAATTCATTGAAGCAATGAAGGATATATGTGACAAATTTGGAATTGATTTTGACTCTTATACAAATAAGAAAGAGAAATCCAAAGAGTTCATTTATGCTGAAAAACTACTTAAGGTGGCATCAACTATATATTTTCAATCTGGCCGAAACCTCAAGCCAGAGCAGTATCTAGACTTTCTAAAAAATCGTCACTTGAGTGATGAGATTGCTGACCTCTATCAACTAGGGTTTGCCCCAAAGAAGAATAGTGTCTATGACTATGTATGCTCTCTTCCCAAAAAAGACCGAAATGAAATTCTTCAAACGGCCTTAAAAATAGGAATTATTAAACACAATAAAGATAATGGGTCCCATTATGATACTTTCAGGGAGCGTATTATGTTTCCTATTTGGGACCACTACGGTAAAGTTATTGGCTTCACAAGCCGAAGAATTCACGAGTATCAACACGCTAAGTACATGAATTCTATAGAATCGTTCATATTTAATAAGAGAAACCTACTCTATGGCCTCCATCTTGCAAAATCTTTCATTAGAAAGCGCGATAGCGTTATCGTCGTAGAAGGAAATATGGACCAAATTGCAACTTACAAGAAAGGATTCGAAAATAGCGTTGCCATCATGGGTACGGCCCTTGGTGATAATTCCCTGCGTACACTTAAGTCTATGACGAAAAATATTTATCTCGCTCTGGATAATGATGAAGCAGGATATAAAGCATCGCAAAGAACAAACCGCCAATTCTTGGAACACGGTATTTTACCTAAGTTTGTCGACTTATCTCCACATAAAGATCCTGATGACTTTCTTGATAAAGAAGGTACTCTTGCTTTCCAAGATCGAATTGATAATGCCCAGGCCTTTATTGACTATGAATTTAACAAGTTGCTTCCTCAGCGACCAATAGAGATTCTCGACGAAAAGTTAAATCTTCTTAAACAAGCCTTTGATATTGTTTCACCTCTTGGCAATGACCTTAATGCCAATGAAAGGCTTGTGTCATGGGCAAAGAAACTTGGCCTAGAGTCTAGTAAAGAGAGTATTCTCGACAACTATGGACAATTCTTAAAAGATTCGAAGAGCTCAACTTTTCAACCTAAAATTACTAATCAAAATACCCCGCAAGAGGAACCTCCTGCATACGATGAAGATTATATGGCAAACTTTGTGGAAGACTCTGCAAACGGGATGCCAAGTTACCCTGAAGAAGAGGATAAGATTTCCAAAACAGAGGAAACTTTATTGCTTGCTATCATTGAACATCCGGATTGCCTTGAGTATGATGAAATGACCGATCTACTTGATTTTATGCAGTCAGATAGGGTAAAAGAATATATTTTGAATCTAAAAAATTTAATCTTTGAGATAGATCAGAGGGAATTTAAAAACTTTGCACTTTCGAGTTCTTCCGAATACGGCCTTGAAGAAATTATCAAAAAAGGCATTATAAAAAATAAAGGAATCCAACTAGAAAAAGAGAAAGCTGTAAAAATAATTAATGACCTTCGAAAAAAATTAATTAAAGAAAATCTTAGAGAAAAAAGACAACTCCTAAAGTTAAAAAGAAGTGAGATAAAAACTCAATCTGAATTAACTGAGTTGTTAAAAGAGATTCACGACATCGAAAAAAAGTTATTTACTTTGAAGTAAAAATTGGAGAAACCGAACATGTCAAGTGCTGCACAATTTTTAAAATCAAAGGGGTTTGAAAAACTTATCTCTAGAGGTAAGGATCAAGACACCCTGACTCCAGAAGAAATCAATGATGCGATTCCAGCAAGTATCATTGCTCCTGAAGAACTTGACCTCATCATGCTTGCTATCAACGAAGCTGAAATCGAAATTACAGAGCAAGAATTTGAAGAAGAAGATGAGGGGATCAAACTTGATGGTACAGAAATTATCGAAGAAACACTTTCTAAAGAAGAGAAAGCTGAACTTAGAAGTGCCTCAACTGATCCAGTAAAATTATATTTAAAGAGAATGGGATCTGTCGCTCTTCTAACAAGAGAAGGCGAAGTTGTAATTGCAAAAGAAATTGAAGAAGGTGAAAGAGAAATTATTCTTTCATGTCTAAAGTCTTCACACGCAATCGCAGAGATCATCACTCTAAAAGATCGTATTACTGAACTAGAAAACCCGACAGAGTTTGTTAGAGAACTTGTACGTGGTCTTGATGACGAATCAACTCAAAAAGATGTTGATAAAGTTAAGAAGACAATCATCAACCTTTGTGATGAATTAACAAGTATCTACAATGAAAACGTTAATGAAGATGATGGAACATTTGAAAAATTCTCTAAATCAGAGAAAGAAAGAATGGACCGTATTGCAACAGATCTTGCTGATCTAACTTTCAATAGAAAAATCATTAATAGCTTTGTTGAGCCAGTTAAGAAATACTATCTACAATTTAAAGACCTTTACGAACAACAAGATCGTATCTTTAAATTCCTTGAAGTAGAGACAATTGAAGCATACCGTGAACTTCATGAGAAGATTATGGAAGACGATGCATTTAAACGTGCATTTGCAAAAGAGCTTTTCACAACAGATGCTAAAGTAGAACAACTTGTTCGTAACCAGGAAGATATCCTTAGAAAACTAAGAAGATTATCTCAAGAAGCTGGAATGAGCTTTGATGATATCGAAACTGTTTATAAGATTATCACTAATGGTGAAGAAAGAGCTGACCGCGCGAAAGCTCAACTTGTTGAAGCCAACTTAAGACTTGTTGTTTCAATTGCTAAGAAATATACAAACCGTGGACTACAATTCCTTGACCTAATTCAGGAAGGAAATATTGGTCTAATGAAAGCAGTTGATAAATTTGAGTATCGTCGTGGTTACAAGTTCTCAACTTATGCAACTTGGTGGATTCGTCAGGCAATTACTCGTGCCATTGCTGACCAAGCAAGAACAATCCGTATCCCAGTTCACATGATTGAAACAATCAACAAGATGGTTAGAACTCAAAGACAACTTATCCAAGAGCTAGGGCGTGAACCAACTCCAGAAGAAATTGCTGAGAAAATGGAAATGCCAGTAGATAAGGTTAAGAAAGTTCAAAAGATCTCTAAAGAGCCAATTTCTCTTGAAACTCCAATTGGAGAAGAAGAAGATTCATCTCTTGGAGACTTCATTGAAGACAAGAAGATCATTTCACCTGCCGATGCTGTAATGAGTATTACATTATCTGAGCAAACTCGTTCAGTACTTTCAACTCTTACACCAAGAGAAGAAAAAGTTCTTAGAATGAGATTTGGTATTGGTGAAAAGTCAGACCACACTTTAGAAGAGGTTGGTCAAGACTTCTTCGTTACTCGTGAGCGTATTAGACAAATTGAAGCAAAAGCGCTTCGTAAACTAAGACACCCATCGAGAGCAAAACTTCTAAAATCGTATATCGAAAATAGTTAAGTATTTTAGGCCCCTATTCAGGGGCCTTTCTTTTTAACAGAACAATGACTATTACATTCTCTAATTTTACGTTATAATAAGACTTTTAAAGATAAAGCTTATTTATGACACAAGAACCTGGACTCGATCTAGCAAAAAAATATTTTACGACGTTGGCCATTTCTAAGGCCAGAAAACTTCTCGGCTATGGAAAAGTATCCCTTTCATTTAAGAAAGGTAGTCTTGATGGTTACCTCATCACAACAGGAATCATTAAAGAAGATCGTCCTTACGAATCTAAAGTCGTCTATAAAAAACGTCTTGAAGGTACAGATGAGCCACCTCTTTCAACCACTTGTGATTGTTTAGAGTGGACAGCTGAGAAACATTGTCATCATACTGCGGCTTTATTTATGTATTATATGGCCACTTCTGGCGACCAAAGTGACAATAGTACACAACTTCCCCCAATCGGAGGATATGGTGTCTACCCTCTTGAGTACGGAACTATTATTAATGGCCCGCATGAATTAGAAAATGCTCCACATGGGCCAACATATTCAACTCTTAATTATTCACTTACTAATAAGAAGACGATTGAGTTTCCAATTCCTGAAACATTGAACGGAAAACTTGTCTTTAATATCGCTCCTAATAAAGAGCAACGAATTGATTTTCAAGACGACTTAAAATCAAGTATTCGCTTTGCTATTAAAGATGACGATAGAACCCATCGTAATATAAGCGTTTTTGAAAACCTTTATCTCTTCAATTGGGATACTGGTGAACTCTTCTCTCTTCCAAGTGAAGTAAGAGAATTTGTATCATCTCTAAGATCTAATATTCACTCTTATAAAATTGATGATGCACTAAATCTCGCCTACTCAGAAAGATTAAAAAAGTATATTTCCTTTGAAGTAGAAGGTAATGAATTTGATATTAATGAAATTGAATCCCCTGATTTAAGAGTTTATATCAATAACTCTCAAAGAAAGGGATATAATAACTTTTCTGTAGAGTTCTTTAATAAGGAAGATAAGAGAACAAGACCACCACAATTCTTCTCTTCCCTTACTTTTGAAGGTGGATACCTCGATTTATTTAGAAAGAAAAGTGAAGCATATAACTTTTTAAGAGAAGTTCAGCACTATTTTGAAACAGGTGTTGATGGTTACAAGAAATCTCTTTCTGGTAAGAGTAAAAAGTCAGCTTGGATTCGTATCATCTCTGAAGTTGTAAGCAAAGAATATACACTTAGCTTTGATCATGAAAATCATAAACTCTATAAATATGACAATAAACTTCAACGATTAATTTTTAAAATCATGGTTACAGAGTTTGGAGATCATTTTTTCCGCTACTCTTATCATTATAGAGATAGTAACGAAGTTATTTTTCAAGTTTCCATGTCTCAAATCACTCAAGGACTTTCAAAACTATTTAGTGTGACTAAACCTTATGGTGTTGAGATCTTTTACGATAATAATGAACTCAAAAGCTGGAACTCTCGTATTCGCTTTGAAAGAAAGCAAATTGGACGTTCTGGCTGGTTTGATCTCGAGTTAGAGATCGATGAGCTCGATCAAGATGTTATAAAGAATGTCGATCTAGAAAATAATATCGCCATTACAAAAAGTGGCGTCGTCCTTTTAAATAATGAGCAAAAGGATCTTTTAAAGTTTGTTCAAAAATATACAAAGTTTGAAGCAAAAGAAGAAATACAGGAAGGTAAATTCAAAAAATTCATCCTACCATTTTCTCGCGCAAGAATATTTGAACTTTTTGAACTCAAAAAGATTGGGCTTGAGGGAGCTCTAACAGATGAAGAAGTTGCACTTTGTGAACGTCTACAAAACCTTGAAGGTATCCCTGATTACCCACTATCAAAGCACTTTGATGATATTTTAAGGCCATACCAAAAAACAGGATATAATTGGCTAAACTTTCTTTATGAAAATAAGCTTGGAGCCTGCCTTGCCGATGATATGGGTCTTGGTAAGACTATTCAGACAATTGCTTTTATCGATAGCATCTATGACGAAATCGATAAGGTTCTAATTGTTTGCCCTGTCTCTCTCCTACTGAACTGGGAGAATGAGTTTAAGAAATTTTCAAATATTGATGTCCATATTTATCATGGCGCAGATAGAGAGCTTCCAGAAGATGGTAAAGCAAAAGTTATTCTAACTTCATACGGTATCTTAAAGAGAGAGCTTGAAGCTGAATTTGAAGAAACAAATTATGACATTCTGGTTCTCGATGAAGTCCAGCATTTAAAGAATATGAGATCTCTCGGTGCTCATTCAGCTAGAAAGATTAAAGCAAACTTTAGAGTTTGCCTCACAGGTACGCCTGTCGAAAATGATTTGGCAGAATTCTATAATATTATCGACTTAAGTATTCCTGGAATTTGGGGAGATCTACGATTTATAAGATCGAGCTCAACACCTAAGTCACGAGTATATGCTAGAAAAACAGCTGCACCTTTTATTCTTAGACGAACAAAGAGCCAGGTTCTGACAGACTTACCTCCGAAACTAGAAAATAATGTTCTTCTTAGCTTCAATGATGAGGAAGAAGAATTTTATAAGAATAAACTTCAGTCAATTAAGAACAATATTAATAATGCTCCAAAGAATAAAAAGTATGGTGAGATTCTAAAAGGTCTTCTCGAACTTAGACAAAGTTGTCTTTGGCAAAATCATTCGAATAAGATGACAAAAAATATTCGAAGCTTGGCCTCAACTAAAGTGGACTACCTCATTGAAAGTTTAGAGCAAATTGTTGAAGAAGGTCATCAAGTCATTATCTTCTCACAGTTTACAACATATCTTGATATCATTGGCTCGGCCTTTGACGAGCAGACTTGGAAGTATTCTAGAATCGATGGCTCTCTTAACGTAAAAAAACGTCAAGCGGCAGTTGATGAGTTCCAAAGTGGAAAAACGAAGTTATTTTTAATCTCTCTTAAAGCCGGTGGTGTTGGTCTAAACCTAACAGCAGCAAGTTATGTATTCATAATGGATCCATGGTGGAACCCAGCAGTAGAATCTCAAGCCATTGACCGAGCTTACCGTATCGGTCAGAAAAATACTCTAAACGTTTTTAGGCCAATTATTAAAGGCTCTGTTGAAGAGAAAGTCTTAAAGTTACAAGAGATCAAAAGAGAGCTATTTAAAGAACTTCTTCCTGAAGATGAAGATGAGTTATTTAGCGGTAAATTAACAATGAAAGACTTTGAAGAGCTCTTTAACTAGACTTCAAGCGCTCAATTTCTTCATGGACAATATCTTTTAGCTCATCACGGCAAAAAATAAATGGCCCATTAAGCTTCTTGTCTGCTAGATCAATGATTTCATCAGAATAAATTCCTCTTGAATGACATATCACTACTCCAGCGGCGATATCCCAAATATTCTTATCGCGAAATGAAATGACACATTCACATGCGCCTGCGGCAAGAAGTCCAAGTTTAAAAGCGATTGAGCCGAGTGGAGCAATACGGAAATTCTTCGAGAAGTCCTTCTTATATGCACCCTTCTCCCACTCTGAACGAGAAATCATTATATTTATAGCATCAGCATGAGCATGTCGACTTCCCAATGGAAACTTCACATCACTTGTAATTTCAAACCCTGTAAATGGATTATAGATCCAACCAAAGTTTCTTTCATCTTTGATATCTGCCGAATACAATATCGCCATCGAAACTGCACATTCACCATAACCTTTGGCAAACTCACGTGTTCCATCAATTGGATCTAGCACAATGACAGGAAATTCAAAACGCTCCTGATCTTCTTCTGAAAAAAAATTATAATTATGACCAGACTCTTCAAAGACCTTCTTTATATAGTCCGAAACAAAAATATCAAATTCAGTAACAATACTCTTATCTGCTTTTCTTTCAATGGACATATCGCCCCAAGACAAGCTTTCTAGTTTATCGTGAATACCTTCTTTTATTTTATCTAATTCATTTCGATACATATCTACCTTATGTGAAAGACGATCTCATGCTTAAAAGTTTTTTCTTGTTCAAGATCAACAAGTCCTTCTTTCATATAGAAATCATTATTTGAATCTAGAGCATCAGTAACTCCAAATGCTGGTGAAATACGAACAAATTTTGCACCTGGATAAGTCCATATCGATAGATATGGTATATTTCCAAAGTCTATATTTACTGATTTTTCATTAACTAAGTTCTTAAGAGTAACATTTGAAGAAATAATGTCCTTAAAGACCATCTCTTCGCCTCTGAAGTTCTCTTGATTAACAAAAATCCTTCGATTATTCATAATCTTCTTATTATCGGCATCATGAAAATTAACGAGATCATTTTCTAAAAAGTAAGCTCCTCTTTCTTCTTCACGATCTAATTCGATAAAGCAGTCTTCGACTCTTTCATACCCTAATGGGAGATTGAATGTAGGCCCAAATCCAAGGGAGAAGAACATCTCTTTCTTATCTAGATTTTTAATAACAAATGAAACAGTAAGTTTTGGCCCATAGACCATATAAGTTATTTCTATACTATAACGAAAAGGAAAGATAAGCTCTGTGTCATTAGTATTTGTGTGGACAAAGGTTATGCGATCGCGCCTCTGGTTCTTTACTTCAAATAGAAGCTCTTTTAAATAACCATCCTTTTGCATGCGATAATACTTACGGCCAAGCCAGTATTGATCATCCTTAAGCTTTCCTACTATTGGAAATTGAATTTGAGGCTTCCATGGATGTAAAGTAGGATGCCCCTGCCAAAGGTATTCAACATTTGACTCGAGGTCAAAGATAGAAAGAAGTCCCGCCCCAAGAGACGATACTGATACGCGAATAAATTCACTTTCTAAATGGTATACTTGATTCTCTTCCATCGATGAATCCTCACTTATTACTATCATATCAGCTTTTCTTTCAACATGAAACTCATAAACCCCTGATAATACTTATATTATTCCAATATGAAATCACCTCTGCATTCCAAATAGAGAAAAGATACGAAATCGAAGAGTCCTTAGATAAAACATCTTCAACAAATTGATGGATTTATTTAAATAAATTTTCCCTCATTCGTCCTGCCTCAATAGTCTAAAAATTCAAATTACTCAGATTCATTCGAATTAACCTAAGGCCTCAAAACTTGAGGCCCCTACCTTCCCTTAAAGCTTTATTTATCACTTATAAATGATTAAAATAAGGTTTCACAACAAGCACATAGGGATTTAGATTTAATGAAAGTAATTGAACACATTGATAAGGCCACAAGCCCATTATTTAGTTTTGAAATTGTTCCTCCACCAAGAGGAAAGAATATTTCTGCAGTAACTGATATTGTAAAAAAACTTTTACCATTCAATCCTTCATGGGTTGATGTAACAGCTCATTCAGCTGGTGCATATTATAATGAAAAAAGTGATGGTTCTGTTGAAAGAAAAATCTATAAAAAACGTCCAGGTACTGTTGGTATTTGTGGAGTTATTCAAAATCGCTTTAAGATCGATACTGTAACTCACCTTCTCACTCAAGGCTTCACTAAAGAAGAAACCGAAGATGCTCTAATCGAACTTAACTACCTAGGCATTCACAATGTATTAGCATTGCGAGGCGATGCTCTTAACTACAATAAGAAATATGATCTTTCTCGAAAGAGAAATTTCTATGCCAAAGATCTTGTTGAGCAAATTAGTGATGTAAATAAAGGTGTATACCTCGACGATATTTCAAATAGTTTTCCACTAGACTTCTGTGTTGGAGTTGCTGGATACCCAGAGAAGCATTTCGAGGCCCCTAATCTTGCAACAGATATCCATTACTTAAAACAGAAAGTAGATGCTGGAGCTGATTATATTGTAACTCAAATGTTTTTTGATAATAGCAAGTACTTTGAATTTGTTGATAAGTGTCGCGAAGCAGGTATTACTGTTCCAATCGTACCAGGAATAAAGGTTATTAAGAGAATGAATCAATTCTCAAATGTCCCTCGTCACTTCTACGTTGATTTTCCTGATGAATTTGTAGCTGAGGCCCATGAAAACCCTGATCACATTATTGAGATTGGGATTAACTGGGCACGTAAACAAACAGAGGAGTTATTAAATGCAAATGTTCCTTCTGTTCACTTCTATGTCATGAACGATTGTGACAATGTATCAAAAGTTTTAAAGGGCCTATACTAAAATGACAAATGTAACTGATATTCGTAGTCAGCTTGAAGACAAAATAAAAAACCGAATTCTATTTCTTGATGGTGCTATGGGAACAATGGTTCAACAATACCATCTAAAAGAAGAAGACTTTCGAGGTGATGTTTTTAAAGATACTAAAATTGATCTTAAGGGAAACAATGATCTATTAAATCTGACTCGTCCTGAAATTATAAAGGAAATTCACCTTAAATATCTCGAAGCCGGTGCTGATATCATTGAAACAAATACATTCTCTGGAACGCGAATCGCACAAGATGATTATAACCTCAGTGAATATGCCTATGAAATAAATGTTCAAGCTGCAAAGATTGCAAAAGAAGCTTGCCTTGAATTTATGGATAAGAATCCTGATAGGAAATGCTATGTAGCAGGGGCCCTTGGGCCAACAAATAAAACGGCTTCGATCTCTCCTGATGTTAATAATCCTGCATTCCGCGGGATTACTTTTGATGAGCTCGTGGATAATTACTACGAACAAACAAAAGGGCTAATTGATGGTGGCGCCGATTTACTTCTTGCAGAAACTTCCTTTGATACTTTAAATCTAAAAGCAGCAATTTTTGCAATGAGAAAGTATCTCGATGACAATAATCTTGATACTCCTATTATGCTTTCAGTTACAATTACTGATGCCTCGGGAAGAACCCTCTCTGGACAAACTGTTGAGGCATTTTGGAATTCAATTGAACACGCAAGGCCATTTAGCGTTGGTATTAACTGCGCTTTAGGTGCAAAGGAGATGCGTCCATATATTGAAGAATTATCGAGAGTTTCAAATTGTTATATCTCTTGCTATCCAAATGCAGGGCTGCCTAATCCTTTAAGTGATACTGGTTATGATGAAAAGCCAAATGAAACAGCTTCCCTTCTAACTGATTTTGCGGAGTCAGGGCTTGTTAATATTGTGGGTGGATGTTGTGGAACAACACCAGAGCATATCAATGCAATTTATAATCATTTAAAAGATATTAGGCCTCGTAGTATTCACGATTTACCTGAGACTCAAAGACTATCAGGACTTGAGCCACTGAATTTAAATCACCATGGGCAAAGACCTTTTATCATGGTTGGAGAGAGAACAAATGTAACAGGCTCTCCTCGCTTTGCTCGATTAATACGAGAAGAAAACTTTGAAGCTGCACTAGATGTTGCCCGCCAACAAGTTGAAAATGGTGCCAATATAATTGATATTAACTTTGACGAAGGTCTTCTGGACTCTAAGGCTTGTATGGTGAAGTTTCTAAACCTTATCGCTTCTGAGCCAGACATCTGCAAAGTACCAATTATGATCGATTCTTCAAAATGGGAAGTTATCGAAGAAGGTCTAAAGTGTGTTCAAGGAAAAAGTATTGTGAATTCAATCTCGCTAAAAGAGGGGGAAGAACAATTTAAAGAACATGCTAAGAAGATCCTTCAATATGGAGCTGCCGTTGTTGTTATGGCCTTTGATGAAAAAGGACAAGCTGCTTCAAAAGAAGAAAAAGTTTCAATCTGCCAAAGAGCATTCAAGATTCTAACAGAAGAGGTTGGTTTTCCAGCAACAGATATCATTTTCGATCCAAACGTTCTGACTGTTGGAACAGGAATTGAAGAACATAATGATTACGCAATTAACTTCATCGAAGCAGTACGAGAAATAAAAGAGACTTGCCCTGGTGCACTTACTAGTGGTGGGATATCAAATATTTCATTCTCTTTCCGAGGAAATAATGTCGTTCGCGAGGCAATGCATAGCTCTTTTCTCTATCATGCAATTAAAGCAGGTCTCGATATGGGGATTGTTAATGCTGGAATGCTTGAAGTCTATGAAAACATTAAACCTGAGCTTTTAGAGAAAATTGAAGACGTTCTATTTAATCGTAAAGAAAATGCAACAGATGAACTAATAGACTACGCCGAACAATTTAAAGGCGTTAAATCAAAAGCTAAAGAAGATGACTTATCTTGGCGTGAAGGCACTCTTCAAGAAAGAATTTCTCACTCTCTTGTAAAAGGGATTGGAAAGTTTATTGAGGAAGATGTCGAGGAAGCAAGACAAGAGCTAGGCTCACCTCTTGATGTTATCGAAGGCCCATTAATGAATGGTATGGGTATTGTTGGAGAACTTTTCGGTGAAGGGAAAATGTTTCTCCCACAAGTAGTTAAGAGTGCTCGAGTCATGAAACAAGCTGTCGCCTATCTTGAACCATACATGGAAAAAGATAAGGAAGGTAAAAGTAAGAAGAATACTTTTGTTATCGCAACAGTAAAGGGTGATGTTCACGACATCGGTAAGAACATTGTTGGTGTTGTAATGGCCTGCAATGGATATAACGTTGTCGACCTAGGAGTTATGGTAAGCTGTGAAGATATAATAAAGGCAGCAAAAGAACATAATGCAAAAATCATTGGCCTTAGTGGTCTGATTACTCCTTCACTTGATGAAATGATCCATAATGTTGCAGAATTTAATCGTCAAGGACTTGAAACACCAGTTCTAATTGGTGGTGCCACAACAAGTAAGACACACACTGCAGTAAAAATTGCACCAGAATGTACAAGTCCAGTCGTTCATGTAGGAGATGCATCTCAAACAGTTGGAATATGTAACAGCTTATTAAATGAAAAGCTTCGCGAAAACTTTATTAAGGATCTTAGAGATAATCAAAAAAGAACAAAAGAATATTTTGAAAATAAAAAAGACTCTGTTCAGGCGACAATACCTCTTGAGGAAGCTCGTAAGAGAAACCGCATTAATCCAGAGGATACCTTTAAGGAATTTACCCCTCCGTATATCGGTGAAAGAAAGTTCGACGATATTGAAGTAAAAGAAATTGCCAAGTATATTGATTGGTCTCCTTTCTTCTGGACTTGGGAACTTAAAGGAATTTATCCAAATATTCTCTCTCATAAAGATTATGGTGAAGAAGCTAAGAAGTTATATCAAGAGGCCCAGGATATTCTCGATGATATTATCGATAATAATCGTTTCAAACCCAAAGCCGTTCTTGGATTCTGGCCAGCATATTCAAAAGAGGAGGAAGTAATCCTTCTCGATGAAAATAAGAATGAATTTGGTACTTTTAATTTCTTACGCCAACAAAAAGAGAAAACACAAAACGATCGACCTTATTTATCTCTAGCAGACTACATTCTTCCTAAAGGGGATAAACAAGACTATATCGGGTCTTTTGTCGTTACAATTGGTAAAGAGGTTGAAGAGTATGCAAAAACTTTTGAAGACAAAGGTGATGATTATACTTCAATTATGGTTAAGGCCGTTGGAGATCGCTTAGCTGAAGCTTATGCTGAATTAATCCACGAAAGAGCACGACAAATGTGTGGAATTGAAAAAGAGCGAGAGCTCTCACTTGAGGAGCTTATAAAAGAAAAGTATACAGGAATTAGACCTGCCGCTGGTTACCCTGCTTGCCCAGATCACACTGAAAAAAGTAAAATCTGGGAATACCTAAAGGTTGAAGAACATACTGGTGCAATCTTAACTGAAAGCTATGCGATGTATCCAGCGAGCTCAGTGTCAGGCTACATTTTCTTTAACCCTGGCGCAAAATACTTTAATATTTTGAATATTGCAAAGGACCAAGTTGAGTCTTATGCCAAACAAAAAAATCAGAAAGTAGAAGAAATTGAAAGATGGCTAAGGCCAATTCTATAGGAATTAATATGCACGTTTGTATTCATCATCACACCGCTCTTCCAATCAAAACATATGGTGGTGTCGAAAGACTTGTTTTTTGGCATATGAAAGAACTCATTAAGTTCGGACATAAGGTTACATTTATTGGACCAGCAGAGAGCCAGGTTACAGAATACGGTATTCAACATATACCTTGGTCAAAGAAAGATAATTGGCAACAACTTGTGCCTGATAACACAGATGTTATTCATCAATTTTTCAATGATGATATAAAACTTGATATTCCTTATTTAATTAATATTGGAGGCAATGGTTTTCCTGGTGAAAAGTTTGATCTAAACACTGTTTTTGTTTCCAAGTCCCATGCAAGAAATCATGGATCAACAAGCTACGTAAACAACTGCCTTGATATGGAAGAGTATCCTGCCATCTATAAAGAAAAAGAGATTAAAAATATTAAGAATCTTCTATTTCTAGCAAAAGCATCTTGGCGAGTTAAGAATTTAAAACAATCAGTAAAGATAGCAAGACAGACAAATAAGCATCTTCATATTTGTGGCGGTGGTTCAAAGTTATTTGGTTGGCATCCCCTCATTCATAACCATGGAATGGTAGGAGGACAACACAAGCTTGATCTAATGCGCGAATGTGATGCACTCTTGTTTGCAGTTCGCTGGCATGAGCCTTTTGGATTAGCAATTATTGAGGCCATGACTCAAGGTCTACCAGTATTTGGCTCAAGTTTTGGCTCACTTCCTGATTTAATTGTGGAAGGTACAGGAAGAACATTCTATTCTCATGAAGAGATCATCGAATACTTTAATACAACTAAAGACATTTATGATCGTGAATATATTAGAAATTATGCTTTAAAGAACTTTTCTATGGAAAACTTCACAAATGACTTTTTAGAAAAGTATAAAATTGTCATGTCTGGTGAAAAGCTAAATAAAGTGGCTCCAGAGTGGATACACCCATTTAGAGCAGGAAAAAGGCTACCATTCTAGGTAGCCTTCACTATCTTAAGATCTCATACTTAATTCATATAGTTTTTTGTACTCTCCACCTAAGGCCATCAGTTCTTCGTGACGTCCCTGCTCAATCTTTTGTCCATCTTTTAAAACAATTATTTTATCGTAATTTTGAATTGTTGAAAGCCTATGAGCAACTGCAACAACTGTCTTATTCTTTGCAAGATCATTTAATGATTCTTGAACGACTTTTTCAGATTCATTATCTAAGGCAGAAGTAGCTTCATCAAATAAAAATACATCATTATCTTGAAGATAAGCACGGGCTATCGTTAACCTCTGAGCTTGACCTCCTGAAAGCCTTACTCCTCGATCACCTATAATAGTCTCAAGCCCTTCAGGTAGTTCATTAATATAATCTGTTGCATGAGCAACCTTAAGTGCTTCCTCCAACTTCTCTTCCGATACATCTTTATCTAACATCAGGTTTTCTCTGATTGTAGTGTTAAATAAGAAAATATCCTGAGAAACAAGACCAAAGTATTCGCGCAAGCCTTTAAGTGTAAAGTCAGAAGAGTCAACTCCGTCAATCTTATAACTTCCCTTTTTAACTGGATAAAGACCTAAGAGAACATTAATCAAGGTCGATTTACCTGATCCAGAAAGTCCAACTAACGCTACTTTCTCACCTTTTTCAATATCAAAGCTTAAGTTATTGATGACTTGGTTATCACCATACGAGAAGTCTAAGTTTTTGAATGAAATTTTTTCTTTTAACTCAAAGTTTTCTTGAGTTCCAGGATCAGCTTCATTTTCAACTTTTAAAAACTTAAAAATTCTTTTCTCTGCCGCTTGTGCCTGATTAATTTTCAGGTTTCCGTCATTAGTTTTTCTAATCGGATCTTGAATCATTGCCATGATACCAATAAAAGTAATAAAGTCTCCCGTACTCATTGAACTTCCAGAAATCTTAATCTGAGCAAAAACAATAACGGCAGAAAGAGTTAAAGTTGTAATAAATTCAACTAAAGGATGAGAAAACTGCCTCATCACTTCTGCTTTCATTTGAAATTCAAAAAATTCTCTCTGATAACTTTTGAAAAAATTTCTTGTATAGTCTTGAAGATTGAAGGCCTTGATAATTTTTTGTCCACCAACACCTTCACCAATAATATGAGTCATGTCAGATAAGCGCCTTTGAACATCTTCTTGATGGGCACGTACCCTTTTTCCAAAGAATGTAAAAACAAAGAGCATTAGAGGTAAGATTGCAAAAGTAACTAAAGTTAGTTGCCAGTCGATATAAAATGCATAACCAAGAAGTACAATCAGCGTCACTGGTTCACGGACCATAGTGATAATCCCACTAATCCCCTGAGAGTAGATCATTGTATCATTTAAGATTGTTGAAATGACATCACCCTGCTTTGTTGTTGTATAAAATGAGATTGGAATATCTTGGATTTTTGAATAAATCTTCGTTCTAATCTCACAGATAGCGTCATTCATTGAATATTCCATCCAATAAAAATGAAAGAATCTTACCGGTAAGTTAATCAAGGCAAGTAAACATAGAAGACCCACAAGACTCAAGATATCTTCCATAGTCGAATCAGGTGATAAACCTTTATTAAATAAAGGACCAATGAGCGCAACTTGCCCACCTTTAATCAAGGCCATTCCAACACCAAAGAGCATACTTCCGATAACTCGTAGGCGATGGCGATGTATCAATGGCCATATATTTTTAATAGTTTCAAACATGTAAAACCCTTGCTAAATTATAAATAGATAACTTCGTTAGTTTAGAACAAAATTATTAATTTGCACACCATGTTAGGTACTATGACTGAAAACTATTTCCAAAGACTCAGGGCACAATACCCAATTAGCTTTTTATCTGATGAAAGGCTGGAATTATTACTGAATAATATAAGAAGCGAAGATGAATTAAAAACAATCTTTAGTTACCTACAAAAGCATCTAAAATCATCGCCGAATCATAAAGAAAATGGAGAGCTCCTTTTTTCTTATATTGATAAAACTCAATACTCTGTTCGTGAATGGATTGAAGCAATAATTCTATTTGATAATTGGTTAGCAAATCAAGGCCGAAAAACTGACTTCAAAAAAATGATTGGATATATTGAATGTTCAACAATGTCTCCAGAAAATAAAATGCTAAAATACAATTTAAAAGAACTCGTTGAAAAAATGCTCAACGAGTTCGGATTCGTTGGTTAAATATTATCTTGCTAATTGAAGAGAGCTTTCAATTAAATCGTTATAATTACCGTGCCCCCACATAAGAACCTTTTGTTTTTTTACGATATTTCTTGAATTTTTCTTATGATTTTTCTGTAAGTCTTCAACGAAGCGATTTAATTGATCAAGCATTGAGTTTAAAATTAATTCTTCTGTTTTATCAACATATACTTTTTGTAGTTTAAGAGAGCGATTTTCTTTTCTTGTAAAGTAATTCTCAATCATTGAATTTGTTACTTCTCGAACTTCTTTTCTTATATTCTCTGGAGAATTCGCAACGACTAAGCTATTTGCATCTTTATTTATATAATAGTGATTCTGATTTCTCGCTAATATTCCTTTTTTCTTCAAGCGAATACAAAGGGTACCAATCATGGAAATATCAATACCTGTTTCATCAGCGATCTCAAATATTGTTTTTTTACTATTTCCACAAGATTCTAAAATAGCTCTTTCAATCATAAGTAAACGTGTCATATCAGCTCCCTAAGCACCAATTAATTTTCTAAGAAATAATTTATTTTCAATTTCACTTTTAAACTCAATACAATCATTACGACTTAAGCCAAATGAATGCTTTTCTAAGAACTGGATTAATTCTCCAATCTCAGATGAATTCGATTCTAATTTTTCTTTGATAATAAAGTATTCACTGGCCTTTAAATCACAAGCACCAGTCATCAAGCGAAATAGTCGTGTTTGTTGAATTTCAAATAAAGCTGATAACTTTTTATAGGTATAATCAGGGTACCTTTTTCTTACTTCATTAAATAATTCGATTTGTTTAGACATCAGTCCTCCTTAGTTAAAAGGAAAGTAAATGTAAGAGATAATTAAGGCCAAGAGTGCTGAATCTGGTGTTTTCTATTTTTCTATTGATGAAAAATATGTTTTCATTAATGAAATATGTTTAAGTTCACAGTAATTACATCAAATATTCGCTTCGATAATCCAGCAGATGGAGAGCACGATTGGCACAATAGAAGAAAGCTTCTGGCATGCGCAATTAATAGCTATCATCCTGATATTATTGGAACCCAAGAAGGATGGCAACCTCAACTAAAGGACCTTGAAGGACTACTCCAAGGACTTAAGATTGTTGAAGAAAATCGACAATGGATCGATGATCGAATGTATCCCTCTATATATTATAGGCCTTCAAAATTTAAACTTATTCACTCTGGAGACATCTGGCTATCTGAGACGCCGTATATTGCAGCTTCAAAATCATTTGGAAGTGCATTTCCTAGAGTATGTACATGGGCAATTTTAGAAGCAAGAGCGAATAATAAGAAATTCTTTGTTGTGAATGCTCACCTTGATCATTTAAAGACTAATACAAGACAAGAGCAAATAAATGTTCTTATCAATGAAATAAACCGTCTAAGGTCTGATTATCCAGTCATACTGACAGGAGACTTTAACGAATCACCTTTTGAGCAAGTGCGCTCAATTATCAATCAAAGAATCCCCGAGCTCATAGACCCATGGCTTGAGCACAAGCATGAAGAATGTGAAAGTCACCATAGCTTTAAGGGACAACGAGAAGATGGCTCACGCATTGATTGGATTCTTTGTTCAAAAGATAAATTAAAATGCGAAGAGATCTTAATGCACAAGGAAGAAAGTGATGGGATATACCCGTCGGATCACTTTCCTGTAGTTGCAACGATATCTGCTAAGTGAATATAAGTTTCAATACCATTTTTTGTATTATTGATTATATCGTCTGAAGGTGACCACTTACCTTTTTCACCTAATACAATTACAGTCGATCCACCAAAGAGGAAGTAACCTTTTTCCTGACCTTGCTTACATTCTTTAAGATCACTTGTTTGAACAATACGGCCAACCATCGTGGCCCCTACTTCAACATAAGCTAATTTTCCGAATTTTTCAGTCTCGATAATCGTTACTTCACGTATATTCGTAGAAAAAATATCATTTTTCATTTTTAAAGCGATGGGATTTACCGAGTGATAAGTACCATCAACTTTATAATAGTCAATGACTTGTCCATCTAGTGGATAGTGGAATCGGTGGTAATCAACTGGACACAATCTTGCCAATAATAATGGGCCATCATTAAAGACATCCTGCCACTTCTTATTCTGGAGTAATTCAGTTGAATTTAAATACTTTCCTTTTACTGGAATTTTATAACTATTCTGAATTGATTCATATCCAAAATATCTCGCTTCACTAAAAGCAGGCATTTCGTTTTCAGCAGCGTTAAATTCACGCTTACCATCTTTGAATCGTCTAATAAAGAATTCGTTGAAGCTACCATATGGATCATCTAATGAACGGCCTTCAGCTGGCAAATAGTCATCAAGGTTAATTTCAAAATCTTTTACAAATTTTGGAATTTTATTCTTTGTAAATGTCATACTTTGTAATTCACCATAGAAAGTCGACACTATAGATGAAGTAACAGCACCAGACAAAAGCTTTCCAATAGGGTTTGAGTATAAAAAACGAACAGCTCCATCTCCATAAACCTTTTCAACTTCAACCTTATTCGTATATCGATTATAATAGCGTATATCCACTTATCCCCTCAGAGTTCTTACAAAAATTTGACATTTATCTGAATCAAGAATTCATTAAATATGATTATATATGTATAATGGGATAAGCGTCAAAAGAGTTAATAAAAAGAATATGAGGATTATTATGAGAACAAAAATAGGACATTTTTTCTTAACTTTTTTATTACTAGCTTCGTTTAATACACATGCATTATTTAACGAAGGCCAAGCAAGATTAGAGTCTGAAAAGAATACCATTTCTATATTTAAAGATTCAGTGAATTCTGTTGTGAATATCTCTAGTCTTGGCAAACTAAGAGCACGTCGCGGCTTCTTCTTTAGCTCATCAACAAGAGAAGTCGTAAAAGGTGAAGGTTCTGGATGGATCTGGGACAAAAATGGACATATTATTACCAATTATCATGTCGTTGAAGGCGCCGATAATTTCTTAATTCGTTTTAATAATAATAAAAAAGAATACAAAGCAACACTTGTCGGAACTGAGCCAGCAAAGGATATCGCTGTATTAAAGTTACTAGAAGTCCCTAGAGATATTACTCCATTAAAGACTGGAGATTCAAATAATGTTCAAGTCGGTCAAAAAGCAATTGCCATAGGATCACCATTTGGTCTGGATGCAACAGTGACGACAGGAATAATTTCAGCAAAACAAAGAGGAATACAAGGAATTGGTGGAGTAGAAATTCGCGGAATGTTACAAACAGATAGTTCAATTAATCCAGGAAACTCTGGTGGACCACTTATTGATTCTTCTGGAAATGTTATTGGTGTTAACACAATGATCTTTTCAAGCTCAGGATCATCGGCAGGAGTTGGATTTGCTGTTCCAATTAATATCGTTAAGAAAATTGTCCCTCAAATAATCAAGTTCGGAATGGTTAAAAGACCAGGACTAGGAATTGCTATTGCTGAAAAAAGAGAGCTTGCTTACTTCTACGGAATAGACCTAGAAAAAGGGCTCCCAATACAAAGTGTAAGGCCAGGCGGGCCATCTGAGAAGGCCGGACTAAAAGGTCTTTCACAAAATCCTAGAACAAGAGAAGTGAAGCTAGGAGATGTTATCTTAAAAGTAGATGGTAAAGAAATTAACGATTTTGATGATATTTTTAATATTCTCTACGAATACAAAGTTGGTGATATTGTGGAAGTTCTTTACCGTCGCGGTAGCGCACTTAAGAAAGCAAAAGTTAAACTAGAAGAAATTAAGCGCTAGGCTTTTTAAACAGTTGGAGTACTAATACTGGTGCTCCAACACATGCTGTAATCGCACCAATTGGAATAATACTATTCTCCAATATAACCCTAGATAAGAGATCACAAAGAACTAAGAAAGCGCCTCCAAAAATAAAAGTTGGAAGTAGATTCTTTTGATAATTTGCACTTATCAAGCGTCTTGTAATATGCGGAATAATAAGCCCAACAAAGCCAATTGGTCCACATTGCCACACAATGATTGCAACAAGAAGATTTGAAATTAAAATCAGAGTTGCATTAACTTGACGAGTTTTTACTCCTCTTGTTTTTGCAAAGTCTTCACCAATTGATATCATGGCCAAATTTCTTCGATTCGCGATAAAAAAGACGAGGCCGATTAAGTAGAGAGGTAATGTATAAGTAAAGCTTTCAAAACCAACAATTGAAAGGCTTCCCATCATCCATCTTATTAGACGTGCAATACTTTCATTTCCAAGTAGACTTTGAACAAAGACGATAGCGCTTGAAGAAAATATTGATAAGCACACTCCAAAGAGAAGAACTTTTTGAGACGAAAACTTATTTAAATATAGGAATAGAAGAATAAATAGAAATGTTGAAGATAGGGCAATATAAGCACCTAATGAGTAACTTTCAAATCCGAGTTCAGCAATTGCTAATCCGAGTGCAGCAACACTTGAAAAACCTAATGTATAAGGTGTCGCCAAAGGATTTCTAAAAATGACTTGTGTAGTATTTCCAATAATAGAAAGAAGTCCACCAACAATAAAGGCCAAATAAACACGAGGAAATCTTAAGTTTTCTAATATATAGAGACCCTGCTTATCAAAATCAATAAATCCGCTACGTCCTAAAAAAGGCGCAAGAGCGATTACTATAATAGCGACAAAATAAAGCAGGATACCTTTTTTCATAAAATATACCTTCTTCCATCAAAGCTTTGATAATTGAATTCTTTTAAAAAGACTTTATCAAATGCTTTGTCATCTAAAGCTTTTGAAGTTTTCCCATCAAAGCTCACACAACCATCATTGAAGGCAAGAAGTTGTTGGCAATTATCAATTACAAAATTTAGATTATGACTAACGATAAAAAGAGACTTCTCCCAGCTCTTTAAAAATTCAGAAAGTAAGTCAACGTATATAGGATCTAAATAATTAGTTGGCTCATCTAAGAGCGTATAATCACAATCATAATAAAAAATTGAAATTATATTTAATCGCTGTTTTTCACCACCACTTAATGTTGAGACAGGGCGATTGAGTAATGTTGTAAAATTAAAATGTTTTATAAGATGATTTAAAAAGTCTGAATTTTGGGCCTTATTTCCACGTGCATAAAAAAGAACCTCACTAGCAAGCATATCACTCTGCAAAGAGGTTGCGTCACCACAATAGGCAACATCACCTTCACATATGATACTCCCTTGAAAGTCTTCAAGTTGTGCAATCATTTTCAAAAAGCTAGACTTACCTGCTCCATTTGGACCGATGACACCACAGCTTTTCTCGCTCAACGTGAAGCGCTCCACTTGAACTCGACTGTCAATGGATGCATTTTCTAGTTTAATCATTTTAATATTTCTCTGAAGTCTTCTATTAAGTTTAAAGTTCGAGGTCCAAGAACAACAGCATAGTCCTTTTCGTATAGGTATATTTTATCCTTAAATATTGAAGATCTCCAATTCTTTGCATTTTCAATCTTTCGATCTGAGACTCTAATTAGAATATCGAATTTGAGCTTTAAAAGGTTTTCAAGATCTAACAAAGGATAACCATTACTAGAGATAACATTTGTTGCGCCAAGCCTGGTAATAATTTCATTGAAGTAATTACCAGTTCCAATGGCCCTCAATTCATGAAGTTTAGAGTTTTTAAACTTCTCATCGATAACCATTAAGACCTTTTTCTTCTTCTTTAAAGGACTTAATAATGAATTCATTTTTGATTGAAATAATTTTATTTGCTTATCTTTATCTAAATTGAAACTTTTATTAATAGTTTCAAACATTGCCGTTGCATCAGCTAACTTCTTATATGGTATTACAATTGTCTTTATTCCTACCTTTTCAAGATTTTCTTTTATTCGACTCCCTTGAACTTCGGCCAATAGGACAGTATTCACATTCTCTTTAATGAGCTTCTCTAGGCTAATTTCAAAAGAAGTACCAAAGCGCGGTAACTTCTTAGCATCAGACGGGTAATTACAATAATCCGAAACACCAACAAGAAGATCTTGTGCATCTAGAAAATACATTGCTTCTGTGTAACTAGGAAGTGTTGAAATCACTCTAAATTTTTGTGCGAAAATATTATAGAAAAAGAGAGCGGAGAATATTAAGATGAATATTCTCACGCTTACCTCTTATTGCATTTTTGGATCAAGTGCGTCTCTTACTCCGTCTCCAACGAGTACAAGTAAGAAGAGACTTGTAAATAGTGCAGCTGATGGATAAACAGCTAGCCACCAAGCAATTCTAAAGTTTTGATGTGCCTGATTTAATAACTCACCCCAAGATGGCGTTGGAACAGCAAGTCCAAATCCTAGGTAATCAAGTGAAGCTAGTCCTGAAATACCAGCAGCAATTGAAAATGGAGCAAAAGTAATAATTGGCCCAAGTGAATTTGGTAGAATATGTTTTACAATAATTCTTGAAGTCGATGCTCCCATTCCGCGAGCAGCTTCAACAAATTCTTGCTTTCTATTCTTCAAGAACTCTCCACGAGCATAGTAACTCATTCCCATCCATCCAAAGATAGAAGAAATGAAAATTAGAAGCGTTAGAGTCGGCTTAAAAATTGAAATCATTGTTAGAAGTAATAAGAATACTGGAACTGTACTGAAGATCTCAACAACACGTTGTCCGAAGAAGTCAACTTTCCCACCAAAGTATCCCATGATACCACCAAAGAAGACTCCCATTACAGTCGAAAGAAGCCAAACTAAGAATGCATAAGCGATTGAATACTTATAACCGTAGAGAAGTCTTGTGAATACGTCACGTCCTCGATCATCTGTTCCCATGATATTTTCATCACTTGGAGGAGCTGGATACTCATATACATCTTTATTCGATTCGTATGGGTCCCATCTAACAATTGGCCAAATAGCACTATCCATATCAAGCTTTCGGTAGTCAGTTACATAAACATTTGTGATACCAAAATCTCTTGGATGATAATCTTTAAACACAGGGAAATATGACTTTCCTTGGTATGTCATATAGATAGGCTTACTATTTGCAATTAAAGGTGCAGCTGCCGTTAGGAGCAATGATGCAAATAAGAAAATACAAGCTGCGATAGCAGATTTTCTTTTCTTAAAGCGTCTCCATCTTTTAAGTGTAAGTTCATTTTCAATAAATTTTTCAATCATGAGAAATCAATCCTTGGATCAACAACAGTGTATAGAACATCACTGATTAAGTTTCCGATGAACATTAGAACAGTCTGAATGAAGAACAGTCCCATAATTACGTTATAATCTCTTTCTAAAAGTGACTGATAACCAAGTAGTCCAATACCATCAAGGTTAAAAATACGCTCAATTAGAAGTGATCCAGCAAAGAATAGTGATAGGAAGTGTCCAAAACCTGTAACAATTGGAATAAGAGCATTTCTTAA
Organism: Halobacteriovorax sp. YZS-3-1; assembly: GCF_047084945.1. Taxonomy (NCBI): domain Bacteria; kingdom Pseudomonadati; phylum Bdellovibrionota; class Bacteriovoracia; order Bacteriovoracales; family Halobacteriovoraceae; genus Halobacteriovorax; species Halobacteriovorax sp. YZS-3-1. The sequence goes on along the minus strand of NZ_JBKIYI010000002.1, from coordinate 73,890 downwards.
AGCATGCTTCATATAGACCATCTTATCAGATAGACCCTTCGCTCTTGCAGTACGTACATAGTCTTGAGAGATAACATCTAACATTGAGTTTCTCATAAGAAGAGTAAGAACAGTGAACTGACCTACCATGTATGCGATTAAAGGAAGCACAAAGTGCCAAATACGATCTGTAATTTTTCCAAAAATCCCTAGATCATCGTAGTAGTCTGAAACGAGGTCTCCGATTGGGAACCAGTCAACAAAAGTACCACCGGCAAAGTAAACTAAAAGAAGAATACCAAGCATGAAAGGAGGGATTGAGTAAAGCCCTGATAAAATGAAAGATGATACAGCATCAAACTTCGTTCCACTCTTAACGGCCTTAATTACTCCAAGCGGAATACATATCAAATAAGACATGATGAATGAAACAAGTCCAAATTGAATTGAGACCGGAAGTTTACTCATGACAACATCAATAACTGGCTCTTCATAAGTAAACGATTCACCAAAGTCTAACGTTGCTAAGTTTTTAAGCCAAATTACATAACGAATATGTAATGGTTTATCAAAGCCGTATTGCTTCTTGAGTGCTTCAACAACTTCTTGTGAAACAGCTCCATTATTTGAACTTGTATCCGATGTTGTTTGTCCTACTCCACCAAATCTCATTTGCTGAAGTTTTTGCTCGATTGGAGAACCTGGTGCCAGGTTAACCATCGCAAACATAAGGATACTGACCCCGATCAACGTCGGGACCATAATCATTAATCTTCGTACGATATAGTTAAACAACTTCTACTCCTACCTACTTAACTTCTACTTAGGTTGCTTAATTGACCACTTACTTCCGTAACCAATTCCGTAAGTGTAAGTGTCTTTTTCTTTTTGCATACGCTTAGTGTTTCCATAGAAAGCAAAGCGATCGTTAAAAAGGAAGATATATGGATAATCTTCTGCAATTAACTTATAAACTTTCTTAAGCATCTTCTTTCTCTTTTCTTTATCAAGAGTAAGCTGTGCTTGATCAATTAACTTATCAACTTCTTTATTTGAATAAGAAATGAAGTTAGATCCATTATTTGCTGCTGAGTCTGAGTGCCAAATTTGTTTTGGATCCCAATCTAGAGAACCACCTGACCAAGCAAGTGTTACAGCATCAAAGTTTCTTTCATCAAGAGCCTTAATGAATGAGTTCCACTCAATATACTTAACTTCAATATCAACACCAGCTTGTTTAGCATCTTGCTGATACATCGTTAGGTATTTAGAAAAAGTTTTTGAAGGATTTAAGATTGTAAAAGAAAGCTTTGTCTTCTTTCCATCAATTACCTTATCTAGAATAGCGTCTTGATCAGTATCGGCCCAACCGTCAGCTTTAAGAATCTTAATTGCCTCACCAACATTAAATGGAATTGGCTTAACATCTTTGTTTGCATATTCAGACTGAAGATAAAGTGGACCTGTCGCAAGTGCAGAGTATCCAAAACGGAACTTCTTATTCATCTCTTTACGATTCATTAAGTAGTTCATTGCCTTACGAACTTGCTTTGACTTAAAGATTGGATGCTTAAAGTTCCAACCAACAAAACCGTAACCTTTAACAGCTTTATTTTCTACTTTTACTTTTAAAACGTCTTTACCCCATTTTGGGCCATTCGTTTTCTGCTCATATTCCTCTGGAGAAAGAGCATTGAAGTCTAAGTCACCTTTTTCAAGTCTTTGAATAGCAACTGAAGACTCTTTAATAAATCTCATGAAGATTTCGTCATATGAGTAATCATCTTTATAAAGGTCTGTTTTATAACCCCACCAATCTTTATTCTTAACTAGAGAAATACCTTTCCCTCTTTTAAGCTCTTGAAAGATATAAGGACCTGTACCAATAAGAGTCTTATTTAGCTCTTTTTCTTGTTCTTCTGTTGGGTTCTCATAAATATGCTTTGGTACGATGGCAAGGTATCCACCACTTGCAACAGACATTAAGTTACCAAAGTACTTTTTCTTGGCCTTAAAACGGATTGTTCTTGGACCTTCAATGACTGCTTCTTTGAAGTTAGCGAAGTATGACTTCATGTGAGCTGTTTTGTATTTATTTTCAGGGTGCATAATTGCATCAAAAGAAAACTTAACATCTTCTACTGTTAATGGTTTTCCATCATGCCACTTAACGCCTTCTCTAATTGTGAAAACGAAATCAAAACCGTCATTTTCAATTTTCCAAGACTCAGCAAGCCCAGGCTCCCACTCATTTGTGTCAATATTCTTATTTAGAAGTCCTTCTAAAACATAAGAATGTACATTTGATGAGTAAGCATCAGTTGAAGATAATGGATTTAAAGTAGTAGGTGTACCACTAAGATTGTAATAGAAAGTGTTATTAGCCTTTTTTGGTCCACCTTTATTACAGCTTACAACTGAAATTAAAAGTGTACTTAATAGAGCTAAAAAGATTCCTTTTTTCATAAACTTATCCCTTTTTATGTTTAGCGAGTCACGATATAAGATTTTACACCAATTGACTAGAGGCCACATTAAGATGCGTGCTCTTGTCTGTCTAGAGGCAAAAAATATTAAATATTTAGATGATTATTTTATGATGTAATTTCTTGGATCCAAGGACCAACGGTCTTCTTTCAAATTTTTAGACTCAACGCGATATTGTTGAAGCTTAAAGTCCACTTCATTTAAACGTGTTTGAATTCCCTCAGTATTTCGAACAAGCTGTTGATGGTCTTCTTCGAGGCGACGCAGCTCGTCGCGCCATTCTTTCTCAAGCTTTTCACGAAGAACAGCATACCTTGTATTAACAGTTTCGACTCTCTGCGCATACGTCGTTAGACTTTTTTTATTGCGTTTAATTTTTGACTTAAGTGCCAATCTTTTCTTGGCCAAAATCTCAATTAATTCTTTACCCATCGCAATATTATTTACAAGATCTTGTGAGTAAAAATTATAGTAGCGGCCTGTCACAAATGTTGAGTGTCGATTACAAGAGTCAAATTTTGGAACCCTAACTAAGAGGTAATCACTTGTTCTACCCATTACTATTGCACGACATTTCTTATCTTCTTGGTGAAGTCCCCAAAGATCGATTTCGTCCAACTTATTTACATACTTAATATTATCAAAATCAAGTTTGAATCGAACAAGCCTCGCCGCTTCTTCAACATGCGAAACTCTACCAGAGAAATACCCCAATTCTTTATTGAATTCCAAAGTACTGGAAAAACCAACTTGATTGCTAAGGAATATAGAAAATAGAATGAAGTACTTCACACTTTTATTTTGCCACAGATGTAACTTATTAAAAGATAAGGGAAAGAGATGCCCTTCTACATTGGTTTTCGGGCAATAATTGATTGAGTTAACTCAGAACCATGCACAGGCTCCTCAAACTTCAAGATTTTAAAGTCATTAAACATATTAAGTAACTCAGCAGACTTTAAAAAATAAGAATCAATGCTATCGTCATTGAACTTCTTCTTATGGGCGACAGTATAACCTTCGTAAATGATTACACCACCTGGCTTTAACCATTTCTTTAGTTTTTCAGAAATTTCTCTGTCTACAAAATAAAAGCAAATAATTGCATCTAATGAATTATCGGCAATTTTTAAATGATCAACTGACTTGTGAATTGTTTTAATTCGGACACCTGCTTGTCTTGCAAGTTTTAATGACTTTTCAATTGCTACAGAACTAATATCAACACCTGTAACTTTATATCCTTTTGTAGCAAGAAAAACCGCATTTCTTCCTTCACCCATTCCAATATCAAGAACGGTTGAGCCGCGAGGGATAAATTGATAATTCTTAGCAAGAAATTGTGCCGGAGATTTTCCATAAATATAGTCATGATTAGCAAATTTCTTATCCCATACATTAGAGATTTTTTCTTTTGCTTTTTGCCCCGTTAATATTTCAAAGCGACTTCCAGAAATAACTCCTCTGGCGCTAACGATTTGAACGAGAAAAATATTTATCAGAATGAATTTAAGCAACATCGCTTTCTTCATGAGTCTCCAGCTCAGCATTGAGATATAAATTTAATTGATCATACTTGTTTTTTACATCTCTTACCATAGCATGGACTCTATCTTCAATAGTAGCAGGCATATCTTCCGTATGAACTAAATACCAATGCATATCGTCGATAGTATTATAGAAGTCTTCTAGATTTATAATGAGCTCTTCAGATAAGAGCATTAATTGTTGAACGGTTATTGTTTTAAAATTTGAACGAAAAACAGCATTAAAGTGTTCACGCGTTCGCTTCATTGAAAGTATATGGAGGTATTCTTTTTCACGAGTAATAATTCGATCCGCAAGCCTAGCTGCATCTTGCCTCAATATAATCAATAAACGGCTAGTATCTTTTGAAACTCTCATTCTCTCCCACTTTTTTCTAAGGCTTCCCGATTAATATTCTGGAAGCTTCGCCCTACGGCCACCTGGCCAGCGGCTTGAATTGGTAACAAGCTTACTAAACATGTTTTGGCCAATAAGATCGGCCATACGAAACATACTAACAGGCAGTCTTTCTTGAAAAACGCGCTTTGTTTTTAAGATTGAATCATCATGAACAATAGAAAATGAACTAAATTCAAATAGAGTTACACTTCCTTGTCTGAGCATATAATTCAGATATCTCTTCAATAACTTATTGTAATTTACGAATGATCGAATATCGCGAACAGAAGCAATAATAAATTGATGCTCACGCATTCTGATAGACTTAAAGTCACCTAACTTCATTGGAACAAGCTTTATTCCAAATTCAGAAAATACTCTCGACATATAGAGGAACTCCTCGCCAAGCTTCTTTTCAAATTGCAAATAGATTACATAGTTAGACTTTCTCACAATGAACACATCGGTTCTATTGGAGTGGATGTTTATGTTGAAATACTAAGGGGAAAAAATTGCCGGTAAATAATAGAAAAGCCGAGAGCAAGATTAAATAAATACCACACACATTGCTCTCGGCTTCTTAAGCTTTGGATTAAATCATAGGGAGAGAGGGATGTATCTCCAAAGCTTTATAACTTCCATGTTTCTTCTGTGTCCATCCGTGGACACCAAGTTTTATCAATGTTTTAAAAGGGCCTAGAGGTGGATTAATTTCAAGCTTCGTGCTTTTTACAATTCTGTCGCCCTAACCTCTAGGCCCGTTTTTTCCCGAAAGATACCTTAAATTCATAAGTGTAACTCTCAGTAACCACTGCAACGTCCTATTGCAATTAATCCAAAATCGTCCTAATTCTGGAAGGGTCCCGATGCCCCTTGGTTACTTATATATAAGCAGGAAGTGTGCCAAAATTAACTAATAGTAGATTCAATAACTTACAAAAAGTTGACATTCAAAATGAGCAAAACGCCCCACAGGCCGCGCCAAAGAAGATTAAGCGGTCCTACAAAAACAAGGACTTACGGTAGGACCAAAAGGAAACTAGTACTTGAGTAGTTTCCTTTCTGGCACCATAGAAAATTTATTGTCAGGTTTTCTTAAAGAGATGTACCGATTCGTTCTGGCCTAAAATGAAATGGTTTATCTGACCAAGGGTAGACAAGAGACATCCAAACCATGAACGCCTTCCCTCTAATATTCTTGATAGGAACAAATCCCCAAACTCTGGAATCACTTGAGTAATCCCTATTGTCACCCATCACAAATACATGGCCATCAGGAACAGTCACCTTATCTTGATTAAGGTGTCTAAAAAATGTTGGGTTCTCACCAATTGTAAATTTCTTATCACCAATTTTTTGATAGTAGAATTTGATATCTTCAGGATTAAGAGTTGGCTCTTTGTCATAAAGGCTTCGAAGTTCTTTCTCCTTCTCACCACTTATAACTTCTTTCTCAACTTCTTTCCCATTTATGAAAAGTTTATTTTCATAAACTTCAACAGTATCACCTGGAAGAGCAATTGTTCTTTTTACAAAAAGAATCGCTGGGTTTATTGGATATTCAAATACAACAATATCTCCTCTTTCTGGAAGAGACTGACCACCGAGATAAATAGGGTTAAAGAATTCAGTGAAAGGAAGTTTAAATCCATAGGACATTTTATTTACTACAATTGAATCACCAATTGCATTTGTAGGAAGTAGAGAGCCTGTTGGGATATGATAGTGATCAACAAATGTCGATCTAAAACCAAAAACAATTAAGATGATTTTGATCCATGACCACGCTTCATCCTTAAACCATTTCGCAGATAAGAATGCAGGTTTTTCAACCTCTACTTTACTCTCTTTATTAAACATAATTCCTCACTTGATAATGCTAAGTATTATAACCCCCAAAGTCTTCATTGTAAGGCTTCACGCGTTAGAAAACTTAAGTTGCCGAATGATTTTCTTTAATCATAAAATTGTATTTATAAATAATTAGGGAGGATTTATGAAGAAATATCTATTAGTTTCAATTTTTTCACTATTAGCATTTGTTTCTGTTAGTGCAAGTAATGCCGAAGAAGAATCATTTTTTCCATCACACTGTTCTAACTATGGAAGCACAGTAAGCTTAAGTTTCACGAATTGTATTAATTCAAACTTTCGTCGTTTAACATTTGATCTACCAAGAGAGTTCTTTTCTTACTGTAATAATTTTGGAGATGATTTAAGCTTCTCATTTGAAAGCTGTGTAAATAACAACTTCAATAAAGTAGAAAGAAGCCTTGGTCTATTCTTAAGCCACTGTATGAATTTTGGAGATGGTGTTAGCTTCTCATACCAGAGTTGTATCAATTCAAACTTCAGAGAAATTCAATACGAATTACGTCGTCAAGAATAAGATAAATTTCATGTGGCTTATCTCTTAAGCCACATGATCTACTTTTAAAACACTGTGAATTTTCTTTTCTAAATTATCCGATGTGAAAGGCTTTAATAAGTAGCTATCTGCCCCCATCAAAATAAGCTTTTTAATTATCGACACATCCGATTCAGAACTAACCATAAGTACAGGAACATTCGCGACCCTCTTATCTGAGCGGATTCTTTCCAACAGTGAAATTCCATCACAATTTGGCATATGAACATCACACAGAATCACCTGAAAAGGGGCTCCGCTTTCATATTCATTAAGAATCTTTTCTAAGGCAATTTCTCCATCTTCTGCTTCTTGGATATTAGTAATTCCCATATCACCAAGCAGGCTCAAGAGTGAACTTCTAATATAATCTAGATCATCAACCACTAAGGCCTTAATATTTGAATAGTCCATTTTTGATTCCCCCAAAAAGAATAGAACGTAATAAAAATTATATCGGAATTCTGGAAAATAACTTTATTTAGTTTAATTAAAGCGCGTAATGCGTTGAAATGATTGAGATTGAAAATTAAGTGTAAAAACATTTTACGCCTCTGGGGGTGGGCGTGGGTTCGATTCTCCGATGTTCGGCTATTTAAGAGAGGTTTTTGCTAACTTTCACTTCGTGAACATCTTGCGGCAAAAGTGCCCCAACGGGCAGTTTTGAAGCAAAGATGGATGTGACTCAAGAAACAAAGAGCGTAGCTCGCGTGTTTCGGTCATTTGAAAAAACTTGGTCACTCATTTTCACTTCGTGAAAATATCGTTTTGCTTTGCGATTGCTTTCCCATTGCTCCAGTGGCAACAAAGCCGGGCTTGAACCCGGCTTGTTGAAATAGTTTTTTAGCTAAAGACTGGGGAGCTAGCGCCGCAAACAATAGCCCGCCTTTGGGCGGCCAATTTTGCGGGGCGCTTACCTGGCAATGCCAGATGATGAGACTTTTGAGCTTTGCTCAAAAGGCTACATCATCCCTGGCATTCCGCCCATTCCACCACCCATTGGTGGCATTGCTGGACCATTATCTTCTTTTGGAAGATCAGCGATCATTGTTTCAGTTGTAAGCATAAGTCCTGCAACTGAAGCAGCATTTTGAAGAGCTGAACGAGTAACCTTAACAGGATCAATGATACCTGCTGCGATTAGATCTTCATATCTTTCTTCACGAGCGTTGAATCCATATTTTGCATCTTCATTCTTCTTAACTTCGTTTACAACTACTGAACCTTCAAGGCCTGCATTTGTAGCGATTTGTCTAAGAGGAGCTTCAACAGCTCTTTGAACGATCTTAATCCCATGCATTTCTTCTTCTCTATCTGTCTTAAGACCTGCAAGAACGTTTGCAGCTTTAACAAGAGCAGATCCACCACCAACAACAATACCTTCTTCAACAGCAGCTCTTGTTGCATTTAGTGCATCTTCAACACGGTCTTTCTTTTCTTTCATTTCTGTTTCAGTTGGAGCACCAACGTTTACAACAGCTACACCACCAGAAAGCTTTGCAAGTCTTTCTTGTAGTTTTTCTCTATCGTAATCAGAAGTTGTCTCAGCAATTTGTCCCTTAATTTGAGAAACACGAGCTTCAACTGCAGATGCTTCACCAGCACCGTCTACGATAGTTGTATTTTCTTTATCAATTGAGATCTTCTTAGCTGAACCAAGGTGTGCAAGGTCAGCAGTCTCAAGGCTCATTCCAAGCTCTTCAGAGATAACTGTACCACCAGTTAGGGCAGCAATATCTTTAAGCATCTCTTTTCTTCTATCACCAAAACCTGGAGCTTTAACAGCTGCAACGTTTAATGTTCCTCTTAGCTTATTAACAACAAGAGTTGTAATTGCTTCACCTTCAACATCTTCAGCGATGATTAAAAGTGGCTTAGAAGTTTGAACTGCTTTTTCAAGGATTGGAAGAAGCTCTTTCATATTTGCAATTTTCTTATCAGTAATAAGGATATTTGCATTATCAAATGAAACTTCCATCTTTTCAGAATTAGTTACGAAGTACGGAGAAAGGTAACCACGGTCAAATTGCATACCTTCAACAACATCTAAAGTTGTTTCAGCAGTCTTTGATTCTTCAATTGTGATAACACCATCTTTTCCAACTCTATCCATAGCTTGCGCAAGAAGTGTTCCGATTTCTTTATCGTTATTTGCAGAGATTGTTCCTACTTGTTCGATCTCTTCATTTGTTTTGATCTCTTTAGAAACATTTCTAAGTTCTGAAACGACTTTTTCAACAGCTGTATCAATCCCTCTTTTAAGATCCATTGGGTTGTGACCAGCAGTTACAAGTTTTGCACCTTCTGTGTAAATTGCTTGAGCTAGAACTGTTGCAGTTGTTGTTCCATCACCTGCATCTTCATTTGTTTTTTGAGCAACCTCTTTAACCATTTGAGCGCCCATATTTTGGAAGTTATTTTCTAATTCAATTTCTTTTGCAACAGAAACACCATCTTTTGTGATGTGTGGAGCTCCAAATGATTTTTGGATTACTACGTTTCTACCTTTTGGCCCTAGAGTAACTCTTACTGCATTAGCAAGTTGGTTAACACCGTCTAGGATTAGTCCTCTTGCTTCTTCTGAATACTTTAATTCTTTTGCCATAATTATCTCCTATATGTAATCGATTCGATTAAACTAAAATTCCTAAGATATCTGATTCTTTCATAATAAGGTACTCTTGACCTTCAAGCTTAACTTCGCTTCCTGAATACTTTCCAAAAAGAACCTTATCTCCTTCTTTTACAGCAAGTTCTGCTACAGATCCATTATCTAAACGGTAACCTGGACCAACAGCAATAACTTCTCCCTGAGCAGGCTTCTCTGAGTGGTTATCAGGAATAATAATCCCTCCAGCTGTCTTCGTTTCGTCTTCAACTCTTTTAATAAGAACTCTATCTTGTAATGGTTTAACTTGCATAATTCCTCCAGTTAAATACATTTTTTGTTTAATTCATAATCTTTATACATAACTTGGTAGCAAACGGATACATGTCAAGGTTATGTATCAACTTTTTTTGATGGCACCAAGCACAATTTCCTTCACGGAATCTTAAGAATATGAGATATTGCGAGAAATTAACAAGTTATCCTATAAAAATAAGGATTGAGACCGATAAATACTGTATGAAGCTAAAGTTTAACCAAAAACTTTTAGGCAAATTCCTGCAGGATGAAACTGCAGAAGAGAGAACATTTTTTGTCCTTACGCTAATTACAGGCGTTTTATCAGCTTTCGTGGCCGTAGGCCTTCAAAAAGGAGTCCACTGGCTCCAACATATACTAAAAACTGATTCAACTTTTACATGGGAATCCGTTCTACTTGGAGGCGTGGCCCTATTTATATCTGGCTGGTTAACCACAAGAAAGTTTCCATTCACAGAGGGTTCTGGAATTCCAAAAGTTCGAGCGGCACTAGTTGTTGATCATGGAAAAATTAGCCTTAGAGACACTTTCGCAAAAACAATTACAACATTAATGGCCCTTGGCTCAGGTGTTTCACTTGGACGAGAAGGACCGACTGTAACAATAGCGGCCGGAATTGCATCTCGCTTAGGTTTTTCATTTCATCTTTCTAAAAAGAAAATAAAGGCCCTCGTTGCCGTAGGTGCAGCTGGTGGTATTGCTGCCGCTTTTGCAACTCCAATTTCCGCTGTTGTTTTTACACTTGAAGAAGTTGTGGGTGATCTAAACGCAAAAGTACTTGGTTCAATTGTTATCTCTTCTGTTGTTGCCTCTGTTACAGGACAGATCTTAACAGGACAAACTCACATGTTTGAGCAACTTTATTATAAGATGCATGATCACCGTGAGTTATTATTCTATTTAACAATTGGTATTGTGTGTGCCTTTATTGGACCACTGTGGATGAAGTCAGTTCTTACCTTTAGAGAATTTAATCGAAAATATATGAAAAGCCATAAGCTAACATATATGATGATTGTCTTTTTAATCATTGCACTTATGACCCAAGTTCACTCTAGCGTAATTGGTAGTGGTCACGGAACGATTGAAGATACTCTACTATCGTTAATTCTTGATCCGAAAATTCTCTTTATCATGTTCTGTCTAAAGTTTCTTGCCACATCACTTTGTTATTCAGCTGGAATATCTGGTGGTCTATTCATGCCAACACTTTTAATGGGAGCAACTCTTGGGAGTTTAATTGGTTCACTTGCCAATGCCTTTTTTCCAGAGATTACAACAAACACTGGAGCTTATGCATTAGTTGGAATGGGAGCTTTTTTTGTAACAGTTATTAGAGCTCCATTTACTTCAATACTCATCGTCTTTGAATTGACGAGAGACTACAATATTATTCTTCCACTTATGATTGCAAATATCATTGCCTATATGCTCTCTTCAAAACCAACAGAGAACGAATCAATCTATGAACAAATATCTGCACAAGATGGAATTCATCTACCAACAAAAGAAGACCTAGAAGTTCTTGATCAACTACATGTTGAAGATGCAATGATTAGAGATATTATTACCTATGGTGCAAGTCTATCTGTTTCAGAAACACTTAAAGATATTGAAGAGCACAATCCAAAACTACAAGGATTTCCCGTTTTAAAAAATGGAAGACTACTTGGAATGATGTCAACATCAGAGCTTCGAGTTCAACACGCTAAGGGCAATGGTGAAATGAAAATTGAACATTGTTGCGAAAAGAAAATTATAAAGATTTATCCTGATCAGAGTTTATATATTGCACTTCATAGACTCAAAAGATTCCATATCTCCCGTCTACCGGTCGTCTCAAGACTTGATGAAAAAAGAATCATTGGAATCCTAACCCCAAAAGATATCGTCAAACAATTTGGTTACCAAATTACAGAAGCGAAAGAATCGGAAGAAGTCTCTAAAGAAAACCTTCAATCTAGTTAAGCAATTCTTAAAAGGCAGTTAATTAAAGTCAAATTCACCTTTCCTAACCTTGACCCCTATCGACTTTCAAAAATTGGGTTGCTACAAATTTCTTCATCAATATTTTTTGTCTAACAACCTAACTAAAAAGGAGAGGGTAATGAAGAAACTTCTACTAGCATCCGCTATGTTTCTAACAACATTCTCGTCGCAAGCGGCGCGAGTACAATTCGATTTTGATGTACTATCATCTGGTGCATCGATTTATCCATGTAATGCTGGTTTAAAGCACAAGCCTCAAAGAGGAAAGATTTGCTACAATCCAGAAACGTTTCAATCTTGTAATCCAGATGGCAATGGTGTAGCTGGTCAGCCAACTAGTGGTCAAAATGGTGGCGGCTTTCCATTCCCAGGCGGTGGAGCAACTGGTGGTCAATTCCCAGGTAATGGCCCATTCCCAGGACAAGGTAACGGACCAGGTCTATTGGCAGATATTGGCTTACAAGAAACTCCTCCACCATCGAATAACTGTGATCCACAAACTGGTGTAGGCTGTGACTGTGTATGTACAGGAGATATGGATGGGGATTACGACAATACTCTTGATGTAATGAAAGCTACGTATACAGCATGGAGAGACCATGGCGACCCAACTTTTGGAATCGATAGAGACCTAGAGGTAATCGCTGGAACTCATAGTTACAATGAATTAGAAGATGAGTATTTTACTGGAAACAAATTTGCAGCAAGACTTAAAGAACTTTCGTTCAATCTAGGTTCAGAAAAGTATGGTTCTAAATACTTTGTTGATATTTGTTTCAGAGCGACTCAAATTGATTACTTAACTGAAAATCAAGATGAATCATTTAACATCAATGTTGATGAAATTGTTAAGTATGCAGATAACAATCAACAAGAGTCTCTAACTCCATTCTACAAAGCAGAAAGAAAAGTTACAGCAACTGACTTAGCAGGTTCTCCTACTATTGATCTAAACTGGGACTTAAACAATGGACCAATCGTATGGTCAGCACACAGCTACCAGTCACTTGCAAATCTACATGTTAAAACAGTTCTATACTGTAAAGACAAAAATGGTGGAAGTATTTTCGTAGATGGGCCATCAGCTTCTCTTGCTAATAATTCAACTGTTAACTTTCCAGATCTACAAGGTCCAGCAGACCTTAGAGGATGTGTGGTTCGTTATGTTTTCAAAGAAAAAAGCGGACATTCTCCTAACATGATTGATCGAGTCAGAAGATGGAAAATGCATGGTGCAAATATTTGTACTGACACAGCAATTACAAGTCTAAATGGCGGATTATAAGAAATAGTTTATTGGGTGAAGTCTAGGCTTCACCCTTTTTTATCAATTTGTGAGGGGGGGAATATGAAAGGAATACTTCTTATATTAGTAACTTTAATTAGCTTTAGAAGCTATGCATGCGTAAATATTAATGCTCCAGAAGCTATTAATGTTTCTCTTTCATTAATTGATAAAAAAGCGATGATTTTTGATGAAGAAGGTATTTTTCAAGATGAAATGCCCTCTCTTCTAGCATCCTCATGTCAAAAGGCTGCAAGCCAAAAAAAGTTCATGATGTTTGCAATTGGTATAGAGAATTTTATATTATCTGATGAGTTTTTATCTTTCAGTATAAATGACACTCTAACGTTTGGCTCCAAAGATCAGTGTAGAATTGAGAATGTCGAAAAAATCAATGGACTAAAAAAAGAAGATCGAAATAAAAGACTTCAAAGAAGAAGATATCTTATTAATCATTGTGTAAGCTTTGATGTAGAAGATAAATCAAAAACAGGATTGGAGCTTCCAGAGGAAGGCCAACCAGGCTGTAAACTAAATCGCATTGATAAAAACAGGGCTAACTTCTTTGGGTTTTTCTGCTTTTTTAAACCAAAGCCAGATTCTCAATTTAAAATTACTCCAAAAGTAGCTCAAAAATGCCTTGAAAAAGAATTCTACGATGAGAATAAATTTGCACTACAAGATATCATGGGAACACTTGAACTTTATGCCGCAGGAGATGCCACGGGAAGGTCTGCAAAACTTGAGTTTTTGGAAGATATAAAATTTAGATTTACTCAAAACCCAGATCCTATAGTACCAACAAATAAATCTCGTTACGAGGATATTCCGAAGTGGCCAACACAATGGAAAATAAAAAATACAACAGTAGGAAAAATAAATATAAACAAAATATCGGATGAACTTATAACAATTAAAGCTCCGATTTTGGTCAACAATCAATGTGAAGAATCCAAATGTTTGAATGGAGTTTGCACTTCTTCATGTGATTACAGCCAACCAGTTGCAAGTGAATATGCTCTTTTTGATATCACAAACCCAAAAAAGAAAGAGTATATAAAGTCATGGTTTGATGGTGGTATAGCTCCAGCAGATTGGATCGGAATGATAAGTGGTTTAGGAATATCTCTTAACAAAAACTCTCTTGAAAAAAACCGACGCTATCGTCTTGAAGTCGATATGAACGATATCGAGTATAATTATATGATGTTTAAGGGACAAATTGAAAGTCGCCTGCTCTTAAATCCTAATACAATTCCTAACATTGCACGAGAGGGGCAAACTATTGGTTCAATCAATCCAATTGGAGAAATTCAGCGCTATAATAGCTTACCTAGCTTTCCTGTTTTCGACACAATTAGGTTTACCGGTGAAAACCATGTAGGAGTTAAAAACTCCGTTAACTCAATAAGTAGAGTCTTTAAAAATACAGTATGGCCACCATACTTCACAGACTACTGTGAAAATGGGCAATGTATTCTTAAAAAAGATCATCGTTTATTATTTGCACTAGAGTTTAATATAGATATCGACAAGAACGATAAATATATTATTGAAAATGTTTCATATAAAAAAATATCTAATCATAACAATCAAACAACAATACAGAACTTTAAAGGACCATATTTCACGTGTGAACCTCCTGGATCAGACCAAGATGACGATGGATGGGATGATGATGACTTTGGGGATATTGATTTCTAAAAAAGACTTACTAAAAGAGGAGAATGAAATGAAAAAGTTATTACTAGTATTAATGATTATGACTACTTCAGTATTTGCAAATGATGTCGATGACATGTTTGGGGGAGGTGAAGACCAATTTGAATTCGAAAAATTTTCAAATGAAGAGATATTACTAAAAATTGAAGAAGACATTAAAGTCTCTTGCCGAAAAGGTCTTTGTACTTTATTTGCTTCTGAAAATAAATTTGGAGGATTTGAAGTAGGATTTAATATCGGAGAGGGTATGAACCAGCAAGCTGGTAGTGGTGTGAATATCTACACAGGAGGATACGGTGGACAAATCAATGGTGAATACTGGGGAGTTAACGTTAGATACTACAATGGGAAATGTACTCAGCGCATCAAAGTACCTAAGTCTGTTTATATTGCTATTAATCGCTACATGTATGGCCTACTTGATACAGATGGCAATACTCGCCGCGGTTTCACTCCTGCCGATGAAGCAATGATCCTTTTCTATACGACAATCATTGGAAAATCAGGAAATTGTGGCAAGAGCAATCAATAATTAACTTTTTCTTTAATTGTTAAGAAAAACTCAAAATTATAAAACCTCTCTATGAAGAGAGGTTTTATAATTGCTTTTATTTTTTGGGTCTCACTAAGTACTCTTGCTGGTACGAAGTGGAATGAGTGGAAAAACTTAGATCTTAATGATCTAGATGTGGAATTAAGTAAGGTTCAGTTAAGAAATCGTGCTTCATGTGCCATTGATTCCAAAAAGCCAACACGATCCATGTTTATTTTTCTAAACAATACGATTGCAGCAAAAGCGGCATATCGTCTGGCTAATAGGACAGGACAAGATAGAGCAACAATTACCAAAGAACTTATACGAGACTTTCGAAATAAAACAACGAGACTAACACAAGAGATTCATGAGAAATTACTTTCCGGCCAGCTTCCACTCCTCCCACATCTTGATAGTGAAAATAATATTCCTGTTAAGTACCGAACAATGCTTAAAGAATGTTATGGAAAGTTACAATGTCCGCAACTTAATTATTATATTGAAAATATTTGGACTTCTTCCCATCGATTAAAGCATCGTCTTTATGACAGTTTTGAGGATAGCAACTACTTCAACTCTAAGTACATTAAAGATAGTAATACGTACAAATGTTTAAAAGTAAAAAAATTTGGCCCATTACAGGCAAATCTCTTTGGACAAAAGCCAAGTATCCAAGACCTGAATAGGATTGCAAAACAACTTAGCGACATAGGTGAAACAGTAGACGAATGTCGCATGGATGGAATTGATACACTTGAGAACTTACAAGTAGCTGGTTATCAATTTGATATTAAAAATATAAAAGAGCGTTATTGGGATAAAAAAGTTGGCTTTGATTACTGGAATTCGATGAAACTCTACTTTGCATGGGCAATGAAGAATCTGAAAGTCGAAAACACAAAATATGAAAATATAATTCGCAATTCAAACACTCAAGATTATATTCTGTTTTCTCCTAATGGATGTCGTAGTGATATCATGCCTACTTGTAATAATAAGAGACTTGCAGAGAATTCATTCCGCGAGTTTTCTCGTAGAAACTTTGAAAAAGAAGCGCTTGAACTCGATATTCTATCCCCTATTTCAGAAGGCGTTCAAAATGATTTATTAAAAGATCCATTTGCTAATGTTAATAAAGATATCTTAGACCTTGGCTCTTACGATGATGCAGATGCCTGGATTCAACATATATTCAAAAACCAAACACAGACTAAGAATTATGTAAAAAACAAGCTAATTGATGCCTTAACATTTTATACCCTAGTAAGAAAAAGGCTCGATCCAAAAGAAGTTAGAGATCAATTAGATTTTTACTTTCGAAATCTTGATGGAAATATTATTAAAAATGACCTCTACTATCTTTGTGCAGAGGCATCTGTTATATCTGATGATATATTCAGTTTTACGAAAAAGCATATTGAAGGACTTAAAGGAACTGAGTTAATTGATAATCTCGACATTCTCTTTACAGACTCTCCCTACAATAAAATCATTGATTACTACAAAGAACTAATGGATGAGACGAGATCATATTGTAAAGGTCTTAAGCAAAAAGAGATTTGGGATGAAAGTTTTGAAATAGAATATGAAGGTTTTCATCAATGGTATATTGACAAAACTCGTGCTGATCAGTCATTTGAAACCTTTCCAGACAAGCATTATGAAAGTGACGCTCTTTCACAAGACTTCATCATCTACAAAAATGGTGACATTATTTGTCGATCAATTAGTCACTGTTTAAGAAAATCAATCATCAGTATCATTGAAACATCTCGTGCTACTTACTATGGTGACTTATTTTGGAAATCAAAATTCTCACAGCCATCTTCAGACCTCTTCAATCCCTATGCTGAAAGGGTTGCTTGTAAAGTCTACGACCCTTACTTTAAAACAAAACAAGTTATGACTCGATTTGTATCCGATATTGGCCAAGGACTCATGAGCTGGTTTACTCCAGGTGTACTTTACACACGTGTAAGTCTAACTCCTGGTTACGTTACTTCATTTAATAAAATGATCGAAGATGGACAAATTGAATTTAATAAAGAATATGAAAAATCTAAGGTTAATGTAGAATTGATTACTGAATTTGGTCCTCTAATTGGTGTACCATGTGCAGTATCAATTACAGGAAGTAATAAAAGCCCTACAAATCTATATCACTTTCGAGGAATATCAGTGGGTGCATGTGTTGACCGCCAAGGTGGTGATATTATCGCCAACAGTGGTTCCGATATTAGTGATAAACAAACAGATGGTGTCGCGGCATGTGCTGCATGTAGAATTAACTTTGAAGGTATTTCAAATACACTAACTTACTTCAACTCTAAACTTGGTCCATTTTTCTATATCGCTCGGGCACTATACAGCCTCTATCAGGGACTCACTGATTTTGATAATATTCCAAGAAGATGGGAACTTGACCTGAACAAATTAAAAACGACATACCAACGCTATGGCGAGATTCCAAAAAGCTGCCGTTCAACTCTTTTAAATGGTCGAAATTGTCTTAAAGATAAAGAAGAACTCGCAGCTGTCGAACTCATACAAAGGAATGAATTAACAATCCTAGCATCTAAAAAGATTATAAACGGATATAAGTTTAAGGTTCAAGAATGTAACAATGAACTTACCGTCATGATTGATAAACATTTCACAAGGCTATTTTCAAAATGCAAAAGAAAGCATTAATACTTCTATTCATGCTTCTTACAATCTCAAATGCTTTTGCAATAAAGCTTGATATTGTTTGGACAGAAAATTTTGAAAAAGAAATACATCTTGAATGTAGGGAGCCGGGGTGTCTTGATGGTTCGAGTCGAGGTATCATTTTCGAATCAATATGCGATGAATGTTTTTCTGACTCTATTAATGCAACTTTCATCTTTAATGACATCACAACGTATCTACATCGTGGTGAACTTATAAGCACAGATGAATTTATTAATTATTTATTTGAAGAGGAATACATAACTATCCAATACGATACTCCATACGATGTTGTATCAAGTAGATCTAAAGAAATCAAAAAGCTCCTATTTCAAAACTTATGTCCAAATGAATATGATGCTATTATTTTCTTTGAAAGAGGCTATGGAAATATGTTTTCCTCCCCACAATTAATTTACTGTGGAGAGGAAGTTTACTCGGCTTTATTATTTTAGAGTTATTTTAAGTCGTACCAGTTAACACCAAGAGAAGGCTCAACTTTTAATGGTACTTTAAGCTTAACAACGTTTTCCATTCCCTCTTTTACTAATGTCTTCATTTCATTTAATTCGTTTTCAGGTACATCAAATATAAGCTCATCGTGTACTTGAAGAAGCATTTTCGATTTTAATCCACGCTTTTGAATTTCTTCATGGATATTAATCATTGCACACTTAATTATGTCAGCAGCAGTACCTTGAATTGGTGAGTTAATCGCCATTCTTTCAGCATTTGCTTTTACCGTACGATTATTAGAGTGAATGTCTGGTAAAAAACGCTTTCTACCATACATTGTAATCGAATACCCTGTCTTTTCTGCATCTTCCTTAAGCCCATCTAAGAAGCCCTTAATTTTAGAAAATCTTTCAAAGTATTTTTCAATATAGGCCTTAGCATCTTTTCTTGAAATCTTAAGTGCTGAGGCCAATCCAAAAGATGATTGTCCATACATTAGACCGAAGTTTACGGCCTTGGCCTTCGATCTTTCATCCGAAGTTACATCTTCTAAAGCAATATCATTAATTTCACTTGCTGTTTGTGCGTGAATATCTTTGTCCTCATTAAATGCCTTTATCATTGTTGGGTCTTCACTGTAATGAGCAAGAATTCTTAGTTCAACTTGAGAATAGTCGGCAGCTAGTAGCATATTTCCAGGTGTTGCGATAAATGCCTTTCTTACAAGTCTTCCTGTTTCTGAACGAATAGGAATATTTTGAAGATTCGGATTCACACTAGATAATCTTCCAGTTTGGGCAACATGCTGATTAAAACTTGTATGCACCTTTCCAGTCTTCTCATTAACGATTTCAGGAAGAGCCTTAACGTATGTTGATAAGATCTTACCTAGTTCACGATATTGTAAAATCAAGCCTGGTACTTCATTTATATTCTTCGCTGCAAGTTCTTCTAAAACCGAAGAGTCTGTTGAGTAGCCAGTTTTTGTTTTCTTTACAACAGGAAATGATAATTCGTTAAATAGAAACTCTCCTACTTGTTTTGGAGAATTTAAATTAATCGTGTCATTTACAGAGAATGAATCAACTTTCTTTTGAATAACTGAAAGCTTCTCCTCTAAGTCTTTCGCCATATCATAAAGGAATTCTTTATTTAGACACACTCCCTCGAACTCCATCTCTGCAAGAATAGGAATTAGCTTATTATCAATATCTTCATAAACAGAAACAAGCTCTTTTTCTTTAAGCTCTTCTTTTAAAAGATTTGCTAGTCTAAATATAGCAATTGAGCGAAGGCCACTATAAGTAGATCTTTCTTCAATTGTTTCAAGAGAAGTTATATATGGATTCTTCTTATCAAGCGTTGTGACATTAACATTTACATTAGTGCAAATAGCCTCAATATTATGCCTCATACTTGGACTTACATTATAATGGGCTTGAACGATATCGAAATTCTTTGCCTTAAATGAAACCTTATGCCTGAATAAATGCGAATAATCCCTCTTTGAATGTTCACTATAAACTTCTTTTGAGTCATCACTATAAATTAACTCTAAGTATTCTTTTTCATTCTTTTGGTCAACTTCGAGAAAGTACGACTTGTTATCATCAAATGAAAGGTTTAAGGCCACGAGATTACGAGCATGAATATCTGAACTATCAAACTCAGTCTGCACTGCAAGTTTCTTGCTCTCTTTAATTAACTTTTTAAACTCATCTTCTTTAATATCTTTTCCAACAATTAGATGTTCGAAAGGAGATGCGACTTCACCTTCTTCACCTTCACCATCAGCAATAGAAAGCTGATACTTTAGATCCTCCATTCTTTTAATCATGGAATTCATTCCAAGCTCTTTTAAGAATGCAAGTAACTCATCTGTAGGATAGAACTTTAATTCGGAATCTTCTGACTTACATTTTAAATCGATATCTGTAACAATCTTAATTAAATCACGTGATAATTTTGCATCATCAACATATTCAGTAAAGGCAGTTGTTAATTTTTTACCTTTAAACGTATCTGAAATCTCAAAGCACTTATCTAATGTATCGTGTTCTGCCAGAAGCTTTGCCGCTCCCTTTGCTCCGATCCCACGCATACCAGGGATATTATCTGATGTATCTCCAACCATTGATAAGTAATCTACAATTTGGTCAGGGCGAACACCCATCTTTTCAAAGACGCCTTTTTCATCGTAGGTAACATCTTTCATCGTATCCAGCATCTTAATATTGCCACCTACAAATTGCATTAAATCCTTATCACCTGAGGCTATAAGAATTTCATCAAAATCATCCTTCCACTGAGTCACAGATGAGCCGATAATATCATCAGCTTCATAATTTTCATCTGCAACATTTAGAAGTCCCATTTTATCAATTAACTCTTTAATAAGAGAAAATTGAGGAACTAAATCCTCTGGTGGTTCTGAGCGATTGGCCTTGTACTCTTCATACATTTCATTACGAAATGATCCTCCCGATGTATCTCGAGCTAAGAGCATATGAGTCGGCCTATAATTGGCCATAATTTTAAGAAGCATTGAAAGAACACCATACGTTGCATTAACAGGTGTACCATTTGGTGCCGTCATTGGACGGATTGCGAAAAACGCACGGAATATAAAGTTACTGACGTCGACGACGATTAATCTTTTCTTTGACATATAATCTCCAATTTATGCTATAAATCTAGCCAATTATGTTGAATCTGTTAATGATTAATATAGGACCAAGTTATGGACAATGCACAAAAACAAGAGCTGTATAATAATGTAAAAAGAGATATCTTTGCGATTTGCGAAGGTGAATCGAATACAATTGCAAAAATGGCCACAATCTCTTGTGTATTAAAGCAGGCTTTTCCACACTTTTATTGGTGTGGGTTCTATAATGTTGATAACTCAAAAGAATCTGAACTCGTTGTTGGCCCTTATCAAGGAACTCTTGGCTGTTTACGTATTCCATTTGGTAAAGGAGTGTGCGGAACAGCTGCTCAATCTTTAGAAACACAAATTGTTGAAGATGTTTATGCAATTGAAAATCACATCACTTGTGATCCTAAGAGCCAGTCTGAAATTGTTGTGCCTGTTTTAGAAAATGGAAAGCTAATCTCAGTGTTAGATATTGATAGTGATGTGAAAGCAAGTTTCAATGATATAGATAAAGAAAACCTCGAAGAGATAATTAACAGAGTATTTAATTAGGTTGGAGTTCCTTGATCTTCAAACCAATTCGCCTGTCTCTTTTTAATAGCGAGCATCGTGTCATCATTGGCCATAACTGTAGTATCGGCCATAACATCACCTAATCTGTGACCTGAATCTAGTTTATATAAAAGATATAATTCAATTCCGACCATTGGAATACCAATTATCACGGCCATAAACCAACCCAGAACTGGAATAATGGCAAAAATAAGTGGAATAATAAAAGGCAGATTACGAACAAAGCTCTGCTTCAATGAACAAGGTGTTCCATCAACAAGAGAGATAACGCGAAAGCCAATAAACTTCTTTCCTACCGATTGACCATTTTGGATCGCATCTGCAAATGTTAAATAAACAATGGAAAAAAGAATACCGATTGGATAGAGAAATAGCGACAACACAAGAACAATAAATAGGTCTATTGCCTTTGCTAATATCCTTGAAAAACGTGCAACCTTTATGGCCGACTTCAATAAGTACTTTCTATCCATAATAAATATCTTATCCTATGAATTTTATTAGAAAACAAGGCATTTTTTGCACCACGTTCAAATAAGGAATATTAAGTAAAGAAATACTTTAACTTCTCTATAGACCAATAGATGATCACTAATAGCCAAAAATAATATTTTAAGTTATAAATGTAGACTGAAAGAAAGAAGAGCAAAAAAGCTCTGGAGGATAATTATATGAGTACTGTTGGTAAAACTGACGTAGCAAATTTTGAATCTGATGTATTAAAGAACGCAAAGCCAGTTCTAGTTGATTTTTGGGCAGAATGGTGTGGACCTTGTAAAACTCTAGGGCCAGTTCTAGACGAAGTTGCATCAGAAATTGGTGAAGGTGCAAGCATCGTTAAAGTTAACGTTGATGATAATGGTGAGCTTGCTCAACAATATGGAATCCGTGGGATCCCAACAATGATTTTCTTCAAAGATGGACAAGCAACAAAGACACTTGTTGGTGTTCAGACGAAAGAAGAAATTAAAAAGTCTTTAGAAGAATTAATGTAATATAAAGCCTCTATCAAAGAGGCTTTTCTTTTATCTTTATCAAGGATCGAAAAGGTATCTAATAATGAATGATTTTATTTCTCACGCTTTTAATCACGCTCAAGAAACATTAACAAAGTTTATTGCTAACGAAGATAATTTCAAAGTTATGCAAGATGCAATTGATGAAATGGTTTCAGCTATTAAAAATAATGGCCGAGTAATAAGCTGTGGAAATGGTGGTTCAATGTGCGATGCCATGCACTTTGCAGAAGAGCTGACTGGACGCTTTCGTAAAGATCGTCCCGCGATGCCAGCAATGGCGGTAGCAGATCCTTCACACATTACTTGTGTTGCAAACGATTACGGATTTGAGTATATCTTTTCAAAATATGTTGAAGCACATGGACACAAGGGTGATGTTCTTCTTGCAATTTCAACTTCTGGAAATTCTCCAAATTGTCTTGAAGCAGTTAAATCGGCTCACGCAAAGGGAATGAAAGTTGTTGGCCTACTTGGAAAAGGTGGCGGAAAGATGAAAGACCTTGTGGACTTCCCTCTTGTGATTGAAGCTGATCTTTCTGATCGAATTCAAGAAATGCACATTAAAATTATTCATACGTTTATTGAAGGTATTGAAAGGCAAGTTTTCCCAGAAAACTACTAAGCAATTCAAACAAAACCGGCACAAACTTCCAAGTCTTTAAAATCAAGTATTTGACGCGATTATGAGTTAAAATAATCTTAAGTTAGTACACAATTTTAAGGAGCTATATAATGGAAGGCACTGCTGTATCATCCGTAAACACAATCGCTGCTTTTTTTCAAAACGGCGGACTTTTCATGTGGATCATTCTATTCATCTGGGCCGTAGGTCTGGCAATTGGATTAGAGAGATTCTTTAAATTAAGTTTTAAATTTGATGTTGATGGAGCTTCTTTTATGAATGAACTTCGTCGCTACATCATGGCAAATGATGTTGAAGGTGCTTCACGTGTTTGCTCTGGATCGAATGCGGCCCTACCAAAAGTTCTAAGAAGTGGACTTGAAAGAGCGTCAGCAAAACCAGAACAAATTCAAAATGCAATTGATGCTACTGCACTTGAAGTTATCCCTAAGGTTGAACTTAGACTTAACTATCTTCAGTTAATTGCGAATATCTCAACTCTATTTGGACTACTGGGAACAATTCAAGGTCTAATCGCTTCATTCGCAGCTGTTGCTGCAGCTGATCCTACACAAAAAGCAGAACTACTTGCTAAAGGGATCTCACAAGCGATGAATACGACTTTCCTAGGTCTACTTGTTGCCATCACAATTATGATCATTCACTCTTTTCTAAGTTCAAAGTCTGAAAAGATCATTAATGAAATCGATGAATATTCTGTAAAGCTAATGGATATCCTAAGCACAGAAGAAAGTAAGCAGTAAGAAAGAAATTAATTATGTATAGAAAACCGAGTCGAAAATATAAGAATAAGAAAGTTGAGAGGCTGAATCTAATTCCAATTTTAGATTCGGTCTTCATCTTTATCTTCTTCCTTCTTATGTCTGCTAACTTTGTTAGAATCTATGAGATTGGCTCTGATGTTCCAATTATCTCAAACAGCCAACCTCCAAAAACAGATAAGAAGAGACTTGATCTTACTTTAAAGATCAATCAAAGCAATATTAGCCTCCACTCTGGACCTAATGAAAGACGAATCTTCAGCGCAGGTAAAACCGCCAGCGGAGAATATGATCTTTTCAAACTTCGTCAAAAGCTCATCGAATTAAAGAAAAGCTATGTTGATGAAAAAGAAGTCATCTTTATCCCTAATGCAAATATTACTTATGAAGAACTCATTAAGATTATGGATGCAGTACGCGATCTAAAGAAAACAGATCCAGAGATCTGGACGAAGAGAAATGGCGAAGACACAAAAGTCACTGAGTTATTTAATAATATTATCTTTGGTGACACGCAGTCTTAAGACAATAGGTAAAGTATGAGAAAACGTTCGATAAGAAATAGAGGAATAAGAAGAAAGAAGGAACCACTTGATATTGATATCACTTCCCTTCTTGATATCCTTGTTATCTTACTTGTATTCCTAATTAGAAGTTACGATACAACTGGTGTAATTTTAAATATTCCAAAAGATATTACAATTCCTCACTCAGTTTCTAAATCAATTAACGAGCAAGGAGTTGTTGTACAAGTTTCACCTAAGGTCATTTGGGTTGATGACAAAGAAGTTCACAACACTGAAACTTACAAGGGACGTCTCTACTCTCAAGGCGGAAGATTAATTCTTCCTCTCTACAACGAGTTAGTGGCCAAAAAGAAAGAAATTGATGATATTGCAAAGACGACACCTAATGCGAAGAATTTCTCTGGTATAGTTAATCTCGTAATTGATAAGTCTTTGAAGTACAACTATATCAAAAAACTCATGCATACTGCTGCTGAGGCAGGGTTTCAAAAGTATAAATTCGTTGTCCTTGGACAAGAATAGAATAAAAAAAGGCTCCGTAAGGAGCCTTTTTATTTTCATTAATACTATTTTGATAAATCTAAAAGAAACGAGTTAGGGTAACACCTAATTCATCATCTCCATCTAGGATATAGAGACCACGACGATCACTTTCTGCATCATCTCCAATTGTAACTCCTCTAAAGTTAACCTTGGCCTTCCATGCATTATTTAGGCGTCTCTCATAGCTTAAGTAATACAAAGCTTCACCGTTTCTTTCAAGGTCAATATACAGCCCAAGTGTAAACTCATTTGAATAAGCATCATTTAAAGCAAAACGATGACCGATGAAGAGATCATTTTGAAAAATCTGGGCCTGGCCTCTCTTCTCTTTTCCAACTCCTAGAACATATTGATATTCAGTATAAAAACTAGAACTCCAATTATTAGCGTAGTTATGAGTATATTCATGACCTATAGAAGCTAATTGATAATCAAAAACTTCTCTCGTTCCACCTGTATAATCGAGAATAGCAACTGAGTCATCTGCATTAAAATCAGAGTAGAGGTATTCAAATTTAAAAGTTTGCTCACCCCAAAAAAATGTTGCGGCAGCTCCAATATCTAAAACATCAACATAGAATGCTTCAAGCGTTGTCGGTGTTGATGGTCTAGCGCCAAAAATAGGTCTCGTTCGATCAATATGATCCATGGCAAATACAGTTAGATCGAGATCTCCAAACTGATGAGCGTAATAAACTGCGAATTGATTATACTGATCTTCTTCGTCACTACTTTTAACTTCATTTCCTGAAACGACATTCTGCCTTACCGGCTCTAGCCCATCAAAAATTCTCATTAATGGATCAGGATAAAAGCCTTCCGTAAAATATGGCATATAGATGAACTTCATCGTACCGATACTTGTATAATGACTGGCAACAATGGATTTCTCACCAAGCTTTTCAAATCGCTCAATATTTCCATCATTTATGCGCGAGTTAAGAACATCAACAACATGATATGCCTCTAAGCGAGACCACATGAACATGTGATAACCAGCAGAGAATTGCCAATTACCAAGACTGCGTACAATATTTAACTCATTAAAGTCCACATAACTATTTTCTTGATATTTTTCATCGGCACGAGCAACTAGAGAAAGATTGTATTCCCACCCTTTCCAATCATCACGTTCCTCAAGACTTAACTTAACAAACTTCAAATCAGTGGGCTGTTTCTCATTTCCCAATAAAACATCAGTATACTTCTTTTGAGTATAGTAACGATAATTTAACGATATCTCTCCCCTGCCATCTGCATATGCAGTTTCAGATACTAGAGAGAGGGCCCCAATAATTACTGTAAAAAATATATTCTTCAATTTACTTCAACTTCCTCTTAGTAAGATCGTTCTCATTTACTTTCTTACCAATAACTCTATTTTTCCATTTAAATATTGATTTCTTCTTATTATTTAAATTAACCATATCAATTTGGTTAGCTCGCCACATCTTTCTTTTTCCAACTGTGTAAGATTTAAACTCACTCATTGTCGAAGTCTTAATATGTTCATTTCTTTTGTTGTAGTACTCAGTTTTTACTGGCGCTAAATACTTCTTTGATACATGTAGAATAACTCTTAGATATGAACTCTTTCCCTTTGCTTTACGCTCTAGAGTCCAAGTATTCTTATCTTCACTTAAGAAATTATAATTATATTTTTCGATTGTTTGACCACCGATATCTTCGAATGAAAACTCAGATCCCATAAATGAGCTCCCCTTAGATCGAGAGTTGATTTTCTTTACTCTTCTTAGAGAAGGTAAGTATAACCACTGGTCATCATCTTTATCAGAACTCTTCCATGTCCAAGTTAAAAGCTTTGTCCCTTTTACATCTAATGGCTTTCTAAACTCCATAAGACTTTTATCAACGCCTTCAAATTCACCAGATGTACCAAGCATTTCTCTAACAATCTCAACGCCACTTGTATCAACTAAAATAAGCTCCATTGTCGATGTGTCACCGATATAACCTTTATTGGCCGCATCCATCTTCTTTGCAATCTCAAGACCTTTCTCATCTGCAAGAACTGCAAGAGAAAACATTATTAAGAAAAATTTAACAAATTTCATTATCCTACCTCATTATCGTTGGTCTATTTCCACAAGATACTATCATTCACATCACAATGATTGAATATTTAGTATTGATAATAGTAATGGATTCATTAAATAGCTGAAAATATGCCCCTTATTTACAACAAGGGGCATCATATATTGATTAAATATACTTAGTAAGAGCTTGGATTTAGGTTAAGAGGTACGTGAACAGCAACCTCAGCTCCACCTTTTGGTCTTGGAAATTGAATTGTTTTAAGGTGATTTGCAACACAATTCTTAACACTGCGTGGCACGGCCTTATCTGCTTTCGTCACCTTAGCTCTTGTAACATTCCCTGATGCACCAATGACAAAGTCCATAGCAAGAACACCTGAAATGGCCTTTTGCTGAACATCTAATTCCTTTTGGTAGCAGTAACGGAATTGAGGAACGTTCTCCATTAGAATTCTCATAATATCATTACGATCCATTGATCCAAGAATAACTTCACGGTAAGGGACACCAGCAATATAAACTTTCTTTTTATGAACTAGTCCATCTGTACCAAACGAAGAAGAAAGTTTTCCACGAGTCTTACTACTTAGCGAGCCAACCTCTGCTTTAACATCAGCCTTTTGAACTTGGGCCGACTCACCCGTTGAAAGAGCATTGCTATCATCTTTAAAACTTTCAGTCGTACCAGCATCAGCAAAAGAACTTAGTGATCCGCCCTTTGCCATCAAAGAGTTCATTGAAGATGTGAAAGACGGTGACTTATACACATCGACTTTTCCTCTACTCTTTCTGTTATTAGAAAGCTTCTTAACTTTAGAGGCCTTCTTAGTTGTTCGAGAAGGTTTACCTGCTTTTTTATTGGACTTTCTCACAACCTTTTTATCATTTGTTGGTCCCTTCTTAGGAGCAGCTTTTTTTGGAGTAGAATTTGAAGCCTTAGCAGTTCGGTCCCCCCTACTCTTTGAAGGCTTCTGCTCTTTAGGAGTATTTGAAACCTCTTGCTTAACTGGTGCCTTCTTTTGTACTTTCTTTGGTGTTTCCTTCTTAATGACATTTTTCTTTTTAGTCACTCTAAGCTGTTTTGGCTTATATAAGATTTTTGCAATTCTTTCAGGAACTTTCTCTTTCTCAATCTCTTTATCGACTTGGAAGTTAAGCATTCCCCCCATAAAAACAGCGAATACTAGT
Organism: Halobacteriovorax sp. YZS-3-1; assembly: GCF_047084945.1. NCBI lineage: Bacteria > Pseudomonadati > Bdellovibrionota > Bacteriovoracia > Bacteriovoracales > Halobacteriovoraceae > Halobacteriovorax > Halobacteriovorax sp. YZS-3-1. Next base: position 45,502 of record NZ_JBKIYI010000002.1, on the reverse strand, counting down.
ACACAAAAAATCAGGTACTTTCTTAATTCCTTATCTCTTCTAAAGATTGGTGCCGATTTTACAATTGGAGGTGCTTCAGTACCTCTGATAAATACTTTTAAATTATCTTTTTCAAAAATATGAATATCATCACGACGTAATGAATTTTTAGCATTTTTATTATTTAAAAATGTACGATGTTCAAATCCAGGAATTCTTCCTACAGCAACATCATTTTTCTTTATATCTAATAGCTCAACTTTATCTTTTTTTCCTAAATATGGAAATTCAATATCATTGCCACGTGGGTTCATTCCAACGAGATTATACTTTCCGTCTTTATGTGGAATATAATCGAGTCCAACAATCTTTCCATTAAAAAGAATAATTACTTCAGCAGCTTCTTTATCGACACTGTATTTAAAGATTGGATAAATCTCATCTGGTTCTTCAAAAATATACTCAGAGAACTTAACATTATCATCCATACTTAAAGGATAATTTACTTGGTAATCACTATCCTTTTGATTCTTTTGAATGACTTCATCGTTAAACTTAGGTTGTTTCGGTAAGTTTCTAACAACTTCTTGTGGATGTATTAATTGCTGAGGAGGTAGTTCACTACTTTCACCAAAGGTAAAAGAGTAATTACCAATTGTAATAGTCTCTCCCCCTCTAAGTTCACACGTTACGACTTCTTCATTATTTATTTTGACGGGATTCTTTGTCGACATACTATATATTGATGTCTTATCTTGTGCGAATTCAATAAGACAATGAATATCATCTATTCCTGCCCCTCTCATTCTTACATCACAAGAGTCACTTGCCCCTAGGATAATTCTATTCTTACGAGGTAGACGTATATCCTTTTTACCTTTTAAATAAAATGATCTTCCTTGATCCACGAGGTCTCCCTATCTAATTCGATCTAATCCCTTCATCATTTCAAGATGAAAATTAGGTTTCGATGGTAGTTTATTTTTAAATTGTCTAAGATAACGACTTGAAACAGTGATTTCGCCAGGAGCACCCAGCTCACCATCGACACTAATTTCATCTAAATTAAATTTCTCAAACTTCTTGTACTTATAAATAACTTTATCGTTTACAGACTTTTGACCAAACGATGCTTGTGACAACAAGATAAATAAGGCCGTTGTTATAATTCTTTTCATATTGTTAACCCTTTAATCTGCTGAAAGATTGTTTTATCTTTTGCATTTAAATCCATATCTTCGATATCTTCTCTTACCCTCTTAGCGTGTTCGCTTTTAAGTTGTTTTAGAGAATAATATAAAGCGATTTTAAGACTTGGAATTTCAAAGTAATCAGAATTCATTTCTTTTAAAATCGTATAAGCAAACTTAGGTTTCCCATCAAACAAATAAGAATAAACCAGCGAATTTATCACATCGCGATCTTTTTTATTAACGCGATATAAGTTCTTAAGCATTGCTGTTGATTTACTATAAAGCCCATACTTGATGTATATATTTGAAAGATTAAACATTGCTGTCTTATTGTTTCTCTTAATTAAAAGAACTTGTTTAAAAGCTGCAATGGCCTTGCGATCTTTACCTTCATCAACTGAGATAACACCAATATTATTAATAGCTGGAATATACTTACTATTTAAAGCGACAGCTTTATTAAAATATACCTTCGCTAATCTCTTATTACCTGTTTTATAAGAGCAAATCCCCTGCTGATTCCAATATGCAGGATTCTTCTTATTTTTTTCATAAAGAGAGTCAAGCTTCGCAAGACCTTCTTTTGTATTTCCAAGATAACAAAGTCCAACTAGGCCTGTTTTCTTCTCATCAATGCTTTCTAATCTTTCCTTAGACACCTTATCTAAAGATTCATCCTCTAAAACATCATCAACTAGATCATTAATAAGATGATAATCGGCATCAGCATTATAACGAACTTGCTTCTTCGGTTTAAAATCTTCATTTGATAGGTTTTCAATTTGCTCAGCTTCTTCGCCACCTAATTTCTGTACAGTCTTTCCACCAGAGGCGCATGATGCCAAAAGTAATATCAAAAGAGAAATATTAAAAAATTTCATTACTGATTCCCCCTCTTATCCATTAAGACAGCACCTGTCATCGATGGAAGGCTTAACCCCTGTCGAGAAAGTGTTCCAAAGTTTACTGTTAGAACATCATTCTTATTAATCAAAGAATCTAGTTCTCTTTTTAATTGTCTTGATTTTGAAGCTAGGTTTGCTGATACATTTTGCATACTTCCCTTAAAAGAGTTTACATATTCCTGAGACTTCCCAGTCGGTGTAAAAGTAGCGACATCTTTTGAGAACTTATCATATGAACTAATAAGTAATGAGTAACTCTTAACCATCGCTTCACCAGAGCCCATGGCCACAATCTTTGTTACTTGATTTTGGATACTTTCAAGACGTGCAAACTTGCCTTTCATAGTGTTATTGAATTTATTCTCAGGAAAGCTTAACTCAATTGCATTAAAGCTATTAACAGCTCTTTCTACATCTGCAACTTCAGCGAGGGCAACTTCATCGATCGTCTCAATTGCAAGTTTTTTCTTATTTTTAACCCTACGATAAATATAATTAAGCTCATTGTTGTAACGAGAGCTATTACCTTGTTCACGAGATAACTTTGCTAACTTTCCAACATATTCAGACTTACGATATAGATTTTTTGTATATGCTGACAATCTTTCACGATAAATCTTATCTGCATTAGTAATTTGTTTAAAGTCTATATAGTAGTCAAAGATTTGTTCATAAGAAGCTAGCATCGTTGAATTATTAAATCGACATTTTGATTGTTGATCAACAAATGCTACGGCCTTGGAATCATTACGAGTTGCTAGTCCCATAACGATATAGTTCTTTAGAAGTTTTTCTTTATTCTTATTATTGATACCACATGTCTTACCGAGTAACTTTTGTGTTAATGACATTCCATCAGCAACTCTCTGTCTCAAAAATAGTTCACTTATAATACTATTAAAAGATTCATAGAATTTTACTAATTCAGTAGTGGTCATTTCCTCAATTGCTCGATCCAACCATTTAGCAGTTAAGCCGACATTTCCTGACTCATAAAAAAGAACGGCAATATTATAAGCAGCGTTTCTCTTAGCATCTGCGGTACTTTCTGGATCTTTATAAATGAAAAGATATCCCTTTAACGCAGTGATCTTATCACCACTTTTATTGGCCTTTTGAATATCTGAAAATTGTGCAACAAGAATAATCTTATTTAGATGATTTACAAATCCTCTCTTTAAAGGAATTCCCTGACCTTTTAGCTCCCCAACAAAGGACATAAGTCCCTTTTTATTTTTTTGGGTTTTATACATGTCTACAATACGGCCAATCATTGCTTCATTTTTAGATATATTTCTTGGATTCTCTTTTGCATACACAAAGAATGTCTGTTTTGCTTTTTCAACATCTTTCTTTTCATCTACGTAGAAAGAAAATAGTTTTTCTACTGCTTTATTCTTTTTCGATTTAGATTCTTCTGTTTTGATATAGTTTGTGAAGATTGTTTCAAAATACTTATTACGTGTTGATTTAGAAATCTTACGATCATTTAGGACAATCATCATCCCCGCTAGAGATCTTTTATAATAAGTTGAACCTGGTTGAGCAGTAGATAAGACTTTATCATACATATAAAGTGCCTCAGGATATTCATTAGCTGCATAATATGACTCACCAGCAAAAAAGAGTGCTCTTTCACTTAGCTTAGGATCAATTTGTTGTGAAATAAAATATAACTCAGCAGCTGTTTTACCCTTAGACTTCATTACCTTGGGACGCTTCTTATTATGAGACATCTCTAATTCTTTTTGGAGTTGTGCCGCTCTTTTCGTAACAAAATATAGTGCTTCTTTCTTTTGTTCTGCATTTAATGGCGACTTTGTTATCGCTCTTGCATATCTAAGGAAATATGAATTATTCCCATATTTATCGTAAATCATTAATAGCTGAACTAATGACATTGCTTTATACTTTGGATTTTTGCCATTGAATGCTCTTCCAAACATATCTGCAGCTTGAGAATATTTTTGTTTTCCTATCAGGATCATTCCCATGTCATAGAAGTTTTTCTCGGCATCTGTATTTTGATTCTGATAAAACTTCAGGGCCTTATTTGTTTTACCGCTTTCTGCGTAGAAATAACCGACATCACGTGATGCCATATCTTGTTTATCTATATATTTAGGACTTTTAGAAAGTTCAAAAACCTGCTCCATTTGCTTTACCGCAGTATTTTTTCGCCCTACCCTAAAGTTTGACCATGCAAGGTTATAAAGATACTTCGTATACCATTTATCGTCTCTAATTTTACCAATTGCTGTATTGTAATACTGTCTAGATTTATTAAAATCACCTTCACGATAGTAAATATCACCTAGAGCAAGTCGAGACTTAGTTTCGATGAAGTCACCTTTGGGAGCTGATCTTACTGATTTTACAAATAACGACTTTGCATCTTCCATGTTTACATTCTCTAATTCATTATAAGCAAGAATGTAGTAGATATGAGAGCGGGCCCTTCTGTTAGGTTTTTTCTTTAAAATAGAAATACCTATTCCACGAGCTTTCTTATAGTATGAGTCAGAAACAGAAAAAAACTTTTTTCTATCGATTTGATTCTTTTGTTTTGGAGTTAGTTTAAAAAAGTTTTCATTTTCTTGTTCACGAATGATACGACCTTTTTCAAGGTTTAGTTCGGCCATTCTAAGATCTAAAGTATTATCCCTCTTTGTATAACGCTTCATTCTACTAATTTCTTTAAGTTCCATATCGATAACAGAGACGATACGGTCCCTTTTTGGACTTAATTTAATTCCATAGGAACTGAAGCTTATAAGAGATGCTAGTAATAATACTTTAATCATTATTGACACTCCGATCGAAGAGCAAATACATAGTCACCCATTTCATCGGCCCAAAACTCACCGTTAAATGACCAAAAGTATTGCTTCGAATTTCTTTTTAAATATTTAATATCGCCACGTGCACCTGTATCAGCAATCCCACTATACAACTTAGCCTTTCTTGCATTTAAAGCTTCAAGCCTTAAATAACTTAGACCAATGAATGACTTTTCAAGTTGTGCTGAAACTAACTTAAATGTTCTCTTAGTATATGAACCAATAAGTTTTTGTTGAAGCATCAGAGAGTCTTTAAGGTTTATAGCAAGAATCTTTCTAAGACGACGATTACGTACTTTTTTGATATTTGATATTTCTCTTAAGCCAGCTTTATAACTTTGAAAAAGCTGTATAAATGCTGGGTCTTTAGAAACATTTCTAAGAACTTTATTTGTTAAAGGATCATAGTATTTCTTTCCATCAACAAATGAATTAATAAAGTTAAAATACCATTCAAGAGAATGCTTACGGGCAATCATCTTATCAATGACTTGTTTAGATTTATCAAACTCCGCATAGTGATCATCAATAATCTTAGACATATCATCGTATAAACAAAGTTTAAAATAACTCAAAGCCTTTAAAACATTAATTTCTGGATTAACTATATAGTTAAGTACCGGTGCTTTATATGTAACTAACTTACCAAGCGTTCTATTGTAGTCACCCTTGTAATAACTATTCCAAGCCTCCTCAATTAGAAGCTCAGGCCAAATATATGATCTCTTATCGACATCAATGAATGATAATTCTGCATCATCTAACTTTTTCTGCTCATATTTAACACGAGCAATACCTGCTAAACAATAGTCATGATTTATTTGTAATTGTCTGGCCCTCACCTCATCATCACTTGAAGTGGACATATCAACACATCTTTCAAAAGCTGAAATAGCGGCGCGGAAACCTCGTTGCATTGTAAACGCCATCCCTTCAAGGTGAAGAGAGAATGCTTTTACAGGATGCCCTGCTGGAATCGTTCCATTTAATGTTTGTAGAGCCTCTTTATACTTTCTTCTCTTTAATAGTTTTTTTGCAAGTAAGTACTTTAAAGTCGGAGAATCAATCTTGCTAAGATATTGCTCAGGTAAAAGAACAAATTGTCTATCACCTACTTTAGAGACAACCTTTTCAAAAAGTCTTTCAAAGTCTTTATTAGTACGTCCCTTATATGTAACCAAGTACTCTTTCACATATGGAACAGCAGTATGATACATTTCCTTTTCGATTAGGAGTTTAATAATATGGGGATATCGTGCGATGCGATTTCGAGATTTGGTTAAGTCTGTCCAAATAGACTCGAGAGCAAAGACTTGCCCCATGAGTAAAAATGCAATGATCGATTTCTTTAACACAACAGCTTCCCTTAAATATCAAATTGAACAGAAAAAGTTAGATCAATATTTGAATATAGTTGATCTGACTCTGATCCCGCTTCTCTAGCAGGTGCCGCTTGATATAAGATTCCGTTAATATCTGCTCTAACACTCCAAGAAGTGTTTACATAAAACTTAGATGAAACATTCCACATTAATCCAGTATGCGACTCATCAACCGTTAGGCCAGGGTTTGGTGAACCAGCTCTAACTTCAGGACCATTATTTGTTTCGTTCAGTTTTGCAAAACCAAGACCGAAGATCCAATCAACATAGACAATAGAGTTAAATGTATTAATTTTTGAATAAAATGGTGACCACAGGGCCATCGCACCGATGTAATCATTTACAATGCGACGAAATGGAATAGACCCACTTCCTCCTCCATTACTATTACGTACTGAAGCGGCCGTATCATTTTCTTCACCTGAGTTAGAAGCGTAAATAAACTCTGCCCCCCACTCTTCATGAAAGAAATAACCAGCTCTTAATTGTAGAGATGTAGAATCAACGAAAGCACCTGATAGTGTTTTCCCAAAACCTCCACTAACGTAGAAACGATTTACTTTTTTAAATTTACGATTTTGTAAAACATAAATTTCTTTATCTTTATCAAGCCATGAAAAATTATAAAGATCCGTTTCTGCCGCGAAAGTTTTCATCGTTAGAAAAGTTAAAAATAATACAAAGATCATCCTAATCATTTTAGCGTCCTGCCTTTCAAATAGTTGGATTTACAGAGATTATTTTAACATAAGATGTTAAGTACTAATTAAGTCGCTTATTGGTGGCATAAATTTCCATACAAACAAGATGAACAGTGCTTAATTCTTTTTCCGACCAAATCACTTAGTGTTCTCCACACTTCGAAGAGATCATTTTCAACATTACTGATTTCAATTTTCTCTTCAATAATTCTCTTCTCATCAAGGGCCAAAACTTTAAGATTTATAGTACTTGCCATATTTTCATTGATTAATTTCAGACCAAAAGCATAGGTTTTTAACTGGAAGAAATATGATCTCAGCTTATCCTCATCAATTAGACCTGACTTAAAATCCCAGATCTCCACTACTTGATTATTTTGATAGACTAAAGCATCTATAATCCCAGTTATCATCTGGCCAAAGAAAGAAAACTTAATTTGATGCTCACTTAGAATCTTTTCATGGGCCGATTTTTGAATATATTCATTTACCCACTCCACAATCTCTTGTTCCTGAGGACTGTTAAATTTTAAGTCCTTGCCCTTAATTAAATTTTCAACAAGAAAATGCAGACGATTTCCACGGTCGACATCAGAAACACCGAATGCAGAAGGAGTTTCAATTTCATTCTCTTTTGTGAATTCTTTAAAGTCTTCATCTAATTTCAATACTTGGTTTAAGTAAAACTTTCGTGAGCACAAGGCCAGTTCAGATAACTTTGTAACTGATAATTCTGATATTAGTCCTAGCTTTGTAGTTGATTCAACATTTTTAATTCCAAGTGCATCCATGAAATAGATTGGTGGACGATTTGACGAGCTAACTTCATATGCAACTGAAAAGTCATCACATTCTACTTCGTTTAGACGATGAGTCCGAAGAGGTACAATCCAGCTATTATCTGAATGCTTTACTTCCTTCCCATTTACACTGATATCAAAATACTCAATATTTTCAACGGCCCGAGTACAGGCAACATAGAATAGTCGTTTTGATTCTGAAAACTCTTTTTGCTTTTTGATTAGTTTTTCTAGAATTAAATTAGGAGACGAGTTTAACTTCTTTGTATGTATATCAGCTCCCCAAGACAAGGCCCCAGGAAGTGAACCAAACTTTGATGTATCAACAACAGTACGTCCATTAGTATGAATACCACCTAATATAATTGTATCAAATTCAAGACCCTTTGAAGCGTGAGTCGTCATAATTCTTACATTCGCATTAGATAGATATGAAAAGCTTGCACTATAAGAGTCCTTCTCAAGAGACTTCAAGATTTTATAAATTTGATCAATATCTCCTTTAGCGCCGCCGATAATTCCATTTATCTTTTCTGAATTATTCTTATATGTAGAACTCGATAGTCCCAGGTCAAATACAAAAGACCAAAATGCATACTCCACATTACTATTCTTGTACGTACCCTTCATCTTAGCGAGATCTTCAATTGTAAACTCTCGATACTCGTCGTAGTAATGTCGACATACTCCATTAATTATAAAATTATAATAACGAGCAATGGCCTGCAACCTCTTTGAATCCGCCCCTTCTTTATCTGCTTCAATCAAGAAATTAATAAAAGCCTTAAAGATAATTACCAACGGATCTTCACCATATGGAATTTTAACCTGAGCAACAAACGGTATTTTCTTACTCATTAAATTTGAAATCAATTGCTTTGACGGGGCCAGAGTACGATAAAGAATACAAATTTGTTCTTGTGGATTTTCCTTGAACTTCTTTTCAATTAATTCAGCAATTGAGCTGGCTTCAATATCGTCATATACAGTAGAGGTAAGTCTTCCTTCGACCTCCATTTCAAGATCAACAATATGCCCTTTGACACTACCTAGAGCGGACTCTTTCACATCGGCTGGAAAGTTTTGATAATCGACCTTTACACTATATTGATCGTGCCCTTGGTATTTTTCACCCAAACCAAAGATGGTATCAAAGAATTGGTTATTAAATTTAACAACTGCTTCTTCTGATCGATAGTTATTAGACATATAGAGATTTTGAGGAATCAGTTTTTCTGTTTGATTAAAGACGGCAATCTCACCTCCACGAAAACCGTAGATGGCCTGCTTCCTGTCACCAACACACATAAGCTTTTTAAAATTATCACCTATTGCATGACGTATTATTTGGAATTGTCCTGGTGAAGTATCTTGATACTCATCAACAATAATATAATCAAAATTTTCCTGACAGAGCCTTCTTGACTCTTCTGACTCCTCTAAAGATTTCAAAGTTAAATATTCAATATCTGAGAAGTCCATACCGGGGTAATTATAATAATGTTCCTGAATATAATTAAATAGTTCTTTATATAAGCTTAACCACTCACGATATATATTTTCATTAGCAAAAAATTGATCGAAGTTTTCACCTTCTTTTTCAACAAACTTTAGTAATTTATTTGCATCTTCAATTAACTCACCAACTTCAAGTGGTATCCCCTTGGATTTACGTGGCTTATTTGCCTTATAGACTTCGCAAAACTTTTTAATATTTTCCCAATCATACTTATTAGAAGAAAAGAATGACTCGCTTGCATTTAAATGCTTCCACCATGCTTTTTTTGCGTGTTCTTCTGAATAGGTATCACTCGAGTAATGACATTTAAAAATTTCGGAACATCCCAAAAGACCTAAAATATTCTCAAAGTATTCTTCTTCATTAAATTCAACATGATCAACATCAAGTGTTTGCCACTCATATCGTAACTCAGGACTAGCAAATACAAATTGCATCGAACTAGTAAGTGCATCAATATTTTTTAGAAATATTTCTATTTTTGGATTATTAAGATTTCGATTAAACCACTGCTTTGTAAGCTCTTCTATTTTTACATTTATTTTAAAGCGATCGACGATATCAAGATTAGCAGGTGCACCAAAGATATAGCCTCTCTTGATTAGTTTTAAACAGAAGCTATGGATCGTTGAAATACCTAAGGATTCGAGAGCCTCATCGATTATTTTCTTCTTATTTTTATCCTCAACATCGTTAAAGCGATCAAACATACGAGATTGAAGCTCACCAGCGGCTTCTTTTGTGAATGTCATAACGACTATTTTAGAAAGATAAGCTTTCAAGTATTGACCAATATCTGGAACCTGTTGTTCTTCCAAGGCCGTATACTTTTCCTCTATTAAATAAGCCAAGTGTTCGATAATTACTCGTGTTTTCCCTGATCCTGCACCAGCGTTTAGAAGAACACCACCATCATGCTTTACTGCTTTTTCTTGTTCTGCATTTAATTGAATGGCCATTATTGCATCTCTCCTTTTGCACAGACAGGATTAGCGACACAGAAAGTACATGTTTGATTACTCATTGGTCTTGCAGGCCAAGTCTCTACCGAGCCCATTTCTTTAATAATTTCTTTCATATGATCCTGGAATTCATCAAGATCAACTTCTTCGATCTGTTTAGACTTTGAATGAAACTCTCCAAAGAAAACTTCATCCCCAATAAAGAATGAGTCCTTCAAGTTTTCAAGACAGAGATATCCGCCACCTTTTAATGAATGTTCACGTGACCATGCTCTATAATATGCTATAAGCTGAATTTTTCGATAATCAACGATATCTGTTTTATTAGGTATTGAACCTCCAGATGTCTTAAAGTCATAAATATAAAAGTCATCTCCTTTTTTAATTAGAAGATCAATAAAACCTTTATACTCTTCATTAACTTTTGAAATATCTCTTTCAAAAATTAATTCGACATCTTTGTCTTTCTTTATTTCTAACAACTTTATAATAATAGACGAACAATATGATTCAATCGCAAGCCTTAAACTTTCAATATCAATTCTTTCTGGAAGTAGCGAGTTCTCAACAATAAAACGATTCAATGTGTTTTTAATTAACTCTCTCAATATAGATTCACTAAAGCTTTCATGCTTTTCAACATACGCTTCAATTACACTGTGATTAATTGTCCCAATATATCTTCTATCAATGAACGCCGAAGATGAAACATCAAGATCAACCCCTTGTGCATATTTCAAGTGCCACTTCTTTGGACAATCAATATAAGTTTGAATAAATGAAGGTGACAACTTCTCACCTACACTCGCTTTTTGCTGGGCCCTCTTTTCAAAGCTCAGTCTCTTACTTACTTCTAAATTATAATCGTTAAGATTTACGCCATCAAAAAGAGACTCTGCTATAGAGTTACCGTGGAGCAAACCTTCCTCAAGAATGAGCTTTCCACCACTTTGAATAAATTGTCTTATCAATGATCTCAAACTTGCAATATCTAAGGCCTTACTTTGAAGAGGACCAAAAGCACTAAAGATAACTAAGACATCATTTGAGAATCTTTGTGCTGTTGTTAAAGCTCCTAAGTCATCCTTTGAAATATAAAGATATTTATTTTCACAATCTTCTAAACTTAAAAGATTATCTCTTATTCCAATCGTTCCCGTGTCATCTTTAGTTAAATTAACAACAGATGTTCTTGGAAGATTTAGCCCTAATACTTCTTTAATTAACTTCAGATCTGAGCTTCTGAGTTCTTCGTTAATCGTCGCTTTTTCTGAGTAAGCCTTAATTTCATTTTTAAAAGACAGGATTGTTTTCAATTTAATAAAATTATCTTCATTGAAATTTAGAAGACTTAATTTAGTTAAAAACTTTTGAATATCATCACAACTTAAAACTCCACCATTGAGATTTAGTTGTTCTTGGATTTTTGAAGTAATTTGATCAACGCTACTAAAAAATAATGCAAAATCAGTTTTAAACCTTTTTTCAGGTATCAGTAACGAATTGACTTGAGATAGATCTAAGCTGTTTGAAAAACTAATTAATTGTTTGTCCTGCCTTATCAATTCACTAAAATACTCTGCACTTCGTCCAGATGGAATTGAAATATATTCGCAATCAATATTTTCAAAATCAATTTCCTTTTTCAACTGTTGCGTCTCTATCCAATTTGGCCAAAAGACTTTACCATCACATTGGTTGAAGACCTCCTTACTAATTGGAACATAGACCTCTGCTTTATTCCCCATCCCTTTCAGCATATCTATTTGATTTGCATTAAGGTGATCAAATCCAATGAAGATATACCCGATATTCTCTTCGGCCCTAAATTGCTCACTTACTAATTGATACGATTTTTGTTCATCTACTATATTGAAATTTTCAACATATGTATGAAATCTCATCAGCCCAGCAATACACTCCTTCTCCAGGGTCTCTAACTGACCTAATTCTTCAATAAGATTTTGACTTAGATCATAAGAGCGTACTTCAGTGAAGAGTTCGAAACTAAAATGAAATTTTTCGTAGTCATCATTTACAGCAGACTTCCAAAAAGTCCATAGGTCTACCATTAATTCAGATTTTGATAATTTTGTTTGAGATTCACTAAGTTCTAGGTGATCTGATAAGAATTTTGCAATTGTTATGGTTTCACAAGTGGAAGCGAGTCCGCGACGAATAAGAATATCTCGGTAGAGATCGGCCCTTTGTGGTGAAGGACAGATAATTTGCCAATTTTTAATGTTCTCATTGCTGGCCAGCAATTCATCGAATTGATTCTCGTATAAGTAGAGATTTAACACGTAACGTTACCTTTTTTTAAGCTTCCTAATGACACTTTACTCGAAAAACGATATATAAAGCGCATACAAGGAGAATTTTACTGTGATTAAAGAAAGTCGTCTATTCAACTTCATTAATAAAGAAAAAACATTTGCAATCTCTTTCTTAGAGGGGCAGAAGGTTATTCACGATCTTGCACTAATTCACGGTGTCAACCAGCAAGGCTTTGCATTTTTAAGAGATATTACTCTTTCAATTCTTCCAATGATCAACTTTCTTAAGCCACAGGAAAATATGGGGATCTTTTTAGATTCACAAGAACCATATTTTAGATTCAAACTTGAAATGAATCAGGCAGGCTTCTTTAGAACTCTAATTCTTCCAGAAGAGTTACCAGAGATGCCAAAAAAGATCTCAGGACACCTTAGAACTGCTAAGCAATTTCCTCATTCTAAATCTCCTTATACAAGTATCATTGAAGTTAAAAATAAAAATGTAAATGGAATCATTAATGACTTTTTTAAAAGATCATATCAAATGAATTCAGCAATTATTCTTAGTGAGGATAGTGACCAAGTTGCACTGATAACAAAACTTCCAGAAGTAAATGTCGATAAGGAAGAAGTTATTGAGTCTGTCAGCCTTGATCAATTTCTTGCTGAAAACAAAGAGTCTTTAGATACAATATTCAAAGAAGCACTTAATGAAGAAGGTCCAATTCAAGAGAAGTTTGAATCACTAGGTTATGATTACCTTACTTCAACTGAGATTAAATTTAAGTGCAGCTGTTCTCGTGATCGTATGGTAACAGGAGTGGCCAGTGTTGTAAGATCAAGTGGCTTTGACGATGTTTTCCACGAAGACCTATCGGTAGAAACAAAATGTGACTACTGTAAAACTGCATACCTTATTACAAAAGAAGAAGTTACAAACTTACTTAATCTACAATAGAGCTTAAAACGGTAATGTCGTTTCTTCTGAACGCCAGAAGAAGCGGCGATTTAAGTCAGACTCTAAATATAGTCCACAAAAATTTTCTGCCAAAGCGCCATCTGCCCAAACAGGGGACATTAACTGTGACTTTTTATTTGTAGCGATAGGAATACTTCTCCATTTTTTATTAATTCTTTTCCAATCAATGGCCTTTGGAGAAGCCGAACTAACGACAATTAAATAATCGTTTGTTTTACTAATTCTCTTTCTTACTTGGATAAGAAAGTTATTTAGATTAGACATATAAGAGGTAAACCCTTTCACATCTTGCTTATTCAAAATATTAAGTAATTCGTAATCAACAATATTAATGAAGCGACGATTCGAATCATTCATCGCAGTTAGGACATGATTAAATAAATCTGTTGTTGTAGAGAAGCACTTATCTCTTTTGCACGATTTATCGTAGTAAGTACTGCCTTTTTGATATTCTTTCTTTTGTTGAAAGTGAAAAGTTTCTTTATCACTTGCAACTTTTTCTTTGGCCCCTGAGACGAATAGTCGAGTATTTTTGTAGAAATTTGTATTACATTTATCAATTTCTTTAAATTTAGGAGTTTTGCCACGATAAATAACCGAAGAACTATAGCCAGATCCATTTAAAACATCCCAAATTGCTCTTCTCTGATATTTTTCACAACTATTACTTGGAAGTGAATATCCATTTAGCTGTGTTAAAAGCTGGTCGTCGATGTCTGGAGTTACAGTCATCATATTATAAGACCACATCTTTCCAAAACAAGAATACTTTTCAAGCTCTGTTTGAGCATTGAAATTTAAGTTCTTAAAGTGCAAGTAGCCCATGTGCTCTTCACTCAGGCCAGGTATCTGAATAAAAACTAAATTTGAGGGATAGTTATTGAAAGAATGATTTTTTAAATTAATGGTTTTTACTCTTGAACAAGAAAAAAATAAGCCGAAGAGTATTAATAATATTAAGTTTTTTTTATTGTACAACATAATTTCTGACTCTTTAAATAAGGATACTTATGGTATATTACCATATATATAAGATTGAAATTATTAAAAATGTTATTCACCTACAAAAAGTAAGCGAGGGAAGAAATGAATCAAACTCTTGATGCTGCTACGCGAGAAATATTTTGGAATATTCCATACTCGTTTAAGGTTGTCATGTACATCCTATTTTTTGCAGCGGTCTTTGTTATGTTCAAAGGGCTTTATGAAAAAGCCAAATTTATTACAGGTAAGAAAGGATTCGATGCTGTAAAAGGCTTAAAAGATCTTTTCCCTGAAAAGTTAAACTGGAGTTCGTTTTTCAAAACGATGCTTCTAACAGGAAAAGTGCCTCGTTTCTTAAATGTTGCAATCTTCCACGGCCTTATTTTCTGGGGATTTGTAATTCTCTGGATTGCTACTGACCTAGTTGCAATTCATGCCGATACACCTTTTAAAATCTATAAAGGTAATGTTTACATCGTAATCTCATTCCTCGCTGATATTGCAGGTCTAATGGTTCTTACCGGAATCGCTCTTGCATACAAAAGAAGATATATTGATAAGCCTGACTACTTAAAAGCGACTAAGCCAAAGCAAGAATTATTTATGTACAGTATGCTAATTGCTCTTGTCGTTCTTGGTTACTTAATTGAAGGTGTAAGAATCATGGGAACAGGTATGCCTGTTGGTGAAGCAACATGGTCTCCTGTTGGATGGTTCCTTGCTACATTATTCCAAGGCATTCCACTTTCAGAGAAAGCTTGGGCATATACTTATCGTGGAATGTGGATGGTTCACATGGCAAATACAATGCTATTTGTTGCTGCTTGTGGAACAACTAAATTTTCTCATATTTTTGTTCTACCATTTGCTGCCCTTGTTACACCAAAAAGACGCGGGGCCCTTCTTGATCCAATGGACTTTGAAGATGAAACAGCAGAAACATTTGGTTTAGGTAAACTTTCTGAGTTAACAATTAAAAACAAGCTTGATCTTCTAGCATGTGTTGAATGTGGGCGTTGTACACAAGTATGTCCGGCCAATATCGCAGAAAGACCACTAGATCCAAAAACAATTATCACAAAAGCACGTGATCTTGCTTTTGATACAGCAGCTAAAGGTGAAACTGATGCTGATTTCTGGGAAAACTCGACTTACTCAGCAATCGAGCTAGACTCTTGTACAACTTGTGGTGCCTGTATGGAAGAATGTCCTGCAAATATCGAGCACGTTGACATCATCATGGGTGCAAAGAGATATAAGACTCTTACACTTGGTGAAGTTCCAGCAGATGCTGCGACAGCTGTTCAAAAGGTTCAAATCAATGGAAACCCTTGGGGGATCTCACAAGATGATCGCTTTAAGTGGGCAGATGGACTTGATGTTCCTGTAATCGAAGCTGGAAAGAAAGTTGATTATTTATACTATGTTGGTTGTGCTGGTTCATACGATGCATCTAACCAAAAAGTAGTTCAAGATACTGTTAAACTCCTAAAGAAGGCAGGCGTAGACTTTGCTGTAATGGGGAAAACTGAAAAGTGTAATGGTGACCCAATCAGAAGAATTGGTGATGAATACTCTTTCTTTGAAATCGCAATTGAGAATATTGCCAACATGAATCAATATGACTTTGATAAGGTTGTAACTCACTGCCCTCACTGTCTTCATACTATTGGTAAAGAATACGCGAAATTTGATGATGGTGACTTCGATACAGTTCACCACACAGAACTTCTCGCAGACCTTCTACGCTCAGGAAAACTAAAGCCAGAGAAAAAAGTAGAAGAGAATCTTACTTTCCATGATCCTTGCTACCTTGGTCGCCATCACGGTGAATACAACGCACCAAGACAAATCCTTGAAGCAACAGGTGTTGAAATCAAGGAAATGGATAAGACTAAAGACACTGCTCTATGCTGCGGTATGGGTGGTGGAAACATGTGGTACGAAGTTGAGGAAGGAAATGATCCTGCCGTTAACAGACTTGCCCATGTTGGAGAGAAGAAAGTTGAGAAATTAGCTACGGCCTGCTCTTTCTGTATGATAAACTTTAAGGGTGGAATTAGCGAAAAGACAGGTACAGAAAACCTTGAGATTGAGGACGTTGCCTCAATTCTTGCAAAAACTATCGATTAAATTAATTATACTAGGCTCAGTACTAACTGGGCCTAGTCTATATGCTCAATCAAATACACCTCAAAAAACAAAAGCCAAATTAACATTACCAGAGAAAGGACTCCTTGAATCATTTGAGGAAAAGCTAAACCTGTATCGTCAGGACATAGGTCAAAAAATTTTAAATCCTTCTAATGAAGAGAAAATAAGACAAATCTTTAAAGATGAAGAAAGAATTGAATTATCAACACGCCAAATAAATACAATTCTTCTTTATTCACCAGACTATTACAAAGAATTGTATCGTATAAATAATTGTTCAATCTATACTCTATTAAAAAACCGACTTATCAACATTAACGGAACTCCCCTATTAAATGTGGAAGCTACGGTAACAGAAGGAGAGAAAAAGACAAAGGCAATTGTCCCAATTGATTCTTTCTTATCTCACTATTATAAAAGTAACTGTCGACTTTCTTTTAAACAAAGTCGTGTATTTGAAAAAGGACTCCTAGCAGATACTTTCAAAAAAATTACACCAAAGTTTCCAACTTCCAAAGGACAATGCCTAGATCAATATAATAATTTAAGTGCAAATATAAATGTCGATCATATTTGTAGTGCCCCCTATACAATTGACCTTGCCTCTAAACTTAGTCAAAATTTAACAGAAAATGATCTTTCAATTAGAGAAAGAAGTTATATAAACTCACTTAGAAGACAAGCAAAGACTTATACTGAAGAAATTAAGGAAAAAGATCTTCTATACTTTAGAAACTTCTGTTCTAACCTAAATCGAAAAGAAAAATTCTGTAATAATTATGCTCAGCAAGACTTTTGGGCATTAATAAGAAATAAACAAAGATCAAGAGATTATATTAAGCAAAGATGTCAGAACATCTTTAAGAAAGAAGACTTAAAAGATGTTGAATATATAAAATGCATAAAGCTATTAAGACAAAGACCTGAAGTATGTGAAACGAAAGGACCTAGAGAAGGAAGTGTTCTCTATCCAATGCCAGACTGTCAAAAAGTCTCTGAGACATTAATGGTTTCGAGATTAAAAAACAATTTTAATGATTGTCCAAAGTTCATAGGAAATCTTGCCATTGTAAATGGAGCAAGAGTGATAAAGCACTTTGCAACAAATGATATAAAAAGCAATGACTGTGTATTTCCAAGCTATGAAAAGATTTATGGGCTCTATCTTGAGTCAGATGAAGAAGATAAGTGGCCTCTAAAGATTTGTTATACTTCGATAAGTAAGGAGAAAAAATGTCTTCCTTATATTCCAGGTAACTCAAAAGAAAATTACAATGCTTTAAATATGGTTGTAGCTAATATGCTCTATCAAACCAAAACTGTATCAAATAGAATCAAGTGCCAAGAAGTTTCCAAAAAAGAATACAATCCCCTTCGCTTAAAATATAAAGCAGGATGTTGGATTGTTCCTGAAGAAGTAGCATGTCGTACTGTATCTTGTAAGTACAAAATCATGTTAGACAATAGAGCGATTAAAGAAATTTGGAGTGAAGGACAATTAACCTTTGATTATTTTAAAACAAAGTATAATTCAACTGATTCCTCAATTCATGATCGAATGATCAATCTTTTAAGACTAAAGGAACAGGAGATTAACTCTCTTTCTTCTCTTAAGTTCTTTTTAGATAAAAAGAAAAACGGAATAATTCACGGAATGGGCTGTGGTGAAGATCTTTATCCATCACATTACCAAAGCACTAAACTTGGAATCTGTACTCCTATGCCATTTATAATCGATGGCCATAAAGAGATTAACAACAATACCTACTTGAGTTTCAGAGGGGCAATTGACGATGTGAACTCCCCAAGACTTATGCTCTGGGCAAACGTCTTCACTGCATTATCACGTTATTCAACCCTATCACCTTTAAAAGCATGGGAGTTTTATGGCATTTACTAAAGCTCTTTTACTTATCTTGATACTATCGAATAGCTTAGTTATGGCCAGGACTAAACTCCTTGAGTTTTCAACAAGGCAAAACGTTCATAACTTAAAGCTCGACAGCCTTACAGGTGTGACATTTTATCTAAAGGGTAAGAACACTTTAGCTTATTCAGCAAAGAATAGAGCAAATGTTGTGATAGAAAAGAAGTCTAATAGCGAGTTTGATGTAATTAAAGTTAATGATGATCTTTATATTATCAGTGTGAAAGATAATCATTTTAAGAATTTTAGTTTCTTTCAAGATTCTGAGATATATTTTTATAATATAAAGTCCAACGAACTTAATTTTATCTCTAAAGGCTCATATCCTAAGTTCCATAAAAAAAGTGGCTATATTTCATTTACGAAAGAAGACAAAGATAAGCTCTTTATAGAAGTTATCAATACAAGAAACTATTTGGATCGCTTCCAAATCCCACTTAAAACAAGGGATCTTCTCTATCGTCCACAAACGATTATTTTTGATGACAGTCTCATCTACTTCACTGATAGAAATAAAGACTTTTACGAATATGTTTCAATCTATAACAACAGATCCAAAAAGCAGTTTTTATTACATGAATTTGATACGACAAATTCTAAACTAAGCCTAACAAGTGATAATGAAAAAATTTATATTCTTGAGACTGCCATATCAAATAAGTCATATGTACAACTCTCAAGCCTTGAGAAAGGCTCAATCGACTATACTAAAAAGACGCCACTCTTTAATACAACATACGGTCCAGCTTATAATCTTCAATATAATAGTGGTGAATTAAACTTTATTTTGACTTTAAAGAGTAAAAATTCAAATCTAATTAATCAAAGAGAGCTCGTCTCATTTGATCTTAAAGAAAAGAAACTTTTTAAAAGAACAGACCTAAATTATGTTTCGACATATACGATTCAAAATGAAAAAGTTCTTATTCCTTATAAAGATAAAATCTATCTACTAACAAATAAAGAAGGGAAATATTCAATAAACGAGGAGATTAAATCACAATTATGAAATTAATTATTTCGTTTCTATTTACTCTTTCAATTCTAGCATCTGCACCTAGCGAGAAGGAAATCAAATTTGCTTCTAATGTAAGTCCATATCTCAAAGACCTTATCTTAGAATTATATTTAAATAGTAAAATCACACAAGAAGAGGTCGTTATACTGGGAGAAAACCTTTTGGCCCCTATTGATAATGATTTTATTGAGCTTTCTATCATGGATACTGTTTTAAAAACAAAGACGACAAAAGAATACAAACATATAGATATTTCTCAAGGCCTTTTTAATGAACTGGAAAAAGAAGTGCTTAAGTTAAATCAAGAGATGTATTTTTCTAAAAGAATCGCAAAGAAAATTCTAAAAGACTTGGGGGAGCTACTAACTAACCAAACTCTTCGAGAATATAATGCTTATATAAAAAGTACTGATAGAAATAAAAAAGCTTCAAAAGAGCTTTCCCAATTCATGAATCGCATAAGCTATCTTCAGTTTTGGATTCAGACACTAAGGAAACCAGCTGCAACAAGAAAGCAAACATTACTTGATACAAACTTAGAAGTTTTTAATGTTGTTAACAGAAACCTTCAAGTAGCATCACGAACTGGTAATCAAAATACTAAAGGCCAGTATATTTCAATTAATGACATTGATCTTATTAAGGCACGCCGTGCAGTTGATAAACTCTTTTTTGACACAACTCCCCAGAAAGATCCTGACTATCAAGCACCTGAAGAACTCCCAGATCCCGTGGATTCTTGGTAGATCCCATCAATATATTTTTTGAAATTTCAATAGTTTACCCATCTATTTTTAAAAGAAAAAATGTGTATCATATGATATATAATTTCAAATATTTAAATCGATAAAAGGAAGAAAGTTGTGACAAAATCATTCGAAGATTTACCGAAGACTTATAGCTCAAATGATGTTGAGAAAAAGTGGTATAAAAAGTGGGAAGGTGAAAAGTACTTCGCTCCAAAAGCCGGAAAGACAGGTGAGTCTTTTTGCGTCATCATGCCACCTCCAAATGTCACAGGTATTCTTCACGCAGGTCACGCTCTTGATATAACAACACAAGATGCCCTTATTCGTTTTAAAAGAATGAAAGGATATGAAACTCTGTTCCTTCCTGGTATGGATCACGCAGGTATTGCAACTCAATCAAAAGTTGAAGAGCTAATTTGGAACGAAGAGAAGAAAACAAAGCACGACTATTCTCGAGAAGACTTCTTAAAGAAAATTTGGGAATGGAAAGAGCAATATGGTGGTGTTATTGCAAACCAACAAAAAGTAATGGGTGCAAGTTGTGATTGGGATTACTCAATGTTCACAATGGACCCTGAGGCAAATGATGCTGTAAGACGTGCATTTGTGACTCTTTATAATGAAGGCCTTATCTATCAATCAGATTATATTGTTAACTGGGATCCAAAACTACAATCAGCAATTTCTGATGCAGAAGTGGATCACAAAGAAATTAATGGTGCCTTCTATCATATTCTATATTCTGTAAAAGATAGTGATATTAAGCTAGAAATTGCAACGACACGACCAGAAACTCTTCTTGGAGATACAGCTGTTGCCGTTAATCCAAATGATGAAAGGTTTGCTCACTTAATTGGTAAGAAAGCGATTGTTCCTCTATGTAATAGAGAGGTTCCAATCGTTGGTGATGAGCATGTTGATATTGAAAAAGGAACTGGTTGCCTTAAGGTTACACCAGGTCATGACTTTAATGACTTTGATATTGGAAAACGACATAATCTTGAAATAATCAATATTCTTAATCTAGACGGAACTCTTAATGAGCACGGACTAGAGTGGCAAGGCCTACCTTGTAAGAAAGCTCGTAAAGGCGTAGTTGAAAAGTTAAAAGAACTAGAGTTATTTGTTAAAGAAGAAAAGCACGTACATCAAGTTGGTCATGGAGAAAGATCAGGCGTTGTTATTGAGCCAATGATTTCAAAGCAATGGTTTGTTGATGTAAATTCTATGGCCAAAGAAGCTGTAGAAAGAGTTGAAGATGATACAACTCGATTCTATCCTAAAGGGTGGGAGAACACTTACTTTGCTTGGCTTCGTGAACCAAAGAATTGGTGTGTTTCACGCCAGCTTTTATGGGGACACCGAATTCCAGTATTTACTTGCAACTCTTGTGAGCACCAATGGGCAGACGAAGAACTTGAACCAAGCTCTTGTCCAAAGTGTAGTACAAAAGATTATACACAAGATCCTGATGTACTAGATACATGGTTCTCTTCTGGGCTATGGCCAATGACGACACTTGGCTGGCCAAATAAAGAAAGAATGGAACAAAGAGGATTCGATAAGTTCTATCCTACTTCAGTACTTATTACAGGTTTTGATATCATTTTCTTCTGGGTAGCTAGAATGATGATGATGGGAACAAAATTCTCTAACAAGGTTCCTTTTGATAAAGTTTATATCCATGCAATCGTTCGAGATAAACTTGGTCGCAAGATGAGTAAATCTCTTGGTAATGGAATTGATCCGATTGAAATGGTTGAGCAATATGGTGCAGACGCATTTCGTTTTACACTAGCAGCAGGCTCTGGCTACAATCGTGCCATTAATCTTGATCCAGAAAGAATCGCAGGATACAGAAACTTCATTAATAAAATATGGAATGCTTTCCGTTTCATCTCACCATTCTTAGATCTTGCAAATAAAGAACTTCCTGCAAAGCTTGATGATCAAGAGAAATGGATACTATCAGAACTTAATGATGCAACGAAAGTTGTCAATGAATCACTCGATGCTTTCCGCTACGACGATGCATGTTCTGAAGTATATTCATTTGTATATGATAAATTCTGTTCTTGGTTTATTGAACTTTCTAAAAACACTCTTAACGGAGATGATCAAGAAGCAAAAACTCAAAGAGCAACTGTTCTAAAGTACTGCTTTAGAAAGATCACTGCCCTTCTTCACCCAATCACTCCTTTCATCACTGAAGAGCTTTGGGGATACTTAAAGGAAGAAAACGAAGACCTACTAATCTCAGCCGATTACCCAGAATACGATACATCTCTTAACTACCCAAGTGAACAAGTTAAGATGAATAAGTTTATTGAAGTTGTTTCAAGTATTCGCTTCCTAAGGCAATCAGTAAATATTAAACCTAAAGATGAGGTTGAAGTTGTCCTTTTAACAGATGATGAAGAAGCATCTTCTTACTTTGCAGACAATATGGCAGGCTTACAAGATCTCGCTCGTGCAAAAGATGTAGAGATTGCAGCCAAATCTACTGAGAACCCGAAAAAGTGTATTATGAAAGCAACAACTCACACGGATATCTTCTTAAAGCTTGATGGTGTAATTGATCTAGATGCTCAAATCAAACGTCTTGAAAAAGATTATGATAAGACAAAGAAAGAGCTAGATAAAATTGGCAAGAAATTAAATAACGAAAAGTTTATGGCAAATGCACCTGATGAAGTCGTTACAGAAGTTAGAGAAAAAGCCGCAAGCTTTGAAGAAAAAATAAAATCGCTAGAAGAACAAATCGAACAATTCAAATCATAAAAAAAGGCCTCTTTAAAGAGGCCTTTTTTTATATTTCAAAGTAAAAATACTCTTCTTGGTAAACTTCCCCGTTGAACTCAAATGGAGACTCTTTCAACAACTTAGCACCGTTATTAATAAAGAAGCCTTTTGATGGATTCTCTTTAAATGTACAAAGATAAAAGCAATCATAACCACGGTTTTTAAAATCTTTCACAACTGCTTCAAATAACTGTTTACCCATTCCTGACTTTTGATATTTTTTTAAAATATAAAAATCATAAATTTCACCAGGGATACCATGCTCATGCTCTCTCGCTGGCCCATAATCGATAAATCCAGCAACATCACCATCAGGGCCATGAAAGACAAGTGTCCCCCCCTCTGTTGGGCGTCTTGGAATTTTTCTTTCCCAAGCTTGTTGAACGTCGGAGTATTTAAGTGAGTAGAGATATTCTTTTGAAAGAATGCCTTTGTAATTTTCCCAAAAGCAATCAACATAAATGCGGGCCAGAGATTTGATATCATCAACCTCGACAGGAAGGATTTCAAATGGTGCAAATGTATGATCTTTTGCGGCCGCCATAGGTTTATTTTATCAACTTTCCCACTGGCCCGCAACGTTGGGTCTTTGTGCTTAAGGAACGAGCCTAAGTGACTGATAATTTAAGATATAATCTTCTAAATCAGGAAAAGCTTTCAATGAGATCGTCTCACTTATACCGTATGAAAGAAGAGAACTTCCGCTAAAATTAAGTCGACCAATTGACTCAGGCATGTACTTCCACTGTGGTAGTTCATCATCTTCGTCACAAATAAGAAATGCTAACTGACCTCGGTTTCGAGACATTTGAGCGATGGCCAGATTATCAGTTATAACTCCATCAAACTCATCGATTCGACGGGCCAAAACATTTGAAGACTCACTAAAAAGGCTAATTGCTCCATGAACTTTAACTGCATCATAGATATCCACACTTTGTGAGGATATGTAACCATGTAGTTTTATCGTAGGTAAACATTCTGCGATAAAATTAATTTTTTCAATGAATGCTACATCCATTTTATGTGGAAAAGAGATAAATATATTTCTTATATTTTGATGAGTGAAAGAATTATCGATTGCAGGGTTATTAAAGTCACCTTCGATAGCATTTAAACTGCTAACTTTTTTTTCATCAAGAAATTCTCCTGAGAACTCAGGAAGTGAGACCTGATAGAAAAAGCTCTTTGGCCCACCTTGTAATCCTATTTTTATATTTGCTCTAAAGGCCAAGCCTAAGAATGCAGAATACATATCGCTAATAAAGTCGATATAGTAATCAGTATTAAAAATATCGTGAAGATTTGCAGCAAATTTATGTGCAGCAAACATCGATTCTGTTTCCTTTTTAGATATTGGATAGGCCCAACAACGAGAAGGTAACCAAAAGTCTTCTAATTCAAGCCCATCATTGTAAACGATGGCCACTTGATTATCTTCATTCTCATTCAATATCGCTTGTACTACAGGTAAAACAGAGGCGAACTCTGTTGCATCTCCTGTAACCCTAAGAAGAAACTTCTTCATTACTTGCCTGCTTATTTATTCTTAACTCACAAAAGATAACAGTAAAAAAGACAACTGCCAGAGGTAAGAAAAATAGATTTAAAAGAGGAATCGAAATAAGAAACATAAAACAAACTCCACCAAGTAAATAAGGGAGAAAGCCTTTTCTTACATCTCTAATGCATTCTGAGACTCTAAGCTCATGTCTTGCCCATGAGTAGTCGATAAAAGAAATTGCTAAGATTAATCCACCTAAAATAAAAGTAACTGGTGGAAAAACAAATCCAAACGCGATGTTTATCACTGATAAAATAACAATGACTCCTACTTTCTTTACTTCGTTTAAAAGAATGCTAGGTAATCTTTTAAATGTAGCAACAAGAGTGTCTGACTCTTTTTTTTGAAGATTATATATAACTTCAACTCTTGCACTTAACATGTCATTAAATGGAGAGGCGATAAAAGAGATAACAAGGAAAAAAGTCCAATTAATAATAACGCCTAATAAGACAATCAACACACCAGAGAAGACAGTACTCACCCATCCTTGATCTGGATACTTTTCATTAATATAACCATGACCCCATGTTGAGACTTCATTAAATGCGTATTGTCCTAAAAAGTAATAGAGAGCAAAGCCAATTATTACCGGACATAATGCAATAAGAATCATCTTCTTATCTGATTTTAATATATTCATTGAGCGAAAAAAGAAATATGGAATTTTACTTACCATTTTTTATACACCTTGTTTTAATGGAAATTTAAAAGACTTTAACTCTTTAAAGTCTGAAAGCTTTGGAGAATGTGGAATCTTCTTTACTATTCTCTTAAGCCTTTGCCAGTCTAAATATTTATCCATTATATCTGACTCCACGTGATTTTTTTCGATGAAGTCAATTTTACCTTTTGCTTTATTAACCATCCCACTTGCTCCATTAAGATTGTCATCCTCATGGTGATAGAGAGACGTAGCTAGTTGAATAACTACCCAATAGACATAACGAGCATTATCTCCCATTGCATCCATCCATAGATCTTCAATAACTTCATGGCACATCCAATAGTGCCCAGTGTTATATAATTCTAGACCTTCTTGAATAAGCTCTAGATGTTCAGGGGTAAATTGTCCAAAGTGATATTTCGTCATAAATGATAGTCTAAATCATCCTAATCCTAAGTACATGATGCACCGGTCAAAACTATTCAATTAGCACTAAAGAAGTTAGAATCACTCAGGTTAATATCAATTTAAATTACTTAGAAGAATAAGGAGCAACATGCACCGCAAAGACCTTGTCCCAGAATATTTAAAAAACTTACAAGTTTACCAAGCAGGTAAACCTATTGATGAAGTTGTAAGAGAGAAAGGACTAACAAGAGTTTCAAAACTTGCCTCAAACGAAAATCCACTTGGGCCATCTCCATTTGCTATTCGTGAAATGACAAGAGGACTCTGGGATCTTCATCGTTATCCAGATATGCATGCATATGCTTTAAAATCTAAACTGGCAGATATATACGATTTAAAACTTGAGAATATTATTTTAGGTAATGGCTCTGAAGGTATTATGGCCTATATTGCTCGAGCTTTCCTAAGACCGGATGATGAAGTCTTAACATGTGATAATACTTTCATTGGTTTTTATATTCTTGCACGAAGTGTGGGAGCAAAACTTAATAAAGTTCCACTCACTGAAGACTATCGCTTTGACGTAAAGGCATTAGCTAAAAATATTACAGATAAAACGAAAGTCATCTATATTGCAAATCCCAATAATCCGACTGGAACTTATATTACAAAAGAAGAATTTGATTATCTAATGGAGTACGTACCTCCACACGTTCTCGTAATACTTGATGAAGCCTACTTTGAATTTGCTCAAGATCAAGAAGATTACCCAGACTCAATGAATTACCGATATGACAACGTTCTTACTTTAAGAACTTTTTCTAAAGCCTATGGCCTATCTGGAATTCGCGTCGGATACGGTTTTGGCCATGCAGAATTAATAGGCTATCTTTCTAGAGTTAAGCTTCCATTTGAACCTAATTTAATTGGACAACTTGGAGCTGTTGGCGCACTTGAGGATCAACCACACCTAGATCGTACACTTAGAAATAATAGAAAAAGATATGATGAACTAATGAGCTTTTTAGAAGAGAGGGACTTCTCTCCTATTAAGTCCATAACAAATTTTGTCACAATTAAAACAGGCAGTAGTGAAGCAAGTGACTTCATGTTTGAGGAACTCCTTAATGAGGGTGTTATTATAAGAAAACTTGTGGCCAATGAAATGCCAGAATTCGTACGCATCAGTATTGGAACGAAGGATGAGATGAAGCACTTCTTTGAAGCTTTTGACAGAATACTACCTGCATATAACAAAAGATTTAGAAAGGATCTCGTATGAAAATTTGTCAGTATATAACTCATGGATCAAATCGACCAGAAGCAAGACTTGGAATTCTCACTGATGACGGTCTTGTCATTGACCCTAACAACGTTTGGGCATGTGATTATGAAAGAGAAGGTTATTTTAATTTTTGGCAAAGGGCCAATCATGTTTGCCCTCCTTCTCTATTAGAGATTCTTCAAACAAAAGATGATCCAATTGATTTCTTAGGGGAATGTTATGGTCTCTATCTATTCTTAGAAAAAGTAGGTGATCTTACTCTTAAAGATGGTACACCAATTGCCTTTAAAACTGATGATGTTAATTTGAGAACTCCTATTGATAAAATTCCAAATTATCGCGACTTCTATGCACATGAAAAACATGTTGCTGCAGGATTCAAAAAAAGAAAAGAGCCAATTCCAGAAGCTTGGTATGAGATTCCTGCTTACTATAAAGGTCCAACACATGGTTTTATTGGCCATCAACAAGAAGTTCTTTGGCCAAGTTATACAGAAATTCTCGATTATGAATTAGAGCTAGGAATGGTAATCGCAAAAGATGGAATTAATATTCGTGAAGACGATGCAAAGGATTATATCTTTGGCTTCACTATCCTAAATGATATATCAGCTCGCGATATTCAAAAGAAAGAAATGGCCGTCCGTCTTGGGCCGGCCAAAGGCAAAGACTTCTGTTCAGTCATTGGACCAGTTATTACAACATTTGATGAATTTGATTTTAAAGAACCAAATCTTAAAATGACTGCAACGGTCAATGGAGAGAAATGGTCAGAAGGATTCTCTGGAGACTCTCATTACAGTTGGGCACAAATGATTGCTCACGTCTCTCAAGACGAATGGGTACTATCTGGTGATCTTTTTGGTTCAGGTACAGTTGGTACAGGATGTGGACTTGAGATCGATAAATGGCTAAAGCCTGGGGATGAAATCACACTTGAAGTAGAAGGTATTGGAAAGTTAACCAATAAGATAGGATCTAAAAGAGGTACTAGATAATGGCAACTGATAATAAAATGGAAAGTTTTAAAGCAAGCGGTGTCTACACTAAGCAGGCACACGTTGATATCCCAGAGGGGTTATATGAAGAAGAACATGGACGCAATGGCTTCTTTGGGCGAGTCAGCCAACTTTATCACACACAACCACCAGTTAACTGGACAGATATTTCGGGAGACTTAAAACCTAAGAATCTTCCTTCACTTTTTTCACATCCAGATCTTAAAGATGACTTTCAAACGATCTTAGCTAATACAGATTGTGAACTAAGTCTTGGAACACTGACAAAGTCTCTGGACTTCTTTTTAAGAAATGCAGACTTTGATGAACTTTACTTTGTTCACGAAGGTAGTGGAACTTTTGAAACAATTTATGGACACATACCTTTTGTTAAGGGTGATTACATCGTTATTCCTCGCGGTACAACTTATATAATAAAGATTACTGAAGAGGCTAAATTCTTCCAAGTTGAGTCTCGCTCAGAATTTGAAGAGCCTTCACGTGGACTTCTTGGGCCAAATGCACTTTATGATCAGACGGCGAAGTTTACGCCTGAAGCTGCACTAGGTTCAGATCAAGATTGGTCAGAATATAAGGTAAGAGTTAAAAGGCTTGGTGAAATTACAACCATCACTTATCCATTTAACCCTCTTACGGCAAAAGGATGGAAAGGATCAGTCTATCCATGGAAGATTTCAATCTATGATATCTGCCCTATCATGAGTCATCGCTATCATGTTCCACCATCAGGTCACACAACTTTTGTAGCAAAGAACTTTGTGGTTTGCTCATTTGTAGAAAGACCACTTGAGGATAAGAAACATAAGGTTCTTAAAGTTCCTTTCTATCACTCTAATATCGATTTTGATGAAGTCCTTTTCTATCATCAAGGAGACTTCTTTTCTCGTGATAATATCGATGCGGGAGCTCTTACATTTCACCCTCAAGGCGTTCATCACGGGCCACACCCAAAAGCCTTTAAAGCAGGTGAAGATAAATTATACACTGACGAGTATGCTGTCATGGTTGATACTCGCTACCCTCTAAAACCAACTAAGTGGTTTGAAGAGAATGAAAATAAAGACTACTGGAAAAGCTGGATGTAATTATGGCAACTTTTGATACAACAAAACAAGAATTTAAAGATAACTATAAACTACTAATTGGATCAGTCGTTCCAAGGCCAATTGCTGTGGTTTCAACTGTAAATGAAGATGGAACAAGTAATATTGCACCATTCTCGTTCTTCACAGTTGTTAGTGCAAACCCAATGATTATTGGGTTTACTCCAATGATTCGCTCAAGCGATGGAGAGCAAAAAGACACATTAAAAAATATTCTTCGCCAAAAAGAGTTTGTCGTAAACTTTGTTACAAAACATAATTATGAAAAGGTAAATCTTTGCTCAACTGAGCTTCCTCATGGTGAATCAGAATTTGATTTTGCAAAATTAACAGAACTTGATTCAGAAGTTGTCACTCCAAAAAGAATGAAGGAATCGCCAATACATTTTGAATGTAAGTTTAGAGACTCTCTAAGTTATGGTGATGTTCCGGGAACAGGAACATTCGTTACAGGTGAAGTTGTGAGAGTTCACGTTGAAGATGAGCTTCTTGATGAAGGGCGAATTGATCAAGATAAGTATGCTCCAATTGGACGTGGTGCCGGAAATGACTGGATTGTCTGTGATCACAGAGTTCAAATTGAGCGCTTAATGAAGGCACAAATCCAAAAATAACCAATAAATTCAAGCCCTTAGGGGCTTGAATACTTTCTTTACACCCCTAGTAATTTTTCCAATTTCAGCCACTTACCTCCCATTATTAGCTATTCTCTTTATAGAAACACACAATTAGAAAGAGGATAAATATGAAGAACTTACTTATTTTAACAATGCTCCTATCAACATCTGCTCAAGCAGACCTATTTGATAATTTAACAGCAAACTTAAACTTATCACCTTCTCAATCACAAAACTTAAGAAATGGACTATCTTCAATTCTTAATGGAGGTGGAAGTTCACAAGTAAAGATTAAAGAAAACCTAAGCTTTAATAAATGTTTTCAAATGCTTGAAGCCGCTAAGAATAAACAAATTAGTAACGATCAAGCACTAGTTAATATTGGTTATTCAACAAGAGCATTTTATTCTGATGTAATTGAAGGTGATTTTCGCCAATTCCATATAGAAGATACTCGTCAATTTGGTATTCAATTAATGCGTGGGCTCTCTGATACGAGAAGCATCCATATCAATTCATACTCTTCGGTAGAAACTGCTCCACAAAATGATCGTGATTGTTCAAATTATATGGATATTGAAAAAGTATCAAAAGTTAAGATTGATGGAAAAGTATGTCGAAAAGTAGATCTTGTCTTAAATGCTATCGATCCAAATACTCAAAAGAAGTATAAACAGCAAGCATCTAATATTTTCTGCGAAGGTGAAAATAATATTAAGGCCGATTTCACTGGAAAAGACTTTGATGTAATTTATGAAATGAATGAAATTATTGATTAAAAGATAGCCGCTGAAATCAGCGGCTTTTTTATTTTTAAAATGTATAACCTAAGCTTAATCCGTAAGTAAAATCATCAGAGTTATTCTCTTTATATGAAGAATTCAAGAAAGAGTAACCTGACTCTATTTGAACGTAGGCACTATCAAAATCAAGCCTCAATCCTGGTAAAACAAGAATAACCTCAGGTGACTGTTCTCCATCATACTCAACGGTAGCGCCATCTTTTAAAACACCGTCAACTTTATATTCCATAAAAACAGTATTCAAATAAAATAACAACTCTGAATTAACACGATAACCGATATTTAAAGAAGCTCCTAATGACTTCGCCTTAAGGTCTGTTGTGTATGATTTCGAATCTGTATTTAGTGTTCCATTCTCATGATAGCCAAAGCCAAACTCTCCTTGAAGAGATACTTTAAGACCACTTGTTGAACGATCTCCTCCTACAAATTGGTATTTAACCTTTAATAGATCAGATGTATCAGGGTAGGTTTGAAGTCCAATATCAAGACGAGGCATCAGTCCAACATTCCCTTTAAAAGTTAATAAGGGTTCTGGCCCTGTTACTGATTCCTGTGCCGTCGTTCCACTAATAACAAAGTCATAAGCTTCAGCAAGATCCACGTCGTATCCACTTGCAGCACCTATTGCAACATCAAACTTACCAAGCCCACCAGCTGTTTCCGGACTATCGAGACGAGAAGTTGGGATATTGTAATCGAGTTGAGCACAGCTCATTAATGATAATAAAATAAAGGTAAAAATAATCGATCTCATAAACTCTCCAAAAAAACATATTTAATAATTATATTAGAGATTTGAGATTTTAAAAGAAGGAATAAAAAAGCCCGCTTTGAGCGGGCCTTTTTTAATTATTTGATTTTTAGTTCTTCATGAAGTTTTGCAAAAGTTTTTTCTTCACGGATTGCATACATAAGGTTTGCTTTCATGCGCTCATCTCTTGTGTAGAATTCTTTTACTTGATCAGCTGTAAGTCCTGAAAGACCTGCACTTTCTTCAATTTTTGCATCAAAGTCAGCTTCAGTTGATTCAATTTCAAATTTAGTTGCAAGATTCTCAAGAATAAGACCTGACTTAACTTGGAAAAGAGCTTTCTCATCAAGATCACCGGCCCATTTCTCAAAGTATTCACCTAGCATATCTTCTGTAAAACCTTGTTGCTTTAGGTTATTAGCAAGATCGTTCTTTAAGTGTTCTTTTTGTTGAGCAACCATTGTTGAAGGAACGTCAAAAGAGTTCTCTTCAATTAGTTTTTCAAGGATTTCTTGATTTAACTTTTCAGCAGCTTGTCTTTCGTTTTGCTTAGTTAGGTTTTCTCTTGTTTTAACTTGGAAATCTTCTACAGATTCAAAACCAAGCTCTTTTGCAACTTCGTCAGTAAACTCTGGAAGTTTTCTTTCTTTAATTTCTAGAAGTTCAACATGAAACTTAACTTTTGCATCTTTAAGTTCTTCTACGTGATACTCAGTTGGGAAAGTAAGTTCAATTGTCTTCTTCTCACCTGCTTTCATACCGATCATTTGATCTTCGAAACCTGGAATAAATTGACCAGAGCCAATCTCTAGAAGGTATTCTTCACCTTTCATATTTTCTGGTTTTTCACCGTCAGCTTTTTCACCTTCAAAGTTCATTACAGCGAAAAGTCCGTTCTCAAGAGCAGTACCTTCTGCAGCTTCAACCATTTCAGCTTTAGGAGCTAAGTAGTTTGTACGTACTTTTTCAATATCTGCATCTGTTACTTCTACTTTATCTTTTGTGAAAGAAAGTTTTGAGTAATCTTTAAGTTCAACAGTTGGGAATACTTCAACGACAGCATCAAAAGAAACTGATTTTCCATCTTTGTAATCCATGTTTTCGAAGTTAGGGTAACCAACTACTTTTAGATCTTCTTTATTGATTGCTTCAAAAAGTTCTTTTTGTACGAAACGATTTAGAGCATCACCTTCAACTTGTGGACGATATAGCTTTTCAACCATAGCGATTGGCGCTTTACCTTTTCTGAAACCTTTAATTGAAACAGACTTTTGCTTCTCTTTAAGAGCTACAGTAATTTGCTCTGAAAGGTCTAGGTTATCAAATGTAAAAGATAATTTCTTAGTACAGTCATTAACTTGTTCTACTTTATAAGTCATGAATAAATCCTCACTACGCTATGCGACATTATTATAATTAAGAATAGCCGAAATTAGCCAGAATAGGCCAAAAAGTCAATGAATATCAGGGTTTTAGGTGTATAAGATTGGTTAATACTGAACATCAAAGAGGTAAAGACCTTGTGGTGGTGCTGTTGGAGCGATCTTATTCTCACTCGGATTGTTAAATTGATTAAGAATATCTCTCTCTTCAATCTTTCCTTCAGCATATGACCAAACTGCTGACACAACTAGTCGAACCATTTGCTTAAGAAATCCACTACCAGAAACCTCAAAGATGTAAACATCTTCACT
Source organism: Halobacteriovorax sp. YZS-3-1 (assembly GCF_047084945.1). NCBI lineage: Bacteria > Pseudomonadati > Bdellovibrionota > Bacteriovoracia > Bacteriovoracales > Halobacteriovoraceae > Halobacteriovorax > Halobacteriovorax sp. YZS-3-1. The sequence continues at coordinate 12,418 of NZ_JBKIYI010000002.1, read as the reverse complement.
TAACCCTGGTCCATAATTTATATTTTCTTTAAAGATGTGGCACTTAGTTATCTCTCTGATAGTCGTCTTAACAGGAGTTCCTTTAGTGGAAAATCCCTCAAAGTCATGACTGCCAATAAAGATCTTACATGCCTCATTCATCTTAGTTAGATTAATATCCTTCCCAATAAAAGAGACCGTATCTTTTAAAAATGGATTGGAGATTTTATTTAAACTAAAGACATAACGATAGGTTTTTGATTTTGCATCATACACAGGCTGAAAGTTATCATGGGCCATCTCAACATGGCTTGCTCTAATACTTTCAGGCAATAAGCTATTTAATGCATTTTTTAAATTATCTTCTTCAATCTTCAGAGGCATTTTTACTCGGGTAACTTGTTTAACAGCATGCACTCCTGCATCTGTTCGTCCACATCCTACAACCTGAATATCTTGAGATTTAGAAATTTTTTGAACGACTTTTTCAATTTCACCCTGAATGCTTTTTTGATCTATTTGCTTTTGCCAACCGAAGAAGCCGCTACCATTATATGAAAAAGTAATCTTATAAGTATTCAAAGTTAAAACCTATCCCGAAAGAGGTTCCAGTTACTTTAAAATCTTCTCTTTTAAATCCAGATAATTCCATTGTTCTGGCCACTAAACTAATGCTCATATCAGATACATCACTAAACTTTTTCAAGCTTAGGCCAAACTCAGGGAATATATTATAAATAGAAAAATCAAGAGATGCAGATCCATTAAAGCCATATCCAACTTGTCTTATATCTTTTCCATCTTCACCATCTTCTCTGTCATCTCGATTTTGCCATATTGGAGCGATAGTTGGTCCACCTTGCAGAGTTAAAGAAAAATAGCGACTCGGATTAATCTTTAAACCAAGATTTAAATCGATAGGAAAAATCCATAAGTTAAATGTCGTTTGAGATAAGGCCCCTGTATTAAAGCTTCCTTTTCCCGAATTAAAAGAGACACCAACATTTCCTTGAAAGAATGTTGAAATATAATTTCTTTGGAAATAGTGCTTATAACTTGCAAATAAATAACCGGCTTGGACTGAGTCAGCTTCTGCTGAGCTATTATTAAAGGTATTTTCGAATGTTCCAGAATTATCATAATAATCAAACGTATCATATATATAAGAGAAGCCAATCTGCGACTTTGTTGCTTGATAGCTATCTTTTAGAATTTCTTCAGTCGTAAATTCTGCGTATTCATTCTTATGAGATTTAAAAAGAATTGAGTCCTCTTCAGAAGCACTTTCGAGCCACTTCTTATCCTTGGCAGACATTTGAGCACCCTTAAGCTCCTCTTCTGTATACTGTTGAGGAACAGAACCAAAAATATTAGGTACAGAAGTATTATCAGATGGTTCACTAGAGTCTGAGTTTTCATAAGGAGAATCTTTAGGATCCAACTCTCCTGAAACAGTATGGCCAGATATTTCAGCAAAACCATTAAATGAAAATAATAATCCTATTAATAAAATATAGAGATTAAGATTCGTTTTCTTCATCATTGTCTTCCCAGTCAAATATTTCAACTTTTGTGTCTTTACTGAATATATTATACACCATACATCCAAGCACATAAGCAGAAATGAGCACGAAAATCATCAGTTTCTCGTAAATAAAGACCATAACAAGGATTAGAAGTATTAAAGCTAGAACCTTTCTTCGATTCTTTCTAACATAATCAGAATTCTTAAAAGAATTAAACGGAATATTTGAGATCATTAGTAAGGCATAGAAAACAACATAAGCGGCTGCATAGTAATTTCTATACATTCCAAAGTCGAATTCCAATGTCACCATAATAAAACCAATTATAGCAATGGCCGCTCCAGGAATTGGTAACCCCTGAAAGTAGTTAGAAGGAACTTTATTAATATTAGCATTGAATCTTGCAAGCCTAAGTGCTCCACATAGGAGATAGAGGAAAGAGATGATCATTCCCGCACGACCAAGATCCTGAAAATATTTAAAATAAATCATAAAGGCCGGTGCCATACCAAAAGAGATGACATCACTAATTGAGTCAAACTGCTCACCAAATTCTGATTGAGTGCCTGTTAATCTAGCGATACGTCCATCAACACTATCAAAAATTGCACCCAAGATGAGAATCATACAAGCACCATAATAAAGGCCCTTTGTTGCCATAATGATAGCTGCAAAACCACAACCCATATTTAATGCTGTGAATGTATTTGGTAGAAAAAATGTTAATCGATGTGGTTGTGTATCATATTTATTCATGTGATTCCTCATTGTAGCGTCCAATAATTGTTTCACCACCACGAACTTTTTCATGAAGCTTAACCAGAGATTGAACGTTGTCTAACTCCATTTTAACGGTGGCACCAAAAGGATAAAATCCAAAATCAACTTGTCTTCTTCCTAAATCACCTGGAAGAACAACGAGTTCTGGATTTCTTTTAAATATAGAATTGATAAAGAAAAGACGAATCTTTCTATTGTCTCTATCTTCTATCGTTACTTTATTTCCGTGTTCTTTATTATTAAAAGAGACATTATTAAAGCGGCCTGAAATTGGTAAATAAATACCATATCCACTTAAGAGATTCATTTTTATAGAAATTTCTGTCTTCTGATCATCAATCGTTTTAATCTCTGAGATCCTTCCTGAAACGGGTGCGTAAATCGTTCCAGCAGTTGTAACCTGATCCTCTTTGAAGAAAATAAATTTTCGACGAAATAAAAACAGAAAAAGACTAACTAATAAAAGATAGATTAATAAAATATAAAAGCTAAACAAGAGCATCAGAAGAAATGCTATGACAATTATGAAATTAATAGTCGACTTAGATAGATAAAATATTTTCACTCTTATAAAGTACCAATATTATGCTGACATGTCATACTAAGACTTTTTAAATTCAACATGTAGGGGTCTAAAATAATAAGGTCTCTTCCTCATCTTTTCAGAAATAACCTTCTTAAATATGGACTGTGGCCGTGAGATTAGAATATCTCGAGTATCCTTAGCACATTGAGAGCTTAATTCATTTTCCCCATGAGTATATAAGAGGGACTTATCAACACCAGAGGCAAACGCTCCAAAGTCTTCTTCACTTAGAAGTTTTTCCTCGCCACTTGTACGAATATAGTACTCCCTTTTAAAGGCAGGAAAAACCCAATGCCCATCTGTGTCTCCGAGCATTTCAGGGATATCTGAACTATAGAATGAAAATACCGGTAATTTTTCTAATTCAAAGATTTGTGCAAAACCTTCTCCAACTCTCATGCCAGTATAGGAACCGGGCCCCGCAATAGTGACTAGTCCTTTTAGATTAGCTATTTCTATGCTGTGCTTTTCTAATAAAGAGTGAACTTTTGCATGCAGAATTTCTGATGTCTTCTTTGTTTCAACAACTTCACTTTCTATCCATGAGAAGTTCTCATCAAGAAGACCAAAGTGAAGTAAATGTGATGTATCAATAAATAAGTATGCCATTAGAAAAATCTAGTAAAGTCGTTAAACAGTGCTCCAATCATTAATAGAAGAAGTACTGAAAGACCAAATTGTTGAGCGATCTCAAGCTTTCTTCGTGAAAGTGGCCCACCATTTATAGCCTCTAAAATAAGAAAAACAATATGCCCACCATCCAAGACAGGGATAGGAAATAAATTAATAACTCCAAGATTAATTGAGATTAATGCCATTAACTGAAAGAAATACGATATTGATGTATTAAAAGAGTCAGAAGCAACCTTTCCAATTGATAAAGGGCCTCCAATATTCTTTAAAGATACCTCTGCCGTAATTAACTTCTTGAAGCCTTCAAAAGTTTTAACAACTCCATCCCATGTACGATAGAAACTTCTTGGTATTGCAGAAAAGAAATTCATTGGCTCTGTTGTAACATATCTACCAGGAGCATAAATACCATAACTATAAACACCAATTAACTTAACTGTTTCATCACCTTGAGTTTTCACTTCTGGAGTGATCTGAAAATCTTTAAGCTTACCATTTCTAATAACTTTTAAGCTTGCTGCCCCATCTGTATCCTGAATTCGACCTCTAAGTCGATCAAAAGAGTAAACTCTTTCTCCTCCAACATTTGTAATAATGTCACCGGCCAATAAACCGGCTTTGTCTGCAGGAGACTTCATTTGTACACTCTTAATGATTAAGTCCATTGGATATAAGTCATTAGCGACAAGAGATTCTTTTAAGTCACCACTTACTTCGATCTCTCTTACAACTTTAGCGTTCTTATCAAATATTGGTTTATTAGTTTCACTATCAATACTTTTAACTGGAAATACGTAAACTTTCTGTGTGTTAATTGATAACTCTTCTAAGCTATATTTTGTATTAGGCTTGTTGCTATTAGAAATTAAGAAAATATCGCCATTCTTTGATTTTACTATTGGAAGAAGTAAAAACGGAGGATAGTTAACTAGCTCTTGAAAGAATTGTTCAGGCTTCATATCAACTGAAACCTCTTTTGATTCTCCTAAACGATTAACTGTAATCGAATGAATATGGCCATCACTCTCTAACACGATATCACTTGGAGAAGTAATACGATGCTCATTTACTTTATTAACAATATCTCCACTTCTGAAGCCTAGCTTATAAAATTTTGACTCTGTCGTAACATTTCCAATCTTTATCTCAGGAACTTTTTCTCCTGTTAAAAATAATGCAAAGAAAATAAAAAATGCCAAAATAAAGTTTGCTAATGGCCCACCAAAAACAATCCAAAATCTTTGCCACTTTTTCTTATGAATAAATGAGTATTTTCTTTCTTCTTCAGGAACACCATCTTTATTAAATGGATCGTCCCCATACATTTTGACATATCCCCCCAGAGGGATTGCAGAAAACGCGTACTCTGTATCACCTTTTTTCCACTTAAATAATTTAGGGCCAAAGCCAATTGAAAAGACTTCAACTCTTACTCCAAAAAGTCTGGCAAATAAGAAGTGTCCCAGCTCGTGAAAAAATACAAGAGGTCCTAAAAATAAAATAAAAATGACGACTTTTTCTAACATGGTATTCCTTATAAAATTTTATCGCTTAATAATAAGGTGTAAAAAGGGATGACAAATAATAGGCTATCAATCCTATCGTAAACTCCACCATGCCCAGGTATTAAATTTGAGCTGTCCTTTACACCAATCTGTCTTTTAAATTTTGACTGAACTAAATCACCAACTTGACTTAAAATTCCCAAAATAAAAAAGATCAGTATATATTTTACCTCAAAATTACCAATTAAATAATACCAGGCCAAAGTTCCTAGGATACCTGAAGTTAAGGCTCCACCAATAAGCCCTTCTATTGTCTTATTAGGACTGACCGCTTTCCACAACTTTGTTCGGCCAAAGTTCTTACCAAAGAACCAGGCCCCAGTATCCATTCCAAAGTTAAAGATAAGTAGAATGATTATAAGGCCTTGCCAATTTTCTCGATGAAGAAGTGAATGTAAGTTCAAAAATGGAATCAAAAAGATAACCATCGACATTATAGAAATACTTTTTAGAAACTTAACAAATCTCATGGAGTCCATTGGTGAAATGAACAAATATCCCATAAGTAAAATGTTCACTAAACATCCCGCCAGAGGGATCAGCTGATTTCCAAAAATCTGTGGATTCAATGTTGCCCAAGACTGAACACCTATTAGAATAAAGAAATTTAAGATAGAAAAAAGGCTTCCAATTTTTAAAGAAAGGAAATTAACACTAAACTCAAAAAGACAGGCGGCACTAACAAGGATGAGTAAAACTTCAATCCCGATAACACCAATTGAATAGGCAATGGCCACAATTCCTATCATCACTATCGCAGATAGGATTCTTTTCTGAGTATTTGTCATTATTAAGTCCGTTTAATTAATTAATCTAAAATTATTTTTCACTTGAGTCTTTGTTGCTGCCAATGACTCTGTTTCTGTTACTTGGCCAAAGCGTCTTTCACGTTTTTCAACTTCCATGATAATTTTTTCAAATTCAGTACAAGTAAAATTTGGCCACATTGTTTCAGTGAAATACAACTCACCATAAGCAATTTGCCATAATAAGAAATTTGAAATTCTCTGATCGCCACCAGTTCTAATCATTAAGTCTACATCACCAAGTTCAGGCGCATGAAGAGCATTTGAAATACTCTCCTCAGTTACCTCAATATCTTCAGCAATTAATTTATTAACAGCACTAATAATTTCAGCTCTCCCACCATAGCCAAACGCAAATGTGAGCTTTAAGCCTGTATTATCTTTTGAATCTCGTTTTAGATCATCGATAATCTTTACTGTATCTTTTGGAAGCTTAGAGATATCACCAATGATATTGAATTTGATATTATTCTTTAAGACTTTATTTCGTTCTTTAATTAAGAACTTTTTTAGAAGTAGAAATAAGGTTCTAATCTCAGAAGGGGGACGTCCCCAGTTTTCTGTTGAAAATGCATAGAGGGTTAAAGCCTTAACCCCCATATCATCTGCTTTTTCAACGATATTACTTACAACAGAACTTCCACGAACATGACCCCAAACACGACGATGGGCGCGGTTCTGTGCCCAACGCCCATTTCCGTCCATTATAATTGCGACATGTTTAAGTTTATTAACTTGAAAGTCCATATTTCTATTAGAGAGTAAGTAGCTCTTTTTCTTTTCCTGCTACAATTTCATCAACTTGTTTTGTAAACTTATCTGTAACAGTTTGAATTTCAGCTTGAAACTTCTTTGAATCATCTTCAGAAATTTCTTTTGCTTTCTCTGCCTTTTTTACCGTTTCGTTTCCATCACGACGGGCATTTCTTATTTGAATCTTGCTATCTTCACCAATCTTTTTGATTTCTTTTACCTGCTCTTTTCTTCTTTCTTCTGTTAGAGCTGGGAATTGAATTCTAATTAGGTTTCCATCGTTTGATGGAGTTAGTCCTAAATTTGCATTGATAATTGATTTTTCAATTTCACTTATAAGTGTTTTATCAAATGGTTGAATTTGAAGTAATCGAGCCTCTGGAGTTGAGATTTGCCCAACCTGATTAACTGGAGTTGGAGCTCCATAATACTCAACCATAACACCATCAAGAACAGATGCTGATGCACGTCCAGTTCTTACTTTTGTCAGTTGATGCTTTAGAGAATCAATTGCTTTTGACATATCTGTTTCAAGGCCAGCTTTAATTTCATTAATCATTTTATACCTCTTATTTAATAACTTTTGTTCCTATTGCTTCACCTCTTACGGCCTTTGCAATATTTCCATTTTCAAACATATTAAATACCACAATTTCCATCTCATTATCCATACAAAGTGAGATAGCGGCAGAATCCATAACTTTGATTCCCTTATTTAATACATCGATATATTTTAATTGATCGAACTTAACTGCGTCATCATATTTCATAGGATCTTTATCATAAATTCCGTCAACTTTTGTTGCTTTAAAGATTACCTGTGCGTCAATTTCATTAGCTCTTAACGCTGCCGCTGTATCAGTTGTAAAATATGGATTACCTGTTCCAGCTGCAAAGATAACAACGCGTTTCTTTTCTAAATGCCTTTCAGCGCGACGTCTGATATATGGCTCACAAATCTCTTGCATATCAATAGCTGACATAACTCTTGTAAACACACCTTTTTGCTCTAACGAGTCTTGCATTGCAAGTGCATTTATAACAGTGGCCAGCATTCCCATATGGTCAGATGAAGTACGATCCATTCCTCTAGTTGCTCCAGCTACACCGCGGTGAATATTTCCTCCACCAACAACGATAGCTACTTCAACACCCATCTCTACAAGATCTTTAACTTCCTCTGAGATTTGATTTAGAACATCGTGTGTAACACCGTAACCAGCTTCCCCTGCTAAAGCTTCACCTGATAGCTTTAATAGAATTCTTTTATATTTCATAAGTCCCCAAAACCTTGCAAAAAAAAAGGGCTTATAAAAGCCCTTTTCTTATATTTAGTAATTATTTTTACTGTTGAGTCATCTTAGCAACTTCGTCTGCTAAGTTATCTTCTTTCTTCTCAATCCCTTCACCAAGGTTGATTTTATGGAAAGCTTTTACAGTAATGTTACCACCAACTTTACCTGCTACATCAGCAACAAGTTTCTTGATAGTGAAGTCTGGGTTCTTGATGAATACTTGCTCAACAAGACAAACTTCTTTAGCAAGTTTTCCTAGTTTACCTTTAACGATCTGATCGATCATGTTCTCAGGCTTCCCTTCTTCTTTAAGTTGTGCACGGTAAACTTCTTCTTCTCTCTTCTTGTATGACTCATCAATGTCATCAGAAGTTAAGAAAGTTGGAGCAGCAGCTGCAACGTGCATTGCGATATCTTTTGCAAGTTCCGCAACTTCTGGAGCATCGGCCTTATCAGTATCTAGATCAACTAGAACACCAATTTTTCCACCGTGGTTATATGAACCAAGAACACCTGTAGTTTCAACTGCAGAGAATCTTCTTAGATCAATCTTCTCACCACATTTCATAGTAAGTTCAGTTGTTTCAGCATTTTTAGCTTCTTTAAGTTCATCAACAGAACCAGGCTTGTTAGCAAGAGTCCATTCAGCAACTGATTTTGCGAAACCTTGGAAGTCGTCACCTTTTGCAACGAAGTCTGTTTCACAGTTAACTTCAAGGATTACACCTTTGTTACCATCAACTACAGATACTACAGTACCTTCAGCAGCAACACGGCTTGCTTTTTTAGCAGCTTTTGCTAGACCTTTAGTTCTTAGGAAATCAACTGCCGCTTCTAGGTCTCCGTTTGTTTCTGTAAGAGCTTTCTTACAGTCCATCATACCTGCACCAGTTTTTTCTCTTAATTCTTTAACAGCGCTTGCCGTAATAGCCATCTTATACCTCGCTAATTATGATTTAATTATTCTTCTTCACCAGCTAAATCAATATCGTTCTCGTACTTAGAAAGAATTTCTTCTTCTAGAGCTTTATCGGCAGCTTTAGTTCCTGCAGCAGCTTTAGTCTTTCCACCACTTGCAGAGATCGCACCAGCGAAGTACTCAGAGAATAGAGTAATTGATTTGATTGCATCATCGTTACCTGGAACAATGTAGTCAACACCTTCTGGGTTACAGTTAGTATCAACGATTGCAACAACAGGAATACCTAGCTTGTTAGCTTCTTTTACTGCAATTCTTTCGTTATTTGGATCAACGATAACAACTGCACCTGGAAGCTTTCTCATATCCTTGATACCACCAAGGTTTTTCTCAAGCTTTTCAACTTCTTTTCCAACTTTGATTCTTTCTTTCTTAGTTAGAAGCTCGAAGTCACCTGTTTCTTTCATCTTTTCAACTTTTCTTAGTTTATCGATTGAAAGATTAATTGTTTTGTAGTTTGTAAGCATCCCACCTAGCCATCTGTTAGTTACGTAGTAAGCTCCACAAGAAGCAGCAGCATTCTTTACTGTTTCAGATGCTTGTCTTTTTGTAGCTACGAAAAGAATTGGCTTACCTTCAGAAGCAGTCTTCTTTAGGAAATCGTGAGCTTTCTTTGCCATTGGAATTGTTTTAGCAAGATCTAAGATGTAGATACCGTTTCTTTCACCAAATACATATGGCTTCATTTTTGGGTTCCACTTGTGTGTTTGGTGACCGAAGTGAGCACCAGCTTTTAATAGATCATTGATGTTTAATTCTGACATTATTACTCCTAAGTTGGTTAATTACACTAACTCGAACCGAACGGACCAACCCTTCGAGCAGCTGTTTATTTCGCGATATTGCGATGGTGCATTTTTAACACGATGACTTCAGGGATTCAATATTTTTTTGTAATATTTTTAAGGATGTATAGGCCTTGAACTAGACTCGCACAAGGCCTTTCGAGATTATAATGATGCCGAATTACCATCGACGAGGACGCGACGCGGCTTAGCCCCTTGAGCAGGACCAACTACACCACGCTTTTCGAGTTCCTCAATAAGATTTGCTGCTCGGTTATAACCAATTCTCAATCTTCTTTGTAACATTGAGGCTGACGCTGAGCGTGACTCCATGACAATTTTTACCGCATCATCATAAAGTGCATCTCCAGAGTTCGATGAAGATGGAGTCGAGATATGAGAACCATATGTATAATCATCTGTTTCAACCTCTCCACCATTCTCAAGAAATTCCATTGCTTTTTCATCAAAGCCTGGCTCAAGTGCTTCTAACTTATTAGTTAGTGCTTCAATTTCATTTTCATCAACATATGAAGAGTGAACACGTTGTGTATTAATTCCGTGTTTATATAGCATATCCCCTTTACCAAGAAGTCTTTCTGCTCCTATTTTATCAAGAATAGTACTTGAGTCCGTACGAGATGAAACCCTAAAGGCAACACGAGTTGGGAAATTAGACTTGATAACACCAGTAATAACATCAACTGATGGTCTCTGAGTTGCTAATACTAAGTGGATACCGGCAGCACGAGCTTTTGCAGCAATACGTGCAATATTATTTTCAATTTCTTTCCCAGCTTTTGTAAGTACGAGGTCTGCAAACTCATCAACAATAATAACAATATAAGGAAGTTCGTAATTTTCAGCTGTCGTATCCTCATAGTGATGATGAATTTTTGCCAGCATCTCCGGTGTCGCACGCTTAAGCTTTTCGTTGAATCCAGAAATATTTCTAACACCAAAATCTGCAAGAATTGAATAACGTCGATCCATCTCTTGGCAGGCCCACAATAATGAAATTGATGCTGTTTTGGCATCTGTCACAACAGGCATCAATAAGTGAGGTAGTTTCTTATAAAGTGCCATTTCTAGTTGTTTAGGGTCAATAAGAATTAACTTCATTTTCTCAGGTGACTTCTTCACAAGAAGAGAAACAAGTAGAGAGTTAATAAATACTGACTTACCGGCCCCTGTTGCACCAGCAACTAACATGTGTGGACAAGTCGCTAAGTCGATAACAAATGAGTCTCCGAATGCATTCTTCCCCATTGCAATTGGAAGAGAGTATTTAGAGTCTTGAAACTCTTGAGAACTTAAAACCTCATCTAAATATATGATATCACGAGGATTTCTAGGGACTTCAATACCAACGGTATCCTTACCAGACATCGCTGGAACAACCCTAATTGGGGCACCATAAAGGGCCAGAGATAAATCATCTGCTAATCCCGTAATTTTTGAAACCTTAACACCTGCACCTGGTCGGTACTCAAAAGTATCAACAACAGGACCTTTTAATACGTTTACAATTTCACCTTCAATTTTGAATTCTGTAAGCTTTGATTCTAGAAGTGTAATAATTTGTTCAAAGTAAGCTTTATCTGGCTCATTTGAAACCTTATCAACAGTACTTTCTTTTGCCGTATCAACAATATCAAAATATTGATTATCATTTTCACTATCAGCGATTCTATTTAAAGGTGCAGTAACATGGATCTTCTTAACCTGAGGCTCTCTTTGCGGTGATTTCTCTTCACTAGAAGCCTGTTGCTGCTGAAGATCGACTTGCTCAGCCTTTTGACTTTCATCTACTTTATCCTGCATATTAGTATTTGCAGTTAAAGTAGGCTTGATAATAGCATCTTCAATATCCTCATCTTTTGAATCATCTGATACATCATCGTCTTTTTTAGATTTTAAAATAGATGGAGTTTTAATTTTATTCAAAGAATCAAATAAGCCACTTTTTTCTTTTTTATCTTTTTTAGAGTCATCTTTAAGAATATTATCCATTCTCCTTTTTAGACTATTATCGTGCTCAATCTGAGCAATCGATTCTTTTTTAGCTAAGGGAGCAAGAAGGACCTGCTTAGCTTTCACTGTTTTGGCCGGTACAGATTTAGCAAAATAGAATGTTTTTACAATAGAATCCTTAAATCCAGTTCTGAAAGTCCCAAATAGAAAGGCAACAAAAGCTGCTGCTGTATAGATAGATAACCAAAGTGTTGTGAATCCATTTTTAAATGCGTATTGAAGGCCAAATCCTAAACTGTCTTGGAAAAATAAGAATGAAAGACTTCCAGAAACAAATACTAATGGAAAAAAGTTCAATACATCGACTAAATACTCTCGCTTATCATAAATGAAAGTATGACAAATAGAAAAAATGAAGAAAGGTATTAAAATCCATGGCCCACTAAAATAAGAAGCTAACTTTACCAATGAAAAAAAATAATAACTTAATATATTGCCTGAGTTTTCTGAAGTAATTGTAAAGTAATTATCAGGTAGATCATTTCCGAAATAGAAAGATGTAAATGAAAATAACGTGAGAACAAATAGTATAAGTAGTTGAGTTTTAAGGATATTTTTCTTCATATTAATATTGTATATGAAATGTTGCTAAAGGCAAAAGAAAAGGCTTATAGATAGGATTTAAAAGATTTTTAACCCCTAAAACAAAAAAAGCCAGATCATTGATCTGGCTTTTTATATAGAAGGTGCATCTTCC